>JAKAHV010000031.1 GCA_021825295.1 Nitrospirota bacterium
TCAAGGGAGAGGAGATAACAGCCTTCCCCGCCCTCTCAACCCTGTGCCCCTGCCATCTTCCTCAGGAAAAACTGTTTTAACCCATACTAAACCCTGAAGAGCCCTTTTTTGAAGCCCCTTAAAATTTGCTTACAGGATAACCCCGCGATATTACGCGGCTGTTAAACGGACATGAAATTTTCATTAACAACGGATGGCGCCGCATTCATGAAAGAGGCGGCCCGTTTCTTGAAAGATCAGCTTTGGAAGATTGACCGAAACTGGAAGGTTTACAGGCGCTGCCGCTTGCTGTTGATTCGGAAGTCGTCAAAAGAATCTTTTCCCGGCTTGGCCGGAAGCTTTTTGCGGGAAAGAAATAATCGGTGCATTATGAAGTTGAGTACCTGTTCAATTTGTTTTGGGAGACGGCTCCCGTCGGGGAAGGCCTTCCCATATAAAAGCCCTGGAAAAGCTCTATGCCAAGGCTGTCGGCAAAAGTGAATTCCTCGGCCCGCTCAACCCCTTCGGCAATGACCTTCATATCAAGCCGATGACATAGGACGGCCACTGACTCCACCACGGCAAGATTTACGAAATCCTTGTCGATATTTTGAATAAAATGCCGGTCTATCTTCACGTAATCCGGCCTGATTATGGAGAGCATCTTCAGTCCGCCGAACCCGATTCCAAAATCGTCTATCGCTATCCGGTAACCCTTCACCCTGTAATAGGAGACGGCGCTTTTTAAAAGTGAATAATTGCTGATGGCGGTCTCCTCCGTAATCTCAAGTATTATCCTTTCCTTGGACAGTCCCCATTGGTCCACAAAATTATCGGTGATGCCGCCCCGGTGCGCGGGGGACAAGAGGGTTTCAGGGCAGATGTTTATGAACAGGTGTTCCTCAGAGTTTTTTATGAGACCGGAAGCCTCCCTGATTGCGTTTCTCCGGCAATACATGTCCAGGGACAAAATCGTACCGGTCCGGATGGAGGCAGTGAACAGGTCGGCAATTCCGGGGAACCCTGCGTATCCTTTGAACCTTGAAAGCGCCTCGTAGCCGAAGACCTTTCCATCACCCCGGCATATCGGCTGAAAATGGGTGGTAAGCCCGTCATTTTCTATGATGTCAACAATCCTGTCTCTTTCGCCCCGGATATTTTTCATTTGCCTTTCCTTAAATCTTGCCATGAAAACATCACGATATCGGAAATCCACCTCCTGCCCGCAAGGGCAAAAAACCACTTTCTACTTCGTCATATTCCGGAAAAAACTTTAGCTCTACCGGGTTTTGTGTGGAAGTCATTCCGGCTTGTCCGGACACCCCGCCCTTCGGCGCATACTTGAGCCGGACATGTTAAAAATGATATTGTCCGCCGGTTTTCAATATCTGCTCGTATCGCCGTTTCTTTTTCTCGTATTCTTTTTTATCTTTTATTGCCGGTATGGAAAAATCCCCGTGCAGGTCCCATTTGCCCTCCAGCGGCTTAAGACCCGCTGGAGCAGTTTTTCCGTCATCGCCTGTGATGTCCTCAATCCTCAGGCCCTTGCCATCAGCCTCAATGGTGTAATGGCCGTCGAGCACGTCCCTGTAAGCTGCCCCGGGATGTGACATCCATTTATAATCCACGGGTACTCTCTGCGCCCCGCCGGCGCCATGGCAACTGTCGCAGCCCCTCGATTTCGTTATCGCATGGGCGACCCTGTCCACATTCAGCCAGGCCATTACGGCGCCCTCGTCCCCGCCGCTTTCATACACGCCAGTCACGGCAAACGCGTCGCTGGAGGGATAATGCCTTTCCATGTTCACATCAGGCCTGCTTCTGAAGATGAGCCGTCCCGAAAGCCTGACCTCTTCTCTTTTTACGTTTGAGGCTATGTGGGGGACTATATGAAAAGGATCCCATTGTCCGTCCCGATTCCTGATGAGGATTGGGGTCATTGCGTTTGCATTATAGAACTGGTGCCTGTCCAGAGGGGTCTTTATGCCAAACCTGGTGCCGGGCGCCCAGAAATTGAAGGCATATCCCGCCACCAGAGGCGTATGGCATGCCTCACAAGAAAGGTTTTTGTGGACACCCCTGCCGTGTGCGATAACCTCCCGTTCATGGCATCCCGCGCACCGGGACGGCTCCGGATTTCTTATCAGGTCCCCCATGCCGCCGGTCTTCCGGTTCCGGAGGTGGCAATCGACGCACGTTATTCCGGCCGCATAATGGGCATCCGGAGTATCAATATATTTTTTGGAATTCGGATCGTCAGGGTCAGCCACGGCCTTTCTTGCGAAGGCGCCTTTCATGAACCCGTCCCCTCTGCGTCTTTCGAGGGGGGCATGGCACATCAACGCCCGTCCGCCGCCCATGCATGACAGTACCGGGGGACTGAACGAAAAAGTGTGGACCCCGGCGGCGTTGGGTTTTCCGTTTTCGCCCACGGCCTTCCCGTTAAAAGGCGTGTAGTGGCAGTCGAGGCATCCGGCATGGCACGTATCGCAGTTTCTCTGGTTGGCGAATGCCTGCCGTCTGTTTATCGGGGCGGTGCTGACGGCGTTATATTCCCGCATGTTGCGCAACGTGAAATGTTCGTTGTCAGGCATGGTCTTTCCCGCCGTCCATAAGCCGCAACTGTGGGGGCCCGGAGGGCTGAACCATGTCACATATTGGCGCATGTTCGATGTCTGCGCCATGGTGCTGTGCATATAACTTTTGACCTCGGCCGGATGGCAGAGGCCGCACGTTATCCGGGCGATGCCGGGATTGAACGAGATGGTGCCCGGGTTCTTGTCATGCCACTGCAGGCCGGCTATTTTTGGATCTGGGACTAGTTTTCCATTTTTCTCTGTCTTCGGGAAAAGGGCGCTGCCAGCGAAACAGCCTCGCGGCTTCAGGCTCCTTATTGACCGCCTGTCCTTCCCGCCCATTTCCATTCGCGGGACCGCGACCTGCCCTTTTTTCAGGACCACTATCAGGCCCAGGAGCCCCTTATGAGCGCCATCAACAGTGCAGTCGGACGGGTTGCCAAGATGGCACATTTCACAGGAGGCTGGCATGCCGGTTTGCCTCTCCACCGCCTCGGGGTCCATGGCGAATTCGGGATAGCCAAGCTCGCTCATTTTCCGCGCATCGCCATGGCATTTAATGCAACTGTTGGCGGGAGTTTTTGTCTGGGCTCCGATTGTATTGCCCGCCAGCGTCATGGCAACAAGAAGTCCGCATATCAGCAGCAAATGTTTTTTCATCTCCGGGTATACCCTTAGACTATTTTTTTATGTAACAGGGCTCTTGTCAATAGCCCAACCGCGCTCCGGGGTTCAAGGGATCCGGACAAAATCCGCGGCCCGCCAGACGCTCCTCCTTTTTCCAAGAATCGATTTTTTAAGCAAAACTTTGTGGGGATTGCTTCCTAAAAGCAACACCCAGGCCCGATGAGATCTGGTACTATGTACCCCTTCAAACCTCCATGGTATGTAGCCTGCTTCAGATGCCAAGATTCGCCCTGAATCTTGCTTTGCCAAATCTGTTATAATTCCGAAGGTTACGATTGAAAATCGTGAGGCTATTAAGGATAGAAAATGGCGATACCTGATTTTCAGAGCATAATGCTGCCGCTCCTCAAGCTTCTTGCGGATGGGCAAGAGCATTCATTTCGTGATGTGGTTGAAAACCTTGCGCTGTCCTTTAAATTGTCAGAAGCAGAAAGGAAGGAACTCCTTCCGAGCGGCCAGCAGATTTTCGACAATAGAGTCGGATGGGCTCGCACATATATGAAAAAGGCTGGCCTTCTGGATGCCACCAGGCGAGGTTTTTTCAAGATAACTCAACGTGGCCTAGAAGTTTTAAAACAAAATCTGTCAGAAATAAATATAGATTTTCTTTCGCATTATCCTGAATTTATGGCTTTCAGGGAAATCCGGAAAGAGAAAGAAAAAATTTCACCTGAACCCAAAAATGAAGAAAAAAGCTCACCCGAAGATTTATTAGTTTATGGATATCAAAAATAAGGCAGGAATTATCGGATGAGCTTTTAACGCAAGTTAAAACCTGCTCGCCTGCTTTTTTCGAAAGATTGGTTGTGGAACTCCTGGTCAAGATGGGTTATGGTGAATCCAGAAAAGATGCTGGACAGGCCATAGGAAGAACAGGTGATGAAGGGATTGACGGGATCATAAAAGAAGATAAGGGTTTGGTCTTAAAAGGAGGACGTCATGAAGGAACTCGATGAAATAAAAGATATTTTAAACAGGCAGCGATATATATTACGAGAAAAGTACAAGATTACGGAAATCGGGATATTCGGCTCTTATATAAGGGGCGAGCAGAAAAAAGAAAGCGATATAGACATCCTTGTTGAATTCAGCGAGCCTATAAGTCTGCTTGACCTTATCGGAGCAGAAAATTACATCTCCGATCTAATAGGGAGAAAAGTCGATCTCGTGCCCAGAGAGGACATAAGACCTGAACTTAAACAGGTAATCCTTGATGAGGTAGTCTATATTTGAAACGCGACATTTCTCTGTATGTGAAGGATATCCTGGATGCAATGGAGAAGGCCGAAAGATTTATCGGCGCAATGGGCCGCGAAGATTTTCCGGTGTCTCGAAATAATCGGCGAGGCCACAAAAAATATCCCTGATTCCATCAGAGAAAAATACAGAGATGTCCCTTGGCGTGATATGGCCGGCATGAGGGACAAGGTTAGTCATTTTTATTTCGGGACAGATTTCAACAAGGTCTGGCTTGCTGTTAAAAAGAATTTTCCTGTTTTGAAGCCCCGGATAAAGCAGGTTCTGTCCGATCTTAGCGGAACTGCTGAGCCTGGCCGATAATCTTTCGGCTGCTATATTCTTTCAGGTCCAAATGACAAATCATGAAATCCGGGACAGCATACTTGATTTATTGGCTCAGTAATAAGGAAAAAGGCCGCCAGACAGGTCCGGCGGGAGATTTTTTTATGAAATCAATTACATAAACTGTTTATTGGATAATTTCATGGCATGGCGGGTTATGATGGGGCAGGCAGGGCTTTTTCAAAAGCCCGCGCCCCGAAAGGGGTCTTTGAAAACGAAAGCGTTTTGATTTTGTCCCGCGGCTGCCGGCGGGGAATTCGGGTGTGGATTGACCGCCATGGAACTGGGTCCCAATGAACGGTTTGAACAGTCCGGAGCAAGAAACCATTTTAAAACGGGAGGTTAAAGCTTTTGGTTTGAACAGAAAACGCAAAAAAAAGGCGATGATTTCATATTGATGCCCAATCATTTGCATGCGATCATCTGGAAAAAGAAAAATCATCCCGCGGTAATTTTAATGCTTAACACCAGGCCGCCATGCGGTATCAATAGAACTTTTTTTGTGACATTCTCCCTATCCTTTACGAACCCGATTGCGTAATGTCCCTGTCCGATGAGCTTTATATTCTCAAGCCGCAGCGTCCTGCCGCTTTTGACCAGAAACAGCGGGCTTTGCATTTCGTCCGGCTTACTGCCGGCCCATTTGATCACCGCATTCCTGCCGGCCCCGAATATCAGGCGGTTTTCTTCTATCCGGATTGGCGAGCTGACAAGAAAGGTGCAGCCGCCGGAAATGGTTATGTCTCTACTTGAATCCACGGCCGCCTGAATGGCCTTTGTGGAATCAAAGCCGCCGTAGCAATCGGCGCCGTATTCCCGTACGTCCGCTCCCAGGACGGGAGCCGGCGGCGGCGCCTTCCAGGTCTCTATGAATATGTATAACGCGGCTGTCAAGGATATCCACAAAAACACTTCAACAACCCGTTTAATCCGGTGATTATTTTCCATCCCATGAGTTACCAATCTTCTGCATCATTTTCCCGTGCGCTGACCGGGCTGTCAATACCGGGGGCAAGATATCGCAATCCATCCACAATCACGCCGGAGAACCGGCGCGTCAGGCAAAGTGGAGGGCGCCTGTATAAAGTGATACAATTTGGCGATTAATGACGCGATGGGAGCCGGTGCGTTGCCTGGACGTTGGAGCCAATGGAAAAAAACGAGCGGACAGTGCGAAAGGTACAGGTGTGCGTGAAACCGGAATGTTTGCCGGCCGGAACACTAAAAGCCGGAACATAAGAAAGAAGGGTCGCGCGCCGGGTGCCGGACGGACATGACACGCCGTGCGCGTTTTGGCATAACGGCGCTCATCGTCTTCATACTGATTGCGGCCGTGGTCCTGCTTTGGGCCCCCGCCAGGCGGTTTCTGTTCGGCCCCAGCCCCGGGCCGCGGGAAATCATGGTCTCCGGCAATATCGAGGCGCATCAGAGCGTTCTGAACTTCACCGCGATTCAGGCGCCGATTGTCTATCTGCCCTTCGACGAGGGCAAATATGTCCGGGCGGGCACGGTGCTGGCGCGGGCCGACGACCGCTTCTACAGGCGGCAACTGGAGATCGATATCGCCAACCTCCAGGTGGCGCGCAGGCAGATCGCCGTGAATCAAAGCAGCCTCGCCGCGGCCCTGAACACGGTCGCCAATGACCGGTTCGATCTCTCGGAGAAGAGCCGGGAATACATTCGCGACAAGGCCCAACTCAAGGCGGGCGCGGTTTCCCGCTTGGATTATGACCGGTCCTCTACCGCCGCCAAGCAGGCGGCCGCCGCGCTCGCCCGCGACCAGGCCCAGGTGCGCGTGGCTAGAGACAACGTCGGACTTGCGCGGGCCAGCCTGCAGGCGGCCAGGGCAAAGGTTGCCCTTGACCGGGTGACCCTGTCTTATACCGTCCTGAAGGCCCCTTTCAGCGGCGTGCTTGCGGTGCGGGAGGCGGAACTGGGCGAGCTGGCCGCGCCGGGAGTGGCCATCTTCACCCTCGACGACCTCGACAATGTCTGGCTTCGCGCCTATGTGAACGAGAGAAATCTTGGCCAGGTCCGGCTTGGCGAGGCGGTGACCGTCACCACCGATACCTATCCCGGAAAGCTCTATCACGGCCGCATCGGATTCATTTCCTCCCAGGCCGAGTTCACTCCCAAAACGGTCGAGACCCACGCCCAGCGGGTGACGCTCGTCTATCGAATCCGCATCGATATTTACAACCCCACTCACGAACTGCTGCCGGGGATGCCCGCGGACGCGGTAATCCCACTATTACCGGCGGGCCCACTATTACCGGCGGGCCCATCGCTGCCGGCCCGGAAATGAGGCGGGAATGAACGACATAGCCATTCGCGCGGAAGGGCTCACCAAGAACTTCGGGCCGGTATCGGCGGTGCGGGATGTCGATCTGGCTGTTTACCGGGGAGAGATATTCGGCCTCGTAGGCCCTGACGGGGCCGGCAAGACCACCATCATGCGGATGCTTTCCGGCGTGCTGCCCCCGGATGCGGGCAGGATATTTGTCGACGGCGTGGACGCCGTCGCCGACCCCGAGGGAGCCAGGCTGCGCTTAAGCTACATGCCCCAGCGCTTCGGACTCTACGAAGACCTCACGGTTGCGGAAAATATATTCTTCTACGGCGAGATATTTTCCGTGCCGCGCGGCGAGCGTATCGCGCGCAGCGGCGAATTGCTGGAGGCGGCCGGGTTGCTGCCGTTCCGGCGCCGCATGGCAGGCCAGCTCTCGGGAGGCATGAAACAGAAACTCGGCCTCGTATGCGCCCTCATCCATACCCCACGGGTGCTCCTGCTCGATGAGCCCACCACCGGGGTCGATCCCGTCTCCCGGCGGGATTTTTGGGCCATCCTCTATAACCTGCGGGAAAGCGGAGTCACCATACTGCTGTCCACGGCCTACATGGACGAAGCGGAGCGCTGCTCCCGCCTGGCGCTTCTGCATAACGGGGAGGTCCGCCGTTGCGATACACCCGCGGGCATCAAGAAGGCGATGCCGGGAGCGCTGCTGGCCATCATCTCAGCCGACCCACGCAGGCTTCGTGAAGCGGTCTCCGGGCAACCTGGCGTGCTCGGCGTCCTGCTCATGGGCGACCGCCTCCATGTGCGCGTTGACGACCCTGCACGGCGCATCCCGGAGTTGCGATTGCTCCTTGCCGGCCGTGGCGTGACCGGGGCCGTCATCCAGGCGGCCGAGCCCGGGATAGAGGATGTCTTTGTCGCCCTGCTGGGGGAAATGGCATGAGCGCCGGCGCGCCAGCGGTCCTTGCGCAGGGGCTGACCAAGCGGTTCAACTCCTTTACGGCCGTGGACCATCTCGACCTGGGAATCGAAAAGGGCGAAATCGCGGGCTTTATCGGCCCCAACGGAGCGGGGAAATCGACCACCATCCGCATGTTGTGCGGACTGCTGCACCCAAGCGAAGGGCGCGCCTCGGTAGCCGGCTTCGATGTGGACCGCCAGCCGGAGGCCGTTCGCGAGCATATCGGCTACATGTCGCAGAAATTTTCGCTTTACGGAGACCTGACGGTGCGCGAGAACCTCCTTTTTTTTGGCGGCATCTACCGGGTCCCCCGCCAAAGCTTCGAGGAGCGGATGCGGTTTGCCATCTCCATGGCCGGGCTTGAGGGCCGGGAGAACGCCCTGGTGCGCACGCTTGCCGGAGGCTGGAAGCAGCGCCTGGCGCTTGGCTGCGCGATACTCCACCGGCCCCCTATCCTCTTCCTGGACGAGCCCACATCGGGAGTCGAACCGGAGGCCAGGCGGCGCTTCTGGGACCTCATACACGAACTCGCGGCGCAGGAAGTCACCATTCTCGTCTCCACCCACTACATGGACGAGGCGGAGTACTGCAACCGCATCTCGCTCATCGACCGCGGCAGACTCATCGCCAGCGGGACACCCAGTGAGCTGCGCGCGCGCCGCCTGGGGGGCGACCTCTTCGAAATAAGCTGCGCGCCGCTCGGGGCCGCGGTAAAAGTCCTGACCGGCGCGCCAGGCGTGGTCGAGGCCGCCATCTTTGGCGACAAGCTCCATGTCGTGCTGGGCAGCGGCGGCCTTGGCGCAGCCGATCTGCCTGGTTTCCTCGGCAGGCACGGCATTCAGGCCGGCCCCGCCCGCCGCGTGACACCAAGCCTGGAAGACGTCTTCGTCCAGCTCGTCTCCGGCGGGCAGAAACAGAGGAGCGCGACATGAATCTCCGGCGGACGTTTGCCATGGCGTACAAGGAGGCGCTGCAAATCTGGCGTGACCCGCGCAGCCTGGCCATTGCCCTCCTGATGCCCCTGATGCAGTTGGTCTTGCTCGGATATGGCGTCAGTCTCGACATCAAGCATGTGCCGCTGTGCGTATTTGACCAGGAAAACAGCCAGCAGAGCCGCGCCGTCGTGGACAGGTTCGTCTCTTCGGACTGGTTCTCGATAAGCCACACAATCAATCGCCAGTCCGGCATTGGTTACGCCCTGGACCGCGGCGATTGCATCGCCGCCCTCGTCATCCCGGCCGACTTCTCGCGCCGGCTTTCGACTGTGGGCGCCGCGCCCGTTCAGGCTGTCTTCGACGCAACCGACGTCAACACTACCAATGTCGCGCTGGGCTACGCCCAGGGCGCGGTGGCGCAGGCCAACGCGCAGATCGCCGCACAGTGGGCCGCCTCCCAGGGCGTCCTGCCGTCGTTGGTAGGCCAGGTCGATCTCGAACCAAGCACCTGGTTCAACGAGACCCTGGAAAGCCGCAACTTCATCATCCCTGGTGTGGTCGCGGTGATACTTTCGCTAGTGGGCGCCGAGCTCACATCTCTGACCATCTCGCGCGAATGGGAGCGTGGGACCATGGAGCAACTGATATCGACGCCTGTCACGCCGCTTGAAGTCATGCTTGGCAAGCTCACGCCGTATTTTGCAATCGGCTTTTTCGATGCCGGGTTCTGCCTCGTCAGCGCCGTCTACTGGTTCCGCGTGCCTTTCCGGGGCAATATCGGCACTCTGCTTGCCACTACAGCGCTATTCATTGTGGTCGTGCTCGGCATCGGTTATCTCATCTCCGCGCGAATCCGCAGCCAGCTCGGGGCAAGCCAGATCGCCCTTCTCGTCACCATGCTGCCGGCGACCCTGCTTTCGGGCTTTACCTTTCCGCTCGATCAGATGCCCGCCCTTGTCCGCGCCATCTCGCTGGCCGTCTATGCCCGGTATTATGTCACGATCCTGCGTTCGGTCTTTCTAAAAGGCAGCGGGCTCTACGATTTATGGGCGCCGCTTCTTGGCCTCTCAATCTATGCCGTGGCCGTCATCTGGCTGGCGGCGCGGGCCCTTCACAAGCGCCTGGATTAGCGCCATGCTCGAACGCCTGCCGGTCATGCTGATAAAAGAGTTCGTCCAGCTCAGGCGCGACCGCTGGGCGATGTTTCGCCTCATCGTCCCCATGATCATCCAGATGCTCGTCTTCGGATACGCGGCCACTTTCACGGTAAGCCATGTATCGACCGCAGTTCTGGACCTGGACCGGAGCCGGGCCAGCCGCAGCCTGATATCGCACTTCGTCGCCACTTCCCGCTTCGACGTCGTCGATGTCGCCCGAAACCAGGGCGACATCACCCGCGACATAGACCACGGCGCCGCCGTAATCGCCGTCGTCATCCATGCCGGTTTCGGACGCCGCCTGGAAAATGGCAGGAGCGCGCCGCTTCAGGTGATTGTGGACGGGACCAACTCCAATACGGCCCTTATCGCGCTGGGCTATATCAGCCAGATCGTCTCCCGGTTCTCCGCCGAGCAGGCAGGGCGCGCCGCTTCCTTTCGCACAAGCGTCGCCGCCCCTGAAATCGGGATTGCGCTTCAGACATACCCATGGTTCAACGAGGCGCTGGAAGACCGCTGGTTCTTTATCCCGGGCGTCATCGGCACCCTCACCCTGCTGCAGATAGTCAGTCTCACCGCATTTGCCATCGTGCGCGAACGGGAAGCCGGCACGCTCGAACAGATCATGGTCAGCCCTATCCGGCCGGTCGAGTTCATACTCGGAAAGACTGTGCCGTATTTCCTCATCGGTCTGGGCGACATCGCGATGGTAAGCTCAATCGGCATCTTCTGGTTCCATGTGCCTTTCATCGGAAACCCGTTGGTCATGCTCCTGGAAGCGTCTCTTTACCTGCTGGCGACGCTCGGCCTGGGTCTCCTGTTGTCCACGTTCTCCCGGACCCAGCAGCAGGCATTCGCTCTGAACTTCTTTTTCGTCAACCCTCTCTACATTCTTTCGGGCTTCGCCTTCCCGATTGCGTCCATGCCCAAACTGCTGCAATGGTTCACTTTCATCAATCCCCTTCGTTATTTCCTCGTTGTCATTCGCGCCGTTTTTTTAAAGGGGGTGGGGCTGAAGGTGCTATGGCCGGATTTGAGCGCTATGGCGCTGCTCGCGCTGGTCATGCTGACGGTAAGCGTGCTTCGCTTCCGCAAGTCGCTGGATTAGCGGGTTATGCGCCACCTTCTTGAGATGGCGCATGTTATGGTTGTCTGCTTCAGGGACGGATTTGCAGCACGATTCTCCCGAGGACGTGCCCCTGTTCCAGGCGTTCATGCGCCTTCGCGGCCTGATCGAGGGGATAAGTTGCCGCAATCGGCACCTTGAGCCCGGCTTCGGCAACAGCCAGTTGCAGCCGTCTGAACCAGTCGGAGCCGGCCTCCCCGTTGTATGCCTTTATGGTGATCCGGCGGCGCTTCCCGGGCTCGGGCTCGACGCCGTTTGGATATGCGATCCGGCCCCCCGGGCGGACAAGGTCAAGGCATTGCTCGAGCATATCGCTGCCGGCAAGCGCAAGGACCGCGTCCAGTCCGTCGGGGGCAAGCGCGCGGAGCTGCCCGGCGGCATCGGGGCTTCTGGCGTCAAATACGTCATCGGCGCCCAGTCCCTGCACAAATGCAGCCGCATCGCTGCCGGATGCCGTGCCTATTACCCTGGCGCCCCGCAGTTTCGCGAACTGGACGGCAAGCGAGCCCACCGCCCCGGATGCCCCGAAGATCAGTACAGTCTCATTCTCGCCCACGTGCAGGACATCGTCGATGCCTTGGAGCGCCGTAAGCCCCGTCACCGCGGCCGCGGCCGCCTCCGGCAAGGTGAGTTGCTCCGGCGCAAGCGCCACGCCTCCGGCATCCACCGTCACATACTCCGCGTAGAACCCGCCTTTCGGGTTCTCGTACCGGGCGGCCCAGACCCGGTCGCCAGTGTGGAAACGCCGCACGCGCGACCCCTTGTCCGCAATAAAACCAGCGCCATCGGCCCCCGGCACAAGGGGAAATCTCACCGATTTGCCCGCCCACGAACCATCGCGTATCTTCGCGTCCCAAAAACCCACCCCTGCCGCCTGCAGCGCGATGACCACCTCGTTCGGCCCCGGCTTTTGCACCGGCAGCGTATGCAGCGTGAGGACCTCCGGAGGACCGAACCGGTCGATAGCCGCGGCCGTCATGGATGTGTAGATATCCGCGGCCGTCTTCCCTTTTTTCTCCCTGGCGGCCGCTACCCCGCCCGAACCTGCACCTCTTGGCATTTTCCTTCCTCCCTTTCTCCCAAACGGTTTCTGGCCGCTCGTTTCAGGGCCCCACCGGGGCGTCTTTTGCCTCCGGTTGCCTGGATTTCATCGCACGGCCGGTATATTCGATCACGCTTGTCCCGGACCGCCCGCCATGACGGCCGGAATGGTGAAGTAAAACGTGGAACCATTCCCCGGCTCGGATTCCACCCAGATGCGGCCGCCATGGCTCTCGACTATCCTCTTGCATATGGATAACCCTATCCCGGTGCCCTCATATTCCCCTTTGGATACGCGATGGAACAGCTCGAATATCTTCTCATGATGCTCCGGGGGTATTCCGATCCCATTGTCCCTGACTGAAAAAAGCCAGTCCAGGCCGCTTCGCACGGCGCGTATTTCGATGCGCGGCGGCTCCTTGCCCCTGAATTTGATCGAGTTCGACAGCAGGTTCTGGAAAAGCTGGATCATCTGGGTCGGGTCGGCCGCTACCCTTGGCAGCTCACCCCTGACAATAGCACACCCCGCCCTTTCACAATCTATCCTGATGCTGTCCAGGACCACATTCAATATCTCGGTCAAATTTATCAAACCCATGGCTTTCTCATGCGCGGCGGAGCCCAGGCGGGCGTATGCCAGAAGGTCGGCTATGAGGTTCTGCAACCTCAGGGCGGAGTTCAGGGCGCCCTCCAGCAATTCGGCGGACTCCCGGTCCATCTTCTCCCTGTTGCGCTTTTCAAGCATCTTAAGGTCGGCGGCCAGCGCGATAACGGGAGATTTGAGGTCATGAGACGCCAGATAGGCAAATTGTTCCAGTTCCCGGTTTTTCCTTTCAAGGTCCACGGAATATCCCTTAAGCCGGTCCTCCGCGCTCGTAAGGTCCAGCAGGGATTTTTGGAGCTGCTCGTTTGCGCTTGTAAGCTCATTTGTCCGCTGCTCCAGGGACTCGTTCGCAACCAGCAGTTCTTCCTCGGCCGACCGCATTTTGCTGATAGTCTCCTGCGAGAGACTGATCATGGTCAGGCCGAGAAAGGCGGCGCCCAGGAACACAATCCCCATGATCAGTTCAATGGGGAATATCAGCCCCTTCACAAGAAAAAAAATGATGAAAAGATAACCGGCGAGGGAAAAGACCATCAGGGCGATCATAACGCGCCACCGGCGGCCCAATCCTGGGGGGACGCTACCGCCGATCTTCCTGCCGCGTAAAATCGCGACAAACACAAGAACGGCGCCCAGCAGAACAAGCATGGCTGCAAAGATTGGCGCTGTCATCATCGATCACCAAAAAACCGGCTCTTCCGTCAAGCATCCCGGCTATTTCCATTTTAGCATCTGAAAGGCGCGACGGTAACGGAGCCCTTTTCTCATGCAGACAAGGTGCGTCCCGCTCCAGCCCCTGTTCGTATAAAACCCGAGGGCCGCTGAATTCGATTCGTCCCTCAGGAGCTGGACCCGCAGCAGGCCCTTGAAGGCGCACCACTTCAGGGCCTCGGACAGGAGCGCGGAGCCGATGCCGGCCCCCCTTGCGCCGCTGCGGACCACCAGGTCTTCAAGCAGCCCCACCCGGCCGCCTTCAGCCGTTGAAATCAATATTTGAACGGAGCACATCCCAAGAACCCGGCCGCCTTTTTCTGCAACAAGGACGAGGGCCGAATTGCGGGCATTAATCAGCGCGCCAAGCCCCTTCCCCTGCTTTTCCGGTTCCGGTTCGAAATCCGATTCCATGGAGAACAACTCTTTGAGTAGCCCGCACATTTCAGGCACGTCGGATATTCCGGCCCGCCGGATGACGATCTCCCCAAAGCACGTCTTTTTTACAGTTCCACGTGAGTGTGGCATTTCCTGGCGCATACCCTTTCGCATGCCCCGCAGCCTATGCAGTTGGCCGGGTTGGCCACCGACATCACCTTGTTGCCCATGTCGTCTCCGTACTCGTCCTTCCCCTCGAAAGGTTTCTCCATGAGTTCCAAAACGCCCATGCCGCAGACTTTATAGCACCGGCCGCAGCCTATGCACCTGTTTGCATCTATGGATTCCATGAACCTGGGGCGCCACTGCCTGCCGCCCCTTGTGTAATTCACCACCGGCATATTTTCCCTCCTATGAGATCGCCTCTTCGTCCGTCTCCCCGGTCCTCACCCGCAGGGCTCCCTCCAGGGGCGACACAAACACCTTGCCGTCCCCGTGCCTGCCGGTACGGTTCACCTTTATTACCGACTCCACGATCCTGTCCACCACGTCATCGGGCGCTATCATCGTAAGCATCCTCTTCGGCACAAAGAGGGCGATCTTGGGCAGCGTATGCTCAAGGGCATATGCGGAGGGAGTGGGTTTTAGTTTCACGGCGGCGCAAAAACTCTCCGGCATTTCGGAGTCCATCTCCGCGCAGAGCGCCCCTTTCTGCTTTCCCCGTCCATCCACGCTCTGGATGGTCAGCGACGGATAACCCAGTTCCTCCAGGACCATCCTGGTTTCTGGCAGCTTGTCCCGCCTGATTATGGCGGTGATCTCCTTCATAATCCGGCCTCCCCGGTCCTCACGGTATAAGCCGATTCAACCTGGCTGACGAATATCTTCCCATCGCCTATGAACCCCGTCTTCGCCTTGTCCTGTATTATCCTGATGACCTTGTCCGCGTCCTCGTCGTCCACTACCGTCATAATAAGGGTCTTCGGCAATTCGTCATAATGGACGGGGCCTATCTGAAGCCCTTTCTGCTTGCCCCTTCCAAACACCGGCATCTTCGTAAGCGATGGAAACCCCGCGCCCTCGAGCGCCAGCACCACCTCCTGCTCCTTTTCGGGTCTTATGAAAGCCCTTATCATTTTCATGTGCGCCATCTCCTTTTCTCTTTAAGCGGTCTCATTTTCCCCCATGGCCCTTCGAAGCCACGGCGGCATGGATCTGTTTATGGTCCGTTGCAACTCCATAAGCGCGTCCTGTATGCCTGTCGGTCCTTTCACCTTCACGGGCATTATCCTTTTCCTTACAAGCCTGGCCGCAGCCGGTCCGCCGATCTCGGTAAAATAAACGATCCGACAGTCCGAGAGCCTGTCCACCTTGGCCTGGACCTTGTCCTCATGTATCTGCCCCATGCCCTTGCTGGCCTCTATTTCCGTGTCCAGCCCTTCGGCAAATCTCCTGAACTCAAGAAATTCGCAAGACGCGCGGGTTATGTCATATACGGCAAATAGCCCGGCCCTGCCGAAATGTTCGTCCACGCTTGTGCCGTCAGCGGTAGCAAAAGCAATCTTCATGAATAAACCTCCTTCCGGGGACCAGTCCCGATGGGACCAGTCCCCAACAGATTTGCCGCCTCGTTTATCGAGGCAAGCGCGCCGGCATATCCGATCGTCAATTTAGATGCATGCCCGATCTTCCCAAAGACGGGAAATCCCGTCTCAAAAAGCGGCGCGCCAAGCCTCTCCGAGGTCTGCCTCGCGTGCGAGCTTCCGACAAGCAGGTCGATACCGGAAACGTCTTCAGCCAGCAGGAGGTCTCCCGCCGCCGCATTTTTCGCCCGGATATGTTTTCCAAAGCCATCGAAATGCGGCATCTGAGGGACGACCACAAGCTCCACCTGCGCGGCCATTTCATCCAGCCATTTCGATACGGAGACGGCATGACCGGGCTCAAGCGCAAGGCATACCCTCCTGCCGATAAAATAAGAGTGAGCGTCGCGCATGCCGTCGATCAGGATACTCCGCTGCCGCTCGTATTTCCGCGGGACCGGTCCGCCGCTCAGCTCCGAGAGGGTATCCATAAAACTGTCCACGTCCTCAAGCGAGGAGAGGCCGGCGAAGGTCCTGTATCCCACCCCGCGGAGGTCTTTCAGCAGCCTGGCCGGGCCTTCCATAGGGAGCCCTATGGCCAGTGTAAACCCGGCGGTCCCCAGCCCGCTTAACTCTTCACTCGTTACGCCGCCGGCGGCCAGCGGCGACATCCCCTGCCTGCTCCCATCCAGCGCCGAGAGGTCCGGGACCATTACCGGGTGCAGTCCGAAGGACTCGATCATCTCCCTTATCTCATTGAAGTCCGCAGGCGTATGGTGCCAGTCGGCCAGGACATTCACAGCTTTGCCTTCCCCCCGGTCCGTATGCGATGGCCTGCTTCGCGCATAAAAACGCTCCGCGCCAAAACGCACAAGCGCCTCCACGCATCTCGCATAACCGGTCTCAAGCCCGCCCTCAAAATCCGGCGTGGAGACATAAATTACACCGGTGCCATCGGAAATGACCTTGGACAGCGAGGTCCCTATATCATCGCCTTTGATCTCGGCCAGGCCCGATGAAAGTACCGCCAGGACCCGCGGGTTCTGCGCGGAAATGAACCTGCGCACGGCCCCTGTCATAACCTCTTCGCTTCCCATCACCACGTCTTCGGTAAAGAGCTTCGTCGAGGCAAGCGCGATGGGCTCCCTGAAATGCCTCGTAAGAAGCACCTTTGCCAGAAACGAGCACCCCTGCGCGCCATGTAGTACGGGCAGCGCGCGGTCCACCCCCTGCATCGCAATCGCCGCGCCCACGGACTGGCTATGCTTTATAGGGTTGATCACGGCCTTCTTCGTCCTGCCTGCGGTCAGCGACGGCGGGGCGGCGCATCCCCGCGCGCCATAAAATTTCATGCTGCCCGCTATTTCCCGAGCGAGATTGGCCAGCCCCCCATAGCCGGCATAAGGCACATGCCTCTCCTGGTTGACATCGACAAACGGGATGCCCTCCTTGACCGCGAGGTACTGGTTTCTTCCCCCGGCTATGAGCATGTCCGCATTTTTTTCGCGGATGAGCTTCAGAAGGTTTTTGGGGGACGTGTCTTCGTAAAGCGGCGCGTCCGGGCCAAGCAGATGTTTTATCTTCTTTTCGTCCTCATAACTGCTTTTTTTCGTCCCGATGGCCACCGCTTGTATGCCCAGGTCCCGGAGCGCTGAGACGAAGGACCAGCTCTTCACCCCTCCCGAATACAGCACCGCCTTTTTCCCTTTCAGAAACCCGTAATCTTCCAGCCCCCTGGAGAGTTTCAGCTCCTCACGGGCTATAACGCCTTCCGCCCCTTCCATAAGGGTGCGGTCATGAAAGGCGCCGGCAATCGCTCTTAAGGCCTTTGCGGTCTCCGTTTTCCCGAAGAACGAGACCTCGATGAAAGGAATCCCGAATCTCCTTTCCATATCCTTCGCTACGTTTATCAGGGCCCGGCCGCAGACGACCACATTCAGCCTTGCCCTGTGCGCGTATGTAAGCTCGTCAAATGCCGAGTTGCCGGTGATTCTGGATAGCACGCGAAGGCCCGCCTCCTCAAGCAGCGGCTCTATGAACCTCAAGTCCCCGGCGACGTTGTATTCGCCTATGAGATTCATGTCGAAATCCGTGGTGAAGGGCGGCTCTCCCGTGCCGATAACGTAATCGAGCAGCGCCTCGCCGGCAAGCCTGTTGCCGAGGTTTTTAGGCCCCGCGAAGCCGGGCGCATTCACGGGGACCACCTTAAGGCCGGGGGAGCAGGCCCGAAGGGCTTCCTCCGCCTTCCGGCAGACGGCTTCGATGTCCTCGCCCGTAAGACCGCTTACGCAGGTGGAGTAAACGAAGGCGGCGCGGGGGCGCAGGCGGCCGCACGTCTCGATTATGGCGTCGTACAGCCTGCCTTCCGCGCCGTAGACGATGTCGAATTCGTCCATGTCGGTCGTAAAACCCATTTTATGGAATGCGCCCTTGTCCGATAGCGAGCCCCTGTTTTCCCAGGAGTTGCCGCAGCAGGCGATGGGGCCGTGCACGATATGGACGCTGTCGGCTACCGGCTGGAGCACTATCATCGCGCCATCGAAGGCGCAGGACTCACCGCCCCTGGACCTGCAGAGCTTCTCCCTGCCGCCTGTGGCGCAGCCGGCTTCGAGCGCCTTGTTAATGCCAGCAAACATTGCCTTTTGTCCTTTCTACCTGATCACGTCGAAGCTCGCCGTGCGCATCGTCCTGCGGTCCATCTCGTCCAGCACCGTGTTGACGATCCAGTTGAGGATATTGACGGCCCCCTGGTATCCGATTACCGGATACCTGTGCAGGTGATGCCTGTCAAACAGGGGAAACCCCATCCTTACAAGAGGCGTCCCCGTGTCCCGCCAGAGGAATTTCGCGTACGAATTGCCGATAAGCAGATCGACGGGCTCCGTGAACATGAGCGATCGGAGGTGCCACATGTCCCGGTTGACGTATACCTTCCCCTTTGCGCCAGACCGGCTTGAAGAGAGAAGTCCATTGGCGTCCTCCTCGAAGTTCCTGTCCCCGTTCGTGCACACGACGTGAACGGGCTCGCCCCCCATCTCCATGATGAAGCTCATCAGGCCCAGCAGCAGGTCGGGGTCTCCGACCAGAGCGAATCTTTTCCCGTGGACATAGGGGTGCGAATCCGCCATCGCGTCAACGGCCCGGCCGCGCTCGGCCTCGAGTTCCGCCGGTATTGGTTTGCCGGTGATCGAGCTGATCTCTTCCAGGAACCTGTCCGTATTTCGTATCCCTATGGGTGTAATAGTGGCGGTTTTTTGTACCCATTCCTTGCGGATGAACTCCAGCGCCTTTGCGGCCGAGTATTTCTGCAGCGAAATAGTGGCCATGGCGTTTACGGAATCGGCCGCCTCCGCAAGCGGGGTGCCGCCCGGATAGAGCCTGTATTCTCCGGTGTTGGGCGAGTCATATGTGCCGCCCGCATCCGCAAGTATCGTATGCGCGACGTTCATCGCGTCCATCATGCGCGCCAGCTCCCTGTAGTCCGCCGTGTATGTGTCGAAGCCCGGTATAAGGTTTACCCTCCCGTTAGGGTCGCCTTTCCTGCCTGCCGTTACGGCTTGCAGTATCCCTTTCAGCATGTTGTCGTATCCGGTGAGGTGCGAGCCCACAAAAGATGGCGTGTGGGCAAACGGCACCGGCAGTTCCCTGGGTATGCGGCCTTCGTCCTTCGCCTTCCTGATATAAGCATTCAGGTCGTCGCCGATCACCTCCGCCATGCACGTCGTGCAGACCGCAAGCATTTTCGGGCTGTAGAGTGCATAGGCGTTTTCAAGCCCTTCGAGCATGTTGTTGAGGCCCCCGAACACCGCGGCGTCTTCCGTCATCGAGGTGGATATGGCCGCCATCGGCTCCTTGAAATGCCTGGAGAGGTGGCTTCTGAAATATGCCACGCAGCCCTGCGCCCCCTGCACAAAAGGCATGGTGCCCTCGAAGCTGCTTGCGCAAAAGACCGCCCCCAGGGGCTGGCAGGCCTTCGCCGGGTTTATCTTTATGTGCTTCCTGGCGAAATTCCTTTCCCTGTACTCCTGCGTCTTCGTCCAGTCCGACACCTCTTTTATCCTCTCCGCCGGCCAGGGGTTTTCGAACTCCTTCTTACTTTCAAACTGCCTGGCGTATTCCTGCCCGCAGAAGAGCTCGTTATGGTCTCTTATCTTCATCTTTTCCTCCGTATTAAACTCCAGACCGGACTGTTTACGGTCATGTCCATGTCGCGAGCAAAGACGGGGAAGCCGTCGAACCCATGATATGGCCCCGAGTAGTCCCACGAGTGCATCTGCCTGAACGGCACGCCCATCTTGTGGTAGGAGTATTTTTCCTTTATGCCGGAGCCCACCATATCTGGCCTCAGTCTCCTCGTGAACTCCTCAAGCTCGTAGAGCGTGGCGTCATCCATTATCACCGCGCCCTCTTTCATCTCCGGATACGTCCTTTTGTAGTCGTCGCTGTGGCCGAACTCGTACCCGGAGGCGACGACCTCCATGCCCAGGTCTTCGTAAGCGCCTATCGTGTGCCTCGGCCGGAGCCCGCCAACATAGAGCATCACCTTTTTGCCGTCCAGCTTCGGCCTGTATTCCCCGATCACCTGGTCCATAAGCGGCTTGTGCCTGGCGATCACCGCCTCGGCCTTCTCCCTGATGCTGTCATCGAAGTGCGAGGCGATCCTGCGGATGCTCTCGTAAATCTTGGTCGGGCCGAAAAAGTTGAACTCCACCCACGGTATGCCGTACGCCTCTTCCATGTGCCTGCATATGTAGTTCATGGAACGGTAGCAGTGGATGAGATTGAGCTTTGCCTTATGGGCGATGGCCAGTTCGTTAACCGTCGAATCCCCGGTCCACTGCGCGACTACCCTTAAGCCCATCTCCTCAAGTATCTTCCGCGAGGACCAGGCGTCGCCGCCGATGTTATAGTCGCCGATGATGTTTACGTCATATGGCGTGGTTTTTTCGAGATCGCCCTTGCCCAGCATGAAATCCCTTATGGTATCGTTGGCTATATGGTGCCCCAGGGACTGGCTCACGCCCCGGAAGCCCTCGCACCTCACCGGCACGATGGGAATGCCCAGTTCCCCGGCCGCCTTCCTCGAAACCGCTTCTATATCGTCGCCGATGAGGCCGACCGGGCACTCTGAGAGAATGCTTATCCCCCTGGCAAGCGGGAACAGCTCCTTTACTTCGCGCAGGGCCTCGGCCAGCCCCTTGTCGCCGCCATAAACAATGTCTTTCTCCCGGAAGTCCGTCGTGATGTGCATGGCGCCGAACGTGTCCACCCCGGTCTCGCCGTTATAATAATTTCTGCGGCTCCACCAACTGTATTGACCGCACCCTATCGGGCCGTGGCTTATGGTCACCTGGTCCTTGACCGGACCCCAGACCACTCCCTTGGCGCCAGCGAACGCGCAGCCCCTCACGGTCATTACGCCCGGTCTCGACTTGACATTGGATTTCACCTGGCATGTACCGCAGGTGCCGGTTGGATCATTCGGCTTTACGTGTTTGGCCCTGTCCTTTTTTGTCTTCTCCGGATAGGCCTCCATTACTTCGTCTATCAGCCTCTGGGTCTCTTCTATCGGCCTGCTCAAGTGCGCCTCCTTGCTGTGGATAAAGATCCCGTTATTTTTCTTTTTATGCGGCGTTTTCGTTTTCAAGAATGCCGAAGTCCATCATCAGGCTCTCCAGCTCGTCCATGGTAAGCGGCGTGGGGATTACAAGGTCCCTGTTGTCCGCCATCTTTTTGGCGAGCGCCCTGTATTCATCGGCCTGCGAGTGCTCCGGCGAGTACTCTATGACGGTCATCCTTCGCAGCTCCGCCCGCTGGACCTGGTTGTCCCTGGGGACGAAATGGATCATCTGCGTGCCCAGCCTCCTTGCAAGCTCGGAGATAAGCTCGTATTCCTTGTCCACTTTTCTCGAATTGCAGATAAGCCCTCCAAGCCGCACGCCGCCGCTCTGGGCGTATTTGAGTATCCCCCGCGATATATTGTTCGCCGCGTACATGGCCATCATCTCGCCCGATGTGACGATGTAAATCTCCTTTGCCTTGCCCTCCCGGATGGGCATCGCGAAGCCTCCGCAGACGACATCGCCCAGGACGTCATAGAAGACGAAGTCGAGGTCATCCGCGTACGCGCCGTTTTCCTCCAGGAAGTTTATCGCCGTGATGACGCCCCGGCCCGCGCAGCCCACACCCGGCTCCGGCCCGCCGCTCTCGGCGCACTTGATGCCCTTGAAACCCTCAAGAAGCACCTCCTCAATCTCCAGCTCCTCCACGCTGCCCCTTTCCCTGGCCATGTCCATCACCGTGTTCTGCGCCTTCTTGTGAAGGATCAGCCTGGTCGCGTCTGCCTTCGGATCGCAGCCCACTATCATGCACTTGTAGCCCGCCTCGGAGAGGCCGGCCACCGTGTTCTGCGTGGTCGTGGATTTGCCTATGCCGCCCTTGCCGTAAATCGCTATCTGTCTCATTTTTTTCCTCCTTGTTTTTGTGCGCTGCCGCCGCTTCTTGTAAAGCAACGGCCGTGCCATCCCTGGAAAACCAATAAACAAGCGTGCTTGCGGGCAGCGCGCCCTCGATTGACAAAACAGTAATGTTTACGGGTGTTTCAAATTTGTGAACAATTTTTTCCGGATATGACAAAAAGGGCGGGGCCTGGTTTGACCCGGAACCCGGAGGCGTTATCTTTTTTACAGAAAATCACCGATTGCCGCCTTTGCCGGTATGACGCGAAAGAAACCGCTATGAAACCCTGCAGCAAGCTACAGGGAATTGCAGGTTAAATGGCTTTTCAGAGATTTCCGGATTTGAAACCGCTGGCGGAGGATTTGGGGGTGGATGCGGCAACCTTCCCGCATACAGTGCAATTAAGGTCCCTGACGATATTAAATTTCCTGAAGCTCATGTCCTGCAGGTCGAATTTCAGCATCCGCGCCATCGGCTTGCCGAATCCCGTGAGGACCTTTATGGCCTCCAGCGACATGAGGCAGCCGAGCATTCCCGAAACGCAGCCAAGCACGGGGAAACCCAGTTCCTCCCATTCAGGGTTGTCCTCCGGATAGAGGCAATTCAGGCAGGCGGTACTGCCCGGGATGACCGTAAACAGGTAACCCTCCATGGCATTCATGGCTCCCTCTATCACCGGCACCCTTTTTTTAACGCAGCAATCATTCAAAACCCGCCGCTCGCGGAAGTTGGGGCGGGCGGAAAGCGCGATGTCCGCGCCCTCCAGCAACGATTCGGCCAGGGCGGGAGACAGCCGTTCATCACAGGTTTCCATTTCCACGCCGGGGTTGATCTCCTCTATCGCATATTTTGCCTGCTCCACCCTGCTTTCCCCGATCAGGAAATCCCTCATCAGTATCTGCCTGTTCATATTGGACCGGGTCAGCCTTCCGTAATGGACCATGATGATCTTTCCGATGCCCGCGGCGGCCAGGTACAGCGCCGCTGTGCCGCCCACCCCTCCAACGCCGGCGACAAGCGCGGTTGAACGCTTCAGCTTCTCCTGGTGTTCAGCGGTGAAGCCCGACAGCATCAATTGTCTCCGGTACCGCTCTGTCTCGGCTGAAGAGAGGCCGCCCTCAGACATTCTCACAATAATCCTCTCCAATCCTGTAATGGAGCATCTCCAGCTCCATGTCCCCGTCCTCCGACAGAAGGCCGAATGCGTCGGCCCTGCACTGCCTGCAGTGGGTCATCTGCGGCACGTATAGCCCGCATTTCTCGCGCATCCGCGCGAGCATCCCGCATGAGGGGCGCGCAACATCCCTGAACCCGGCCTGCGGTATAAGCGGCATGACATTCATTATTGTACACCCCATGCGGCCGGCCCTGAAGGCGATCTCGCGTATCTCGCCTTCGTTTACTCCAGGGATAAATATGGAGTTGATCTTGACGGCCAGCCCGGACGCGAGCGCTTCGGCGAGGCCTCTCCATTGCCTCCGAAGAAGCATCCCCGCTGCCTCCCTGCCCCTGAGCCTCCTGCCTTTATGGACGACGGAAGAATATATCCGCTGCGCGGTTTCAAGGGTAACCGCGTTTATGGTGATGGTTATGCTTTGCACGCCGCACCCCACAAGCTCGCTCAGGCGCTCCGGAAGCGACAATCCGTTTGTCGAAACGCACAGGAGCATGCCTGGGAATTCCCTGTGGATAAGCCCCAGGGTCTCGAAGGTGGAGTCGTTCGCGAGAGGGTCTCCGGGCCCGGCTATTCCGATAACGCTTAAGCCGTTGCTTCTTTCCATTATCACGCGCACCCGCTCGATCGCCTCCTGGGGCTCCAGCACCCTGCTGGTCACGCCGGGGCGGCTCTCATTTACGCAGTCGAATTTGCGGATGCAGTAATTGCATTGGATGTTGCAGGCAGGCGCGACGGGCAAATGGAGCCTTCCGAATTTTTTGTGCGCCTGCTCAGAGAAACATGGATGACGGTCCAAAAACCTCCTGTTTTTCATTTCCGATTTCCTCATATGATGCTCCCGTTTCGAATTCTGCCGATTGGTTATGCAACAGGCGTGCCATTCTGTAAGGGCCTGATTTTCAAGGATTCCCGGTGAAAGAGGGCATTGACAAAACGTGATTTGTGCCGGAAGTGTTCACATTTTTGTAGAACTCTCAAAATTGGTAATGAAACGCCGGAAATATTCCGGTTTGAACAAATACATCAGGGCTCTGTGATTGATAATTCCTTTTATCTTATTCGCCCGCTTGCCCCTGTGGCAAGGGGACTGGTCCCAAGCCACAGGCGTACGCTTGCCATCCATTAACAGGCTGCTGAAAAAGTCCCAAATTCGTCATTCCCCGGCTTGACCGGGGAATCCACGTCTGGTATAAGTCATTGAAAAACCTGGATTCCCGCCTTCGCGGGAATGACGGACATAAAGCTCGAAAATAGTTTTTCAGCAGTCTGTTAAAAAATAAAAAAACGGTCCGCGCGAGCCGGAATTAAATCACCGCAACCGGGCCGAGAGCGCGGCCAGGCTTGACGGGTCCGGCACCTGGTAAATATTTATGTTCAGGACCAGATTAACCGCCACCTGATTATTGGAGCCGGGGACCTGGACTATAACATACACCCCCTGGTTATTGTTCATGTTCTCCACATAGGCGCCGGAGACGTTCCCGTTTGTCTGCATATCGGCCGGGCCTACCGAGAAGTCCACATAATATGCGCCGCCGCGCAGGCAGGACATCTCTTTTTCATGCATGGGCTCGGCGCCAAGCCCTTTCAGTCCGGGTATGTCCTGGGCGGCCGCAAAAGCGGTGGACAATAAAACAAACACCAGGATCAGAAAGGCAATCAAGAAATTGCTCCTCATGTATTTCCCTCCTCGGTTATTGATATTGCCTGCGGCAAGGGGACTGGTCCCCCCGCAATCTAATGCAATGAATTCTTTAGATATATTCCCTCGCTATCCGTTTTTAAAATTCCCCCGCCAGCCTCGGCACGGACATGAAGTCACGGCTTATCGCGGGGATGACGTCCGAAACCGGCGCCCTGAGCCCAGCTTCAAGGACAGGTTTCCTAAAGCCGGTCCTGTATACCACAAAGATGATCCTGTCCCAGGCCTCCGCGAATTGTTTCAGGGGCATCGTCCTGTTGCCGAGGGCCGGGTCGGCCAGGTAGGCTGTGCCGTTACGGGCGCCCTTCAGGAGGACAAAATGGTTATAGCCTTTTGTCTTTACCAGCACTATTACGGGCAGTTGCAGTTTCTGAAGGTCCGAGGCGCTCTTGAGCATGTAGCCGTTTGCCAGGAACTTGTGCCTTTCGGCATAGTGCTTCATGTCCAGAAGCGAAAAACCTTTGGACCTGATCTTGCCGGCGTCTCCATTGCTGATCATCTCTTTTATTATTTCCTGCTCCGTCACTTTCCGGCCGTAATAATATTTCAGCAGGGTTGCCATCGCCGCCGCGCCGCAGCTGAAATCATATTTCTGATGGACCACGCCGGTAAAGCGCAGGTCCTTCATGGAGCGCACCTTGGCATGTATCCCGCCGCCAAACGGCATGGGAGCGAATACCACGCCGCACTCGGCGGCGGCTGAGGCTCCCAGTATAAAGAAAAAGACGAGAAAAATTGTCTTCCTCACCTTTCACCTCGAAATATTGACGGCCACCGATGTGGTGACGGTATTTAAATTGCCGGAGCTCTGGGTGATCACGCCAATGCCCCTGCATCCCTTAACGGAATCCTTTATGCCGTCTATGCTGACCGTGCCCACGGCCGTAAATTGCAGATTGGAAGTCGTCTCCCCAAGCTCAGCATCCGGGACGGCGTTTTTTTTGCCCATCAGGAGGTAAAGATGGTTCTGCTCGATATTCAGGTTGCCGGATGCCTGATTGACAAGGAAAACTCCGTCAGATTCATTGAGCGAGCCGTCTATCATGGAAATGCTGCCCGTGTTTTGCAGTTGCGCGGAATTCCCCTGCCGGGCGGCCGTATGGACGGCATGGACTTCCGGGGACAAATCTATGCAGGCAAGGACGCTGTTGAGCTGGTTGTTCATCGAGCCGGAATTCTGGTTCACGGCGATCAGCCCCAGGTTGCCGGTGACGGAGTCCAGCAGCGAAGAGTACGATTGCGCGCCGCTTAGATAAATGCCGCCGCCGGCCAGAAGGCTTTCCGGATCCTGTCCCCGGGCTTGCCGGGCTCCCGATGCAACGACGGAAAGGACCAGAACGGACAGCACACATGCAATGCATCCAGGTTTTTTCACGTTCCCACCTCGATAAAACCGGGGGTGCCCTCCGGCACCCCCGGCGTATTGAATTAATGGTGCATTCCAATATCGGCCGCCAGGCTGAATACGTTGGCCTGGTTGGCGAGGTTGCCGGACGATTGGTTCACGTTGACAACGCCCTGGTTGTCATGCAGGGCATGCACGATCTGGGCGGTCGATGTGGTGTTGACCTGTACAACGGTGTAATTCGAGGTGACCTGGCCGAGATCGGCCTCGGCAAGGGCGACGTTGGCGTCTTTGAGAAGGCCCATGGAGATCTGGTTCACCTGGCTGTTGAGGTTTCCCGCGGACTGGTTTACGTTGATGATCCCCTTATTGTGATCGATGGCATCCACAATGGTCGCTGACGTGCTGGTGCCCAGCTCGGCAACGCCCGATGCCGGGAAATCCAGGCCAAGGGTGGTGCCCAGGTTTAAGGCAGCACCCAGGTCCAGCTTAATACTGTTGTCTCCTCCGTCATTGACCTGCTGGCCGCCCGACTTGGCGTCGGCATAGCCGGCCTCATCTTCCTTGATTATGGAGATCGCGGTGGAGTTGGCCTGGTTGTTTCCGTTTCCGGAATCCTGGTTGAACTGCGTCACGCCTTCCTGATCATAGATGGAGCCCTCTATCTGAGCATCGCTGTTTGCCTGACCCGGGTCGAAAAGATTGCCCTGGATGACAAGGGCCGCGCCATGCCCCTGGGACAGGGTCGAGTCGGCTTCCGCCGAACGGCCCAGAGTCCCGGGGTCCACATGCACATCTATGTCGACGTTCTTGTGGACGTCGACATCCACGTCCTTGTGGGTATTCACGTGCGTGGTGATTTCAACGCCCGATTTGCCGTGATGGTCGCCATGCACGCCAGCCAGGGCGATGCCCCCAAAAGCGAAGACGAATGCCGCTGCCAGTAGCAATAACGCAAGCTTCTTCATTTCAGTCCCTCCTGTTTGTTTTTTCCCATCCTGCGCGGATGGATATGCTCGCCATTGTTTTCTGAAAAAGATGAAGGATTCCCGTCATCACCTCCTTTTTTCACTGGCCTGAAATCTTCAGGATATTATTCATCCGCGGCACCGGAGCCTGAGAGGCGGCCTTTGCCTTCGTGTCCTCGTCCCAGAGTATGATCCTGCTTTCGCTCGCCTGCCTGGGCAAGGCTTCGGCATCCACACCGAGCCCGGTCCTCTTCTCAAGCTCCTTTTTTGACAACGGGACCGCATGGCAAAAAGGCCGGTCACCGCAGGACCCGGCGTCAAGCGCATAAGCCTCCGCCCCCGAAAATAAAATGAAAAAACAGATCAAAAGCGCATAAATGAAATTTTTTCTCATGCAGATGTTATCGCAAAGCCTGTGCCTGAAATGTAAGCCCTTGATTTAATTGAAAACGTCCATTCAGAGGCGGGCTCAGTGTCATGGCTTTTTACAATGGGTAGAATCAAAAAAATGTATTGGACAACAGGGGCTTATGCCGATAAGCTAAACCAGTTTCTAATCTGTAAAACAGGTGTAAAACAGGGAGGGCCTGACATGCTTAAAAACTCTTTCAGAGCAGCGCTGGTCATTTTAATCCTTTTCAGCTCCCATCCGGCCCGGTCTGACCAGACGGACAGCCAGGGCAATCCAAAAAAGGCAGTGCCCGCCGAATCGCGCCTGCAAAACGTGGGCGGCATACTTATCCCGCAGGGTTCCCTTCAGCTCGAGCCCGCCTTCATATACAGCAACTACTCCAGACACAGGCTTTCCATCAGCGGTTTTACCGTGCTGGACGCCATTGTCATAGGCCAGATGGAGGTCTCTGATTTAAAGAGAGACATTATCCAGACGCAGGTCACCGCCAGATACGGCATCACCAACAGGCTGGAGATCGAGGCCAAAGTGCCGTTCCTGATCAGGTGGGACAGGGAAGTGGACGCCCCGGGGACCACATCCGCCACATACCACGAGGCATTCGGAAACGGGCTGGGAGATATTGAGGGGGCTCTTTATTGGCACGCAATCCGCGCAAATGACGGCATGCCTGATATCGTCCTGAACACGCGCGTAAAATCGGCAACCGGACGCTCGCCCTATGACCTGCCGCAGGACAGCCAGGGGAACCTGCTTGATCTGCCCACCGGCAACGGGCACTGGGGTGTTTCGGCCGGGTTTACGGCCGTCAAGATCAGCGATCCGGCGGTGCTGTTTGGGGGGGTAAATTATTATTGGAACTTCGCCAGGAATGTAGGCGGCGCATACGGGACCATAGACCCGGGCAACAGCATAGAGTACCTGCTGGGCATGGGCTATGCCCTGAACGACAAGCTCTCGCTGGACACTTCCTTCCAGGAACGGTTTACGATGAGGGACAAGCAAAACGGAGTGGCCCTGCCGGAGACATATATAAATGCAAGCACCCTTTCGCTGGGGATAAGTTATGCGTATTCCAGCCGGGCCACCCTGGAGCTCATGGTGGGCATAGGGGTCACAGTAGACGCGCCCGACTTGCAGTTCACCTTGAGCGCGCCGATAAATGTCTTCTGACTCAACGTATTGCCGCGGGACTCAGAGGCAGGCCCTCCGGCACTTCTGAAAATCTATTTCGTACTTGTTTATAAGCAAGTAGAGGCTGGGCCTGCTGATGTTCAGGACTTTGGCCGCATGCGAAATCACAAACCCCGTTTCGGAAAGCGCCTTTATGACCAGGTCCCTGTCCAGCTTTGAGGCCGGCACCTTCTGCCGGGCCTGGGGCTCCGGGTTCCAGTTCATGCTTATGCTGAGTTCCTTCGGGGTGATCTCAGGGCCGGAGCTGATTACTAGCGCGCTTCTTATCCTGTTTATCATCTCCCTCACATTGCCGGGCCAGCCGTGCCCCTCGATGGCCCTGACCGCAAGAGGGCTGAACTCCTTTGTCCCGCAAACCTGCTCTCTTGAAAACTTGCGGAGAAAATATCTGGCTAGCAGTATCTTGTCCGCCCCTCTGTCCCGCAGCGGAGGCAAATTTATCGTGAATGCGTTCAGCCTGTAGAAGAGGTCCTTTCTGAACCGCCCCTTTTCGACGGCTTCCTCCACCTGGCAATTGGTGGCCGCGATTATTCTTGCGTCTACCGTCTTGCCCCCCTTCGACCCGATCCGCTCCACTGTCTTTTTTTCAAGGAACCTCAGCAGCTTCGACTGCAGGCTGTGCGGCAGGTCGCCTATTTCATCCAGGAAGATCGTGCCGCCGTCAGCCTCTTCGAACTTGCCTTTCCTGCTGGCATATGCGCCCGTGAACGAGCCCCTTTCGTAGCCGAAGAGTTCCGCCTCGAGGAGCCCTTCGGGGATGGCCGCGCAATTTATCGCGATGAAAGGCTTATCCTTCCTGCCGCTCCTTTCATGTATTGCCGCGGCGGTGAGCTCCTTGCCCGTGCCGCTCTCCCCAAGTATCAGCACGCTTATGTCCGTTGTGGCCACCTTGCGTATCATCGAGAATATCTCCAGCATGCACTTTGACGCGCCGACGAATTCCGCCTCCTCCACCCCGGTCTTTTGCTTCAATATCTCGCTGTCAATGTGCCTTATAACGGCGCCGATCTGCTTGCCGTCCAATTCTCCGGCCCGGCTAGCGACGCGGGAAAGAAACGTTTTTTTCAGGTGATTGTCCAGATACGCGCCGTCCTCGAATGCCAGATAATTACCGCAGCTCCGGCAATATTCTTCCCCGCCGGAGCGCTCCTTGCCGCAATAGGGGCATGAAGGCCCCTGCGAAAGCAGCGCCCTGACCAGTTTCCAGGCCGCGGCCATCTTTGACAGATCAGGATAATAAAACCTGACGGCGGCATTCCCATCTTCAGCCCGGACCACAATGCCGGAAAGCTCCGCTTCCGGGCCCCTCAGTATACGCAGCTCAAGCGCCTGTCCCTGCTCAAGGGATGCTTTTTTGATCAGTCCTCCGCTCAGGCTGAGCCCTTCGATCCAGGCCGGCCTGTCAGGTCTGCCGGGGCCTCCCTTGATCAAAACCTGCAGGTGCTCCTGAACCCGCACATCGATTCTAGCCAATGAAAGCCTCCAGAAAAAGGAAGAAGCAAGATTGGAAAGGCGATGATATGAAACCAATCTATTAACTGATGAGGAAATAGTCAATCCCCCAAATTATAGAGACCGGCAAATGCTGAGCCATTTTTGGGGGTTAGCCATAAGGCTGCTTCATATCGAAGGCGGCACAGAGGTATTCCGCAGGCCACATCGCAAGCCCTCCTCACCCCCACGCGTGTGGGGACAATCTAAAAAAAGGTATTGATTTTATTGCATTCGTATAAGAAAAAGTCCCTCGAAGTCTTCGACCGATCGCGCCGTTTCACCCCAGCTCCGGATTCGGAACCCCTGCTCATTATCGCTCGAATAAACCATCACACTGCCGCCTTCTCTGGCCTGTCCGCACGCCTTTTCCCAAAGGCGGTCCCGCACCATGGCAGACACCTTTCCTACAAATACCCCGGCTTTCGGTTCCAGAAACCACCGTGTCAATTCTCCTCGCAATCCGGACGGCACACGTTCAAGAATCATCACCACCATCATTACCCTCCATTTCGTCACTATCCAGCGGATGAACGCGCCCGCCTTCCACTTCTCCCGCCACAGGGTCCCACAATGAGCCTGGGGCTGCGGCATCCTGATCGAAAGATTCGCCATCGGAAGCCGATCCCCGCTTTTCCAACATCAGCGCCGTTTGTATGTCCGGTATGATCCTTTCCAGGAGCCGCGTGGATACAAATCCGTCCCGGCAGGTCAAACGCACCCGCCGTTCAAGTCCATCTTGCCCTTCTGCCGCCGCGCGGAACGCAACCGGAATTGTAACCTCTGCCTTATAGATATCCGCGACATCGTACACGAACGATAGCATCTTCCCTGTATGAACAAATCCGAGCGCGGGCGAGAAACCTGCTGACACGATTGCCGCATGGCAAATGCCATACAGGCATGAGTTGGCGGCCGACAAGGCCCGATTCACAGGGTCCGCATTGCTCCAGTTGTCCCGGCGGTAGCTTCGGCCAGACCACGGCACGCCAGTTTCCCGGGCGGCCCTGGCGTATGACTCCCGAACGCGTATTCCTTCCATGCCGCGGATTTGCTGAAGGGTCAACTCGGGATTGAATTTCTCGGAAAAACGTAATTGATAAAGGCGGCGCACTACCTGCATACGGAGGTCCGCATGTGCCCACATCCTCGCCTGGTGCAGAAAATTCGACGCGCTGCGCGTCTCTCCCATACCTACTGCATAAAATCTCACCCCCTCCTCCCCGCACCAGACCACAAGACACCCATGATCTGCCAGGACCGAAATGGCGGCATGCGAAATTGAGACGCCCGGTCCTAGCATCAGCAAGGCCAGATTGGCGCAGGGGACTGGCACCATGCCGGCTTCATCATGGATGGCAATGGCCCTAGCTTCCTGATCGATGCGGCAATGCTCGACATAAAGATAACTCCATCCGTCACTGAACTTCGGAAGGACGTGCAGGTCTTTAATTCTCATTTCGCCCCCACAGAGACAAGCGCAACAGAAAGAAGACCAAAACCAAATGCCTTGCCGGAACCAATGCCTCGAACGAGGGTTTCCAAAAAGGCATTTGTATCCGTAACCCGCAAGAGACCTTCGAAGAGAACAGCCAGGTGCGTCATTGCATGTCCACTGGCCGAATCCCTTTTGTGTCCTTGCTGCTTTCCCCCACTACAAACGTTTACGCGCGGAACCAGCCTAATGTCGCCTCTCACGTCCTTGACTTCGTTCATGAGAAGCTCGAAACCGCCGGGCACGCCCCTTTCTCTCTCAAATCCTTTGCGAATCAACCAGGCGATTTGTTCGTCCTCGCGTCTAAGTTCGACTCGCTTGCCCTTCATAGTGTCATCGCGCTTCGCGATTCGTTTGGTCGGATTGGCACGCAAGCGGAACGAGAGGACTTGTCCGTTTTGAAGTTTCTGATAAGCCGGCATGATGTCCTTACATGAAAAATTGGGCATCTCCGTATCCGCGCAAAGGTAATCATTCAGTCCATCGAGAAACGACCAGTCCGGTTTGACGAGTGACTGGACGTAGAGCTTGACTGCGCCCCTAAGGTCATCAACTTCCGCACGAAAAAGGACGCCAAATTCATCGCGAGCTTTGGATTTCATCTCGTCCGTGGCTTTTGGGAAGGCGCGCATCAGCGTGCGGTGCATTTCATAAGGATGAGCGAGTTCACTCATAACCTGCCGCGAGCCTGGGTTGAGGATCAGCCGTGAGAGGAAAAGCGAATTTATTGCGGCAGTCATCATGCCGTTCCTCCTTCAAACTTGGTCTGGAGTGATCGCGGTTTGAACCGCCGTTCGCGGAAACAGAGAGGCCAGTCGTGCTGGGTTCTTTCGCCATCAGGCGTTTCCAGCACTATACGTTTTTTTGAGTCTCCTGAGAACAGATGTTTCTCCAAAGTACCTTCTTTAGGACTGTCGTCAGGGCCCAGGGGCAGGACAGCTAAGGGAAAAGACTTGCGGCCTAGGAACAAAATCCAGGCCGGGTTGCAGAGCGCTTTGGCGATATCTTCAAGCAGATCTTTGTTATTTGACTGCAATCCGACGGTGAATGACGCATCGGCCAGATAGTCCCGATAGGACACGACGGTGTCCTTTCCGCTCCCGTCCGCCTTAATGACGCCATATTCGCGAGGTTGATGACGATCACCACCCGCCGTATGGTAATCACGCTCGCGTCGGCCCTCCCTATCCACACGTACGCCCATTCGGATCGCATCGAACCGCGAGATATCCTCCCCGCGCGCAATGCCCATTGCCGCGCAGATCAGGCCGATCACGCCGCTGCGGGTCGGCTCCAACGCCGTGTCCCGGTAGTCGAACCGGCTGCGGTACCCCCATGATTGCATGGGGCCTTCGAGCCGGAGAAGAAGAGTGTATGGACTGCTCATTGCTCCCTCCCGGCCTCCTTGACCTGCATAACCGCATTGATAGCCTCGCTGACGCTTCCCTTATCGGAGCCGCTGAGCCCATTCAGGCGGCCTTCCTGCTCAATGTGAAAGCACGCAGTCGCCTGGACACCCTGCTCGCCATAAACCTTTTTCAACACATCCCAATGCCTCGTCAGCGCTTCCACAGACAGACCTACCAGGTCATCCTTATCCTTCGTGGGCCTGACAGGCTTGGCAAAGGCGTTGGCGAGGGAGATTGGGACGCCGCCTTGCCGCCTGACAAACAGTCCGAAAGAGGGGAGGTTCTGGGCTGCAAAGGAATTCTGCTTTCCTGTGGGGGGGGGTGTCCTACGTGATTTCGCTCCTGGATTGGGCCGGCTGGTTCAGGTTGAAACCCACGGTATTAGAAAATTCTTGAAGCAGCTCCTGCCGGGCCGTATTCCAACAGTTGTCCCCAAGCGTGTCCCTACCCATTAGGAGTTCAACTGATCGCGGAAAAACACCATGGTGCCCTCCTGCGATCTGGGCCAAAACGGCAGAAGCCTGGCAAGAGCCGAGTATTTTATTTAAGACATGCGCGCTAATAAACCCATGAGGACGGTCTTGGTCGTTTTGGGAGAATTGACAACCGGAGTTCTGTGACAGTTCCGGGATCTTTTTCTGGAAGCCCGGGCTGGCCTTGCCGATATCGTGCGCTCCAGATAAAAAAACGATTTGGGTGCGTGCGTCAGTTCCGAGTGCAGTTTCGAATCTCTTCCGAAGTTGTAGGTCAAGGCAATAGTCCCAAACGAGGCCCGCCACGGCGGCAACATCGAGTATGTGATACAGCAAGGGATGATAGCGGCAAGATGCGCTAATTTGATTTGCCCAGTCCCGGCTCGTCTTGCCCCACAATTGTACCCAATGGGGGATTTGGCTAGTCGTGATATGTCCTCCCCGCCCAATTTGCAACCCTGAATTAAATAATAATTTACATTTTCGAGGCAAATTTAGGAAGCGGAATCAGAAGGAGTAAACAGACGAGCAAACGATCAAACGACAAGGCAACAAACCGCATTTTCCAAAAAAACGATCAAAGAAGCTCCCAAAAAATTTTTGATTTCAATGTCTTACAATTGCGAAAGCCTTCTGTGAAACACTTTTTTCCAATATATGGTATAGTAGAACTACTATATAGAATATGAACTCGCGATTGATTGTTCATGACAAGGTAAAAGAGACAGATGGCGGCATTATAGAGATAAAAATATGGAGTGTCCCGGCATCCGAGGCCAAACGGCACGGGTTCCGGTACCCTCTCGCATACGTCAGGGGCTCAAGGCTCCTCGTGTGCTATGACAATCACGCCGGCAAGGGAGACCACCGGCATCGTGAGGGACGCGTGGAATCGTACAGGTTCACGACTATTAGCAAGCTCCTGGAGGATTTCTACCGGGACGTAAGGAGAGCCAAAAAACATGAAAGTTAGAAATGTGACCATAGGGGTAAAGGATGTCAAGGACGTGCTGGGCGAGGCAAAAGAGGTCATGGAACGTCTTGAGCGCGGCGAGAAGGTTCCGCGCAAAAAGCCAGGGGTCTATTTTGACACACTGGAGACCATGAGGAAGGCAATAACCGAGGAACGGGTGCGGATCATCAGGGTGATAAGGATAAAGCACCCCGCGTCCGTTTACGAGCTTGCAAAGATGCTCCACCGGAACATCAAGAACGTCTCCGATGACGTCCGCTACCTGGCGCAACTCGGGCTGATCGAACTGGAAAAGGTCAGGACGGACGGGCGCGAGAAGACGGTCCCCAAGGTGAACTACGAAAAAATCCGACTTGAGATAGCCGTCTGATTCGGCCGCCTGCTACTTCGGCCGGCAGATCAAAAAGCGGCCGATCAAAAAGAACTAACCCCAACCCGACAAAAAGAATTCGATATTGCAAACCTGCCCTGTGGGCGGCCGATTCCCGAAAAGAGAAAAATCGATCCTGGTGACAGTCTGGTGACACTTATTATGTTAAATTGTTTCTATAAACTTATTGAAAAATAAGGATTTTTTTGGTGGAGGCGGCGGGAATCGAACCCGCGTCCGAAAGCACTACGCCCAGACTTCTACATGCTTAGGCTGTTTATTTAAAATTTCGGCCCGGAGCCCGCGAACAGCCGCGCCCGCTTCGCGCCAATCCCCCTGTTTGATTTTTCGTCCGCCGGAAGGAGGCCACCCGGAGGCTTAGCCCGCTACCTGCGTCAGACCGGGCCGCAGGCCTGCCCGGAGAGACGTGCCGCTTTTAGTTAAGCGGCGAGTGCCAGTTCGTTGTTGGCTGTTGTGTTTTTTCCACCTTTTTACGTGGTGATGGAGCCACGGCATGCCATCTGAGCCTCATAACCCCCGTCGAGACCTTTCGCCCCCTGGGAGAAGACAAATAACTACCTGGCCCTTTTCAGGGCCCGCTCAATCTGGCGGCCGGCTTCTTTTTCCTTCAAAGCCTCCCGCTTGTCAAAGAACTTCTTGCCCCTTGCAAGTCCTACTTCTAGTTTAACATAGGGCCCCTTGAAATACATCTTAAGCGGCACCAGGGTGAAGCCCTTCTGCACCATCTTGCCCCTGAGCCGGTCTATCTCCTTTTTCTTAAGGAGAAGCTTCCTGGTCCTCAGCGGGTCGTGGTTCATGATATTGCCGTGGCTGTAAGGGCTTATATGGCAGCCGATCAGAAACGCCTCGCCGTCTTTGATCAGGACATAGCTGTCCCTCAGATTGGCCTTGCCCTCGCGGATGGATTTGACCTCCGTTCCCGTAAGCGCGATGCCCGCCTCATAGGTCTCGTCAATGAAAAAATCATGGTACGCCTTCCTGTTTTCGGAAACCGGCCTCATCAGTCATTTTAGCATATGGTGCGTTTCGCCCTTGCCTGCCGGTTTGCGCGGGATGCCTTCTCAAGCTCCCGCCGCCCCCGGTCTTCAGCAGGCCTTTTTGAATTTCAGGGCGAAGACGACCTTCCTGAAATCATCAACGTAAGGCTGGATCTCCATGAGTTTGGAGCGGAGGTCCTCGTCATCCAATCCTGTCATCTGTCTTGCGAACTGAAGGAGAAGGACCCCCAACTCGGCCGTTTTCCGCCTGGCCTCCCACAGGGCGACATCCCCTTTGGTGTAATGACTGCCCCGCACCGAAGCGAACTCCATGAGCCCATCAAGCAGTCTGTCCATAACCGGCCTCCCCTGAGCTTCCAGGTCTGCAGAAGCCCGTCTTTCCACTGCGCCATTAGCGGCCCCGCAAAGAGTGCCTTTTCACCCTTGTCCGGCCGCCCCAAAAATCCGCATAAGCGAGTTTTCACGCATCTTTGACTCCCTTATGCATGCCGTTGTCCCCATTCCTACCATAAACTTGCAAAAAGCTTGCCTGCCCCTCCAGAAAAATGACGCGCTCCCCTGCCTTCGGACGTTTGCCCGCCTTCTGACATTTAAAATAGCGAAGCGGCTCAGGGGACGCTTACGGGCGAGGAAAGGGGGCCTTGGGCAACGCTGCCAACGGCGCTTATCCTGTAAGTGCCGGAGCTTGACCCTTCATCGAAATAGGTTGGCACGGCGGTAAAGCCTATCAGTCTGGGCGCACCGCCGGCCACCCTGTAAACCCTGTAGCCGGTCACCCATGTCTCGGGGTTTGACGGCCATATGAGCCTTATGCCTCCGGGGATGGCAAGAGCATCCGGCTTTTCAGGGCGGGACGGGATAAAATCTTGCGGCCTGACGGTTATGGATGCGGCCTTTCCCTCATACAGGAACGGACCGCCAAGGAGTGCTCTTACCTGGTAAATCATGTCCCTGTCCGGCTCCGGAGCAAATGAAAAGGCATTTTCCTTCAGCGGGGCCGTGTTAAGCAGCGAAAAGCCCTTTGCCGCCGGCGCCTTTCCATAGACGTTATAAAACACCGGCCTGCCGTCCCAGCTTCCCTCCGGCTCCCATTTCAGGGTTATGGATGAGTTTCCGATGCTGAACTGGAGCCCTTAGATCGGAA
>JAKAHV010000032.1:0-30237 GCA_021825295.1 Nitrospirota bacterium
TCTTTTTCCCATCCGTTTAGCATACGGATTTTCCTGTCCCCTTAAAAGCTCTTTTCCCTTTGTCTGGAGCCATTAATGCGCCGCCTAACGACCACTAATTTACCCACACGCTTTCACGAAGAGCCACTATTTTAAAGCCCGTTATTAGCTCACGCAAAAACGGAAGAGCAAAAAAACGGAAGGACCCACGCGGCCGTTGTGGAAACGCGGGGCTTATCCGAAGAGCGCCTCCATGAAATCCCGGGGATCGAAATCCCTCAGGTCGTCCATCCCCTCCCCTATGCCGATGAGTTTTATCGGTATGCCCAGTTCGCGTTTTATGGTAAAGACGATGCCGCCTTTTGCCGTGCCGTCGAGCTTGGTGAGGGCGATGCCGGAGACCGCTATCGCCTGATTGAAAAGCTCGGCCTGCCTGAGCGCGTTCTGGCCCGTGGTGGCGTCCACCACGAGGAGTGTCTCCTGGGGGGCATCGGGCATGGCCTTCTGTATGACTCTCCTTACCTTCTTGAGCTCTTCCATCAGGGGGGCCTTGGTATGGAGCCTGCCTGCCGTGTCAACAATCACGATATCGGTGCCCCTCTTCTTGGCCGCCTCGACGGCGTCGAAGGCGACGGCGGCCGGATCGCCGCCCGCCTGCTGCTTTATTATCTGGGCGCCGGACCTCCCGGCCCATATCTCCAACTGCTCTATCGCGGCCGCCCGGAAGGTGTCGGCCGCCGCGAGTATCACCGAATGGCCCTCCCCCGTGAACCTCGATGCAAGCTTCCCTATGGTGGTGGTCTTGCCCGTGCCATTCACCCCTACGGTCAGTATCACGAAGGGCTTTTCTCCGAAGACCACAAGCGGCTCGGGTTTGCCAAGCAGCGAAGACATCTGCGACTTCAGAAAGGCCCTCGGCGAGCCCGCCTTCCTGATCTCGCCTTCCTTTTCCTTCAGCGCCTCCACGATCGAGGATGCGGTCCTGACCCCGATGTCCGAGGAGATGAGCAGCTCTTCGAGTTCCTCCAGCGTCTCCTCATCCAGGGCCTTGCCGCCTGAAAATATGCTGTCAACCCCTCCGATAAGGGCGTTTCTTGTCTTTTCCAGCCCTTTTTTAAGCTTGTCAAAAAAACCCATCTATCCCTGATTTCCTCCGCATTGCATTTGATTGATTTTAAACCCTGAAGCAAATTGTCCTTTTTATGATAAGGTGTTTTCTTGGATTTATCAAACAGGATAGGGGCGCGTCTCCATCGAAAATAATATAATAAGGCATGAACCCATACGAACTCATGCTCCCAAGGCTTGACGGCGCCAAGCTTGAAAAGGACCCGTCCCGTTTCATAAGACTTGTGGAAAAAGGGGTTTCGGGGTTTATTGTTTTTGGCGGGCGGCTGGATGCCGTCAGGGCGGGCATCAGGGAGCTGCAGGGCCGGGCGGAATTTCCGCTTATAATGGCCTCGGACCTGGAGCGGGGAGCGGGCCAGCAGTTCGAAGGCGGCACGGTCCTGCCCGCCGCGATGGCCATGGGCTCCGCGTTGATCAATGGCCTCGATGAGGCGGATGCCGGCCGCGCGTTTTCCTGTCTGGCCGCCGAGGCCCGCTGGGCGGGGATAAATATGGTCCTTGCCCCCGTCCTGGATATTAACTCCAATCCCGAGAATCCCATAATCGCCACCCGGGCTTTCGGAGAGGACGCGCAGATCGTGTCCCGTCTTGGCGTGCTGATGGCCCGGACGATCGAGGGGCAGGGCCTTTATGCCTGCGGCAAACACTTTCCCGGCCACGGGGACACCCGGCTGGATTCCCATCTGGATCTGCCGGCGGTGGAAAAAACCTTCCCGGAGCTTGAGGAGTTCGAGCTGATACCTTTCCGGGCCGCAATCGATGCGGGCATTTCCGCGATAATGACCGGGCATCTGAAGCTACCCCTGGAGGACCCCTCGGGGCTTCCCGCGACCCTTTCCGGGCGGGCGCTCGGATATCTGAGGTCGGAAATGGGGTTTAAGGGGCTGATAATCACGGACGCCCTGAATATGGCGGGTGCCGGGGGTGAAAACAGGCTCCACGAGGGGCAAAGGGCAGAACTGGCGCTGATGGCGGGCGCCGATATCCTTCTTCATCCCGTGGAGCCGGATGAGACCGCAGGATACCTGCGTGAAAACCTGCTTAGGGCCGCCGCCGGCGCGCTGGAGGCCGGCATGGCCTCGGGCATCAGGCGGTTGAGGGAAAAACGGCATGCGCTCGCCGGAATGCCGGAGCCTGCCACCCCGGATTTCGACGCAAATCAAAAGCTGGCCCATGAGATAGCGATCAGGGCGGTAAGGGCGACGGGGGGGATTTCAAAAAAACTCGATGCGGCCCCCCTTGTCGTCATCCTCTCGGACAATCCCCGGAAGCTCACCCCTTTTATCGGGGAGCTGAAAAAACGCGCGCCTTTCGTGGAAATCGTTTCCAATCTGGAGGCGGTTGCTGCGGATGACGCCTTGATGGTCAGGATGGCGGAATGCGTCCCCTCCCGGCTGCTGGTAGTCGCGCATTCCACGCCGGAGGCATGGAGGCCGCCCAGCGCGGAACTGAAAGAGCGCATCAGGCGGTTTTCCGCGATGCGGCCCGTTTGGCTCTCCTTCGGAAACCCTTATATCATTCCCGCCGATGAGGCGCAAAAAAAGGTGCTCGCCTATTCGGACACGCCGGAGCTGCAGCGCGAGATGGCGGCAAGGGTGGCGGGAAACAGCCTTTAGAGAGGCGGGGGTCAGATCGTCTCTATATACTCGTAGACTTCCTTTTCGAGCCGCGCGACCGTCTCCTCGCCGCCTCGGGCAAGGCCGCAGAGTTTTTGGGAATTGAGTTCGGTGACGTACGAGCCGCTGAAAAATTCCCTGAAGGCAAGATAACCTGCGAGCGCTGAATGCAGCTCGGGCGGCACAATGCCCAGTTCGGAGGCCTTCTTCAGTATTTCCGGGTGTTTCTCCTCCGTTTCCCTGATGTTCAGGGCGTCGAAAAGCAGCAGTTGCTCCAGCACGCGCTCGATGCCGGAGTAGATGCTGAAGAGGAAGGCCCCTATGGCGGCGGTCTCCTCAAGGCGGTAAGAGGTCTTGCCGGCCGGGCAGAGCGAGGAGAGCGTCCCGGCCAGGCCCTTCAGTTTTTCAAACTCGCCCCTGCAATAGCCCAGAAGTTCATCCTTGTTCATTGCCTAGAAGAGCCCTTTCGGTATCTTTATTCCCAGGTGCTCATATGCGCCCCTGGTGGCCATTCTGCCCCTGGGTGTCCTCTCGATGAAACCCTCCTGTATGAGAAATGGCTCGTAGACCTCCTCAATCGTGTCCTTCTCTTCCCGCGTGGTGGCTGAAAGCGTTTCGATGCCGACGGGGCCGCCCTGGAATTTCTCGATTATCGCGAGCAAAAGCCTCCTGTCCATCTCGTCAAGCCCTTTTTCATCGACCTCCAGCGCATCCAGCCCGGTTTTGGCGCTGCCGATATCAATTATACCGTTTCCTTTCACCTGTGCAAAATCGCGGACCCTCTTCAGCAGCCTGTTGGCGATGCGCGGGGTCCCCCTGGAGCGCGAGGCCAGCTCGTGGGCGGCGTCCTTCCTTATCGATATGCCGAGAATGCCGGCTGAACGGATTATTATCTTTTCAAGCTCGCCGGGGCTGTAGAACTGCAGCCGGTTGACGATCCCGAAGCGGTCCCTGAGCGGCGAGGTCAGCAGGCCCGTCCTGGTGGTCGCGCCGACCAGGGTGAAGTGCGGCAGGTTCAGTTTCAGCGTGCGCGCGCTCGGGCCGCTGCCGATGATGATATCGAGCTGGTAGTCCTCCATTGCCGGGTAGAGCACCTCCTCGACCATCTTTGGCAGCCTGTGTATCTCGTCGATAAAAAGCACGTCGAACTCCGAGAGGTTGGTCAGGATGGCGGCAAGGTCGCCCGGCCGCTCCAGGACGGGCCCGGACGTGCTTCGTATGTTCACCCCCAGCTCGGCCGATATGATGTGGGCAAGCGTTGTCTTGCCGAGCCCCGGCGGGCCGGAGAAAAGCACGTGGTCAAGTGGCTCCTTCCTGCCCCTTGCAGCCTCGATATAGACCTTTAAATTTTCCTTGAGCTTTTCCTGCCCTACGAACTCCTCGAATCCCCTGGGCCGCAGCGTAGTATCAAATGTGCTTTCCTCCGGCGCGGGCAGCGGGTTTAACGGGCTGTCTTCGAGTCTCATTTTTCCCTTTCCGTCTTCAGCCGGCTCATGGATGGCCGGTCAGCTCTTTCAGCGCCTCTTTCAGGAGTCCCTCTATGCTTGTGCCGTCTCCGCCCTCAGCGCCGGCTTTTTTCCGGGCCTTTTCAATCGCCTTGCCGGCCTCGGCCTTCTTGTAGCCCAGGTTCACAAGGGCTGAAAGCGCGTCCTCAAGGACCGCGTCCCTTGCGACCTCGGCTATGGCGGGCAGTTTCTGTTTAAGTTCGAGTATTATCCGGGCCGCGGTCTTCTTCCCTATCCCCGGGACCTTCGACAGCATGGCGGCATCTTCCCTCTGGACCGCCTCCTGGAACGCGCCCCCCGGCAGGGACGACAGGACGTTCAGGGCAAGCCTGGGGCCCACGCCGTTTACGCCAATCAGCGTGTTAAAGACCTGTTTTTCCTGGCCGGAGGTGAAGCCGTAAAGTTTTATGCCGTCCTCCTTGACGTGGGTATGGATATGGAGGAAGACCTCCACCCCCTGTTCCGGCAGCGCTGCCATGGCGCTGGTGGGCACGGCAACCTCGTAACCCACGCCCTGCACGTCTATGATGATAAAGCCAGCGCGCTTGCTAAGCAGCCTCCCACGAAGAGAGCCTATCACGGCAGGTTAAACCTTTGCAGATGGCAGAGCGCCAGCGCAAGGGCGTCCGCGCCATCCGTGCTCGGGGAAAAGGAGAGATCCAGGAGCCTTTTGACCATTTCCTGCACCTGGGATTTCCCGGCCCTGCCGTATCCGGTCACGGCCTTCTTGACCTCGAGGGCGCTGTATTCATAGACCGGCAACCCTCCCATGGCTCCCGCCAGAAGCGCGATCCCTCTCGCATGCCCCAGGCTGAGGGCCGAGCGCACGCTCTTCGCAAAAAATATCTTTTCCACCGCGCAGGCCTGGGGGGAGAATTCCGTCACCACCTCCGAAAGCCCCTCAAACAGCTCCGCCAGCCGGCGGGCAAGGGGGGCGCCGCTGGTCATCCCGATCCTCCCGGAGCTTACATACAGGCATTCGTTGTTTTTCGTCTTTCGCACCAGTCCGTACCCGCAGTAGATGCTGCCGGGGTCTATCCCCAGAATCAGGCCGTCCTCTTTTTTATCTTTTTTTCCGGGGAGCTTCAAATAGGATCTCCTCGACCATCTGGCAAAGGACGTGTCCCAGGGTTATATGGGTCTCCTGTATCCGGGGCGTTTCGGCGGAGGGCACAACGAACGCGTATTCGGCCTTGGCTGCCATCTTCATGCCCTTTGAGCCGGTAAGGGCGATAGTCCGGAGTTTTTTCTTCTTCGCCACATCCAGCGCCTTCAGGACGTTTGGCGAGCCGCCGCTGGTGCTGAGCGCCATTACGACATCGCCGTCCCCGGCCAGGGCCTTCAGTTGTTTAGCGTATATGTCGGAGAAATCGTAGTCGTTGCCTATCGCCGTGATGACGGCCGTGTCCGAGGTCAGGGCCAGGGCCGGCAGGGGCGGCCTTTCCATCATGAAGCGGTTGACGAACTCTCCCGCGATATGAGAGGCGTCAGAGGCGCTTCCGCCATTTCCAAAGAGTATCAGCTTTCCCCCCATGCTGAAGGATTCGGCCATCATGCGGGCCACCTCCTCGATGAGGGCCGCGTTGTCCCTGGCGAATTTCGTCTTGACCTGCGCGCTTTCCTCGAAGATTCCTATTATCTTGTCTTTCATCCCGGTCCAATCGTGTCCCCGCAGGAGGCGGGGTTTTTATGGCTAACATTTTAAATGCTCGATTTACAGGCTGTCAATGAGCCCGCACCTCTTCCGCAGGCGACCGGCCCCGCGGCCGCAGCACCCTAATGCATGGATTTTACCCGCTATTTGTGGCCATTTCCGCCCGTTTATCCTTGACAAACGCATTTTCTTCCTGTTAGCTTATTCCCACTTGAAGAACCTATCTCAAAATTGATTTTGAAGCGAAAGAGAGGCGAAGGGGGGATGGTAGATGACTAAGACTGAACTGGTCGACAAGATCTCATCGCAGGCGGGCCTTTCCAAGGCCGATGCCGGACGGGCGCTGGACGCGACCCTTGAAGGCGTAAAGGCGGCGCTCAAAAAGGGGCAGAAGGTCACGCTGGTTGGGTTCGGGACTTTTTTCATCAGCAAGCGGAAGGCAAGAAAGGGCAGAAACCCGCGCACCGGGACCGAGATAAAGATCCCCGCGATGAAGGTGCCGAAATTCACCGCAGGCAAGGCTCTGAAAGACAGCATCCGCTAAAAAAACTATCTAGAACCTATCTCAAAATTGATTTTGAAGCGAAAGAGAGAGGAAATCGTGGCAGACAAGGAGAAAAGGGAAAATCGCCCGGAGGCGCAACAGCGTTGCGTTGAGTACGATTTTCCCTTGGCGACACCGTGTGCCGCGATTTCAGTCCCGCCATGGCGGGACAGCCAGAAGCGGTTTTGAGATAGGTTCTAAGTATTTTTGAATCAGCAGGGGAGGAAGTAGGGAGAGGCTTCAGGCCAGACGCCCGCCGGTGGGGTCCTTTTTGACGATTTTCGACTCCCTGCCTTTGTCGAGGACGTCCACTATCCTGAAGAGGGATTCCTCGTGCAGCCTCTCTATTTCCCCGGGCTGCCAGTTTTTCACCTTGCCGAGGCCGGAAACAAGGACCATGCCCTGGAAAATCCTCTTGTTGGTCTTGAAGGAAAAGATTGGACTTTCGAGGCTCCTCTCCAGCATGATGTCCCCGCGCCGCTGCACCTTCTGGTCTATGCTCAGGGCCATCAGCCAGTAATGCCTGTCTATGAACCTTTCGGCGCGCAGCTCAGTATAGGTGTGCCCCAGGTCCTTTTTGCCCATGGTCAGGCGGGAATGGGCCACCGTATCGGCCGCCAGATGGCTCAGATAGCCAAGCCCAAAGGCGATTTCCGGCTCGTTCCGGGCCCCATCCAGCAGGTCGAAGGCCACGTCCCAGTTATGAGGGTTTTTCTCCCTGGGCAGGTATTTCTTGGCAAAGATTATGTCGGCCATGATGTTGCCGTAAAGGTAATCCTGCCTGAATTTCTTTATGATCGCGTAGGCCGAGCCGGGAATGGCCGAGGCCCCTGTCAGGAAGACCTCCGTGCCGAGATAGATATGCGTGATCGGCCCCCAGGCATAAGCGTGAGAGGGCAGAAAGATCAAAAATATGAAAAACGTCAGCGCACAGATGAACATTTAACACGCCGGCACACATGAAACATTACCGCTAATAATATAACAGAACCCCGCCCGGCAGCACAACAGGTTTTTGCCTGCTGTTTTTGCCCTTCTACTGCGCGCCCTTGCGGGAAAAATTGATTCTATTTAAAATAGAAAAAGACCTTTACAAGTGAAAGGGGGGGCAAATGAGCGTAAATAACAATATAAAAACGCAGTCGCTTCAGGACGCGTATCTGAACAAGCTCAGAAAAGAGAAGGTGCCCGTCGTGGTTTATCTCACCAACGGAATAAGGCTCAGGGGGATAATTAAGGGTTTCGACAACTTTGTCGTCATGCTCAAGGGCTCGACAAGCCAGCTTATTTACAAGCACGCCATTTCAACTGTTCTGCCGGAAAAGGAAGTGGAACCGGACTTTGAATGACAGCGGCAGAAGGAATCCGGCTCCCACGGTTGACATCATAATAGAGTTCCGGGAAGGCATAGTCCTTGTGGACAGGAAAAACCCCCCTTACGGCTGGGCGCTGCCCGGCGGGTTCGTGGATTACGGGGAGAGCCTCGAGGAGGCCGCCAGGAGGGAGGCGGCGGAAGAGACCGGGCTTCAGGTGGAACTTATGAGACAGATGCACACTTACTCCGACCCCGGGCGGGACCCCAGGCAGCATACGATAAGCACTGTCTTCATCGCGAAGGGCAGCGGCAGGCTTGAGGCCGCGGATGACGCAAAAGGGGCGGGCATATTCAGGCTGGACTCGCTGCCCTCGCCGATAGCCTTTGACCATGCGAATATTCTGGCCGATTATTTCAACGGGAGGTATTGAGGGAACGCATGCTTAAATCGATGCGCAAACACGCCAAATACTTTTATATCCTCTTTTTGGTGGTCATAGTATCTTTCATCTTCTGGGGCATCGGCAAGAACGGCTCCGGCAAGGACGATCAGGCGATAGTGGCTACGGTGGGAGGAACGAAGATCACCATGCAGCAGTACTGGAGGGTCTACGAGCGGGCCGAGGACACGCTGAGGGACGCCTATGGCGACAAATTCGACGACAAGATGAAACAGGACCTCAAGATGAGGGTCCTTGGGCAGATGGTCAGCGACGCCATACTCTACAAGGCGGCCCGGGACGCGGGCCTTACCGTGACCAACACCGAGCTGTCGGACGCAATAATGTCCGACCCTGCCTTCAGAGCCGGCAACGTCTTCAGCCGGCGGGTCTATCTGAGGACGCTCCGTCTGAACCGCATTACCCCGGCGGACTATGAGTCCATGGAACGCCATGAGCTGCTAGTGGAAAAGATGCGAAGGCTGATCGAGGACCCGGTTGAGCTATCCCCCGCGGAGATGGCCTCAATCCCTGCGGAGCTGACCGCGCTCAAGGGCAAGAATGCCTCCGGCGACCAGCAGACGGCGAAGGTCCTGCAGGGGGCCATACTGAACGAGAAGCGGCAGCGCGCGGTGGCCTCCTTTATCGAAGGGCTTAAAAACCGGATGCGCATTACGGAAAACCTGAACCTCATATCCTAGAGGGCCGGTTTCTGAAAGAAATTCGCCCTCCGGCGCCTTGCCGCCGCCCGGGCGCTGGCGCCCCTGGCGCTACCGGAGCCAGGAAAAGGGCCGTTCTGGGCGGCATCCCTGCCCTGAAGAGGCCTCCGCCTCCCGCCTTCGTGTCTGTCCGCTTGCTCCGCGCATCCGCTGAAATTTGCCCTATAATGCAATTATGTTGATGGTGATAAAATGCATGCGCCCAGTTCCGCTTTGATGGAATCAACGGGCCCATGAGATGAGGTCCTGGAAACAGAGGCTTTGGGATTTCCTGGCGGCGAAACTGTTTCCCCTGCCATCCACCCGGGAGCTGTTCAATCAATACAATGATGAGGACCCCGCCTGCGACCTGCCCGGGGCAGCCGGCATCCGGAGGGAGAACCTCCGGGGGTATCTCTGGTGCTTTGACAGGCGTCCCGCCGTCTTGCTTGTGGGGGAGGCGGCCGGCCCGTGGGGGGCCAGGTTCTCCGGAGTACCCTTTACGAGCGAGCGGCAACTGGAGGGAGGCGCGCTTCCCTTTAGGGGGCGAAAGACGAGCAATCACGAGCCCCCGTACGCCGAGAGGTCAGGGGCCGTAGTCTGGGGGGCGCTTCTGCCCCGCTTCCCGGGGTTTTTCCTCTGGAACGCCCTGCCGCTTCATCCGCACAAAAAAGGGGAGCCCCTGTCCATCAGGACCCCGGGGGCCCGGGAGATCAGGGCCTTCTGCCCCATCCTGAAAGAGACGGTCCGTATCCTGGCCCCGAAGCGGATCATCGCCATCGGAAGAAAAGCCGAGCATGCGCTGGAACGGATCGGCGCTCCCTGCCTATACGTGCGCCATCCGGCCCAGGCCGGGGCCGCCCGTTTCCGGCAAGGAATCCGCCAGGTATTTTCGGACGATTATTAAGGGCTGCCCTCCGCCCCGCCTTGCTGATCCGTCCGCTTACTCCCTTCCTAAAGGACCTGGCAGATATCAGGCATAAGGCAGGAAAGGGGGCATTTTTTAGGGACAACCGATAGTTTTAATTGAAAAGCAAAAACCCGATATAGTAAAATTTAGGGGAGCCGAAGTGGTGGAACCTGGTAGACACGCACGTTTGAGGGGCGTGTGGGGTAACCCGTGCGGGTTCAAATCCCGCCTTCGGCACCAATTCTTTCCTTTAAAACCAATGATTTAGCCCCTCAAAAGCGTCAAAAATCCTGGGATAAGATGAAAAAAGTGGACACCAAAGTCGTATAACAACATACCACGATGGAGGTGTCAGGATGCAAAGGATTCCAAAGGGAAGGTACACGAAGGAGTTTCGAGAGGAAGCGGCCAAACTGGTAACAGAAGGGAATATGTCAGTGCCTGAGGCGGCCCGAAAATTGTCTTTGCCGCCACAGACCTTGGCAAACTGGGTAAAGGCATATAAGGCCGGCAAACTGGGCGATGTGGGTAAGACGCAGAAGCCATTGACGGAGCTTGAGATGGAACTGGCCAGGACGAGAAGAGAACTGGCGGAAACCAAGATGGAGCTGGAAATATTAAAAAAAGCAGCCGCGTACTTTGCCAAGGAGTCGCTGCCCGGTACGCGCAGATGAAAGCTATGCGACTCAAATATCCTGTGCCGTTTATGAGCCGGGTTTTGGACGTATCGGCAAGCGGGTATTACCCATGGCTGGAGAGGCCGCTGTCTAAGCGGGCCCAGGAGGAAATGCGTCTGGAGGTTGAGATAAGGGCAGCGCACAAGCGGACACGGCAGACGTGCGGTCCTGAGCGGCTACAGCTCGATCTGGCAGAGCACGGCATCCAGGCCGGAGTGTGCCGCATAAAGCGCATTCGTAAAAAACTCGGTATACGCTGTAAACAGAAGAGGAAATTCAAGGCGACGACCGACTCAAAGCATACGCTTCCGGTGGCGGAGAACCTGTTGAATCAACAGTTTGAGGTATCCAGGCCTAACATCGTCTGAGTGAGCGATATAACCTATATCCCGACTGACGAAGGCTGGCTGTATCTGGCGGGCCACAAGGACCTCTTTAACGGGAGAGATCGTAGGATATGCGATGGGGTCGCGGATGACAAAGAATCTGGTCAGCCAATCCCTGTTCAAAGCCGTGGCGGCGAAGCGCCCGGCAAAAGGGCTGATTCACCACTCGTACCGCGGCAGCCAGTACTGTTCTCATAAATACAGGCGCTTGCTTGACCAGTTCGGAATGATGGCATCGATGAGCGGGAAAGGAAACTGCTATGACAACGCGCCAATGGAGAGCTTCTGGGGCACTCTTAAACAGGAACTTGTGCATCATCGTCATTACAGGAGCAGGCAGGAAGCGATTCAGGAAATCACGGAGTATATAGAAATCTTCTACAACCGATTGAGAAGGCAGGCACGGCTGGGGTTTCTTTCCCCCGTTGCCTATGAACAAAAATTCTATGCCGGGCAGATGGCGGCATGAAGGGTTTGGTGTCCACTATTGACATCCGACCTCAGAACCTCTTCGGCGTAAAGCTGCGTCCACAATATGCTTGCCAGATGCTTTTCTTCCAGGATACGAACAAATGGGTCGGCAACTGCGCTTTGGAAGGAGATTCCAATTATAGTTCCTTCATGAGTAGCCAAAATGAAAACTGATAAAATAAGAACATAAAGGAGGTGTGAAGTGCCTAAAATAGTGGCTCAGATTCCGGACGACATCTACCGGAATATCAATGAAGAGATAAAACTTGGCGTGTTCTCCGATGCGTCGGAGGCCGTTGTCTCGGCTCTAAAGAAAGCTTATGCCCGGAAGAGCAGGTCCTTTCTAAGATGGCTCATGAAAAAAGAGGGCATAACGGAGGCAGATATGCTTAAAGAGCTTGAAAAAGCGCGCCGGTGAGATATAGGGTCTTCCTCGATACGAATATCCTCCTTTCCGGGCTTTTTTTCGAGGGAAACGAGGCCCGGATTCTCGATCTTGTCGAATTGGATATTGTGACATGCGAAGACGTGGTCGAGGAACTGCGGATGATCGTAAAGAAGAAGCTCAAATATCTCAAGAACAGGACCCTTGAAATAGCCCTTGCCGAAACGGAAAAAGCCCTGACCGACATCACGGTCATCCCCAGGGCGAAGTATAATCACAAGCTGAAGGATGCGGACGCACTGATAACTCACAAAAAAGACGTTCCAATCCTGGCCGCGGTCCTTTATATTAAGCCCGACTATTTTCTGACTGGAGACGCGCATTTCTTCACGGACAAGGTAAAAAGCGCCGTAAACGTTTTAACGGCAAAGGATTTCCTTTCCAAAATCAAATAACCATCATAATTGAGTTTTCTTATTGTGCTTGAATAAGGCGGCCGCCCTGGCGGGCGGCCGCCTGGGGTCTTCTCTGCCCGTTCTTGCCCGACTTTTGCCTGTACCTTGCCATATAGGCCCGTCCACGCATCTTCCTGACAATTCCTAGCGCCTTCGACTTGATCCTCCTCGGAGACTCATCTTCAGCCAGGCCAGGTCCTGCCATATTTGTCCCAGGGCCGAAAGTACATCCATGTCCTTCCGGCTGGGTCTATCTGGATAACCCCGCGCCTGATGAGAAACCTCAAAGAAGCCTCCGTCATACCGTATTTCTTGGCAATTTCCTCCAGCATTTTTGTCCTCCTTCCGCTCATCGGACAAATGCCTGCCCGGAATCTCACAAATTCGAAAAGATAACAAACAAGTTATCGGTCAAAAATCTCACGCTCACTGTCTCTGGAACCGGATTTTGCATTTTCCCAGATAGCGCAGAATCGTCTTTTTTGGCATTTTTTGTTCAAACCAAACGTTTTAACCTCCCGTTTTCAAATGATTTCCTGCTCCAGACTGTTCAAACCGTTCATTGGGACCCCCAGGTTCCTGGAGGTCAATTGCGCGTCCCACCCGGATTGCCTGCCGGCAACCGCGGGACAAAATCAAACGCTTTCGTTTTCAAAGACCTCTTTGGGCGCGGGCTTTTGAAAAAGCCCTGCCCGCCTCATCATAACCCGCCATGCCATGAAATTATCCAATAAACAGTTTATGCAATTGATTTCATAAAAAAATCTCCTGCCGGACCCCGCCCCGTTCGAGCAGGAAGATCGAAGAGAAGCTTCAGCAAGATGTTGTGTTTATGTGGCTTGCAGGAATGAGGGCTTGTGGCGATTGACGGCAGTAAAGTACAGGCCAGCCTGTAAATTTACCCGGTCTGACCGGCAGTTGGAAACGGGCGGGATGAAATCCCGCCCGTATTTTTTGGGTTTTAATCTGCGTTAGCAGGGATGCACGCAGACGGAGCCCACAATCTTCGGCCTTGCATATCTCATCTTCATCGCCCTCGTCCTCCTTTCCTTTAGAGGATTGAAGGCCCACCGCCTTAAGCGGGGGCCTTAACGCCCGAAAAAATCCAATTCGCTACTGGCCCATCACGCTGATATTCACTCCTGTAACGTTCGAGTTCGCATTGACCGTTGTCGGGCAGTCCCAATAGTAGTTCTCAGTATTGAAAGTGCCGTAAACGGTATTGCAGGTCGGATACCCGCCCGGAAACTCGTAGGACCCGCCGCTCGGGTTGGGATAAGACGCCTTGCAGCCGCCCCTGAACGAGCTGTTGCAATTGCACGCGCCCGGCGCGCTGCACGCGTATATGTAGTACGTGCCCGGATGACAGAAAGATATGGTGTAATTGCCGGAGGCGTCCGTAAGCGCCTGGGCGGCATACTTTTCGCCGGAAGGGCCGGGCGGAGTGTGATGAATAGGCGATGTCGTGGCGAACACGAACCAGTTGGACATGGGAGAATTGGTCTGCCCTCCGGTTACCGTCCCCGAGATGGTCATGGACGAGGTCTGAGGAGAGTAGCCGGCCCCGTTGCTGGCGCCGTATGGGGAGAGGTTTACAGTGCCCAGCGCCAGGACGCCGTTTTCAGGGACGGTCATGCTGTGGCCTGGCGCCACCCAGGTCAGGTCCCCTTTGTAGGGCGGCGCAAAAGGTGGCACTGTGCTGCCCGCCGCCCTGGCCATGATGCGGAAGTACCACGGGCCCATTGGCACGGTCCCGCTGATGAGACCATCGCTGCCGGAAGGGCCTATGATGTCCGTGGCGTTCCTGTCCGCCATCAGCATTGGCCCGGGCTGCACATAGAGATACGCGCCCTGGACAGGGTTGCCGTTTCCGTCAAGGACCGTCGCATTGACTACGCCGCTGCCGACGAATTTATGCGCATTGGATTGCGAATCCACGGAAAAAATCTGGCCCGCGGTATCCACCGATAAACTGTTGATAGAAATTCTGCCGTAACCCCCGTTGCCGCCGTCGCATTGGCTCGCTGCGCCTACCCATCCGCCCGCGCAGTTGCCGCTTTCATCCACTTCCCTCCAGGAGGCCAGGTTGGTCAGAAAATTGCCGTTTTGATCGAATTTCACGATGCCGGGATAACCTACGCCATTGAGGTAATAACCACCGCCCTGCACATAGATATTGCCGGCCCCATCTGCCTGCACGGCAGTAGGATTGCCCGTAAAGCCGTTGGTCAAGTTCATCGTCCCGCACGTGCCGATCGTGGACAGAAGGCTGCCCGAGGGGCCGTATTTGCTGACGCAATAACTGCCGGCGATATAGACATCGCCCGAGCTGTCCACCGCCGGCTGCCCCCCGGTGCCGGCCGGGAACGTGGTTACCAGGGAGCCGGACGGAGTGTATTCACTGAAGTAAAATACGCTTTGTGTGTCTCTCCCCGTGTGGTACGAGAGATAGACATTGCCGTTGGGACCGACAGCCATTCCATTCGCCCCTTTGTATTGGGCAGTGCTGAATGTCCAGCTTCCCAAAAGGTTGCCGTTTGAATCGTATTCCATAATATTGCCGGCGGACCCGACATAAACATGGCCATAGGCGTCCGCCACATAGGCGCTCGAAGGATAAGGGACACTCCACTGGGCCAGAACATTGCCACTGGCATCGGATTTGTAGATAACGCTGGCTGACGCGTTGATGACGTACACAAAATTTCCCCCCGGGTCGACCGCCAAGCCGTATCCCGAACTGGTATTCCCCAGGTACGGCCACGAGGCTGCGCTAAAATAAGTTTCCTGCGCCCATGCCGTCCCGGCAAAAAAAATTGCACAAAATGCCGCTGCTATCAATACAACAGGCCATTTTTTCATGCCTGCCCTCCTTCAAAGGTGTTCGATTTCAAAAGGGGGCGCGCAAGCGCCCCCGGTGATCCTGATCAGCAAGGGTGAACGCAGACGGAGCCCACAACCTTCGGCCTTGCATATCTCATTTTCATCTTTAATCCCCCCCTCTCTTTAAAGCCGTATTTTGTTGAGAATCTTTTCGCCCTCTAATAACCGGGCACGACGATGTTCTGCCCCGTAACTGCCCCGGCGACGCTTACCGGACAGTCGTAATAGAAATAATCGCCGCAGGCCTCGCATCCCACCCCGTTTGAGCACGTGGGGTAGCCGCCCGGATAGCTGGTGCTCGCATAGTTGAGCTGCGGGCTGGCATAGATGTAGTAGGTGCCGGCGGCAGGGACAGTCACGGTATAGTTGCCGGTGGAGTCGGTCCAGGCCGGATAACTTGTGGCGCACTCGTTAAAGGAGTGGGCATAAGCCCAGTTGCCCGATTCGCAGGGCGCGGTCGCCGCCTTCACCGCCCATCCGGCAAGGGCCTTGCCGGAGGCGCCTTTTACGGCGCCCGATATCGTGATCGAGGCCGAGGGGCCGTAAACCGTAGCGGTTACTGTGCCAAGGCTCGCCGTCTGGTTGGGGGCGATGGTCACATGATTCGAGAACCCGCGCCAGACGTAATCCCCGGCCTGCGGCGGCCCCTGGTATACCTGGCCGCATTCGGTCCCGCCGCAATAATAAGGATAGGAGTTCGGCTTGCGGACCATGACACGGTAAGCGCCCGCCGGAATGAGGGTGAAGGGGCCTGTTGAAATGTTTCCGTTCGAATCGGAAGGGCCGACAATCGCCGCCGCCTGAATTGAGTACTGTCCCAGGGGTTTGGCGCTTTGCAAATAGACATAGGCTCCGGAAAGGGCCGTGCCGTTGTACAAGACGGAGGCGGTAAGCCCGCAGCCCTGCCTGAACTCCGATACGGGAGCATTGTTTGGAGGATTCTGCGAGGTAAAGAGAGCTCCCGAGGAATCCAGCGTTATGGCAAGCGGGCTTTGCAGGGAGATAATATCAGACCATGCGCCGCTGCTCGTATTCAGATAATAGATCCAGTTACTATAGGTGAAATAGACGTTGGCGGATGAGTCAACCGCCAAGCTCGTCGAATATCCTACACTCCAGGTAGTCCATGTGCCGGACACATTCGCCGGATTGAACCTGACTATGCGGTTGTTGCCGGAATCCGCAACGTAGAGGTTGCCGGATGCGTCTACAGCAATACCGTGCGGCCCGGCAAATTGCCCTACCCCGCTGCCATAAGAGCCAATGGTTGTCAATGTGCCGGCGGGATTTGATTCACTGAATGTCACGATGTAATCGTATCTTGCATCCGCCGCATAGACATTGCCGTTTGCAACCGCTATGCCCTCCGGGCTTGACCTGTATGGAAGTGCCACCTGGGTCCACGTGCCGCTCATGTTCGCCGGATTGAATTCCACGATGCGGTAGTTCCCGGCGTCCGACACCCAGATATTGCCCGATGCGTCTACCGCAATACCCTGCGGTCCCTTGAACTGCCCTGCCCCAGTGCCGTAAGAGCCAAATTGCGTCCATGCGCCGCTGAAATTCGATGTATTGAATTCCCCGGCCCAACCAGCGCTGGAGGTGAAGTAGACATTGCCGGATGAGTCCGCCGCCAGGCCATTCAAGCCATACCACCAGTTCGTGGGCGTATAAGTCAGGGCGCTGCAGAGCGCCTCCGCGGGCCTTTGACCGGAATAAAGCACGACCGATAAGATCATGACTGCCATATAGACCAGAGTTTTTTTCATCATTTCACCTGTTTTCCTTATTAAAACCAAGCGCAGTTCACGTTGAATGTACCCCCCGCCGTGACCGTTACCGGATTGACATAGCCGGCCCCTGAACCTGTGGATCCTGACTCTATCATTGAGGAGTTTGAGGTTATCGGACCGCACGGCCTTGCCCCGTGACGGCTGAGTTTGGAAAGTTTGGAACCGTATTGCCCGGGGTTTTGATTGGAATAGATATAATAGGTGCCCGGGTTCTGCAGGTGCAGGGTGTAATTGCCGTTTGCGTCCGTGGGCGTACTGCTCGCATATTTCGGGAATACCTGCCCGCAGTTCCATTCCGCGCCGCCATCAACGGTATTCAGTCTGGACGGGCACGGCGTAGTGGTTGCGAAGACGAAGTAATTCGCCTCGGCTGCTCCCGGGGCGCAATAATACTGCCCCGTGGCCGAATTATTAGTCCAGGTGCAGGCTGTGACGGTCCCTTTGACGGTAATCGGCTGCGAAAATACCGTCGCGTATACCGTGCCCAGGTTGACGGTGGCCCCGTCTGTGACGGTGATATAGGCCCCGGTGTCTATCCACGTGTAATCCCCCGGCCTGGGCGGGCCGTACTCAAGAGAGATATTGCCGCCCCCAATGGGCGCCCTTCGCATAAGCATGATGCGGTACTTCCCGTCAGGGACGCTGACCGAAAAATTCCCGTTTGAATCCGAGGGCCCCAGTATGTACTGGGCCCTCCTGAAGTATTTCTCCGCGATGAACGTCCCATAAGGATATGCGTGCAGATACGCGTACGCCCCGGCAAGCGGCTGGCTGGCTCCGCTTCCGTTATAGATGAATGTGGCGGCAAGGGTGCCGTTCGCCATAGCCGCGCCGGCGGAAAGCGCCACCGCAAGCGCGGGGATAATTAAAAAAGCGAGCAATTTTTTCATCGTAATCACCCTCCTGCTTTGCTCATCAGTTATAAAGTCCCCGCACTCGGAATCTGTGACGCAAGGCTTCATGTTTGTTTTTTTCATCTGTTCCTCTCCTGCCTTCCGTGATGGATTTCTATTTTCATCAAGAAGCAAACAGCAATTCCTATGCCAATAATAAAAACAGCTTTTATAAACCTTAAATTCTCCATTCAAATCAAATAAAAATAATATTTAATTCCAATTTGAAGTAAATTTCGCAAAACAAGTTCGCTTACAGCGCGAAAAAACGCTGAAGGTTTTTGGTAAGGGCGAGATATCACACATGTTTATCATAACCACCACTGGAATTCTAAATTCGGGGAAGCGTCAAATACTTCCTCCATGGAGAGGAGCAGGAGCGTGTCCAGCAAATAACTGATCCCCTGTAGAGAGTATCCGTCAGGAATTGATTATTAACCCTGACGTTGCATTAACGGCGAGATTGACAATCTCGTCGTTAATATTTCGAGAAGATTGGAACCTATCTCAAAATTGATTTCGGCCTCTTGCAGCATAAGCGATTTTGAGATAGGTCCTAATAACTGTGTGCCAATTTTCACTTCGGTTGCGGGATGATGATATAATCGAAAAGGATGTGTGCGCATGTCGCGGATATTTGAAGAAACCGTAATAAAAACGCTGCGGTTAAAAAACAGACTGGTCCGGTCGGCGACCCACGAAGGCATGTCTGATGAGCGCGGGTTTCCGGAGGGAAAACTCTTCAGCCTTTATGAAGAGCTTGCTGCCGGGGGAATAGGGCTTATCATTACCGGTGAAGCATACGTCTGCCGGGACGGGAACTCCTTTTTCAAGGGAATGCTGGGAATCGACCGGGATGAGTTTATCCCGGCATACCGCAAGCTGGCCAGCTTCGTCCATGAGCGCGGCGCTAAAATTGCGATGCAGCTCGTCCATTGCGGAAGACAGACTACCAGCGAGGCGGCCGGCGCACAACCCATCGCACCATCAGCCATTAAGGAAAAAACCCTGTTTACCAGGCCGAGGGCAATGACGGAAGACGATATTGAAAGGATCATCGAGGCCTTTGCCCAGGCTGCCAGGAGAGTGAAAGAAAGCGGGTTTGATGCCGTACAGATACACGCGGCCCACGGTTACCTTATAAACGAGTTCCTCTGCCCGCACACCAACCGGAGAAAGGACCGGTGGGGCGGTTCCATTGAAAACCGTATGCGCATTGTCTCCGGTATCTATAGCCGCTGCCGCAGGCTGGTGGGCGATGATTTTCCCATTTTGATAAAAATTAACGGATACGACAAAAAAAGAGGCGGCCTGGAATTGAAGGAGTCCGTTGTCATGGCCGGAATGATGTCCGGGATGGGTTTTGACGGAATAGAAGTGAGCTGCGGGATTTTCGAAGATAACATGTCCACGTTACGGGGGGATGTCCCTGTCGAGGCCGTCCTTGACGACTGGGACATATACAGGAAAAAGAACTTCGCGTATCGCGCATACATGCGGTATTTCTACAGAAGGATCATCAATCCGGAACCCTTCTCGCAGGCTTACAATCTGGAGGCCGCCAGGGCCGTAAAAAAAGCTGTAAATGTACCGGTCTTCCTGGTGGGCGGGATGGTTGACCCCGCACTCATGGAGAGGATAATCGGGAAAGGGGATGCCGATTATATCTGCCTTTCCAGGTCCCTTATCGCGAATCCGGGGTTCCCGAAAAAGATCCTTGGCGGCAGCCGGGAGCCCTCAAGGTGCGTCCATTGCAACCTCTGCATGGCGTACCTGACGAAAAGATCCTTGCGATGCTATAACGGAAGCAGGATATGAGTTCCGCCAAAGCCTGCACGCGGTATCGCAATGGACGCGTAGTTTTTTGAAATTTTTCAGACGGCGGCTATCAATTTAAATAATGATGAGAGCAGGGCCGTTTTGGAGGAGACATTAAATTTCGCATACAGATTTTCAAAATGCTGCTTTACAGTCGTGGGTTTTATATTAAGTTTATCCGCGATCTCTTCGTTCCGGATCAATCCGTCTTCAATCATGAGTTTTAATATTTTTTCTTCCCGTTCCGTTACTTTAAAAGGCTTTAATTTGACCCATAACAGGGAGATATTTTTTCTTTGGCTGAGCGCCCGCTCAATCATCTTCAACAAATCCTGCATTTTGAAGGGTTTTGTTACATAGTCGAAGGCCTTTTTTCTGACCGCCTCTATGGCAGTATCGAGGGAAGGATACGCGGTAATTATAATTATGGGAATATCCGGGCGGAATTCACTCAGATAACCTATGAGTTCCATGCCGTCCTTGCCAGGCATGACCAGGTCGGTAATCACCAGGTCGACCTTGCGTTTTTTAATGGCATCCAGGGCCTCCAGGCCAGAACGGGCAGTATGAACAATATATCCATGGCTGCTCAATATGAAGGCTATATTGCGTTGCAGGATGGCTTCGTCTTCAGCTATCAGGATATTAGGCATTGGTCTTTACCGGAATTTTCAGGAGAACCCTTGTGCCTTTTGAAGGCCCGCTTGCAATTTCCATGGAACCGCCGTACTGGCCTATTAATTTCCGGCAGATATTCAGTCCCAGTCCGGTCCCATGCCGTTTCGTTGTATGCAGGGGAGAAAAAATCTTCCCCCTTAATTCATCCGAAATGCCGGGCCCGCTATCCTCAATAATCATCTCCACATTTCCATCCTCATACGAGCTTGTAATTATAATATTTTTTATCGCGCTTTTTTCCAGGGCCTCTTGCGCATTTTTAATTACATTTAACAATATCTCTTTTATATGGCCCGCATGGCAAAGCACTTTCGGCAGCTCCGGTGAAAAATTCGCAGATATTGTGATGCCTTTACCGGAAAATTTCCTCCCAAGCATTTTGAGAATTTTTTTGATCTCATCATTTATATCAACGGCCTGAACGCCCTGGTCATTAGATCGATATACATCGAGAATGCTGTTTACAATGCCCGATAACTCTTCTATCTCCCCGGAAACATCGTTCAGGGCATTGGACTTGATATTACCATCCACATGTAATTTGTCCGCAATGAAAAGGGATGTCTCAATATTTGCAAGGGAGTTATTGATCTCATGGGCTATTTCGGCCGCCAGCAACCCTTTGGCCGCGAATTTTTCGGTTTCAAGCAGCCTGGTGTTCATCTCTCTTTCTTTAGTTATGTCCCGGCAAATAAGCATGGTGCCGGTCATTTCACTTCCGTTCATTATATGGCTGCAGGTTGCGGATATCAGCAGATAGTCGGAATTCCTCGGCTTAAGAACTGCTTCGAAGGGGACCGGACAGTTTTCCAGGCATTTTCCTTCCCGTTTGGATGCCATATCGGACTCCTGGACCAGCAAGTCCCCAATGTGGCGGCCCAATATCTCCTCCTGCCTGTAGCCCAGGCTTTGCAGACCCTTTCTATTAACGGAATAAATTACGCAGTCTAAATCAAGTAAAAAAATGATATCACTGGCGTTTTCCATCAGGCTTTTATATTTCCGCTCGGATTTCTCCATCTCGCCGTAGGCTGTTTGCAATTTGGCGTAATTGTCCTCAAGGTGTTTAATTGCATCTGCGAGGGTTATTTTTTTATCCAGCCCGGCCTCGATCAGACTTTCTTTTTTATTGCCCCATTTCAGCTCGAAAATGCAGCTTTCCGCGCCGAAATGGACTCCCTTTGGAATTGTCCCGCCCCAGGAGGTGTTAATTTCATTTGCCGGGACGACGCATTGCCTTTCAGTAAGCACGACGTTACCGTATCCGAAAAGTCCGGGTATCCTGCTGTATATCCCCTGATTATAAAGACATGCGCTGCGTGTCTGACGGCCATGAACTTTCATTTCCACGACAGCCCGGTTTCTACTGAGGTCAAGAATCTCAACGTCCACAAGTCCCTTTGTGAAATATTTTGTGAGCCTGGGTGTGGATTTGATGAGCTTTCCCGGGCTACCGAAAAGCCTCCCCAGAACATGCACAAGGCCGAGGGATTTGTATTGAATAGTGCTTTGGCCGATTTTGAACATGATCCCGCCATCCTGGAAGAGGTCAATAAGACGGTTTTCCAGGGCCTTCTCCACATCCCAGGGTATCCAGTTATCGGGATTTGTCAGAAACTCTTCGGAGTAGGGGAAATCCTTCAGGAGCAAAGGCATTAAATCCCGGCGATTCTTCCTGACGTAACAGATATAAGTATTCGTAATCCGGCAGCTAAAATTGTTATCCACGGCAATTAATAAAGCATGCCGTTTGAAAAAAATGCAAGGGGGGCCTTAATTGAGCAAGGAAGAGGCGGGGTTTGAGCGCGAGGGGGTAATCGCAGCCGGACCTTGGGCGAGGGGCGCGTCAATTCTCAAAAGGAAAGGAAAGTGTTTTACGGCTGCTCTTTTAAAGGCGTTGCGACCCTGATGACCGTCTTTACGTTTCCCCTGGGGTTGAAATCGCCGGTCACCTCGAGGTAGCGGGGCGCAAGCCCCTTCTCCAGCTCCTCGAATATCCGGTTTGCGACCGCCTCATGCGAGATGTATTCCCCGCGGAAGGAATTCAGGTAGAGCTTCAGGGATTTCAGCTCCACTATCTTTCTGTCCGGCACGTAACCGACACGGATGGTCGCGAAGTCGGGATACCCGGAGCGCGGGCAAAGGCAGGTGAACTCCGGGAATTCTATGTTTATCTCGTAGTCCCGCTCCGGGGCCGGGTTGTCCCAGAACTCGAGGGACGCCGCCCCGATCGCCTTCTCGCCGTAACGCGGCCCTGTCTTCGGACTTCCTTTAGCGGCCTTTTTCGCGCTCATGTCTTCTTTACAAAAATCCCCTTTGCCACTTCCTCTTCCACCGCGATCGTGGTCTCATCCACTTTTATGACATAGGAGGGCTTCTTCTGGATGAGCTTGATCACCGAGCCCGGCACAAGCCCAATGCCCGCCAGCCTGTCTATCATGGGGGTGCGCAGGAAGACGACCCTGAATTCCTCGCCGACATGCGAATCGGCAAGGGAGGCCACAAGCGGGGTGACTTTCCTCGCGTAGAGCTTGCAGCAGTTGCCCCTGGGAATGGGCCTGTTATGCGGGCAGGTGGGCGGATGGCCCAGAAACGTGCAGATCGCCTCCTCCACCTCCGGGCTGATGGCGTGCTCGAACCTGCAGGCGTCCATCTCGTATTCGGGCAGGGCGAGGATATCGGCAAAGAGCCTCTCGGCCAGCCTGTGCCTGCGCGTTATGTCCCTCGCGCGGAGCCTGCCGGCCTCCGTGAAGGCCACCTTTCCGTCCGTAATGGCGAGCAGCCCATCCTGCTGCATCGCGAGGACGGCCCGCTCGTCCTTCATCTCCGCGATGAGCCGCTCCAGCGGCGCATGGCCCCCCTGGGCCTGGCCGTCCTTCTCCAGGAACTCCCACAACGTCTCCAGGGCCTCGTCCTCGAACTGCCTTTTCTCGGTCTCCGGCGCGGCCCGCGGCTTGTACAGGTCGTCATGTCTCATAAGTTTTTCAATTTTATCATATTACAACACCCTCTCCCAACCCTCTCCCTTTTTAGGGAGAGGGTTTAACTTAAACGGACACATGGAAATACCTTAGCATCCAGTTCATTATCCCGCCCACGATCAACGCGGCCGGCGTTATGATGGCCAGCATCGCCAGGGCGACCTTTAAACCCTTCTCCTTGATGATGATGAAAAAACTGGCGAGGCAGGGGATGAAAAGCGTTATCGTGATGATGCTCACGAGGGACTGGAGAGGAGTGAGCTGCCCCTGCCGGTACATGTTGAAAAGCCCTGCCGCGCCGTAATCCCGCCTTAGAAAGCCTATTATGAAGGCCTCCGTGGCCCTTGGGGGCAGCCCCAGGACCCCCACGACAACGGGCGAGGCCGCCCTCTCTATGAGGTGAAGCATATCAAGCTTGTCCAGCGTGAAGAGCACCAGGGTGCCAAGGACGAAAAGCGGAACGGCCTCCTTCAGGTACCACACGGCCCTGTTCATCGTCTTCAGCGCGACGTTCTGCAGCGCGGGCCTCCTGAGCGGGGGAATCTCCAGGAAAAACTCGGAACGCTCCCCCGGCAGTATCCTTGCCGCAAGCCAGCCCGATACAAGCAGGATGCCAAGGACGCATGCCAGCCAGATCAAAAGCGCCTTCATCGAAAGCTCGGACAGCATGCCCAATATCACGCCGAGCTGGGCCGAGCACGGTATGGCCAGGGCAAGGAGGAATATGGCTATCAGCCGGTCCCGCTTGCCTTCGAGTATCCGGGTCGTCATGACGGCCATCGTGCCGCATCCAAGCCCCAGTACCATGGGCAGCACCGCCTTGCCGCTGAGCCCCATCATGTTGAAAAACCTGTTGGTCATGATCGCAAGCCGGGGCAGATATCCGCTGTCCTCCAGGATGGAAAAGGCTATGAAAAAGGTCGTTGTAATCGGCAGCACTATGGCGATCGAATAGGTAAGGGCCATCGTTATCACGCCGTACTGGCCGACAAACAGGTCCCTCAAAAAAGGCACCGGTACGAGCCCGAACGCCTTCGTGAACACCGGGTTTAAGTACCGGCCGAAGATGAACTGCTCAAAGAAATTCACAAGCGTTCCCGCCCCGAACACGCCGACGAACTCATAAAGCCCGAAGAGCACCAGCAGGAGAAAGGGGAAACCCCAGAACGGGTGCATGGTGGCCTTTCCCAGCATGGAGACAAGCACGTTTTCCCTGTGCGGGGCCTTCTGGTAGACAGCGGCCGTGATCTGCGCCGCCTTTTTGAGGCGGGCCTCGTTTATGTAAAGCCCCAAAGGCGTGCCCAGTTTCAGCGCGCACTCGTCCCGGAGCGACTCAATCGCCTCTATCGCCGCATCATCGAGGTTCGTCTTCAGCCAGCCCGCGAGGCTCTTGTCTCCGGCCAGCACCATGAGCGCGATAGAGCGGCCGGTGATGCTGGCCGGGGGAAGTTGGGAGGCGATCTTTTCTATATATACCTCCGCCATCCCGTAGTCCACGGACACCTCCGGCGCGGACCCGCCTTTTAAAATTGCGGCGGAGAGCTCCTTCAGACCCCTTCTCTCCGGGGCCACGGTGCTGACCACGCCGATGCCCAGCATCCCGGCCAGCGCCTCCTTGTCGACCGTGATGCCGCTGTCCATGGCCTCATCCTCCATGTTCAGGTCCAGGGCGACGGGCAGTCCCATCTCGGCAAGCTGTATGGTGATGGAGAGCGTGCGTTTGAGGTTCTTCATGTCGCCCACCTGGACGACAAGGCCGGGGCGCTCGGCAAGCAGTATGTCCCTGGTGACCCGCTCGTCCTCGCTCATGGGAAGCAGGCTGTTGACCCCAGGGGTGTCCACCAGCAGATAGCGCCTGCCGCCGAGGCTCATATTGCCGTGCGAGACCTCCACCGTGGTGCCGGGGTAGTTGGAGACCGTGACGTATTTGCCGGTAAGAAGGCCGAAGATGACGCTCTTGCCCACGTTGGGATTGCCGATGAGGGCGATCCTCATCATAGGAGTTTTAGCGGCCCCGGCGGCTCCGTCGCCCGCCGCGCCCCCGCCCCCTGCCTTGATCCTGCCGATCATCTTTCCTGCCCGCCCCTTTCCCCTCTCCCATGGCGCAGAACGCCCCCTCGACCAGGGGCGGCGCTAAATAATATTGAGACTCAGTCTCGATTATTATATTGGATGGGGGGCCTTTATGTAAAGGTGAAAATTTAGAAAGGCCGGGGCGGATAGGTTACGAGAAGCTGTGGCACTGCAGGCACGAGGACGTCTTCAGATGAGTCCGGGCGGAAGCGGAAAACCTGCCGGCGTGGCAACCCATGCAGGCGTTCTCACCGGCCGGGAAGTTATGCCGGACGGGCGCGTGGCACCGCTCGCAGCCGATCTTTTCCATGAGGACATGCCTTTCGTGTCCGTAGGGATTCGAAAGGCTCGCCCCCTGCTGCAGGTCCTCCTGGTGGCATCCCCCGCAGGCCTTCCACGGAGCGGCCTTGCCGTGCGACTGCCTTTCCGGGCCGGCCATCTCGCCGCGCGCTATATATGCAATCAGGAGGCGGTTCTGCTCGAAGATGCTCATCCTGTGGCAGATCTGGCATTTTATGTTCCAGTGCCTGCTCTGCTGCCATTCCAGGAAGGCGCTCTGCATCACATGGCAGGTCTGGCAGAACTCCGGAGAGTCGTTCATGTAATGGTAATACCTGTAGCCGACGACGGAACCCGTGATGGCGATCAGCAGGAGGATAAGGAAGACCAGACCCCGGTTATGCTCTACGAAACCCTCTATGCATTCGATGAATCTTTTCATCGGTTCCGCTCATCAGAGGGGCCGCATGAGCTTGGCCCTCGCGGTGGCTATGAGCCCGCCCTGGGGATAGGTCTTCATCTCCGATGCGGCCTCAAGGAGCCTGTGGGCGGGCGTCCCCCCGATCCAGCCTTCCACCTGCACCTTCTGCCCGACGGAAAGAGCGCCCCTGAACCTCACGGATATCTCCGCGGTCACCGGGTAGTGGCCGGCCTTTATGGCCGCATGCGCCATCGCCTCATCCAGGATGGTGGAGATTATGCCCCCGTGGACCACGCCCTTGTAGCCCTGGTGCCGTCTTTCGGGGGTAAAAAAGGCAACCACGCCGCGCCCCCCGCGCTCAAACACCAGATGCAGCCCCCCGGGATTTTCCGTGCCGCAGGCGAAACAGTAATGGTCGTCCTCGAGGTTCATCTCTTGAGCATGATTTCCAGGAATTTGTAGGCGATCAGGGCGAACAAGGCGCCCATGGCCGCGCCAAAGACGCCAAGGACGGTCAGGATGCCCAGGAAGACGAAGGTGACAATAAGGCTGGTTTCGGATACTTTACAGGAGAAATAACGCTGCAGGTCGCCTCTGATGCTCTGCTGCCATGAGCCCCCCAGCGAGGCGTCGTAGACCAGGTCCATCGAGAGCGCCGTCCCAATCCCCAGCAGCGCCCCCACAAGGGCGCCCGCGATGACAACGGCTTTCAGCCTCCTGGCTGGCTGCATCTGTTACTGGTTCATCCTCTCCAGAAACTCTTTGTTGCTCTTGGTTCCCCTCAGCTTGTCAAGCAGGAACTCCATGCTCTCGACCGCCCCCAGAGGGGAGAGCACTTTCCTCAGTATCCACATCTTCCTCAGGGTCTCCTTGTCCACCAGCAGCTCCTCTTTCCTCGTGCCGGAGGCGTTTATGTCTATGCTGGGGAATATGCGCTTGTCGACGAGCTTCCTGTCCAGGTGCAGTTCGCTGTTGCCCGTGCCCTTGAACTCCTCGAAGATAACGTCGTCCATGCGGCTGCCGGTGTCTACAAGGGCCGTGGCGAGGATGGTGAGGCTGCCGCCGTTTTCGATGTTCCTGGCGGTGCCGAAGAAGCGCTTGGGCTTCTGCAGGGCGTTGGAGTCCAGGCCGCCCGAGAGGACCTTGCCGCTGGTTGGGATGATGGCGTTATAGGCCCTGGCCAGCCTCGTTATGCTGTCCAGGAGGATGACGACGTCCCGGCCGCCCTCCACCAGCCTCTTGGCGCGCTCTATGACCATCTCCGAGACCTGGCAGTGCCTCTGCGGCGGCTCATCGAACGTGGAGCTTATGATCTCGGCCGAGGGGACCTGCCTCTTCCAGTCCGTCACCTCTTCCGGCCTCTCGTCTATGAGCAGGATGATGAGGTGGACCTCGCGGTTGTTTTTCTTCACGGCCCTCGCAATGGATTGCAGCAGCATCGTCTTTCCAGTCCTGGGGGCCGCCACGACCATGCCCCTCTGCCCCTTGCCGAGAGGGGTTATGAGCTCCATGACCCTGGTCGAGAAATCGCCGGCGTCGTATTCGAGCTTTATGCGTTCCGTGGGGTAATATGGAATGAGGTTGTCAAACAGCGCCCTGCTTACGGACTCCTCCGGGGACTCGTGGTTTACGGCCTCGACCTTCAGGAGGGCGAAATACCGCTCCGCCTCCTTGGGGGGCCTTATATGCCCGGATACAAGATCGCCCGTGCGCAGGTTGAACCTGCGTATCTGCGAGGGTGAGACGTATATGTCATCTGGGCCGGGCAGATAGCTGTAATCAGGCGACCTGAGAAATCCGAAGCCATCGGGCAGGATTTCGAGCACCCCCTCGCCAAAGACATTCCCGGTCTTCTGGGCATGGGCCTGAAGTATGGCGAATATCAGGTCCTGCTTCTTCAGACCGCTTGCGCCGTCCACCTTGAGTTCCCTGGCCAACTTGGTCAATTCCTCGATCGTCTTTTCCTTGAGTTCCGATATGGAAACATCCTGCATCATGCTGGTCTTCTCCTAGAAATGCTTGCTGGCAGTTTAAATCGCCGGTAGGCTAGGCCTAACCTCTTGCTAATTTATTTTTTAAAGCTAGTTGTCTGGACAATGGGCCTGAAGAAATTCCGTGCCCCGATGAAAATACACAAAAACGCCTTGATTTGTCAATGCCTCTTCACCGGGGGGCCCGGCCCTGCCGGTCACCGGCGCTCCGCGGCCGGCCATACCGGCCAGTCCGCGCCGCCTGAAAACACATCTGCCGGGTTGAAACAGAACCGCACGAGGTTAAGGCTTCCGGACTTTCTTGGGCGTGCACGACCCCTTCTGGGCGGTCCCTCAGGTGGGCACTCCCGTCCGCGGGAAAACGACCAGTTGCAGGACAAGATACACGGCGACGACGAGCAATCCCAACAGCCAATCGCTCATTGTTTCTCCTGCTTCTCCTCTTTGTCCTTCCCGGGGGCCTTCTTCTCTTTATCCTGCCCGGCCTGCTTGCCGGCCTCTTCCCTTCTGCTCTCGTAGTCCACGAACTCTATGACCGCCATCGGCGAGCTGTCGCCCATCCTTCTTCTTGTCTGGACGATCCTCAGGTATCCGCCGTTTCTGCCCTGGAAACGCGGCGCGATCTCCGCAAAGAGCTTAATCACGGCCGGCTTGCTCGCCAGCCCGGCAACCGCGACACGTTTGGAGTTGAGATCGCCCTTTATGCCCATGGTGACGAGCCTTTCGGCCATGGCCCTGGCCTCTTTCGCCCTGGCAAGCGTGGTCTCTATCCTCTCATGCAGGATAAGCGCGCTCACAAGCCCCCTCAGGAGGGCCTTCCTCTGGTTTGCGGTCCGTCCGAAATGTCTTCCAGCCTTTTTATGCCGCATGTCCTTCTCCCATCTTGCCCGGGACGGAGTCGCTGACCCTCATCCCGAACCTTAGTCCCATGCTGTTTAAAAGATCCTTTATCTCATTCAGGGATTTGCGGCCGAAGTTCTTGGTTTTCAGCATGTCGTGCTCGGTCTTCTGCACAAGCTCGGCAATGGTCCTGATGTTGGCGTTCTTCAGGCAGTTCTGCGCACGCACGCTCAGTTCAAGCTCGTCGACGCTCCTTGAGAGGTTTTCGTTTGCGACCGGGTCGTCGGCGTCGAGCCCGGCGGTCCCGGAGACCGAGAACGCCTTCGACTCGCCGTCGTCCTGCTCGTCCTCGCCGGTCAGGATGAAGAATTTCAGGTGCTCCGTAAGGATGGAGGCCGCCTGCGTCACCGCCTGCTCCGGGTCTATGCTGCCGTCCGTCCAGAGCTCAAGGACCAGCCGGTCGTAATCGGTGGCCCTTCCCACGCGGGCCTTCTCCACCCAGAAGTTGACCTTCTTGATGGGGTTGAAGACCGAATCGACGGCTATCGTGTCTACCGAGAAATTCTCATCCTTGTTCAGTTCGGCGGGCACATACCCCTTGCCTTTCTTCACGAATATCTCGGCATCGAACGTGGCGCCCTTGTCCAGGGTGGCTATCTGCTGCTCCGGCGTGAGTATATCAAGGTCGCCTGCGGGCTTTATGTCCGAGCCAAGCACGGCGCCCGGGCCCTTTGCGCTTATGGTCGCGGTCTTCATGCCGTTGCCGTGCATGACGAACCTCAGTTTCTTCATGTTGAGGATGATGTTCATCATATCCTCTTTGACACCCTCGATCGGCGCGAACTCATGGACCGCGCCCCGTATCCTGGCGGCCACCACGGCCGCTCCTTCAAGGGAGGACAGCAACACCCGCCGAAGCGAATTCCCCAGCGTCGTCCCGTAACCACGCTCCAGCGGCTCGGCTATCAGTTTTCCGTATGTATCGGTCAGGGTTTCTTCATCAAACCTTATCTTCTCCGGCAGTTGAAAACCCTTTTTCTTCAGATCCATAAGGCCTCCTCTATGACCCCGAATTTTATCTTCCCGGCCCGAATTCTGTTGCCCGGACCGTTATTTGGAGTACAGCTCCACCACGAGCTGTTCCTGGACGTCAAGGGGTATCTCGTCTCTTGCGGGCACGTGCGTGATCCTGCCCGTTCGCGCGCCCGGGGTGATCTCCATCCACGCGGGCAGTCCCCTGTGCTCCGCCTTCGCCAGGTTCTCCTCGATGTAGGGGTGGCTCTTCTTCGCCTCGACCACCTCGACAAGGTCTCCGGGCCTCACCTGGAAGGACGGTATGTTCACCGCCCTGCCGTTGACCTTGAAAAACCCGTGGCCGACAAACTGCCTGGCCTGGGTCCTGTTGGTTGCGAATCCAATCAGAT
>JAKAHV010000032.1:30247-36843 GCA_021825295.1 Nitrospirota bacterium
TGCTAGCGCATCCCATCCGGAACACCACGTTGTCCAGCCTGCGCTCGAGAAGCTGAAGGAGGGTTTCGCCGGTGGCGCCCTTCTTTTTCGACGCGGTCTCGAAATAGCGCCGGAACTGCTTCTCCAGGAGCCCGTATATGTTCTTGACCTTCTGTTTCTCCCTCAACTGGAAGCCGTAGTCCGAGAGCTTGCCCCTGCGCTGGCCGTGCTGGCCCGCGGGATACTTCCTCCGCTCCACGGAGCATTTCTCCGTGAAGCACCTGTCACCCTTCAGGAAGAGCTTTTCACCCTCCCTGCGGCACATCCTGCAGTCCGCCCCGGTGTACCTGGCCATCAGACCCTCCTCCGTTTCGGCGGCCTGCAGCCGTTGTGCGGCACCGGGGTGACGTCCCTTATCACGTTCACCTCAAGGCCGGCAGCCTGCAGCGCCCTGATTGCGGCCTCGCGTCCCACGCCCGGGCCTTTAACGAAGACATCTATCTGCTTCATGCCGTATTCAAGCACCTTCTTGGCCGCGGCCTCGGCGGCCATCTGGGCCGCGTAAAGCGTGCCCTTCCTGGAGCCCTTGAAGCCGAGGCTCCCCGCACTTGACCACGAAAGCACGCCTCCATTTGGATCGGTTATGGTTACAATGGTGTTGTTGAAGCTCGCCTGGATGTGAGCGGTCCCGAAGGGTATGCTCTTCTTCTCCTTTTTTCCTGCTTTCTTTCTCTGTGCCATCCGGTATAAAGCCCCCTTACTTCTTCTTTCCAGCTATGGCCCTGCGGGGCCCTTTTCTTGTCCTGGCGTTGGTGCGCGTCCTTTGTCCCCTGACCGGCAGCCCGAGCCTGTGCCTCATCCCCCTGTAGCTGCCGATGTCCTGCAGGCGTTTTACGCTCATCGCCACTTCGCGCCTGAGGTCGCCCTCTACCTTGTAGTCGCGCTCTATCGCCGTCCTAATCTTGACGATGTCATCGTCCCTGAGGTCCCTTACCCTCGTGTCCGGGTTTATGCCCGTGTCGGAAAGGATCTTCTGGGACAGCGTGCGGCCGATGCCGAATATGCGCGTCAGCCCCACTTCCACCCTCTCGTTTTTAGGCAAGTCGACTCCGGCTATTCTCGCCATCGCCTTAACCCTGCCTCTGCTTGTGCCTGGGGTTCTCGCAGAGCACCCTCACGACACCTTTTCTTTTTATGACCTTGCATTTCTGGCACACCGGCCTAACCGAAGAGCGAACTTTCATGATGTCTTTTAAAAACTCCTTCCCGCGTGAAGATGAAAACAAGACACTAAAATAGCTGCCTCTGACACGCCTTTATCCGGACCGCAACCGTCCGTCCCATTTTTTCTTCCCATCAGGCTTCTCGCCCCAGCACGCCCGCTTCTATTTGAACCTATACGTGATCCTTCCCCTGGTGAGGTCGTAGGGGGAAAGCTCAACGAGCACCTTGTCCCCGGGCAGTATCTTTATGAAATGCATCCTCATCTTGCCGGAGACATAGGCGAGCACCACCTGGCCGCTCTCCAGCTCCACCCTGAAGGTGGCGTTCGGGAGCGTCTCCAGCACAGTTCCCTGGACCTCTATGTTTTCTTCCTTGGGCATCTCCCTCCGTGAGGCTTTTAGCAAATATGTATTCTAGCCTAAATATCCGGCCTTAGTCAAGGGGTTAAAGTCTCGTCAGGACGGCCGGCTGCCCCTCGTCCACTATGACCGTATGCTCGTAATGCGCGGACAGGCTGCCGTCCTCGGTCACCGCCGTCCAGCCGTCCTCCAGTATCCTCACCTTCCAGCCCCCCGCGTTCACCATCGGCTCTATCGCCAGAGCCATGCCCTTCTGAAGACGGGGCCCCTTGCCGGGCGGCCCGAAATTGGGCACCTGGGGCTCCTCGTGAAGCGCCCTGCCGATGCCGTGGCCGACGAAGCTGCGTACTACGGAAAAACCGTTTGCCTCCGCATGGGCCTGTATGGCGTGCGAGATGTCGGAGAGCCTGCCGCCTGCGACCGCCTGCCTGATGCCCAGCTCCAGGGACTCCTCGGTGACCCGCATGAGTTTTTGGACGGCCGGGGATACCTCCCCCACGGCGAAGGTCACGGCGGCGTCCCCGAAATACCCCTTGTAGTCTACGCCCAGATCCACGCTGATGATATCGCCCTCCCTCAGTTTCCGCTCGGAGGGTATCCCGTGGACGACCTGGTCATTTACCGACGCGCAGATGCTGGCCGGGTACCCGCGGTAGCCCAGAAAGGCCGGCCGCCCCCCGTTTTCCCTTATCAGGTCGTGGACGAACCTTTCGATCTCCTTCGTGCTGACGCCGGGCGCGATGATCCCCCTGACGGCATCGAGCGCCAGGGCGCATACCCGGCCCGCCCGGGCCATGAGATCTATCTCCTCAGCCGATTTTATCAGGATCACGAGCGCCTTTTTCTGTCAAAGAGCCTGACGAGAAACCTGAATCCTCTTGCCAATCCCGATCAGCCGCGCCTTCCCCTGATCCGGCTCCGTTTGAGGAAACCTTCGTAGGAACGCGTAACCAGATGGGATTCTATCTGCGAGATCGTATCCAGGGCCACCCCGACCACGATGAGAAGCGAGGTGCCCCCGAAATAAAACGGCACGTTGAATTTCTTTATCAGTATCTCGGGCAGTATGCAGACGGCGCACAGATACAGCCCCCCCGCAAACGTGAGCCTCGAAAGGACCTTGTAGATGTAGTCCGATGTCTTTTGCCCCGGCCTTATCCCGGGGATGAAACCGCCGTATTTCTTCAGGTTGTCGGCCACGTCGACGGGGTTGAAGACGACCGCCGTATAGAAGAAGCTGAAGAAGATTATCATGCTTATGTAGAGCACGGTGTAGAAGATCGTGCCCGGAGCCAGCTCCCTGGCGATGCTCTGCACCCAGGGGATCTGGATGAACCCCGCCACCGTCGCGGGAAACATGATTATGGAGGAGGCGAATATGGGCGGGATGACGCCCGACGTGTTTATCTTGAGGGGAAGGTGGGTGCTCTGGCCGCCGTACATCTTCCTGCCCACTATCCTCTTTGCGTACTGCACCGGGATCTTCCTCTGCCCCCTCTCCACGTAAATGATGAACCCTATCACGAAGACGACCACGGCCAGCAGGAAGATGAGGAAGATGACCGACAGCTCCTTCGCCTGCACCAGCCTGTATGTGCTCGTTATGGCCGAGGGGAACCTCGATACTATGCCCGCGAATATTATCAGCGATATTCCGTTTCCGATGCCCCTCTCGGTTATCTGCTCGCCCAGCCACATGATGAACGCCGTGCCGGCCGTAAGCGTTATCATCGTCATGAGCCTGAAACCCCAGCCGGGGTGCGTTATGAACGCCCCGCCCGCCATGCCCTCAAGGCCAATGGCTATGCCCAGCGACTGTATCGCGCTTATGACGACCGTGCCGTAGCGCGTGTACTTCACGATCTGTTTCCTGCCCTCTTCGCCTTCCTTCGCAAGCTTTCCTATGGCCGGCACGACCACGGTCAGCAGCTCCAGTATGATGGCGGCGCTTATGTAGGGCATGATGCCGAGCGCGAATATCGTGACCCGGGAGAGGGCGCCGCCCGCGAACATGTCGAAAAAGCCCATTATGGCCCCGCCCCTCTGGAGGAGGAATTTCGAGAGTTCCTCTCCGTTTATGCCGGGCGTGGGGATATGGGCCCCGATCCTGTAGACGGCAAGAAGCACGAGGGTAAACAGTATCCTCTTTTTAAGCTCCTCGACCCTGAAGATGTTCTGGAAACTGCCTAAGGCGCCCACCTAGATTACCTCGGTCTTACCGCCTGCCTCGGTTATCTTCCTGATAGCGCTCTGGCTGAAGAGATTGGCCGAAACCCTCACGGCACCCTTCACCTCGCCGCCCCCGAGGACTTTCAGGCCGTCCTTGAGGGAGCTTATCACCTTTTTCTCAAGCAGTATCACCGGCGTGACCTCGGCCAGCCCAAGCTCGCCGATCCGCCCTACGTTTATGATCGCGTATTCCTTGCGGCCCGTGTTGGTGAACCCCCTCTTCGGCAGCCTTCTTTGTATCGGCATCTGGCCGCCCTCGAAGCCCGCGCCCTTGGCGCCGCCCTTTCTGGCCTTCTGCCCCTTGTGGCCCTTCGTGGCGGTCTTCCCGTGGCCCGAACCGGCCCCCCGTCCGACCCTCTTGGCCTTTTTCCTGCTACCTGGAGCCGGTTTTAACTGCTCTATCTTCATCGGCCTTCTCCTTGTCAGCGCCCTTCTCAGCGGATGTCTCTTCCTCGCCCCTTCCCCTTGTCTTCATAACGGAGTCGAAGTCCTTGAGCTTCATCAGCCCGTCCAGCGTCGCCCTGACCGTGTTGAACGGGTTGTGGCCCCCCAGCGATTTGGCCACTATGTCATGGATGCCCGCGACCTCCAGGATGGCCCTTACCGGCCCGCCTGCGATAAGGCCGGTCCCGTTCTTGGCGGGGTTCATTACGACGCTGTTGGAACCATATATGCCGACGACCCTGTGCGGTATGCTCCTTCCCTTGAGGGGGAAACGAACGAGGGATTTTTTCGCGCCCTCGACGGCCTTCCTTATGGCCTCGGGCACCTCGGAGGCCTTGCCCTTTCCCATGCCCACCGTGCCTTCGCCGTCTCCAAGCACGACCAGCGCCGCAAAGGAGAACCTGCGCCCGCCCTTCACGACCTTGGCCACCCTGTTTATGTAAACCACTTTGTCCTTGAGATTGAGCCCCTCAGGGTCTATTCTTCCCACTATACCTCCTTAGTTAAAATCCGCTTCGGGCTTGGCTATGAGCGCCTCGCCGGCCTTGTACCCTCACGCAAGGCCCGTTCGGGCCCACCCGGCCAGGGCCATCAAAACTCCAGGCCGGCTTCCCTGGCGCCTTCAGCCAGTTCCTTCACCGCCCCGTGATAGCGATAGCCGCTTCTGTCGAAAACCACCTTCTTTATACCTTTCGCGCCGGCCCTCTCCGCCAGCAGCACCCCTACCTTTTTCGCCGCGGCCTTGTTGCCCCTGTTGCCCTCATGGGCGAAATTCTTCTCGACGCTGGATGCCGCCGCCAGGGTGTTGCCCGCGGTATCGTCTATGAGCTGGGCGTAGATGTATTTCAGGCTCCTGCGGACCGAGAGCCTCGGCCTCTCAGCGGTGCCCTTTACCTTGTCCCTGACGCGTTCATGCCTGCGCTCGCGCGCCTCAACCGTCTTTACCGCCACTTGCGCCCTCCGTTTTAAAAACTATTTCTTCCCGGTCTTCCCGGCTTTCAGTTTTATATGCTCGCCGGCGTACCTTACGCCTTTGCCCTTGTAAGCGTCGGGCCACCTCAGCGCCTTCATGTCCGCCGCCACCTGCCCCAGCTTCTGCTTGTCCGTCCCCCTGAGAGTCAGGCTGGTCTGCTTCTTGTCCACCTCGGCGCTGATGCCCTCGGGCAGCTCATACTCCACGGGGTGCGAATAGCCGAGGGAAAAGACGACCTTCCCGCCCTGCACCTGGGCCCTGTAACCCACGCCGGTTATCTCGAGTGCCTTTTCAAAGCCCTTGGAGACCCCTGTGACCATGTTCTGAATCAGGCTCCTCGCAAGCCCGTGCAGGGCGCGCGTCTGCCTGTTGTCGTCGCCGCGGCCAACAATGAGGCTGCCGTCCGCCAAATTCACGCTGATGCGGAAGGGCACCTCCCAGGCAAGCTCACCCTTCGGCCCCTTGACGCTTACGTTCCTGCCGTCCAGCTTGACGTTCACACCGCTTGGTATTGCTACCGGTTTCTTGCCTATCCTTGACATTTTTCCAAATCCCTATGTTTAAAAAGCTACCAGATATAGCACAAAAGCTCGCCGCCCACGTTTTCGCGGCGGCAGGCCTTGTCGGAAAGCACGCCTTTGGGGGTCGTCAGTATGGCAAGACCGACCCCGCCCATTACCTTTGGTATCTCGTTGCTGCCCACATATACCCTGCGCCCCGGGGTGCTCACTTTGTCGAGGCCGGTTATGACGGGCTCGCCGTCCATGTACTTCAGATTCACCCTCAGTATACCCTGCCTGCGGTCCTTTATGACCTTGTATGCCCTGATAAAGCCCTCCTCCTTGAGTATCTTGGCTATCTCCAGCTTCATCTTGGAGGCCGGGATGTCGACCTTCTCGGACTTTATCCGGGTGGCGTTCCTGAGTCTCGTGAGCATGTCAGCTATAGGGTCCGTAAGCATAATTTACCTTGCCCTCCCGTTACCAGCTCGATTTGGCCACGCCCGGTATCTGGCCCTTCAGGGCCAGGTTCCTGAAGCAGATGCGGCAGATGCCAAACTGCCTCATGTAACCCCTGGGCCTGCCGCATATGTTGCAGCGGTTGTGGACCCTTACGGAGAACTTGGGCTGCCTTTTTGCCTTTTCGATCATCGAAGTCCTTGCCATTTCAGCTCCTTCGTCTCTATTTCCTGAAAGGTATGCCCGTGTGCCTGAGGAGCGCCTTGGCCTCCTCGTTGCTGCGGGCGCTTGTACAAATCGTTATGTCCATGCCGTGGACGATCTCCACCTTGTCATAATTTATCTCGGGGAATATGAACTGCTCCCTGATGCCGAAATTATAATTGCCCCGGCCGTCGAACGACTTGTCCGGCAGCCCCCGGAAATCCC
>JAKAHV010000033.1 GCA_021825295.1 Nitrospirota bacterium
CCAGTATTTACGCCTTTCAATCCGTTCTGATTTTTCCATGCCCGCGCCTCCTTCTGTTTTGTTATTCAGAAGTAGGATGGCATGGCTGGGCACTTCAGCGGAAGATGTACTTTACTTGACGCTTACGGTCAATCCGGAGCGCCAGCCGTACCAGCATTGACAAAAAAGTAAGATTTTCTTATAGTAAGAAAAAGGAGGCGGTTTATGAAGACAGTCACGGTATCAGCAAAAGGGCAGATAGCCCTGCCCAAAGAGATCAGGAAAGCTCTGCATATAGAGACCGGATCCCGTCTCACAACTGTTATAAAAGACGGCAAATTGATACTTGAGCCCGCGGTTTCCGTGCCCAGGTCCCAGGCGTGGTATTGGACCCCCGAGTGGCAGGCAAAAGTAAGTGCGGCAATGAAGGCAATAGAGGAAGGGGATTTTGAGGCGTTCAAGTCCGGGAAAGAGGTGAAAAAGCGCATTGGCGCGTAATATCATACTGCCCGCCCCCGTCCTTAAGGATTTATCCAAGCTCTCCAAGGAAATCAAGCTTAAGTTCCTCAATCAGCTGGAGATGCTTTTAAAGAACCCGTCGTATCCTTCTCTCCGCAACGAAAAACTGGAGGGGACTGATGCTTGGGCATTTAGCATTAGCATGGGCTTCCGGGCCACATATATCTTTGTGGGAGAAAACATAGCCATTACTGCGGTAGGCTCCCATAAGGACGTGTTGGGAAATTGACCGGACATTTCTACTTTGCCTTGACAAGCCCAAAAAATTCTTGACAGTTAGCTTCAGCTTGTGGTAATCCAGTATCAGAAGGAAAAGGACAGGAAAAATGACGACAACGCTCATAATAATCGGAATCTTCGCGGGTTTCTTCTTCCTGGTCGTCAGGCCGCTACAGAAGAAAACCGGAAAATGTGATTTTGAGCTAAAAGAAGACACGGCAGTCTATCCTTCTGTCGAAGCCAAGATTCATCAAGATTACACGAAATAATTAAGACTGCCCCTTACTGCGAATCAATGTCTCCTCTTGCGTCGTCCTTTATAATAGGATTCTCCGGTATATTTGCCGAATCCAACTTCTTTTTGGCACCTTCTAATGCCGCTCCCACAGAGCTGACTCCATATTTGATAGGGCTGTTTGCCTCAACATTTTTTTGGAAGGCAATTGTGTAGGCTTGCAAATCGTTTGATAGAAGATTTTCTGTTTCTTTCCAAGAAAGCCCTTCTTCCCTTGCTTTAGCAATATCCCTTCTGGCGATAGTTTCATATTCTTGTGCTATCAAGTTCGTCTTTTCCTGATCGGTTCTTTGTCCTCCGATTGACCCTGAAGCCCCCATATTAGCTTTGAAAATTAGCCCTCCTCCAGCGCCGACGGAAAGTTGAGCTTCGCCCCTGGTGTAGTCAAAAGAAACCCCATCTCTTGCCGCGAACTCGTTAGCCGCTTTTGCGAGAGGCGCCACAAGCGCCGCCATCTCTGCGTCTTGCGCTGCGCCATTTAGATACGGGTTCGTGACCTGGTGGACGAGGGCGTGATCCCCTTTCAGGGCCATCTGGAAGGCGGTTGAATCTATTATCGTGCCCGCGCCTATCTGCCTCTCGTTGACGTCGTAATCTATCGCCTTGTCCCCTGTCTCAACCCTGGTTCCCATCTGCACCTTATCAAGCGCCTTTGTGACATGCTCCCAGCCTTTCTGCCCCAAAGAGAAGTCCTTCCAGGTGGTGTCCCCGCCTGCCTTGGCGCTCATCGAGACGACGTTTCCGTCCTTGTCCCTGGTTATATTGAGGTCCGCCCCGTTTTCTTTGGCAGCGATCGCCAGGAGTCCCTTGGAGGCGGAGACCAGGCCATCGGCCCTGAGCTCGCCCGCGAACTCCTTCAGCTCCCCGGAGGTCATGGCCACGTGCTCAAAGCCGCCCTTAGTGAGCCTGGATACGTCCAAGGCCTCATTCGAAGCCCCGCCTTCACCTGTTGCCAGGGTGATGGCGCCGTCCTCCGTCCTCGCCATCGTGACCCTTTCCCCCGCCTGAAAACGCGCAGCCAGGCCCTGGGCCTCCATCTTCTGGTTTAGCCAGTCCGCCCGCTTCTGGTCAAGGGTCCAGGCCACCTGCGACTCGGATGCCTCGTGGGCCTCGTATATGCCCTTAAAATCCTCCCTGCTTCCGGCATAGCCCGCGGACTTGGCGAACTGGTACGTCTGCTCGAACCTGGCGGCCCCGCTTAAGCCCTTGTTGGCCTCGGCAAAGAGCTGTTCCTTCCTCCCCACAGTGCCCTGGACGAGCCCGAAGGCCTCTCCGCCAAGAGCCTCCCGGTCGCCAAGGACCTTTCCTATCTCCGATGAAGCCTGATCGAATGAGACGCCCTTGTCCTTAGCGTAGGAATCTATCACCTGGGCCGCCTGGGCGTAATTCTTTGTCGCTAGTGCGCCGGCAAAGGCCGCCACCCCGCCGTAGCCGTCAGCCGCTGTCTTGAACCTCTGGGCATCTGTAATCTTTCTTGTTTGCTCAGTGGTAGAGGCCCCTAGGACATTATCCAGGCTGTACCCCCCACGGGCCAACCCCACGGAAGAGGCAGGGTTCATGCCGCCCGCGGCCAGAAACTCGCTCATCTCTTTGGGAGAGGCCCCCGGGTGCGCGGCCATATATTCCCCCGAGGCCGTCGAAAGCAATTCTCCTCCGCCGATGCTCTTTGTTTTCTGCATAAAGCTCGAATCCATTATGTCCCTTAGGTCCTGGTTCCCATAGGCCATGGTTGTCGCGGCGCCGCTTACTTGCCCGGAGAGCTCGCCCCCGTGGGTTTTGGGGTCTACTTCCATCTGCCCGGCAGCCGCCCCACCGGACTGGGCCGCAGCCGTGAGACCCCCTGCCAGGTGGGCGAGCGCGGAGCCTCCGAACCTGACCAGCATGCCAGTGATAACGGTCGCAAACATGAGGGCGCCCCACCTGAGATTGCCGAAGGCCGCGAGGGTCTTCAGTCCGGAAGTGGCAAAGGAGTTGATTGCGACCTGGCCGATATTGTATTGCCGGAGCTGCTGGACCACATGGGCGGCGTAGTCCATCGCGAAGCTATGGACCACCGCATCGATCACCGCCCACGTGGTAAGCCAGATGAACATGCCTGCGACAAGGGAAATCACCTTGCCAAATAGCGGAGTGGGAAGAAACATTATGAGGAAAGGCAGTATTCCTATGGCAACGGCCGTCATTGCGGCCATAAGGACGGGTATCCAGGTATTGCCCGCGATGCCAGAGGACTCCATGGCGGTGCCGGTCTGTTTCGAGGCCAGCACCTGTATAGCCTGATCCGGGGAGGCGTTCATGAGCGTCTGCGAAATCGCTTGCGCGAAGGTGGTCTGTCTCCGCAAATTATAGGCTGTATATGACGATCCCCATATCCACTGTGAGGTATCGGTTGCCAGCGACTTGCACTGCTGGAGTTCGGCCGGGATGGTTGGATCGTACCCGGACTGGGCGCAGATGTTGTTTATATCGCCGTCGAAGGTGGCGTCAGGGCCGATAGCGTTTTCTATCGCGGTCCACGCGTCCTGGCAGGTCATGGTGGTCCCCTGGGAATCGCCGACTGAATAGAAGACCGTATCTATCGCCGGGTTGGCCGCCTCCGCGAAGAGCGGCGTGTCGTCCGTGTTGTTTGCAAGTTCGTCAACCGTGAGGGTCGTCCCCGGCCTCTGGAGCTCGAACACGAGGCAGTCCTTCGTGTACTGCTGGAGAGACGCCTGGAGCCAGTCCGGGATGAGAAGCGGCTGCTGGCCGATATTTTGGAGGATGTTGAAGCCCATCCCCCCGGCGTTCTGCCGGTATCCCACCGGGTCCGAGGACGTTTCTATGATATCTATAAGGCCGTTTTGTATCTCGTTCAGGACCCCCGCCGCGGCCGCGATCCCCAGGGGGATGCCGCTTACCTCAACCGGGCCCTCGTTCAGCACTGGGTCGTATATCATAAGGCTGTCCGTTGGCACAACAAGCCCCAGGTAAAGGACTATCCCTATGCCAACCGGGAGCGCCCAGGACAGGGGGCCGGCCTTGAGGCCGCCCAGGGCCTTCATGTAGAAAGAGAGGCCGGCGAAGAATATCCCCATCGAGATGATCGTGAAGAAAAGCGCCTTGTAGCCGCTATCGCTGAAGATGAGCGCCACCCTCTGCCAGGCCGGAAGCACCGCGTCGAAGCCACCATAGGTGTAATACTCCCAGGCCGCATGGGCGGGCGTAGGAAGGAACGCGAGCGCCATCCCGCAGATGAGCGCTATCTTGAACGGTCTTTTCATTGCTTAACCGCCGACCGCCCTCCTGGCCAGGGAGGGGCCGAACTTGTTGCTTAGGGCCTTGTAAGCCTGATTATCGAAATCCTGCATCCTGGCGACAAGCGTTTCCAGCGAGTTCAGCTTCGAGGCCCAGGCGACGTATTCATTTTCGATGTCCCTTTGCCGCGCGTTCAGCTCCTTCATGAATTTCTGCATCTCCCCAGGCGCGCCGGAAAGGTCTATCTTGCAGGTGGACTCCTTAGCAGTGGGCAGGGCGCCCGGCTGGTCGGTATAAATCATATAGCCGTTATTCACCACGGCTTCCGCTTCGTAGTAAAGGTCTCTCATCATGGCGAAAGCGTAAGCCCTGGCGGCCACATCAGCCATTTGCGAGGTCATCGAACTCTCCTGCCCTGTGTTGATCGCGTATTTCAGGATAAGCTTTATTGGAAGGGGTATTTCCTGCAGGAAATTCACTTGGTCTGTATTGAGAGCGAATTTGTCCTTCATCTCCACGGTAATGTTATTCATCATATTTGAGGCCCACTGGACAAGGTTTCTGTTTGCGTCCGTTATCGGCTGGCAGGACGAGGGCCCCGAGGCGTTCTCGGCCTGAGCGTTTCCATCGATCAGGTTGTCCACGGTCTTGTTCTTGTTTTGGGGACATGGGGGTATATAGGTTGCGAAGTACACACCGTTTGGCGTGTTTTGGAGCGCCACGTCGCCCAAAAATCCCCGCATGAGATTTATGTAGTCCTGGGAGGCACCGAACTTCGCCCCCAGGTGATCCAGGACGGAGCCCGTGGTCGCGAAGATGTCCTTCACGTCCTTCGGGCAGCCCGCATATGCCCCGCTCATGTTGGTCGTGGGCTCGTCGTTGTTGGCCGCGGTCTCCTTTTTCACGTCCTGCCAGAGGCTCGTGATCCCGGAGCTCTGCTCGAAGTCCGCGAGGGCGGACTCGTACTGGGCCGGCATATGGCCGCCTTCAAGCGGGCTTGCTATTGTGGCCACCAGGGCCTTCGAGGCCTTGCAGTCGTCAAGCTGAAGATTATTCAGCTTGTCTATGATATTTTCAAACTTGCCCAGGGTCGTGGAGCACTGGGAGCAAAGCGTATTTAGCGCTATGTCGAAGGCGATGGCCGGCGCGGACTGGAGCATGCTCTGCAGTTTCTGGACAAGGTAGTTGAAATTCAGAAACGAAAATCCGCCCATGAAGGCGTCTATCCCGCCGCAGCCTGCCTTGAACTTTGGCGGCTCAATCGAAAAAAGATAGTCCTGCCCCTGGTACCACCTTGCGTCGAAGCTGCCCGCCGTGAAATATCCTCTCTTCTGCCCTTCCAGGTAGTCCGGAGAGGAGACCGTCTTTTGCTGGAGCCAGTCGTCTACCCAGCCCGCGTAAGCGCCGCCTGTAAATGTAATGGTTATCGAAACAAGCAAAACAAGCGCAATGATTCTTTTCAATTTCCACCTCCTGAAGGAGATCCCGTGTCGAATCCCTGCCCTTTTTGAAACTCGTAGAGGCTCCAATTCTCTGGCGTGGTCTCGCCGTTTAAAAACCTTATGCCCCTGTAAAGCTTCTGCTCCATATCCTCAAGTGTCGTGACCCCCGTTGAAACGGGAATATATCCCTCATTTCCCTTTTTTATCAGGATGAGCGAGGGGGTTGTGTCGACGCCAAGCCTCGCTGCAAGTGTTGGATTCTGGCCCAGCTCGATCCCTTTTATCTGCCAGCCGTATTTTTGGACGAAATATTGCAGGATCCCGTCCTGCGCCCTACAGTAGGGTCAGGTGGGCGAGTAGAAATAAAGAAGCGCAAAATCGTCCCTCGCGGCCTCGATCGTGCTTTCCACCTCGGAAAATTCCTGCCTGGCCATGGCGTTCCTCCCCGGGGCGGCAACCGGGTAGTCCTTTGCAGTCGATAGCCCCGGGTACTTCTGCCAGACGTAGGCTGCGGTATTGGCGAAAGAAAGGGCCTTTCTTCTTACGATATCGAGGACAACATAGTAGTTTTTCACATTCTGCTCGGTCGGATACTGGACGGCCTTATCGAGGAAGGCATTTAAAAGCGCCCGCAACTGTGGCGTCGGCATGTTCCAGAGCTGCTTCATCGCATAGTCCTTTAGTGTTGGGACCGGCGCAGCTGTCGTCTTCTCTTTAACCTTCTTGTTTTTTGCTTTCACCGGTTCCTTTTCATACCACCACCAGCCGCGCTTCGCGCCAAGGTTGGCCGGGCTGCCGGCGTCCGCGGCGGCAATGCCGCATTCAAACGCAGGTAAAATCACCAAAAGAAGAAGGCTAAAAAATTGGATAAGCGCGCGCTTCGACATCTTTCTTCCTCAGTAGCCCCCAATACCTGCTGTCATAGCTGTCCTTGTTGCTACCGGAGACGAAGCAGAACCCGGTTGGGATGATCCCGTTGTAGACAAAATTCTGGAGCCTTTCTCCAGTGAAGCTAAAATCCTTGGCCCTGCCCAGGTAGTCATTTCCATCGCAAAAGTAATCCTTTCCCTTTTCAGTGAGCATCTCGCCTTCATCGCAGGTCACTTTCTTAATGAGCGTTTTGCCGTTTATATATGGGTCTATATGCTCGACTCGGAATACCACGTAATCGCCCTTGCTAACTCTGTCTGGATGCCTTATAACAAAAAAGAGCATGTGCCGGATCGAAGGCGATGGGTTTACCGTCAATCTGCCAGGTATCTGGGCCCCAGCCAGCGCAAGCGACAGCACAAGGAGCAGCGCCTTCCAGTTCAAATCAGTTAGGAAGCTTTTGCTGTTCGGCATTTTTGATTACGGCGTCCCCCATGATCGCCACGCGGTTTTTGGGAATGCTCTTCACGGCCGCTTCGAGCTTGTCGATATTGGCCTGGAACTGCTCGTCCGTGAGCTTTCCCTGCAAATAGAGGTCCCTCTGCTTTACAATGTAGCCCTTTACGTCCACTGCGATTATCTTCTGGGCGAAGTACCTGTCATAGACAAAGACGGAACTGGCTGACATAAGCACCGAAATAAGCAGGCTTATGGCGGCCACGGCCAGCCAGGAGATAGATTCCACCCCCCTGGCTGTTACAATCTCTGCGGCCTGCGGCCCATCGCCTTTCTTTCCTTGATCTTCCATATCTGAAGCAGATTCCTCTGGCAATTCCCTTCCTCCTTTTTTGCCTGCGTCTGACTGCGTTTTTGCAAACAGGCCCCTTCTGTAGTAAATAGCGCCAGGGGCAACCTTTTACTTGTAAAAGCCATGATGGAACTCCTTGATTAAGGCCGCAAGGGAGGCCGATTTCGCCTCTTCGTTTATTCTCCGGAGAGCATAGGCAAGCGGCACATCGCCGTAAAAAGCGTAAGACCTGGCAACTGCCGCGTTTTGTTCCAGCCCCTCGGAGGCGCCGGAGACCGCAACGTCAATGTCCGGCACGTAAACCACCGCAGGGACCTGCAAGACCCCGTAACGGCGGAAAAGAAGCGGATCAACCTCGACGTTTACTCCATAAAGCCCACAAGGCTGCCCGCAGGCAGGGTTCTTTTCAAGCAGCTTTTGTATGAACTCCAGCGTAGGCCCTATGTATTTCATCCCGTCTATGAACCCACACATGACAACAATAATATTCGGATCCCCTATCCCCGCAATTTGCGCCATGTAAGTTCTGAGCGTTGCTTCCGGGACTGAAGAGGAGATGAAGAGATAGATTCTCTCACTCCCGGAAAGCCTGTTTTTAATCGGGGTCTTTTTATCTCCCCGGTAAAGGTCCTTGTAGTAGGCTTTAGCACCCTTGAATATTTCGGTTTTCAGCCTCTTCGTCTCTTGATTCAGCCTCTGTTGAAACGCCTCTGACTTATAGACCTCAAATGCCTTTTGAGCCTCTTTATCTGCCTCTTGCCGGTGGGCGTTTTCCGAAACTTTCATCTTGCCTTCGAGCCTTTTTGCCCTGGCAAGACCTGCGTTTACGACGTTCAGGTCGAAAGCCCCCGGGTTCCCATTCAGGGTGCCGGCGAAGGCTGCGGATGCCGGCATCTCCGGCAATGCCAGCGCAAATATCAGAGACAATGCTACGGCTTTATAAATACGCAGCATGACACCTTCCTGAATATCATCCATAGGAAATCATCAGGGCCGTTACTTGAACTGCCCCAAGGCGGGTTCTTACCGCCACCCCATATGAGAGCGCTCCTTCCAATCGGCGTGACTATCGCGCCTCTCACGGGCTTTACGATCTGCATTCTGTAATGGCTCTTAACCCAGATGGGGGTAAGCGTGGGGCCGCATACGTTTATTCCCGGGTCCCAGGTGAGAGTTTCACGGCTCAGCTTGTATATCATTCTTGCGCCAAGCCCGGCATTGGCCTGGACGTAATCATCGCTTGCGACGTGGCCGGTCAAAGGGTAGGCGCTTCCCCAGCTCCCCATGCACCAGAAAAGCGGATCGTTTGGATAACCCGCGTTTGAGGCAACGCTATCGGCAATGCAGGCAAGCTGAGCGGCAGGATTGCCGAAAAGAAGAGCCTCCGGATCCAGGATGAAACTCGAAATATCGCTGTTCCACAGAGGGTCTATCTCCGTCATGTAAGCTATGTCAAAAGGCGCCTTCTCCAGGCAGGGAATATCCGCAAACAGGTCCAGGATGCCCCACACCGGGAATATGTACCAGTGGGCCTGCTGGAAAGTCTCGGGAGGAAGGTCCTCCCCAAGTCCCTCTTTCCCTCCGCCCAGAAACCCAGGCTTGGGATTTGAAAGCTGCGCTCCTATTAGTGGAAAACAATACGGGTCCTTGACCGTCTCTACGACCCTCGCCGGCTCCCAGAAAGAGGCAGTTATGCCGATCTTCGGAATCGGCGAGCCGCAGACGCATATGGGAGAGCTGATGTTGTCCGGAGGGCTGTCGATGTCCGAGCCCACGAGCTCCACACCGCCGATCTTGACCGGGAATATCCCGTTCCAGTCTATGTCCGTGACCGGATTGAAAAAGGAGTCCCTGCATTTGGCTTGGGCCGGCATCGCCGAGACTGCCATGAAAAGCAATGACAACACGGCCGTTTGTAAAAAGGGAAACCTATTTCGAGTTCTTGATTTCAAATTCCTTCACCTCCAAAAATCTCCCTTGCTGGAAAAGGGCCGCGGGCACAGCTTTTAGCCTGAATCTCCGTGTGATCTGGTCAGTAGCGTAGAAGACCGGCCTTTTGAGCTTTTTAGAGAGCTGCAGATAACTCCCGCCAGTGAGAAAGATCATCACATTGGATTCCTTCGCATAAGGGGACCTCATGAACCACTCCATCTGCTTTTTGTCCCCCCCGTCAATAAAGACGAAAACATCGGGCAGGCCCACGTAATCCAGGGGATTAAAGGTGTAGCCTTTCGGATAAAGGATGCCGCCTTTTCCGTCCGGGATTTCAAACGTAAGGGTGTACGTTGGATCGACCGTAAACATCCTGTCATGCTTCGCCCTGGGCAGCCGGGCCAGATCCGGTGGCTCATAAGAGAGAGCGGATTGCTTGAGGCCGGCCAACTGCTTCTTCCAGTCCACCTGCCTCACCTTGTGCATAAGCTCGCTCAGGGCGTCCTTTTCGGCAACCGGATAAGTAGCCCCCGCCCGGCCCACGAAGGTAGAGGTCGAGGCCTCCAGGGACGAAGCCGGCACAAGACAGCTTGCCGCCAGGCAGGCAAAAATCATGATGGCCATAACCGGTTTCGGCATCATCTTATTTCTGCGTGTTCTGGTAAAAATTGTTGATGTTTTGCTCTTCATTGTTTGTCGCCTTCTGGAGATTGCCGGTAAGGTTCTTCTCCAGGTCCCCGTAATAGCTTGAGAGGTCGATCTTCGAGAAATCGAGCATCTGGAACTCTTCCGGCGTAAACCCACGGCAGTTTGGGCTTTGGCCGCTTCCCCAGGCCCCGCCCGGCTGGAAATCCGTAAGCTGCGGGCGACCCTGCTCCTGGATGATCCTTGCCAGCTTGCTATTGAAGCAGCAGTAGCCCCTTGCTTCCTGGACGCAGCCGATCAGAGGCCACGATTCCTCGCAATACTCCCCAACGTAATGGCAGTATCCGGAGGCATTGAGCATCGCCACTTCCATGTCCTGCTGATCACAGGATTGAAGGAGAAAATAGTTGACGAGTAATATGGCCGCGGATATGGCAATGGTCGTAGGATTCAGTAGCGCGGCTGCATAGGATTCGAGCCCGGCGTCGACCGAGCCCGCTGCCACACCGTCCGTGACCGCCTGCTGCACCGCGAGGCTTGCGCTCGAAAGGCTGGAGGTGATGGAGGCGCCACCGGTCGTAAGAATTGCGTTTGTGTAATAGGCCACCTGCGCCATGTGGTATATATCCGAAACGGCCGATGCGGCCGTACCAAGCGCAGAGGCCGCTCCCACGGAATCCGAAAGCACCATGTTGCTCTTATTTGCGCAGCAATCGTGAAACCCGTCGGAGACACCCGCTCCATGGCACCTCTCGCTCCTTCCTGTAAAGATGTATATCTGCCCCAGGCAGTTGCCGGATGAATCCGTTTGCCCGTTGTTCTGAAGCATATTGCTGTTGGTGTTCGTAACCGTCGCCGGATTTGTGGTCAAGTCCACGCACTGGTTAGGAGAGCACTCCATGGTCCCATTGTTGTCCATGCAGGCGTATTGGCTTCCAAGCGGGCAGGTGTAATTCGTGCCGCAGGTGGCAGTTTTGGAACAGGCGGATGTGCATCCGCTTTGAGTTGAGTAATTGACGCCAGTAAGGCTGCACTGATATTGGGTTTCTGTGCCGCTCGTAATTATACAAGCCCGTCCAGCCGTGCAGGTCGGTGGATTGCCTGAGCAGGCCGAGCCGCCGGCAAGGGGGCAGGTTGCGCTACTGGCCGTTATGCTTACAGAAGACGTCCACAAAGATGAGCTGTTGGCATAACCGGTGCCAGTGATGGCAAGCGTGTTGCCCGAACCGGAAAGCGAGAGTTTCTGTATGCCCCAGCTACCCGGATATCCAAGTGTGCCGCTTCCAGAAAGGGCCGCCCCATTTACCATTATGTTTATTGTCTGGGCCTGGGAGGACCCATAGCCAATTGCGGTGATGGATAGCTCGCTTCCCCAAGTTTGAAATGAAAGCTCCTCGATCTCCCCGACATTAAACGTGCCGCCCCCGGAAAAGGTTGCCCCGCTTACTGTTACGCTCGCCGAAGATGTCCATGAATTATTAGTTCCGGAGCCGGTAATGGTCAGTGTGTTGCCTGAGCCGGAAAACGAAAGTTTCCCTATGCTATAGTCCAGGAGATAGCCAATCGTACCGCCCCCAGAAAAGGTCGCGCCGGAGCAGAAGGCTTCCTGCAGGCAATTGCTGGTGCAGGTCGAGGAATCATTATATATCTGACCGGTTGTGGGACACTGATATTGCGTGACCTGCACATGGATAGACGAACATGTCCCAGCCTGAGTACAGGCACCTCCGCTACAGGGATAATTCCCAAGCGGACATGCCTGGACCGCCGCGCATGCCGCAGAGCTTATGGGGCACAACCGCCCCTGCTGGGTTGCTATGCAGTTGGCCGTCTCCCCGGGGTCGCTTACGTTTCCATCGTTATTCAAGTCCTGGCCGCAGACATACGTGTCCGCGAAGGCTTGCGCTGCCCCTATCTGCGGAATAACGGGAGAAAGCGTCTCGATTGCGAGGACGAAAAATAGCGACCTGGATATTTTTACGAGATGTTTCATTGGAGCGGTCCTGCGGTCCCATCAGAGCAGATCAGGTCACTTCCCGCAGCTCTCAATGTTTGCATCAGCCCCGCGGCTTCACCGAAATCATTAATGCATTGGCAGTCCTCCACAACCGTCTCCCCAGGTCCGGCAGGACAAGAGCCGTTCACGCAGGTCCTGTAGTAGAAAGACATGCTCTGTGTGTTATTACTCTGGAACTGCGAGGCGTTCCCAGAGATCGCCGCCTGCGCATCCGTGTTGGCCTTTTCGGTCTTGCAGGCCTGTTCGCAATCTCCATAAGAATCCCTCGCGGGCAGACCCGAATTGACGTCCGTAGGCGTCCAACTCCCCGATGAATTCTTTGTGAGATCCTGGTAATACATGCTGGCCGTGTCGTCAGCGGTGGTGGAGACGACGTTGCCAAGCCTTTTCTCCCCGGCGCTGAAATTAAAAGGCGCATTATCGGTGCAATAATACGTTCTGTCTTTTTCCAGAAAATCAGGGCATACCGTATCGGTGGTTGGCGGCGTGTAACAGATTGGGTCTCCCCCATTGCTGGTATCTATGGGGCAGATGTAATTTGTCCCGTTTACAGAAGCACCGCTTAAAACAGTGCTTTGCGCTCTTGGTATGCAGGCATATTGGCTTCCAAGCGGACAGGTGGACGGAATATTAAACACGTATGTTCCACAGCTCTTAAAAAACAATTGGTCCCCGGCGCCATAAATATTAAAAGGAGCGCAGGAACCCGAGCTGTTAAAATAAGCGGTGCCGGATATCATTGTTCCAGAGATGGTGACCGAGCCTTGATAAGCACCCGACTCATAAAAATTCAAATTATTGCCGCTGCCGCTGATCTGGACAGTCTGCGCCCTGCCGTCCTGGTAAAAACTGAGGTTGCTCGTTCTGCCGCTTGCCGTCAAGCCTGCCGGTAATTTAATTATTTGAGGAGCGGACTCACACCAACATGTATCCCAGATAAAATGGAGCTCGATTTGGTTCCCGTTCCCCTTGAAATAAATGTAGTGCGCGCCGGTGAAATTCACAGAGCCTGTAAGCCCCGGGCATAGAGAGATATACTGGATCGTTACCGAATCGCAGGCCAGAGCAAGGGGCTTTAGTCCCGTGGAGGTAAAATTAAGCCAGGTCTGGACCCCATCGACCGCCTCGTCCCTGAGCTGGCAATTGGTGTTTGCTTCAAGACTTTGGCAGCCGTCGTTTACGTTGTCAGTGTACCCGGGTGAACTGTTTGCGCATTGAAGCACTGTGGATATCGAGCATTGCTGCAACTGCGCGCTTCCAACCGATAAGGTTTGCGCCGCTTTCAGCTCGTTGTAATAGCTGTTGGGGCTGGCTACCTGCGTTTGCGCCAGGTTTTGGGCGGCGCCCCGCATGCTGTATGGATTTGAATAATACTGCTCGGGATTGCTCGTGCCAGTCCCACCGCCTGCGCTGCTACAGCTACCCGAATGTTGGCCGTAATAGGATATCGTAGGACCGTCCGTGCCCACGTTCGAAACTGAAAGCTGGGGATTGGTAGCCTGAAGGGCCCCGGCTATTCCGCCCCCAAGGTCCTTCAGTACTATACCCAGGTTGTTCCAGACCAGGTTGCTCCCGCAGGAACTGTTGATGCAATAGCATCCCCCGAGATCGGTTATCTGCGCTTTGGCTGCCTGAACCTTGCCGGTAGAGTAGGCCGTCCACTGATAGTAGGAGCAATTATTCCAGGTCCCTGCATCGCAGGAGATAAAGCCGTTTGCGCATACTCCGGAGATCCGCACCGGAAGCTGATAGCTGCAATCCGGCTTGCCGTCCATGTCCAGGTCCTCGCTTACTATCAGGGTCTGCAGGTCCCCGGTAGAAGCGGGCTGCACGAAGACCGAAAGAAACGCGTTTGAGGAGGGGCAGGTAAGCTGGGCGTTAAAGGATTTCGACTTATCAAGCGTGGTCATGAGGGTATTGCTGCTTGTAATGGGGTTCGAGATGTTTTGCTGTAAGCCAGCCCGGGAGCCATAGCTTCCCGAGGCGGAACCCGCGAGGCTTCCCGCCGCGTTCTTTGCGTCCGTCAGCGGATCGCCAAAGGCCTGCCGACTGGCAGGCAAGGTAACGGCTGCCATGGATAAAAAGACCATGAACGCTATGAGCTTGGCTTTTACCATTCTTCCCTTCTTTTCGCCATCTCCGAAATTGCGTCCTCGTAGGACATACCATTTTTTACCAGCCCCTCTATCTCCACGATCTCCCTTGCGTCCGACGTATAGACGTAGTAGGAATAGGGGTCCACCATGAGCCTGGCCACGCCCGTCCCGGCAGTCGTGTGCATGAAAATCTCAGAGTATTTGGGTCGGTTGCTTTTAAGCGTCTTTAATATCCTCATCATGAAGGGGTCGTAGTCTATGAGCTTTTCTGTCAGGGCCTTCTCGAAATCCCCGGACTCAAGGAAGAACTTGAAGGCCGAATTCGCGTTTATGACCTCACCAACCTTGCCAAACCCCTTCAGGTCCAGGATCGACTGGGTGATGATGGAGAAGCTGCCGTTATACTTGGCCGCCCTCCTGTAGCCCTCCTCGATGACCTCGTTCATAGTTCCTTCTGCGGTCAGGAACTGCCATGCCTCGTCGAAGATGATGAAACTTGGTCTAGACCGGTCCCCTAGGTAGAGGTCCTGAGTGACCGCGTTTATCACCTGGAGAGTCACCACTTTGAAAAGGTCCTTCTGCGGCTTTAGATGCTCCAGCTCCAGAACCACGAACTCGTCTCTCGATATGTCGAAAGTGGCCTTTCCGTTGAACCACTTCCCGTATGTATGCCCCGAGGTGAATTCCGAGAGATTGAATGCCAGGGTCTGGGCAAGGACCTTGAAATTCTCGGCGCATTTCTCTTTATCCGGGCAGTCGAAATCGTAATCGGAGGCGTGCTTGGGAAATTCGTTTAAGTACGTGTAGACGGTGTCTATGCAGGCATTGGTCCCCTCGACCCCGTAGGCCCATTTAACGGCCGCCTTTATCAGGGTCATTATCGTCTCGGCTGAATCATGGGGCACCTTGTCCGTCGCCGAGTAGACCATCTGGGTGATTATCGAGGAGATGACCGCCGATTCGGCATTGATGTCCGTGACACTCGAAAAGGGGTTCAGACAGATGCCGGAATCGCTCGTGAACTCCAGGAACCGGCCGCCGAACATCCTCGCCATCTTTTTATAGGAGCCGCCTATGTCGATGATCCTCACCTTGTAATTCATGGCGTAATAGTTGAAGGCGAGATAATTGACCAGGAAGGACTTCCCGCTCCTGGTCATGGCGGCTATGTAAATGTTATGGCCGTTAGAGAAGCTGCCGAAGACATCGAGACTTGAAATCTGGCCCTTTCTGCCGGTAAAAAGAAGAGCTGGCTGACCGGAGCCGCTGAAATCAGCCTGGATGGGAAGAAGAACCGATGCCGTGTCCGCAGGAACGATAAAATCTCTTTCGAGGTTATCTATGTTCCTGCCCACGGCATAAAGCCCGAATGGAAGCGCGGAGATAAAAAGAATGGGCAGTATGCCCTTGTCCTCCTGCATGACAAATCCCCGGGACTCCCAGATCCGTCTTGCCTTAACGACTGAGTCCGTGGCCTCCTTCTCTCTTTTGCCCCAGACCCAGACCTCCGGTATGATCCTCACAAATCTCGTTCCCTTCTCCACCTCGTCCACGGCCCAGAGATATTCGGACTGCTTACGCTTGAGCGAGGGCGCGAAGCTCCCTGCCGCCTGCTGCTGCAAAACGAGGTTGCACTTGGCGTGGATCTTCGCCTTCAGGTTCTGGAAAACGATATTCAGGCAGTAGAGAAAAGGGGTCTCGAACTGGTCCACGTCCGACACCATGCCCTCGTATCCCCCGATGATGCCGTTTGCCAAAAGCAGGTCCACCTCGCTCGGAAAAGATTTGGGCGTTATGCACCTGAAATATTTTCCCCCCACTTTCAAGAATGAGAGGCGCTTTTCGATATCGGTTTCCGAGAAAATCACCTGTTTCCGGAGCGGAACGTTTTCATCATAGCGGTCATTAGCCGGGCCGGCGTGATCGTTAAAAAGCCTCCTCATGAGATCGAGAAGTCCCTCAGACCCAAGTGGCCTGGGCGCAAGTCCAGCGCCTTTAAGAATTTCGGCTATTGCGGCCTGGGTGTCATCGAGGTTAAGGCCGGAGCCGATTGATACCTTCACAGAAACTAAGAGCCTGAAATTTCTTAATGGAATCCCGCCATTGCTCTGGGCCCGCTTAGCTAGAAACGAGGCATAGCTTGCCACGGCCCTCTTTACGACCGGATTTTCTTTCGTCTTTAAGGACACGTAGCGATCGAGTATCGGCTCCACAAAACTATCGGCATAAAGTATGAACTGCAGGACCGAATTTTCGGGAAACCCGATCCTCATAAGGCCCTCCAGGGTGGATGCCGCTCCAGGGCCGGCAAATGCAACAGGGCTGCACTCCCAGATGAAGCCAAGGGTGTTGTCGGTATTCAAATAGATTCTTTTGTCCCTGTCGTAGGCCAGCCAGGGAAGATAGTCCGAAAACCTGCTCCTTGCGGTCATCGAATCGAGCTCCTTGAGCGTCAAGCCGCCGTTTTTGCCAAAAAAGAAATCTGAAAGGCTCACCGCACAGCCTCTTGGGAGATAGCGTTTTTAAGGAGCCACCTTGGCCCGTCCAGGAACATGTATACGTAGCGATACATATAGAGGTCATTGTCAGCCCCCGTGTACGGAAGGATGAGGACCCTCATCACCTGGGGCGGGACGACCATCGGAGACCTGGGGCTTTGAAGAAGCCCGTTTAGCCTGCCGTAAAGGGCGCTCTGGTAAAGGTCCGCATCCGAAGGCCCAAGGGGTTCTTTCTCTTTCTTGCCGGACCTGCCTTCAGCCCAAAGGTCATGATAGTCCTTTTCTTCCGTGCTTTCGTTATAAGCAGTCCGGACGGATACGCACTTGCCGTTTTCCATCTTCGGGCACTGGAAGGATGAGCTGTAGGGGTTCATGACCCCGGCGCAGCCGGAAAGCGCAAGCATGAAAATAAAAGGGAAGATTAATTTTTGCATTGATCGTCTCCCATCTGGTTACAGAAATTCTTAATCTGAAGGCTCACGCCCTCGCTTATAACTAGGGTCACGTTCTTCGTTGCGCCAACCTCTACAACGGGCATGCTCTGCTTGGCCAATGACAGATAGAATTTTTGAAGCTCTGAGGCGCCCTGGGCGATGCCGCTGCCGGCGCCAGCCTCAAGTATCTTTGACGGCTGTATGCTTTGGGTAGTCCCAAGCGCGCTAATGCTAGTGGTCATGGTCGCCGCCTGGGTTGCCTGTCCCAGACCTCCGAAAAACCCCGCAATCATGCTCCTGGCGAGCGCGGAGCCCATCTTGGAAACGACCCTGCCACGGAGCCCTATCTTTCCGTCCTCATCAACTACAAACCCCTTCACTTTCTGGTCTATGACGGCGCTGCCGTTTTTAGCGATGCAGGAAAGGGTCACAAGCCTCAGATGCGCCCTTTCATCGGCCAGGCTTCCGTATCCCTCGGCAATCACGAAGCAGCCCCTGAGGTTCGCCTTAATCCTGTTTGGAAGAACCGCCAGGTCCTTAACCCTGAGTAACACCGGCACCGGCTCGCCTTTCGCCCCTTCAGCGGTCGGCGCATCCAGGCCGGAAAGAAGGGTCGCCTCCATAAAAGAAGGTGGAAGATAGACACTGGGCTTTTTTTTAGCGTCTACGGGTTTTTCCTCCGACAGCTCCTTTTCCGGAGGACCGGAGACCACCTCTATGCCGCCAATTACCTGCGGAGCCGGTTTTATATTTTTAAGCTCCTTCTCTGGCGACGGAGGATAGCCCGGAGGATAGTTGGAAGAACCCGGCGTCTCCGGCAGAGGCGGAAAATATTTTGGTATTGGCGGCTGGATATGGGCAGGTTTCTTGCCCACAGCGCCGAAACTATTCACGCCATTGGCTATCCCCGCCTGTTCCTTTTGCTCCTTGAGCTTTTTCAGGTCGTCGACTTCATTTTTTAGGTCCGCAATCTGCTTCTGGTCTTCGAAATACTCGCTCTTTTTGAGAATCCCGCTGTCAAGCGATAGAGTCTTGTTAGCGCTGCTGCCGGACGCCGCGGTCTCCGTTTTGCCGCCCCTTGTGCTCATGTAACCAAGGAACCCAACGACCAGAACGCCAAGGAGGATGGAAAGCATTACGGCCTTCTTCTTCCTTGCCGGAGAGAGCTGCGCCCATCTTTGCTTCAAGCTGGCTTTCAATTCAGTTTCCTCCCTCGTCCGTCACCCGCTCGACTATGATGATCCTCGCGGTTTCGCCCTTCGCGAGTTTGAGCTTGTCTATGGCGATGGCGACGGGATTGGACGTGAGCTCGTTCTTCAGGAAATCCTTTTCGGCAAGCTCCATGTTTTCCGTCGCCTGGGAGGTAAACTCTTTTACCAAAAGCCCCTCACCCTCTACCCTTACCGTCCGCACCAGGGTAAGCTTGAGTCCCTTGTAGACGTTAAACGACCTGTCTTCGCTTTTAACGGTGAAGGAATCAGGGATGTCATCCGTATACACGCTTTTGATAACGGCGAGTATTTTCTTCTCGAAGGGCATTCCGTCAAATAGCGATGAATTCTTTTTTGCCTTATCATCTCCTCCCGAAAGCATGACTGTCCTCGAAGGAATTCTCTTTGGCAGCGCGATCAGGTTGAATGTCTTCTGGCCGCAAATGACGTAAAGCTCCGTGGGAGTGGTTGAATAGACGTCCTTGTCACCTTCTTTCGTGACCAGAAATTTGACGAAGGCCTCTCTGCCTTCAATCTTTACGGTCAGGCCCTTCTCCTTGGAATAGATGACGTCTTTTATCTCCGTTGGGCAGACGAGCCTGTTTATGTCGGAGCTGCTTAGCTCCACCGGAGCTGCGACCTCCGGGGCGATAACGGCCGGAGTATTGCTTAAAAACGCAGAAGGCACCAGGTTATTCGCCCCTGTAGGCTGGCTCGCGGCGAAGCTCAGGTCGGCCGGAAGAAATACGAAAAGCAAAAGCAAAAAAGCCAGAATTTTTAAGCGCACTTAATTCTTTCCTCCCTTCTCGCTGAAACCGGTAAGCATGAACCCGCCGTCTGAAATCCTGTATGTCATCTCATATGTGGCCTGTTCCCCGCCGCCAATCGGGTTTCCGTCCTGGGCGAACTGGCGCTTGAGACCAGTGGCCTCGATGACGCCGTTTTTCCTGTCCACTTTGATGCTCTCGATGTAAAACGAGCTTGTTATATTCGTGGTCTCCACGGTATCCGCAAGGCTGTAGAGCGTCTTCCTGGCCTCCGGGAAGGCCTCGGGGCAGTAGAGATTGAGAAGCTCGCCAAACTGCTCCCTGGCAGTGGCAGGAGTGTAGTTGAGCGCAAGTCCCGCCGCGTACCTCGTCATGAGTTTCAGGTAATCGTCAGATGCCTGCCCGTCCGTAATCTCCACCCTACTGTTGAGACCGGCAGGCACCAGGATGGTCCTTTCGTGTTTCGCCATGGTGTAGACGAAAAAGGAGTTGGCGAGCACGGCCATGCCGATTACGGCCACAACGAATTTCAAAAACCTGTTTGCCGCCTCGATATTCGAGGATTTCTGCGTGAAAATGTCGAATTTCATTTTTACCCCCCTATTCCAGGAACCTGCCTTCGAAGAAGGACGGATAGCCCGAGAGATTCGTAAGCCCGGCGAAATAGAGCATATGCTTGAAGAACCCGCGCGGATATTTCCTCTTCAGGACCGAGTACCCATACGGGGCCGCAAAGACGAGCGCCCAGAAGACATACCCGAACATGAGCGCAAGGACGAAAAAGAGGCACATCACGCCAAGCTCGTCCGGCTCGAACCAGAGTATCTGAAAAGGCGCCGACAGATAGCGCGGAAATTTTTTCTCCAAGACAGTATCTCCTTGCCCGGCAAAAAAATGGGGAAGGCCGAAAAACCCTCCCCTTAGCCGGGGGGTTAATGATTTCTACCTGATCAGCCCAAGGCTGGTCGTTATGGTGTCCGCCTTCAGGAGAACGGCCCCGCCGAGTATTGCGGGGATGGCCATCATCATCCGGGCCCTGATCGCCTCGACGCCGCCCAGGACTATCGCCGCCACTCCCGCAACGAACCCGATAGGGCCTTTCAGGATGTCGTTTACCCCCACGTCATAGACGTCGTAAGCGAAGGAACCCGGCACCGGAGCAGTTATCGCCAAAGCGGCATGCGGGGTCGCCAGCACCGCGGCCACAGCCATGAAAAAGAACATAAGCCTTAACGGTTTTTCCAACTTCAAATCCTTTCCCATCTTTCTAAAACCTCCTTTTTTTCACTCCCCAAGGAGCTTATCTATCAGGGGCAAGTTAGCCCCGTTTACGAATTTGCCGTTTATGAAAAAAGCCGGCGTCCCGTTGATTCCGGCCTTCTTGCCCGCCTCAATATCCTCATTGAGGATGTCCTCCTTGTCGCAGCCGGCGGGAATCTGCAGCTTTTTGCTATCAAGTTCTCCCCTCATCACCTGGTCATAAGTCATCCCCGGGTCGGCCGAGCAGAGGATGTACTTGGAAATCTCCATAGCCTGGGGGTGGATCTGTGCAAGGGGGAAGAGAAAGACGTATTGGGTTATGTCTTTTCTCTTGGCAAGGTGTTCGTATGCTTTCCGGCAGAACGGGCATTCGGGGTCCGCGAACTCGACGACTGTCTTCTTGCCATTTCCTATCCGGATCGCCTTGTCGAGCGGCAGGTCCTTCGCCCTGGCCGCCATTAGTTCCAATTTCCTTTTAGCTGTGATATCGATGCCGTCCTTGGACCATATCTCGCCGAAAAAGAGGTAGCCCTGCGGGGAGAAGTAGAATACCTGGCCTCCAGAGATGATCTCATATATGCCCTTTACAGGCGTCTCGCGAAAGCTGTCGAACTTGAACTGCGGAAAGGTCTTTTTAAGATCCTGCTCAGGCGTCTGGGCATCCGCCCCGTAGACCACAGACATTGATGCGAAAAGCAGAAGAAAACACACCGTAAAGACTAAAAACTTTCTCACCGTACCTCCTTGATTTCAACCCTGCGGTTAAGTTTTTTTATGTTAGAGAAAAGGCAACACTCCCCTTTGCCGGTGATGGTGGCCGGGATAACGCCGATCCGCCGAAGGAACCTGGCCACGGTCTCCGCTCTGTCCAGTGAAAGCCTCATGTTGTAGGCTGGGGTCCCGATATCGTCCGTATAGCCGGTAACGCTTACCGGACCCTTGAAAAGGGATGTGGACACCTTGAGCTTTGCCTTCTCTCCGGGCCGGAGAGCATAGCTGTCAAAGGCGAAATGGACGACCACGGGCTTGGGCGCTTCGCGAGACTCCCCCTCCTCGCCGCAGACGGGCAGCTTCAAGGGGGACTTGGCACTTGCCGGCCCGGCCTGCACAGGCCCCACGGGAGCCGGCTGGGCCGGCGCGGGGGATGTTTTTGCCGGCAGTGGGCCGCTTACCCTTATGACAATCTGCGGGGGGATGGGCCTCGGGGCCAGCGCCAGGACCGGGGCCTTCCTGGGAAGGCAGCCGTCGCAGATCACGAAGGCCGGCTCAACCGGGCTCGCCGCGAACTCGAAGGGATAGGCGTAAGGCATCTGCCTGATCTCCGAGGCAAATGCAATCGCCGGAACGAGCACGGTTATGAAAAAAGCCAGGACAAATTTCCTCATCTATAGTGATATACGCCGTGGGCAACTTTTGAACGTCCTGGAAGGGCTATGGTGAGGGTCAACTACAATAATTGGTAGTTTAGTGATGATGGCCGGCAGGCGCCGACTTAGGCCTCGGGCCAGCAACTTGCGGTTGAAAAGGCGTGATTTGCTGCCTTAGTCGCCGATTGAAGGTAACCCCTTCTAACAGATACTTTCGAGAAGCTGAAACTATATCAAGAGTCGAGTGGCGCGGGGGAGTCTCACCCCCGCGCTCTCACAGAACCGGACGTGACAGTCTCCCGTCATCCGGCTCGTATTGTCCAGCCTACGGTCTGGACCCCATTTCCCAGTGCGCGAACAACTCCGGTCTCTGCAGAGCAATTTCCTTCAACCAGTGTGCCGCCCTAGTTTTATGGAATTTGAACCGACGATATTTCCTCATTGCCCACCTAATCAGAATATTATTGAATATTCTGAAAACCCGGTGGAGTGCTGATTTTCGATACTGTCCGTAGTAGTTTATCCATCCGCGAAGGATTGGATTACAGAAACGGGCTATTTCACCAAGGCTCATTCCATTGCACCTGTTAATGTGCCAGGTCCTCATGACTCTGCAAATCTCTTTGGATGATTTATCGCTCACGGCAGGGCTGAAGCTTACAAAATATCTACCATCTCGACTCTTCGCTTCCCTCGGCCGAAACGTATACCCGAGGAAGTCGAATTTTTCGTTCTGGTGATTTCCCTTCCGCCTGCCATCAGTGCAGTGGATTATCCTCGTCTTTTGAGGATGAAGCTCCAATCCGCACTGGGATAATCTCTCCTCGATTTTTGTCTTGAGCCACTCGGCCTGCTCATGACTTACGCAGTGCGCAATGATATCGTCCGCGTATCGCTCGAAAGGAATCCTTGGACAAGTCCGCCTCATCCATTCGTCGAACGCGTAGTGGAGGAAAAGATTAGCCAGCAAGGGGCTAATTACGCCCCCTTGGGGCGTACCCTTGTCTCGAATTACAAGGTTCCCGTCTTCCAGTTGAGCGGGAGCTTTTAGCCACCGCTCAATGTAAAGCAGAATCCACTTGCAGTCGGTATGCTTTCGCACTGCACGCATAACCAGCTCGTGGTTCAGATTATCAAAGAACCCTTTGATGTCCAAATCCACGACCCAGTCATATTGCCAGCATCTCTGGCGCGCTACCCCTATTGCCTCCACTGCCGACTTTCCCGGTCTGTATCCATAAGAGTCCTGATGAAAATGCGGCTCCACCTTGGGCTCCAGATACAGTTTTACCACCATTTGCGCAATCCGGTCGGCCACCGTCGGTATTCCCAAAGGCCTTTTGCCTCCATTATCCTTCGGTATCTCGACTGTGCGCACTGGCGGCGGGAAATAACACCCCGAAGACATCCGATTCCAGAGCTTGTACAGATTGTCCTTAAGGGCACCCTCAAACTCGGCAATCGATTGCCCGTCTACTCCGGCGGCACCTCCGTTGGCCTTAACTTTCCGAAAGGCCTCCAGCACCGCATATTTGGAAATACTATACGGCTTCGCCTTACTCAATAGTTCCTCCCATAAAATGGTTGACTATAAAATAAAGCTGGACAATGTAGCCCCTTCGCTCCGGCCCAGTTACGGCCTTCATCGCTACTACTGGCTACTCCGTCGCTGTGCTCGCATTGGTACTCTCATCCTCGTGGTGTTTCCACTTGGATTTCTCCCTTAGCATCGAGCGACAGCTTCCCACGTTCCCCACAAGAGCCTGAATCAGAGTCATGCCACCTTTATGCCGGAGGCCGCCCAGGCAGTAGCACAGGTTTCCCCAGGGCTCGTCCTGGCGTTTTGTACGCCACCAGTTTCGGCCATCTTCCAATTCTTTCGACACCTCATCAGTGGTTCACTCGCGTTCATCTCTCTAATTCCCACCTGACACTTCTAAGAGTGCCTTTTCCTTAACGCTAACCACACCGGCTCTTTACCGATGCAGCTTAAGGCGGTTTGAAGTCTGCTCCTGTAAGCCGGCTCCGAGGGGCCTACCCTCATCTCTTGTGCAGCAGGGCTTCGAAAGAAGACCTTTGCTTCCTCCTTTCTCGCCTTCGTGGCGCACGTACAAGTGGAATAAAACGCCCCTCGTGGATTTGGACGGGAGCTTAAGAAAAATATCCATCCTTTATTCAATCATCTGCAATCTGCCGAGTGAAAATGACGCCATCGCACGTGGACTCATAAGGGACGCCTCTTTCTAAGCGCCCTTTTAAGCCGGCTTGTTAAAGTATGCAAATCGGTTATCATTTAAAATGGCTGAAAAAAGAGGGGACGACTCCGAGCTTGTCGGCAAATTCAAGCAAGGAGACATATCTGCCTTTGAAGAAATTGTCCTTAGATATCAGGACAGGATATATAATGTCTGCCGCGGCATATTGGCAGATCCGCATGATGCGGAAGACGCCGCCCAGGAGGTATTTTTAAAGGCCTTTCAATCCCTCGGAAAGTTCAAGCCTGATGCGGCCCTCTATACCTGGTTATACCGAATAGCCGTAAATACCTGTCTCGACTACAAGAAAAGCTCATTTGCGGGCTTTCTAAAACGACTGGTTGCTGATGAGGAACTGGTTAAAGAACTGCCATCCCAAAATCCCTCTCCGGAACAGGCTTATGAATCTAAACAGATTGAAAACCGGATAGCCAGAGCCCTTAAAAAGCTCCCGAAGAAATTGAGGGCAGCGATTGTCCTTAAGGAATTGGAAGGGCTTTCCTATGAAGAGATCGCCCTGATCCTGGATATATCAACGGGAACAGTCAAGTCCCGGATTTCCAGGGCAAGGGAAAGGCTGCAGGAATTGCTGAAAGATTTCAGGGAACAAATTTGAATTCAAATCGTTTAAATAAGTAAGGAGATCAGATTATGAGGTGCTCGAAGGCAAAAAAACTCATTTCGCCCTACGTGGACGGCGAACTGGAACCGATGGACAAAGAATGTCTCGAATCTCATATAAGACAATGCAGCGAATGCGGAAAGCTGTTCGAGGGGCTTTCGGAGATGCATAAGGCGTTTGCAGGCACCGTGAGGTTTAAAGCGCCTTACGGCTTTGCGGACAGGGTGATGGCCCGCGTAACTGCCCTGGAAACAAGAAAGATTTTTCAAATTGCCGGGTTTGCCAGGATTGCCGCCTTTTGTCTTGTTGTTGCAGTCGGAATAACTTCCGGCAAAATGATGATGAAAAAGCTCGTCCCCGGCAATAAGGGAGGAATTATGGTTTCTTCCTTATCGCTAAGCAGTTTCGACCCTGCCCCTCCGGATTCGGTCGGAGGCGCCTATCTTGCCATGACGGAGGAAGACCATGAAGACTAAATGGCTGAAATTTGTTCTGGCCCTCTCATTGGTCCTGAACATCTCCTTTCTGGCCGCTGCCGGGTACACATACTATGAAAACTCAGGAGACTGGCTTTCCCCGTTTGGCTTTAAAATAAAAAAAGGGAGATTCCTGTTCGAACAACTTTCTTTAAAGCCCGGGCAGTTCGAAGCCATGCGCGCGCGGGCGGTCCCTTTCAGAGCGGAGATAGACAAAAAAAGAAACGCAATACTGAAAAAAAGAGAGGAGCTTTTCAATTTGCTTCGTGCCGATAACCCTGACAGAAAGGCCATCGATGCCAGGATTTCTGAGATAAACGGAATGCAGGCTGACATGCAGAGGGCAATAGTGGCGCATATACTTGATATGAAGACGATTCTCGATAAGGACCAGGGTAAGAAGTTTCTGGATTTGATTGAAAACGCCATGAAAGACGGAAAGGGGGAAAGATGTCCGGCAACGGCAAGGTGAGCCAACCTGAACCGGTATCCGCGGGTCCTTGCCTCAGGGCCAAAAACTGCATGAGCAAGGGGTCTTTACATATCATTGTCATTGCGATATTTTTGGCGCCCTTTTTGACATGTTATGTGAATACAAATGCAGAGGCGGCGCAGCCGCTTGACTATCAGTCGCTATCGCTCGACGATTGCCTCGCCCTTGCCAGACAGTACAACCCGGCCCTAGGCGAATCCAAGGAAAAAATCCGGGAACTGACGGCCGGCTATAGGGCGGCCAAGTCCCAGTTTCTTCCGCAGCTTTCCCTTTTATCCTACTATGAGCGACTGGAGCCGAACCGCCTGCCCGCGGGGGGCTCCACGGAGCCGCCAACAACGGATTTCAATAAGGACGAGTCGTTTGCCGGCATTGCGGGCAAGCAGCTTCTCTTCAATGGAGGCCAGACTTATTACAGTACCAAGTCCGCCAAAATCGGCGCTGAAGCCCAGAGGCAGGGCGCCCTTAGCACAGGGGATGAGGTGGCCTTTGACGTGACCCAGGCATTCTACCGCCTGCTGGAGGCCAAAGAGAACCTGAAAGTGGCGCAGGACGCCTTAGGGCAGCGGCAGGAATTTCTCAACCTCACCGGGGCCTTTTTCAAGGCGGGCAAGATCACGAAGCTAGATTTCTTTCGGGCCAAATCTTTGGTTTCAGACGCCACGCAGGCGGAGATCGAGGCGGAAAACGCCCTGCTACTGGCCAGGGAAATCCTGGCAAGGACCATCGGCCTTAAAGAGCAGACCAAGGTGGATATCCGGGGCAGGCTTCCTGAGGAATTCTCTCCCGCGCCCGGCGTTGACTCGCTGTGGGGGCAGGCGCTTGAAAACAATCCCGAGATAAAGCAACTGGACCTGGAGATAAAGCAGAGCGAGGCCCTGGTCAAGCTCGCAAAAAGCGGCTACTACCCGCAGGTGAGCCTCCAGGGCGATATTGGAACGCGCCACCAGGACACGGGAGGCACAAAAGGGGAGTGGCTTGCCGGGGTCTTTATCGAGTTTCCTTTTTTCCAGGGCGGATTGACGAAGGCGCAGGTCGCGGCGGCCGATTCAAGATATCTCCAGTCTCTGGATGCGAAGCGCGACCGGCTAAACAGCCTGAAAATAGACCTTGCCACAGGATGGCAGGACATGGAAAATTCCAGAAACGGGGTGACCGACACCAGGCAGACCGTTGCCACAAACGAAGAGGCATACGCAAGCGCCAATGCCCTTTACCGAAACGGCAAGGCCATCGGACTGGATGTGCTCCAGGCGGAGGTGGACCTGACCGCCTCGCGGTTCAACCTCATAAGATACAAGGCGGAATATGAAATCGCTGGGGCGCGGATAAGGCAGATCGTGGGTTCGCCTTTTACCGGGCCTCAAAATCCTTCCCGCATTGAGCAAAGGAAAAATACCGGGCAGACTGAAAATGGGGGTCAAAAATAGTGAAAACAAAAATAACAGGAAAGAAAATTGCGGGCATCGTCCTCGCCGCGCTGATCGCGGTTTTCGCATTTTATAAGATTTTTCTGTACCGCCCGCCGGTGGCCGTTGTGGCGGTAAAAAAAGCTGAAATCCGGGAGATCGTCCAGGGGCCGGGCACGGTCCAGTCCCGGGTGCCGGTTGCTGTTAGCGCGAAGATCACTGGTATTCTGGAAAAACTCTACGCCGATCAGGGAAGCAGGGTGAAGAAGGGCCAGCTTCTGGCCGAGCTTGATTCCGCCGAGTTGAGGAACCGGGAGGCCGCGGCCCGCTTTGCGCAGAGCCGCGCAGAGCGCGATCTGGCCAGCGCGGAAGCGAACCTGGTCAAATCGGAGGCCAATCTTGAATTAGCCAAAAGCAATTATCAAAGGGATTTCGAAGTCTACAAACCGGGGTATATCTCTCCGGCGGCCTTTGATATAACCAGGGACGCCCTCCATGTGGCCCAAAGCGATGTTGCGGCCAATGAGGCGGCGGTAAAGGCATCGAAGGCGGCCGCCAGCCAGGCCGAATCGGATGCCGCCACGGCCCGCGCCATTTTTGGATATACGCGCATCTATGCGCCCATGGACGGGGTCATCACAAACCGGACAGCCGAGATTGGAGACACCATCAATCCTGGAACCCCCGTCTTTCAGATGGTCAACTATGATATATGGGCGGCCTCCTGGATAGACGAAACGAAGCTGGGCGGGCTTAAAGTGGGGCAGCAGGCCCTGATAAAATTGCGCTCGGGGCAGCAATACCCCGGCGAGATCGCCCGGCTTACCAAACAGGCGGACACTGTTACCCGTGAGCTTGAAGTGGACGTGAAATTCGATAGTTTGCCAAAACCTCTGACAATCGGCGAGGAGACCGAGGTTTACATAAATACCGGCCGGCAGAGCGCCCTGGCGGTCCCGCTGTCCGCCATAATCGAGCAAAAGCAAAATGGCGCAAAAGGGGTGCTTGTGGTAGAGCGCGGCAGGGCCATTTTCCGCCCGGTCGCCGTCGGGCTCAAAGATGACAGGCAGGCTGCAATATCAAACGGGCTTAAGGGGGGTGAGATGGTGATAGTCAACCCCGAGGGGATTAAACCGGGCAAGAGAGTGCGCCCTCAAATCGAGACCGGTATGGTGAAGAGCAGATGAGCTTGATAAGTTTTCTTACTAAAACAACATCGTTGTCATTCCCGCTTGTCGGGAATCTTTCTTTTAGGAAGGATTGTGGACAAGCCGCAATGACAAATCCGGAGGGCTGATGGACCTTGCATTTCATGATCTGAAACTCCATAAAGGCCGTTTTATCGCCACGATAATCGGCGTGGGACTGCTGTTCACGATTGTCCTTGCGATGAACGGTCTTTATCGCGGCAATATCGCCGACGGACTCGCCCTTGTCCGGTCAACCAATCCTGATCTGTGGGTCGTGGAAAGATACAGGGGAGGCCCCTTTAACGAGCAGTCGACCTTGCCCGAGTTTTTCCACTACAGCGTCAAAGCCGTCCGGGGGGTGGAAAAGGCAAGTCCCTTTATCTACTACACCGTGGAGAGGCTTGTAAATGGCCAAAGCAGGCACTTCAGCATTGTGGGCTATGATGTTTTCGGGGGGCTTGGCGGCCCGAAACATATTATTGCCGGAAGGAGAATCGAGCAGGCCCACTATGAAATGGTGGCCTATTACAAACTGGGCGTGCACGTGGGAGACCGGATACCCCTTGGGCTCCATACTTATACAGTGGTGGGGCTTACAAATGACGCGGTGGACGGAGATGGCGACCCCATAGTCTATCTGTCTCTCCATGACGCCCAGGAAGTGCTGTATCAGCCTGACAACGAAGAAGTGCGGAATGAGCGCCAAAGGCTGCTCCAGACACTCTCCGGGCAGAGCTATCTGTCCCCGGAACAGGCCCAAAGACTGCTCTCCCCTTTGCAGCCCGACACGCATATCATAAACGCCATCCTGGTCCGGCTGACGCCGGGAGCAAACCGTTCCGAAGTGGCCGGCATGATTAACAAATGGCTGTATCTTAACGCTTACAGCACGCAAGATGAAATCCAGTTGCTGCTCAAAGGCAGGCTTGCGAGCATAACCAAGCAGCTTTTACTTTTCCGGGTGCTTCTTTTGCTTATTTCCGTCGTAATAATTGCATTGGTGGTTTACACGTTTACGATGGAAAAGATACGGAGCATTGCGGTCATGAAGCTTATAGGCGCGCCGGACCGGGAAATCATCAGGATGGTGCTGGAACAGTCCCTGCTCCTTACCATCACCGCCTTCCTGGTCGGACTGTTCATTATCCATAACACGTACTCCAAATTTCCGAGGACCGTCTTGCTTGTCCCAGGTGATGATCTGGTTACTTTCATAGTGGCTTTGGCTGGGGGCGTTCTGGCCAGTATTTTAGGGCTCTGGAACGCGCTAAAAACCCAGCCCGCCATGGCCCTTGGTGAATGAATATGGAAATCCTGAGGATTGATGGGCTGGCAAAAGTCTTTGGTTCCGGGGAACTGGAAGTCCGCGCTCTCGAAGACATTAATCTGTCCGTCTCAAAAGGCGAACTGGTTGCCTTGCTTGGGCCGTCGGGCTCCGGCAAGACCACGATGCTTTTGTGCATAAGCCTGATCCTTGAGCCTACATCGGGCAGAATCGATTTTGACGGACAGACGATATTTCAGAAAAACGGCTGGGCCGGAGTAGATATGCGCCGCCTGCGCCGGGAGAAGGTGGGATTCATCTTTCAGTCCCATAACCTTATCCCTTTTCTTACGGCCAGGCAGAACGTGCTGCTGCCTCTGAACCTCATAGGCATAAAGGGAGAAAAGGCCGAAAACCGGGCCAGGGAGCTTCTGGAATACATGGAGATCGCCCACCGGGCCGACGCCCTTCCGGCACTCCTTTCAGGGGGCGAGCAGCAGCGCGTGGCCATCGCCCGGGCACTGGCCAACAACGCCAAGCTGGTGCTGGCCGATGAGCCCACCGCCTCGCTTGACACGGCAAGGGGCACGAAAGTGATGGAAATCCTGAAAAAAATAGCAAGGGAAAACCAGACGGCCGTGATCGTGGTGACCCATGACGTGCGCATGGTCAACGGCTTCGATCACGTCTACCACTTGAAAGACGGCCGCCTTGAAAAGGACAATGGCGCCGGAGCAAGTTGATGGGCTGGACCGGGCACAAAGTTAATGAATAAATCCTGGAAATAAAAAGGGGGGGTATGAACAGAAAAACGATCCTCAGCAGTGCCATTGTGCTTTATTTCATAATCGCTTTCGAGATACTGATAATGATAAGCCCTTTTGCGGGACTCTTCTATTCCGTGTTCACCCCCATTTTTTTGGAACTGGCCAGATATCCCGCCACCCGCTGGCTGAGCGCTTTTTTTCTGCCTCACATGGTGGTCCCGCCTGATGCCTTCCTGAAATTTGTCCGCGTGATGGGGTCGGTCCTTTTTGTGGCCGGCCTGTCCGTTTTCTTTATTTGCGCCCTCCAGGTGTATGCGAATAAGTTTCTGAAAAAGGGCACGGCTTTAAAGGGTCTTTACTCGGTCATAAGGCACCCACAGTATGTCGGGCTTGCGATGGCTGGAATCGGCCTTGCCATACTGTGGCCAAGGTTCCTGACCATGGCGCTCTGGGTGGTGATGGTCGGTCTTTATTATCTCCTCTCCAAGGACGAGGAGCGGCGGATGCTCAAGGCATACCCGGAGACATACGGGGCGTATATGGAAAAAACGGGTATGTTCCTGCCAAGGAAAATAGAAAGGCCGCTCTCGCCACATAGTATCTTTGGGAAGTTTGCCCTGTTTGCCCTTATCGCGGCTTTTACCATCGGGAGCGTCTTTTTTCTTAGGTATTACACGGTAAAACAGCTTCCCCTCTTGGAGGAAAACCCAAATGCTTCAGGCCCTCATGTGGTTGCCCTGGCCATCATGCAGGATGACGTGCAAATGATGGACCACAGAATGAACGATATCCTTTCGATGCCGGAGGTGAGTGCCAGGCTTAAAGACAATGAGAATTATCTTGTCTATTTCATCCCGCCGGATTACATCATGCAGGGAATGATCGCCGACACCGGGAATGAGTGGAGGCTTTACACAAGGCACCATTTTACCATGGGCAGGTTCATGGACTGGGTGTTCCATCCTTTCAGCCATCTTGCGGGGCACCACAATTGCGCCAATATGGGGCCCTCAAGCCACGGCATGGGGATGGGCATGGTGAGGCGACTGATTTTTCTGAAAATCTCCGGCGTGGCGATGAGTCGGCCATCCGATTTCTTCTCCATAAACGCAAATAGGGTTCCAGAGTTCATGGTAGACGTGGATGTGCATAATCTGAAGCTTATCCAAGCGAAGGATTTACCAGCGGATACCGGCTGGGGCAAGCTGCCGACGCCCATGTTTTAAAAGGTAGAGCGAAAGATTTTAATGGTGATAGAACACATTCTTAGAAACAATTCAATGATGTCATCCGGAACGAGTTTGAAAAAGGCGATCTCGGGGTCCATGGAAAACGGAGGAGAGGTACTAGTCGGAAAAGATGGAAGAGGCGCCAAATAATATAACCGTCAAGGATATATTTCTGAAATTTCTCAAGATAGGCACTTTCTCTTTTGGAGGGGTGTATTCGATGCTCGCCTTTTTCGAAAGGGAACTCGTGGAAAAGGGAAAATGGCTTACTTATGAGGAGTTTGTCGAGAGCGTGGCAATAGGACAGATGACGCCTGGACCGCCCATCGTGAACACCGGTATCTGCATCGGATACAACCTGAAAAGAATAAAGGGCGCGCTTGCCGCGACCGCCGGCCAGTCGTTTACCGGGATCCTATTGGCCATCCTCCTTGCAGTCTTCTACGTGAAAAGCAAAGGCAATGTTCTGCTGATCTCAGTTATGAAAGGCGTGGGAGCTGCTGTAGTAGGGCTCCTTCTTTCGATAATTTTCAAGATGTCAAAAACCACCATCAAAGACGTCAAGTCCGCGCTGTTTGCCTTGATTGCATTTTTCGCGCTTGCATTGTTTAAGCTGAACCCCATCGGTCTTATTTTGGCCTCCGGGATTGCGGGCCTGTTCGTGTATAGGGGAAGGCATTAATGGTACTGCTGAAATTCTGCTGGATACTTATTGTAATCAACGCCCTCACAATAGGAGGCGGCTTTGTGATGCTTCCTATGCTCCAGAAAGAATTCGTGGTGACAAATCATTGGCTTACCAATCACGAATTTCTGGACGCAATCGCTATCGGCCAACTCACCCCCGGTCCCCTGACTGTAATGAATGCCGTTATCGGATATAAGGTCAGCGGCCTGACCGGGGCAATATTGGCAATGGTCAGCTCTTACCTGCCCTGTATCATCATCGTGACGGTTGTGGCCAAGTACTATTATGATTACAGGGAATCAATAATTGTCCGATCTGGTTTCAAAGGAATAAGACCCGCCGTTATAGGATTGCTGGCGGCAGTGGCGATTTCCCTCGGACATACGGCGCTTGTAGACCCCCGCACCTTCAGCATAGCCATATTAAGTTTCGCTGTTATTGTTTTTACAAAAATAGATCCTTCCTTTGTAATTATCGGGGCGGGAATTCTAGGGGCAATATTGCTATGAAAGGCTCCTTATTGCCTTTTACCCTAAACAGTAACGCTCGTTCGCTAAACGGCGGTGAACCATTGTACCATGGGACCACAGTCATCGGTCTTTTTCTGTCTTTTCTTAAACTCGGCCTCACAGCCTTCGGCGGCCCCGCAATGTTCGCGTACATAAGAGAGATGGCTGTAAAGAACCACAAGTGGCTTGACGAAAAGACGTTTAAGGACGGCGTCGTTCTCTGCCAGTCCATTCCCGGCGCCAGCGCCATGCAGTTAGCCGCATATGTAGGTCTCAGGGTAAGGGGTGTCGCGGGGGCGCTGGCGTCATTTATCGGGTTCGGATTGCCTGCCTTTCTTTTGATGCTGGCACTTTCTTCGCTGTATGCCAGATATCATGAAGTGTCACGCATTGCCTCATTGTTTAGCGGCTTGCAGGTTGCCGTCGTCGCCATAGTTGCAAATGCAACATATTCTTTTGGAAAAAGCGCGTTAAAAAATTTCAAAGATATTGTTCTCGCTGTTGCAGCCGCTTCTCTCTTCTGGTTGGGAGCGAACCCTTTTTTGGTAATTCTGGCCTCCGCCTTGACAGGCATAATACTTTTCAGAAACCAGGGCGCTGTCGCCGTCTCAAACGAAGCAAAAAAACTGGATAGATTAAATCTCAGGCAATTTTCAGCGCTCATCCTTATTGTGCTTGCCGGGCTTTTTGTGCTCTATCTGAAAACCACAAACCTCTTTAATCTCGCGCTGTTGATGATGAAAATTGACTTATTCGCCTTTGGAGGCGGTTTTGCATCGGTGCCGCTGATGCTCCATGAAATAGTGAATGTGCGGGGATGGATGGTCTATAAGACGTTTATGGATGGAATTGCGCTTGGCCAGGTGACGCCGGGCCCGATTGTTATTACATCGACCTTTGTAGGGTATTTGATTTATGGGGTAGCGGGCGCCTGTGTCGCAACGGTTGCAATTTTTACACCCTCTTTCCTGATAGTAATGGCTATAACGCCGGTAATGGATAGATTGAAGACTTCTGCTAACTTCCTTAGAGCGACAAAAGGTATCCTCGCTTCCTTCGTCGGGCTTCTTTTATTCGTGACGGTGAAGTTTGCGCTGGCTGTGCCATGGGATATTGTGCGGATAGTATTGGTTTGTGCAGCCTCTGTTGCACTATTGAAAAAGGTCGATATCCTCTACATTGTGCTCGCAGCTGCGGTAGTTTCGGCATTTGTGTTTTAAATAAGGCGCTGCTCGTATATGTTACGAATGGTATAAAACAGTTCTCAAAAATCAAAAACTGTAGAAGACTTCTGGACGTAACAAACCCAATCGCATTGGTTGTAAGACAGAAATCCTTTCACAGAAACCGGTCGAAATCGTAGATCTCCTTCTCCGGCTCGACAGCCGGTTTTTCTTCCTTTGCCTCCCCAATGGCCTTAATTTCTCGCTTTCCATCTGAATCGGTAACGGGCTTGTAGAATTCGCTGATATCGACCCCGAAGACTTTTGCCCATTTTTCCTGGGCGCGAGATCCGAACCCATAAGCGGCAGTTTCCACCCGGGCAATATAATCCCGGCTGACGCCGCCATAAGAAGCGAGTTCATCCTGGGTCCAGCCGCGCAGCTCCCGTAGACGTTTGAAATTACAGGAGACACGGTCCGGTTTCTCTTCATTTGGAATTGGCCGGAAAAACTCGCTTACATCCACCTCGAAAACCTTCGCCCACTTTTCCTGCGCGCGCCGGCCGAAGGCGGAGCGGCCCGATTCAATGAGCGAAGGGCCGCTCTTGTTGACCCCGGCCCTGTCGGCCACGTCTTCCTGCGTCCATCCTTTGCTCAGGCGTAGCCTCCTGAAATTGTAGGCGATCCGCCTGCCTATCTGATTGCCAGCAGGTGGTAAACGGACGGATTTTCTTGCCGGCCTTCCGGCCGCCGGCTCCTGCCTAGAGATGAAGTGCGTGAGGGCCTTTTTCACCAAATCGGCCTTTTTGACTCTTCCCAAGACCTCTATCAGTTCCGGATCGTCAGTCCGAAATTCTACGCGATAAATCATCGACTGCCGGCCGCCTTTTCCTCCGCCCTTATCCGGAAGCCGAGGGCGTTTGCGAATTCCGGCTCGTCCATCACAACCACCCTTACCCCTTTAGACTCTACCTTTCCTGCAAGGAGCCTGGCGCCACCTCCGAAAAAGAGGACTGTGTCGAAGCCCACGACGCCACCGTGGGCCTTGAGGTCCCCTGTAACAAGAGAAAGCAGGTCGTTCACATAGGCCCTGGCGGCCTCTTTTATCTCGGGTGTGATGTCAACCCGGTCAAACCCCATCTGCAAGGCCCCCGTCTGCATGGCGTAGTCGATCTCAAGCGGGGTCAGGGTCTTTCCCTGTATGTGCCCCTGGATTTCGGGGAAAAGACCGTTTACGGCCATATCGTGGACGCCTTTCTTGTAAAAGGTCTTGCCGGCCAGTATCTCCCCATGGGAGCAGGAATAGAGTGTGTAAATGACCGTGTTGAAGCCGATGTCCACGGCGAGGATATTGCCGGACTCATTGGGATTGTCATGCAGGTACGCCTTGATGCCGCCCAGCCCCTGTGGATAGACGACCACACGGCCGAAATTGAGATCGGTTTCGCCATCGATGTGCGTAAGGGTATTTTGCAGCGCGCCAATAGCGCTGCCCACTCCCTTCTTGGCCTTCGTAACCTCCACCTTCCAGTAGTCATAGGGCAGGCCGACGATCAGTGCGTCATCCTGCTTGATTCCGACTTTCACGGCGCAGACGGACACGAACAGAGGATACATCTCCACCAGTTCCTCGATGGTCCTCAGATACCGGCTGCCGGTCTCCAAAAGCGCCCTTTCCCCAACCATGAACCTGTCTCCATGAAAAATAAAACCTTCCGTTTTTGAACGCCTGAAACAACTCCTTACCGTCCCTTTCGCACTGCCGCAAAGCCACTTCGCGCTGCTGAAACCCAGGTCCACTACAAACATGGTCGCCTCCTAATCAGAAAATTACAGCCTCTACAGATATATACGCCGGGGGCAACTCTAAAACGTCCGGTTTCAATTTTTTCTCTTTACTTTCCACTGACTTGCCTCTCACTGTTTTGTAGAGTTTATGGGTTTTTCTTTCTTTTCTTTGTTTTCTTTGTTTCTCAATCGGGCTTCTTTTCCTTTTTTCAATGGGTTCCCTCCGTTTCCACCAGTTTTCTTTTCTTTACGGCGAACGGGGCAAGTGCGGAGCGATAATGGGACCGGGAATAGCCCCGGCGCATGAAGGAGCCTTTCACCGACGGGGGACCTGAAAAGAAAAAGTACATGTATATAGTTTGTTTGATAATGTAGTTTGTTATTTGTTTGTTTTTTGTACTTTTTCTTTTGTCCGTAAACATGTTAGATTTCAGAACGAAATAAGGCCATGAAAAAACAGGACAAATCCATAAGGAGGGTTGGCTTCACTGAAAGATCGCTGAATATTCTCGTCAGGCTCGGAGCAGTGCGGGCGGCCCCAGCTGGGGCCGCCCGCAGCAAAGCGGACATGGACTTCCTGTTGAAACTCTCCCGCGTCTGGAAGGATGCGGAGTGGATCAGAGAAAGCTTGCGGCAGGTCAGATCCAAGGTGAGAAGGGAAAAGCTCGTCCGGGAGCTGGAGCTGACAAAGCCCGAGCGGTACGTCATGAATCGATACCTCAATGCCGGCGAGAGGCTTCCCCTTGAAAAAGTCGTGGGAGAGCTTACCCGTTTTTACAGGCTGCCGGAAAAAACCGCAAGCGGAATCGTCAGGAAGATGAGAAGCCGGGCGTATATGGCCAAACACAGGCAAAAGACAGCGATGGAGGACTGAAAAAAA
>JAKAHV010000002.1 GCA_021825295.1 Nitrospirota bacterium
CTCCTCGTCGAACCTTATTCCATAACGCCACACCCTGTAAGAATCCGAGCCGGTGTCCCTGCCCCACATGATGGTCCCCCTTACCGGTAAATTGTCTTCAGGCAAAAATATTTCGAAATCGGCGGCCCCGGGCGCCATGCGGCTGTATGTCGCCAGCCTCATCCCTGTTTCGCTTATGTCCTCAGTTACGAAGGGCGCCATTTCGCCGTTGTCCTTCTGGCGGTAAAAACCCGCAAGCTGAATTTTGTATCTCGGCTTCCTGTTAATGAAAGTCCTCTTCCTCTCGATAAACTGCCCGATTCTCTCAAGCGGCGTATCGAAGACCGTCGCGGACTCGCCCATCATCTTGTTCAGCGCATAGGTGAACGAGAACTCTATTATCCTGTTTTGCGCATCGGCGGCAACCTCATCGAACGCCATCCGGTAGAAATGGCGCAATCCGTCCGCGGTTGGAGGACCGCCGTTGAGGATCCTGCCGCTTACACTGACGGGCTTGCCGGGAAACAGGAACGTTAATTCCGTTTTCTTCCCCGGGTCCAGCCTGGCAAAGGAATTCATGGAAATGCCTTTTTCATGTATGTCCTCGATGATGGCGATGGCGGTGTCATTGTTTTCCGAATTGACAAGGGCGACAATTTTAGCCGGGAACCTGAAATCCTTCCTCCTCTGGACCTTCCCCAACGAATATTTTATCGCCAGAAACGCGATGCCCGAGTTTAAAAACGCCCACAGGATATTGGCTATCACAAAGCCGTGCGCCAGCCTGTAGGGGGCAAAAAACAATGCCCACGCAATGGCCGAGGCGCTGCCAGCCAGCACGAGTATCTGCGGGGTGAGCAGCCCGGGACTTGCTTTCGCCGGGGAGCCGGATTTGGGGGTCACCTTGAAGGCGATCTTCTTTCTTCTTAAAAAGCTGAACACGGATTTTATGAAGACGTAAAATCTGGTCATGTTGTATTGTTCCATCAGGAAACTCTTGCCGTAGCCCCTGGACATCTCCTCGTATGCGACCATGGACAATGCGAGATGGGGCACAAACCTGACCAGAAAGGCCATGTTGTATGCCGTTATCGGCAGGACGCCGCTGAAGAGCACCACCGCGGGAGAAAAATAGTAAACAAGTTTCTGGAACCCGTCAAAATAGGTGGTCATGGAGGCCATATAATTTATCCGCTGGGGGATTGTGAGCCCCTTTTTGAAAAGGGGATTGTCTTTCGCGAATATCTGCATGGCCCCCATGCCCCACCTGAGCCTTTGGCTCTGGAAAGGTTTCAGTTCCTGGGGCGCTATTCCGTGAGCAAGGCTTTCCCGGTGGTAAACTGACCTCCAGCCCCTTGAATGCAGCCTTATGGACGTGTGAAGGTCCTCGGTCACCGTCCCGGTGGCGAAACCGCCTATATCATCCAATGCCTTTCTGCGCAAAACGGCGCCGCTGCCGCAGAGAAAGGCGGCGTTCCAATGGTCCTTGCCCGGCATTATCAGCGAATAGAACAGAGACTCTTCCGTCCAGAGGCCGTTGTCCCCGGTGCGTCTGTGTTCAAAAGAATCCAGATTGTAGAAATCCTGCGGGGTCTGGACCAGGGCCACTTTTTCCTCTTTGAAATACCCGAGCAGCTTTGTGAGAAAATCATGCTGCGGGACGTGGTCCGCGTCGAAGATGGCCACGAAATCTGCGTTGGAATATTTGAGGCCGAAATTCAGATTGCCGGCCTTGGCATGTTCATGGCTGATCCGCGCCAGGTAAACGCATTTCAATTCCTCGCAGAGCGCCTGGATCTCCGGACGGTTGCCGTCGTCAAGCAGGATGGTCCTGTGGGGGTAGTCCATCCTGATGCAGCCAAGGATTGTTTTCCTGAGCAGGGATGCGTCTTCATTGAGGGTCGGGATGAATACGTCCACGCCGAGTCCCTGCGCGGCGGGGACGGACTTCCTGAAAGTCGGCCTATACACCATGAAATAAAATCCAAGGCTCGTTAAAAACCCGTAAATCTCCGCCCCGTAGAGGACGCATGAGAATAAAAGGGCATTATGGTTTAAGGTCCCGGCCCTCCACAGGAGATAATAAAATGAAACAGCCAGGGATAAAATTACCAGCGCCTTCCGGGTTTTTTCCATATGAGGACCATGCAAGACGCACGATTGTAAAATGTCATTGCCGGTTTTGTCCATTCCCGGACGATATCGTTAATTCCTATGGAAGCGTTAAAGATGTTGACTTTTTCGCTCCCAGGTTGTATTTTTGAAAATGCGGTTGTGCAATGGGCCGGGCGGAGGGGTTTGCGCTTTATTTCCGGGGAGAAATGGAATATGCTTTGGATAGAAGGGACAACGTCTTTTTTGTGGCCTGCCAGAGGTTTTTCGGAATGAAAAAGCTGGGGAATCTGTCAGCCAGTCAGGAAAAACTCCTTTTGCAGCGCACCGGATACTGGGTGGGGGAGGCCCTTTTGGCCGGAGACGCCCTGGATGAGGCCGCGGCCCGCAGGGCCGTAAATTTCTGGTATGAGGTCTCCGGGCTGGCGAAGCCGGAGGTAGTCATTGCGGACTCGCCGATGGGCTGCCAGCGCGCGGTCAGGGCCGCCAGGGGGCGGCCGGGAAAAGATGTCACTTCGGCAGGCTTATCACCAGCCGTAAAAACTTTATCATCGGTCGAGCAGATTATAAGGCAGAAAATGGGCGCCCTTGTCTGGTCGGATGCGGACGGCGCGGTCACAAGCCGGGTGGAGGCGGACCTCAGGTACCGCGTGGAATTCGAGATCTGCTCGCGCGTGGGCGTGCCGGTGAAGCTGCAGGCGTGGTCGAGGGTATGCAGGCAGATAAAGGCGCAGGCCGGACCGGATTTCGAGGATTTTTCATCATGGGGGCTTGCCTGGCTGGCCGACTGGTACTGCTATCACGATTTCTGGCGGATGGCCGGCATTGTGCGCAACCGCGCGCTGGAGATGCTGCTGGAACAGGTAAAAGCCGGGGTTTTCATGTCCGTGCTGCTTGACGGGCTCGCGGTCCTCTCCAGAAGGCCTGCCGCGGTACGCAGAAACGGGCCGGGAGAGCTTCATAGCCATGCCGGGCCGGCCATCCTCTGGCGTGACGGCTGCCGGTTTTATTTTTTAAACGGCATACCCATCGATGAAAAGATCATCACCACCTCTGGCCGGGAACTCGACTCCTGCCTCCTGCTGGAGACGAAAAACGAGGAGCAGAGGCGCGAGATCGTGCGCAAGATCGGCATTGAGAGGGTATGCCGGGAATTAAAGGCAAAGACAATCGACAGTTGGAACGGGTATGAGCTCCTGGAGCTTCCGCTTCCGGGCATGGCTATAAGAGCCAAATACCTGAAGATGAGAAATCCGAGCCTGGGGGTCTATCATCTGGAGGGTGTGCCGCCGGATATAAAGACCTGCCGGGACGCCCTGAGCTGGCGTATAGGAGGGCGCGAATGGAATCCCGCGATATTGACCTGATAGTGCAGGGAGACGTCTTTCTCTTCAAGTCCGAGATGCCGGTGGGCGCGACAAAGGTGGACCCGGTGGCTGGACGTTTCGTGATCGCAACCGGCGAGACCACGGGACATGCCCACGTCGCCGGCGGCGAAGTGGAGCTGTACGAGCTGGAGGGGGTCCTCTATCTTAAGGTGGCCGGTCCGGCTGAAATCACGCACGAAGAGCATCTGCCCCTGGCGCTTGAGCTCGGGACGTGGCAGGTGGGGATTGTGAGGGAATTCGATCCATTCCTCGAAGAGTGCAGAAACGTGGCGGATTAGGGAACAGGCAGATGCCAGCCCGCAAATCTGGCGCAGGCCCGAAGGATCAGGGCGGCTGAGAAATCCGGGGCGCATGATGTAGAATAAAACTGCATAATGTTTATCCTGCAAAAGGTCTTCGGCGCCCGAAGGGCTGCCGGAGCCTTTATTTTTTTGTTTTCGATTGCCGTGCTTTCCCTGGCCCCCGCCGCGTACGCCTTTACGTCCGGCGCGGATGCGATTGCCGGCACCTGGCTTACCCGGAATGGGGACGCGCAGGTGGCGATATACAGGCAGGGTGGGCAGTTTTTGGGAAAGCTGGCCTGGCTCCGGCAGCCAAACGATGACAACGGCCGCCCCTCCCTTGACGGCAACAACCCGGACCCGCGGCTGCGCGGGCGCCCGATACTGGGCATGGTGATAATACACGCGGCCTACATGGGCGGAAATTCCTGGAAGGGCAGGGTTTACGACCCAGACAACGGAAGCACATACAGTTGCTCAATCACCATGGCATCCCCCGATGCCCTGAAATTGAGGGGATATCTGGGATTCTCCATCTTCGGAAGGACCGAGACCTGGAAGAGGGTGAAATAACGGGGAGTCTTCCCGGTCAGTAACGCTTCAGGCGAACGAGGGTGGCGCCCCATCCGCCCGCCCCTTCATCCGCGAGCCGGAAAGAAGACACTTCCGCCATATGCCTGAGAATGGAGTGGACTTTTTCCCGGAGCGCCCCGGTCCCCTTGCCATGGATGATGCGCAGCTCGAATATCCCGCGCTCTCGGCACAGGCGGATGTATTCCGGCAGCAACTCCCCCACGTCCGACGGATCGAAGGTGTGAAGGTCCAGGACCCCGTCTATGGGAAGCCGGACAGGGCCGGCCTCATCCGCATTTTCCTCTTCGTCCACATATAGAGTTTATCAGGAAAGAGGCAGAGGGTTGGGAGCGGGTCAAAAAAGTCCTATAATGAACTTGGAATGTCTTACATCCTCCTGGCCGATATTGTGGTTTTTGTCCACCTCCTCTGGATTATCTTTCTTTTCGTCGGCGCGTACTGGGGAAGGAGAAACCTGGCGGTGGGGATTTTGCACGTCTCGGGGCTCATCTTCGCGCTTCTCATCCAGGTTTTTGACTGGTACTGCCCTCTCACCACGCTTGAATACTACCTGCGGGAAAAAGGGTCCCTCCGGGGGGCATATACTGGCGCCTTCATAACCCATTACGTCCGCAAGCTCGTGTACCTTGACGTATCGAGGGAATTTATATTCGCCGCAACCCTGCTTTTAATCGGCGTAAACCTTTGGCTGTACCTTCGCAGGCCCAAAAAAAGAATATAGCACCCCCTTTTTGGGCCTTTTCGTCTCCTTTTGTTTTCGTGATATAGTGTGTTATGCTTTTTGCACTGGTCTTTTACAGCATTCCCTTGAAGAGGTTTTTAATTTAACCGGCATGAAACGCATTGTAATGGTCGATGAAGATGACAATCCGATAGGCCTTGAGGAGAAGGAAAAATGCCACGAGGGAGATGGCATCCTGCACAGGGCCTTTCTGGGGATGGTCTTCAATGATAAATGCGAGATCCTTCTGGCGAGAAGGGGCCAGTCGAAGAAACTCTGGCCGGGCTGGTGGGACGGAACCGTGGCCAGCCATCCGTCAGAGGGCGAAAGCTACGAGCAGGCAGTGGCCAGAAGGCTGCGGGAGGAGCTGGGCATTGAGGCCCGGGAGATGAAATTCCTGTTTAAGTTCCGTTACCAGGCCAGATACGGGGCTGTTGGCTCGGAAAACGAGCTTTGCGCCGTCCTGGCGGTCAGGGTGGGATCGGACAGGATTTGTCCCAACCCGGAAGAGGTCTCCGAAGTCAGGTTCGCGGACCCGCGTAAGCTGGCCGGTGAGGCTGCCGGCCTGTATTGCCCCTGGTTCCTGCTGGCGCTCGAAAATATCGACTTAAACCCCCTTGAGATATGCGAGTCCTTTTCCTGAATCCGCCCTCATTCATGGGTTTTGACGGAGGGGCCGGGGCCCGTTATCAGGCAAGGCGGGAAATCCGCTCTTTCTGGTATCCGGCCTGGCTGGCCTACGCCGCGGGGCTTGTGAAGGAAAGCCTTCTTGTCGACGCCCCTCCCGCGGACATGGGGATCGATGAGGTAATCCGGGCAGGCAAGGGGTTTGACATGGTTGTCATACACACGAGCACTCCCACTCTGGCAAATGACAGCCGGGTCGCCCAAAAATTCAAGGAGGCATATCCCGGGATCCTGATCGGGTTCGTAGGCCCCCACGTCATGACCCTTCCGCTTGAGACGCTTCAAAGCTCCGGGGCCATCGATTTTGTCTGCACGGGGGAGTTCGATTACACCATAGCCGAGATCGCGGAGGGGAAGGATTTCCGGAAGGTAAGCGGGTTAGCCTACCTTCAGGATGGAAAGCTCGTGCGCACGCCGGAGCGCCCCCTGATAACCGATCTGGACGCGCTGCCGTTTGTCACGGACATCTACGCCCGCGACCTGAAGATAGAGAACTATTACGACGGATACCTGGACTACCCCTACATGGCCATATACTCGGCGCGCGGCTGCCAGGCCCGCTGCGCGTTTTGCCTCTGGCCGCAGACAATCGGCGGCAGGACCTGGCGCGCCAGGAGCCCCCGGAACGTCTACGAGGAGCTGAGCCACGCCAAAGAACTCTTCCCGCAGGTGAAGGAGTATTATTTCGATGACGATACGTTCACGGGAAATCCGGCGAGGGCCGAGGAGATAGCGAAACTGATCGGCCCCCTGGGGCTGAAATGGTCCGCGACGGCCAGGGCGAACGTGCCGTATGAAACCCTGAAGGTCCTCAGGGAAAACGGCCTCCGGCTCCTTGTTGTCGGCTTCGAGTCCGGCAACCAGCGCATACTGAACAACATCAGGAAAGGGATCACGGTGGAGGGGGCCAGGAAGTTCGTAAAGGCCTGCAAGGACCTTGGCGTGCTCATACATGCCTGCTTCATAGTGGGGCTGCCGGGCGAGACCGCCGGGACGATCGAGGAGACCATCCGTTTCGCCAAATGGATCGATCCGTACAGCATCCAGGTGTCTCTCCCCGCGCCTTACCCGGGGACGGAGCTCTACAGGCAGGCGGTGAAGGAGGGGTGGCTTACCGGGCAGGAGGATGCCGCCCGCGTGGAAGGCAAGTCCGGCGGGCAAAAGGAACTTGTAAAAAGCGGGATACAGACGGCGGTCCTCTCCTATCCTCACCTTCCAAAGGAGGAGATATTCGAGGCTGTCGAGCGCTTTTACAGGCGCTTCTATTTCAGGCCGCGCCCCGTGCTGAGGATTTTGAAGGAGATGCTGTCGGACCGCGAGGTCTTTAAACGGAGGGCCAGGGAGGGCAAGGAGTTTCTCTCCTTCATGGCCAGGAGGAAGGAAGTGGCCCGCTAGGGCCCCCTTTTCAGCGGCCGGAGCAAATGTCCCCATCCGTCCCTTCGGGATGCCTCATAGTTAATGCCGATGATTTCGGCGCCAGCCATTCCGTCAACCAGGCGGTGCTCCGGGCCTGCCGCGAAGGGGTCCTCAGATCGGCCAGCATCATGGCGGGGGGTGCGGCCTTCGAAGAGGCGGCAATGCTTGCGCGGGAGCTGCCGGAGATGTCGGTCGGCATACATGTAACCCTGGTTGACGGCGCTTCGGTGCTTGGGCCCTCAAAGATCCCGGGTCTTGTCGACGAAAGGGGTTTTTTCCCGCGAAGCCCGGCGAAGGCCGGAATAAAATACTGGGTGCAAAGAGGGCGGATTTCAGGCCAGATCGAGGCCGAGATCGAAGCCCAGTTCGACCGCCTGCAGGAGGCTGGAATCAGGCCGCTGCACGCCGACTCCCACCACCACCTGCATGTTCATCCCGTTATTTTCAGGGTTCTCTGCCGGGTGGCGGAAAGGCGGGGCGTGAGGTGGATAAGGATACCGCCCGGGCCTTTGGCAGCGGATTTACGGCTGGCCGGCCCATCCGGAATCCCGGAATGGGTGGTTTTCAAGGCCCTTGCTTTTGCCAATGCCCGGGTTGCCCGCAGCCGCGGGCTTCTTTCCCCCTGCACCTATGGTATTTCGCGCCCCGGCCGGGTAAGCACGGATTATCTTGTCCGTCTTGTATCGAAAATCGATGCGCCGGTCGCAGAGATTTTCGCCCACCCGGACCTGGACGGCGCGGGCAGGGTGGAGCTTGAGGCCCTCACGTCGGGGGAGGTGAGCCGGGCCATTTATTCGCGCGGGTTTGCCGTTGCGGGGTTTAAAGATATTTGCGAAAGGTATAAAATTGCTGATACCCGATAACAATATGTCGGAGGTTTTTTAAACAATGAAGACTTTGGCTATTATTTTTGTTGCCGCGCTTTGCGCGGCGGCTGGAGAGACCTTTCTGAGCTACGGCATGAGGAGGATAGGGGAGGTCAACTGGCGTCACCCGTCCGAATGGATGAGCTGGTTCGGAAGCGTGATCACGTCCCCTCACATTGTGGCCGGTACGGCCCTTCTGGCCTGCTTTTTTCTCCTTTATCTCATATCTCTTGCCAGGGCGGACCTTAGCTACGTCATGCCTCTTACCTCTTTTTCCTATATCGCGGCCGCCTTCCTGGCCAAGATATACCTGAAGGAGGATGTCACCTGGTACCGGTGGGCCGGCATCATGGTCATCATAGTGGGGATAACCCTTATCGCAATGGGCTCCAGCGGGAGCCGGACGGCGGGACCGGGCGGGGGCCGTCCGGGCAAGGGAATTGAAAAACCTCTCGAAAATTAAATATAATTGACTTTCGGATATGCGTTTGTTATGTTATGGCTAAGCAAGACGAGGCGCTAATTCAGGGTATGAAAATTAATAACCGCTGCAGCTTCAAAAATTATCCTATTGTCACCCATCACGGCCTGAAGGGTGAGCTGAAACCATTTCCGAAGACGCCGAGCCTGGCTGAGGAAGTGGAATCCGCGGTGAAAAAGACCCAGTCCTACTTCCTGGCGGCGCAGCATGAGGAAGGCTATTGGTGGGACGAGCTTGAATCCAACGTCACAATCACGGCCGAGTATCTCATGCTGCTTCATTTCCTCGGCATCAGGGACCGCCACAGGGACAGGAAGATAGGCTCCTATCTGCTGAACAAGCAGAGACCGGACGGGACATGGCCGATTCATTATGGCGGCAAGGGCGACCTTAACGCGACGATAGAGGCGTATTTCGCCCTGAAACTGGTCGGGATGGGCCCGGACGAGCCGCCTTTGCGGAGGGCCAGGGAATTCATCCTGGCGGAGGGCGGGGTTGGGGCCGCGAGGGTCTTCACCAAGATATTCCTGGCGCTCTTCGGGCAGGTGAGCTGGAAGGAGCTGCCCTCCATGCCGGTGGAGATCATGCTGCTGCCGCCCAGGTTCCCCTTCAGCATCTACAACTTTTCAAGCTGGGCGCGCTGCACGATAGTGCCGCTGTCGATAATACTGGAGATGAGGCCTGTTGTAGAGCCCCCGGAGGGCGCGCGGATAGACGAGCTTTACGCGAAGGGGGAGAGGGCGGCGGGCAGGCTGAAACCCGGCATGTTCCGCCGGTGGATAAAGAAATTTTTCCTCATGCTGGACAGGACGATGAAGGGCCTGGAGAGGTTCCCCATCAGGCCGCTCAAGCCAAAGGGCCTCAGGGCCGCGGCGAAATGGATAATCGAGCACCAGGAGAAGACGGGGGACTGGGGCGGAATACAGCCGGCGATGGTGAATTCCATATTGGCTCTTTCAGCGCTTGGGCACGGCGTGGAGAGCCCCCCGGTGGCAAGGGGGCTGAAGGCCCTGAAGGAATTCACCATAGAGCAGGACGACGGGCTTGTGCTTCAGTCCTGCATATCGCCCGTATGGGACACGGCGCTCACCTGCCTGGCCCTTGTGGCGTCGGGCATCCCAAGGGAGCACCCCGCGCTTTCGAAGAGCTGCCAGTGGCTGGCGTCCAAGCAGATAGACAAGAAAGGCGACTGGAGCATAAAAAGGCCCGATCTCGAACCGGGCGGCTGGGCGTTCGAGTTCGTAAACAATCTATACCCGGACGTTGACGACTCGGCCGTGGTGCTGATGTTTCTTAACGGCTATGTCCATGCCGAGGGGCTTTCGGAAAAGATAAACAAGGGCATCAACTGGGTCCTCGGGATGCAGGGCAGCGACGGCGGCTGGGGGGCCTTTGACGTGGACAACAACAAGGAAATCCTGAACCAGATACCGTTTGCCGACCTGGAGGCCATGATCGACCCCAGCACTCCGGACGTGACCGGACGGGTGCTGGAGATGCTCGGCATCGCGGGCTTCGGGATGTCCGACCCCAGGGTGCAGCGCGCCATAAGCTACATCAAAAAGGCGCAGGAGGAAGACGGCTCATTCTGGGGCAGGTGGGGTGTCAACTACGTCTACGGGACGTGGTCCGTGCTGATGGGCCTCAGCTCCATAGGCGAGGACCTCTCCAAACCCTACGTGCGGCGGGCCGTCAGGTGGCTTAAGAACTTCCAGAACCTGGACGGAGGCTGGGGCGAGTGCTGCGAATCTTATTGCGACACCCGCCTGAAGGGGCACGGTCCGAGCACCCCGTCCCAGACCGCCTGGGCGCTTCTGGCCCTGATCGCGGCCGGAGAGGTGGACTCCGAGGAAGTCGTCCGCGGCATACATTATCTGCTGGAGACTCAGAATGCCGACGGCACCTGGGACGAGGAAGAGTTCACGGGCACCGGTTTCCCGAAATATTTCATGATCCGCTATCACAACTACCGAAACTGCTTTCCGCTGCTGGCGTTAGGCAGGTTTCTTGGAGCGAAGAAGGCCCGGGGCAGAAAGATTTAAATGGGGGTTTTCTTCAGATGAGGGCGCTCGTTACGGGGGCGACGGGTTTTATAGGCTTTCACGTGGCCATGGAGCTTTTGAGGGAAGGTTTCGATGTCCGCGCCCTGGCAAGGCAGGGAAAGAATATCGCCCCGGAGCTTTTAAAGCTCGGCTGCGAAGTTTTTGAGGGCGATATCAGGGATTTTGATTCCGTCTGCCGCGCGGTCAGGGGCGTGGATGAGGTCTATCACGTGGCCGCGGACTACAGGCTGTGGGTCCCGGACCCCGGGCGGATGTACGAGACGAACGTCACCGGGACCGTAAACGTGATGCGGGCCGCCCTTGAAGCCGGCGCCGGCAAGGTCGTCTACACGAGCAGCGTTGGCACCCTGGCCGCCCAGAAGCGGACCGGGGAAAAAATCGTCCCCTCGAACGAAGACACGCCGGTCGGCATCGGGCAGATGATCGGCCATTACAAGAGGTCCAAATTCCTCGCCGAACGGGAGGCGGAGAAATTCGCCCTCAAGGGCCTTCCGGTCGTGATCGTGAACCCCTCAACCCCTATCGGCGCGATGGACAGAAAGCCTACCCCCACCGGGGCCATGATCGTAAGTTTCCTGAACGGCAAGGTCCCCGCGTATCTGGACACCGGGCTTAATTTCGTCAGCGTTCATGACGTCGCCCTCGGACATCTGCTTGCCGCCCGGCACGGCAGGACAGGCGAAAAATATATCCTCGGGGGCTACAATATGACGCTGAAGGATTTTTACGTGGAGGCCTCGGCCGTCTCCGGAATGGAACCGCCGAAGGTGCGGCTGCCTTACAGGCCGGTGCTTCTGGCCGCTTATGTAAACGAAGCGCTCTCGAAGCTGACCGGCAAGGCCCCGGCAATCCCCCTTACGGGGGTGAGGATGGCTGGCAAATACATGTATTTCGATACATCCAAGGCGCGCTCGGAACTGAAGATGCCGCTGGCGCCCATAAGGGAGGCCATCCGGGAGGCCGTGGAGTGGTTCATCGCGAACGGCTATGTGGGCGCGCGCAAGATGGCGGGCAGGTACGCGATATGAAAGACAGAAAACTCGGAGATGAATGGGCAGGCTGGGATGGGCAGGTCAAGTCTGAGGACCTCAAGGTAAACGAGACCCCCCGGACTTTCATTTGGCTGGCGATCATGCTTTTCGCCATCTGCGTGGCCGCCTCGTTCGCGGGGCTGTACATGATACAGCCCAGGCTGGAGCAGTTCAGCCCGTCGGCCCCCGGATTCGCGCTGCATCTGCTCATAGGGGCCGCTTTCATCCTGGCCGTGGCAGGTCTTTTCTGGTGCTTCACCATATTGAAATTCAGGAAATCCTTTTTCCCCAGCCGGTGGGTGGAGAAATACGTGCTTTTCCTTTTGCCGAAGGCGGTATGGCTTGGCTCGAAACTCGGCATCAGCCGCGACCGGGTGGGCAACTCCTTTATCAAGACGCACAACCGGATAATCAGGTCCTATTCCGGGAAGTTTTCCCCCGAAAGGACCCTGATTCTGCTGCCGCGCTGTCTGAAGCCCGAGGTGAGAAAGGAGATAGCCCAGGTCGCCGCGGGAGATCAGTTCAGGATCGTGACCGCGGTGGGCGGGGAAGAGGCAAGGAGGGCGATCGGGGAATTCCGGCCCACCTTCATCCTGGCCGTGGCCTGCGAGCGGGACCTGATGAGCGGGATGAAGGATGTGGCGGAAAGGGTGCCCGTCCTCGCCATACCAAACGAGCGGCCGGAGGGCCCGTGCAAGAACACAAGCATCCCGATGGAGGAATTCAGGGAAGCGATAATCTTCATAAAACAGCAGCAGGAGGATTCCGGGGAGAAAAACGGAAAGACCGGGGGAAAAACCGAACCAGAATGAAAAAAACGCGCTTTCAGCCGGGACTTTATAAAAGCCTTACTTCATATTTCATAAAAAACACCCTCGCCGGGAGGAAGAGGTTCCCGCTTGTGCTCATGCTCGAGCCCACGCACCGGTGCAACCTGGCGTGCATGGGGTGCGACCGGATAAGGACCGCGGCCGACGGGGACCTGACGGTGGAGCGGTGCCTGGAGGCCGCGCGCGAATGCCGCGCGCCGGTCGTTGCCGTGACCGGCGGTGAACCCATGCTCTACCGGGAGCTGCCCCGCCTTGTGTCGGGGCTCCTCGCCGAGGGCAAGTATATCTACCTCTGCACGAACGGCATCCTGGCGCGGGAGTTCATAGAGAGCTTCGACCCCGACCCCAGGCTCACCCTGAATTTCCACCTGGACGGCATGCAGGGCACCCACGACAGGATAACCGGGCTTCCCGGCTCCTTCGAGAAGTCCGTGGAGTCAATCCGGCTGGCGAGGCGGCGGGGTTTCAGGATAAGCACGAACACGACTGTCTACAAGGCCTCGGAGACGGCAGAGCTTGACAGCCTCTTCGCCCTGCTTGACAATATCGGCGTTGACGGGATGCTCATCTCGCCGGCCTTCGCCTACCAGAGCGTGGAGGAGAAGGACAAGATATTCTTCGACCGCCGCGAGATAAACGAGAAATTCAACCTGATGTCCGGTTTCCTCAAGAAATATCCCCTGATCAACACCCCCACCTACATGGACTTTCTCCGGGGCAGGCGGCAGTTGCGATGCACCCCGTGGGGCAATCCCACGTTCAACCCGCTTGGGTGGAAATCGCCCTGCTATCTCGTCACGGACGGCTATTACGACACATATGCCCGGATGATGGAGCAGACCGACTGGAAGGTATACGAGCAGGGAAAAGACCCCAGGTGCTCGAACTGCATGGTGCACGGCGGCTATGAGACCACGGTAATGCGGCTCGCCTTCACCAGCCCGCGCGAGATGCTCAGGCTCGCCCTCTGGAACATGACGAAGACCCGCTAGAGATATGGCGCATTTTTTCGGCCTGCTCCTGGGGACGGCCCTGTTGAGGCCCTATGTCTTTCTTTTCTTTGCCGTCTACCTGGCCGGCTGCACCCTTCAGTTCGGGCTCAAACGGACCCTCCTTTTCGCGGTTGCGGGCTACCTCATAGCATGGGGCTCCGAGGTCTCCTCAATCCATAACGGCTTCCCCTATGGGCTTTATTACTATATAGAAAGCACGGCGGGCCGGGAGATTTGGGTGAAGGGGGTCCCCCTCATGGACTCCGCAAGCTATGTCTTTCTGGCCTATGCGAGCTATTCGACGGCGCTTCTTGCGTTTTGCCCCTTGCTGCGCGGTAAAGGATTTGCAGCCGTGGCCCTGCTTGACACGCGGAGGGCGAGGGCGCTCCCATCGGTGCGGGCGCTTGCGGCCCTCCTCTTCGTATCACTGGACATAATCATAGACCCGGTTGCCCTCCGGGGCGGCAGATGGTTTCTTGGAAAGATATACGGATACCCGGGCGGCGGGGCCTATTTTGGCGTGCCCGTCTCGAATTTCCTCGGCTGGGCGGCCGTGGGCTACCTGATGACCTGGGCCTTTCAGGCGCTGGACGGGATTTTATACAGGTTTTCAGCGCGGGACATTTATGGCAGGGGGCTTCCCTGGAGGTTTTTCATAGGCCCGGCCCTCTATCTGTCGGTGCTGCTGTTTAATCTCTCAATCACCTTTTATATCGGCGAGTATAACATCGGCTGGGCCGGGGTCTTCATCATGCTGCCGCTTTTCTGGCTCTTCCGGCTTCTTGCCGGGCTTCAGACGAGACAGGCCGATGACAACGCCATAAGCCTGCACCTTCGGGATTTCCCCGGCTCCCTTACAGGGATTTTAACAGCGCGTCAAGGGCAAGGGCCAGCCTGAGAGAGGCCGTCTCCGAGCTTTTTTGAAGCCTAGCCGCCGCCGGTATGAGGCGCGGGTGCGCGGCGAATTTCAGCATCGCAAGCCTTGTGCTTATCTGGCCCCGGCTGTCCGCTATTTCCATCGGGTTGAAGTTTATCTCCTCGCCGGACTTGTCCGATATCGCCCGTATGCCAAAAAAAACGGAGCCGTTTTTCAGGGCCGCACGGGCTATGGGGAAGGTCTCCATGTCGCAGATGCGGAGAAGATGTTTTTTATCTCCTGACAGGCTGCCTTCGCCGGGGGGGGTGAAAGTGAAATCCCTCAGGGCGGCCTTCTCGTTCTCGACCCATCTGGAAAGCGTGACGATGGGCCCGCGCCCGGCGACCGTTTTTTCCGAGACCAGGCGGTAAAACTCCTCAAAGTCCGGCCCCCCGGTATCGATAAACTCCCCGTCCGGATGGAGCCACGCCCCCTCCGGACAGACTATGTCCCCGTACTGCGCCTCCGGGTAAAGCGCTCCCGCAAAGCCCACGCTGAGGACAAGGTCCGGTCTTTGTGCCGCAAGCAGATCATTTGCGCAGGCCGCAGCGTTTCTCATTCCCATTCCTGTCAGGGCCACGGTTAATTTTTCCCCTTCAAACTGGGCGCCGTATGCCATGCGCCCGCCCGCCAAGCGCGACCATTTTATCCCCGGCTGACGCAGGAAATGCTTGATCTCCTGCCTCAGGGCGGCAAACACGACTATGTTCACGAGCGGCCCGCTCCCATGCGAAATTTTATCATGAACGCTACGGAGCCGGCACTGTCCGGGCCACGGGCCCGCGTAGGATTTGTGGGGCAAGGCGGGGCATCTGTCTATATTGTTAATAACCCACAAGAAAACCGGAAGAGCCTTTATAATTATGTGATGGCATATGAAATTCTGACGTGGCTTTTTTTTCTCCTCACGGTGGCGGGGGGCATTTACAGCATCCTTGCCCTCGTTTCTGTCCTCGGGGCCGGAGGGGCGGGGCGCACGGAGGGGCAAGCCAGCCGGGGCCTGCCCGGCGTTTCGATTTTGAAACCCCTAAGCGGCGCGGATGAGGGGCTGAAGGAAAACCTGGCGAGTTTTTGCAGGCAGGACTACCCGGATTACGAGGTCCTGCTTGGGCTGAGGGACGAGGGTGACGCCGCCTGGCCGGTCGCCCTGGAGCTGAAGCGTATGTTTCCGCGCCTGGTGCGCATCGTGATAACCGGCGAGGACCTGGGCGCAAACCGGAAGGTTTCGAACCTGCAGGGCCTTCAGGAAAACGCGAGGCATGACCTGGTTGCCGTAAGCGACAGCGACATGAGGGTGGGAAGCGATTACCTTAAAACGGTGGTTCCGGAATATCTCGGGCGGGAGGATGCCGGGCTGGTCACATCGCTTTACAGGATTTCGGGGCCGGTTTCAGCCGGGGCGGCGCTGGAGTCGCTGACCATCGCGCTTGATTTCATCCCCGCGGTGCTGGCCGCCCGGAGGCTGGAAGGGTCGATAAGCTTCGGCCTTGGCGCCTCGATGCTTTTTTCAAGGGCAAAATTCGAGGAAACCGGGGGGTTCAGGGCGATTGCGGACTACCTGGCGGACGATTACCAGCTTGGGCACAGGCTCTGGCGGAAGGGCCACAGGATTGTCCTGTCGAAATACGTGATGGAGGATGTGGCGGGGCGGATGGACGTCCGCGAGTACTTTCTCCATCAACTGAGATGGGCGCGGACCTACAGGGCGTCAAGACCCAAAGGATACCTCGGGTACGGGGTCACACACGTCTTCACCTGGGCGCTGCTTTTTTTCGCCCTGCGGCCCGGGCCTCTCTCTCTCCTGGCCCTTGTTTCGGCGCTTGCGCTGCGGCTGCTTACGGGCATCGCCGTAAACGGGAAATTCATCGGGCGGAGGGGATGGCTGAAGTGGCTTTTTCTCCTGCCCGCAAAGGACGTGGTGGGTTTCGGCATCTGGGCGCTCAGTTTTGCCGGCAGGAAGGTCGCCTGGAGGGGGGGGCTGTACCGGGTCACGAGGACGGGGGAACTTCTGCAAGTATCAAAGAAGTAACGTTATTTTAACCTGAATAGTGTAAGATGTTTGTCATGGCGACGCTTGCTCAGATCCTTGAGAGGATAGAGTCAAAAAAGGCCGACTACGCGGCTTATAGTTTTACGCCTACCGAAAGCACCGCCTTCAAGACCTTCTTCGACCTGGCCCAGGAATACGATGAGCTGGAGGATTTTTACTACCTGTGCGTGGCGGTCCCGAAGGCCTTTTTCGGGCTTGATGCGAGACTCTACGTGATCGACCCGAAAACCGGGGAATTCCCCATGGTCTCCGGCACCGCCGGCGGGCCGGCCCCCCGCCCGGGCCTCATTCCTCCGCCGGAGGGGCATGCCTATTTAAACGGCAGTTTCATAATGAGCATAAAGGGCAAGAAGATACTCCTGGACCAGCTTCCGTTTCAGGCCAGGGACAATGTCCTTGGCCTGCTTGAAATCTACCCCGCTGCCGGGTTTGACGCGCACAAGGAGCTTTTCTTCGAAAAATACGCCAACCGCATCGGCTTCAACATACATAACCGCTTCATAGTCGAAAAAAACATCGAACACCTGAAATTCATCAAATCGCTTGTAAGCGACATCGAGCATAACATCATAGTGCCCAATATGATCTACAAGCTCTTCCTCAGGAACTTGAAGGGCCTCATAGGGAAAAACATGGAGCTGGAAAATACCATCCAGGCCTACCGGGCGGAGGGCGGCGACGGGAGGGTCGAGGCCTTTGTGAGGGAGATGTCCGAGATCAACCAGAACCTGGCGCAGGAGCTTGGCAACCTGGAGAAGCATTACATGAACATGAGCCTTTTCCTTGAGACCCTGCTCCGGAGAAGCCACTTCGACAAGGGGCGGCTCACACTGAGGACGAAGCCGTGCCGGATGAAGGAAGACGTCGTCCAGCCGCAGCTCGAGAGGTACGCGTCCCAGTTCAGGGAGATGGGCATCACGGTGGCCGACCGCTTCAGCGGCATTCCCGAAGGGGAGATCATCACCGTCGTGGACGTGGGCCTGATGGCCCAGGTCTATGCGAACCTGTTCTCCAATGCCCTGAAGTACACCCAGGAGGTCGCCGATGCATCCGGCCGGAAGATGAAGTACATCTCCTATGGCCGGCAGCTCATCAAGGACTATTTCGGAGCGGACAGCGACGGCATAAAATACAACGTGTTCAATACCGGCCCCCATATCGGCCGCGAGGAGCGCGGCAGGCTCTTCGAGGACGGCTTCAGGGGCGCAAACGCAAAGGGCAAGCCGGGCACCGGCCACGGCCTTGCCTTCATAAAAAACGTCATAGAGCTCCACGGCGGAGTGATCGGCTACGAGGCCACGCCTTACGGAAACAATTTCTATTTCATCCTTCGCAGGTAGCCCGCCACCATTTCGCTCATGATGTTGCTCACCTGCGGGCCTTATGGCGCAAACCTCATAACTGGAATTTGACGTTGACTGGAAGGCGGGCAATTGAGTAGATTCATTGATGTTTAGAACCTATCTCAAAATAGCAGGCTTGATGGTTCTATGCGCCGTTTTTTTGTCGGTCGTCTCGCCTGTAAAGATTGATTTCGTTCATATCCGGGGCAAGGATAGGGTCCTCGTTACGCTTGATGTGTGCCACGCATCAAGCCCGTTTCAGCCCTCGAACACGAATATGCCCTTCTGCCCCGGGCAGATTTGCGCCTGTCTTTTGCCACCCGGATTCGCGGGTTTTCATACGGCATCGAGAATTCGGTTCAAGTCCCCCCTGTTTGCAGCCGAAAAAGAGGACCCTCCAAGAGCCTAATTTCCTCTGAAGCCGCAAGCCATTGCCTCTCCCCGGCTGAACGGTTTAGGCCGTGGAAGGGGGGTCCCCGACTCCCGTGGCAGTGGCGGGAAGTTGATTTCTCCCTTGAAAACTCGCGGCTTCCGTTCGAGGAGTTTGTTTTTCGGATATTTTTCGGCCGGAAGCCGCTTTTTTTATGGATGCCGGGCACACTTAGGGCATGCCCTGCACGGGGAAATTCAAGGGGTGTTTTAGGGAAAAACAGAAAAATTTTTCGGCAAGGAGAGATATTATGTCTTCGGTTTTAAGGAAATGTCTGCTTATATCGCTGATAATAGCCGCGCTCGGCGCCGGCGCGGCCACCAAGGCGTTTGCTTGCGCCTGCGGCTGCGGCGTATTTGGAATCGGCGCCAGATGGACGATGCCCACTGAATCCGGCCTAAATATGTTTCTGCAGTACTCCTTCATGGACCAGGATGAGAACTGGCATGGGACAGGCAGAGCGAGCGCGGACCTGAATGGCGACAAGGACATCAGGACCAGCTTTTTTACCCTCGGTGCACAGTACATGATAAACAGAAAGTGGGGCGTCATGGCGGAAATCCCGTATTGGGACCGTTATTTAAGGACCACCGGCGATGACGGCAGCATCGTGTCCGCCGAACACCACACCCTTAGCGACATGAGCCTGATGGGCGTGTATACCGGTTTTTCGCCGGATATGTCCACGGGGGTCCAGTTTGGCTTAAAATTGCCGACGGGCCCTTACAACCTGCCCGGATTTGACCCGGACACCCAGCCTGGCTACGGATCGGTCTCCAGCCTCCTGGGGGGATACCACATGGGACAGGAAAGGACCTGGGGCTGGTGGGCACAGGGGTTGTGGAGGCACGCCCTGTATACAAACAGCAACGACTACCGTCCGGGGGACAGCTTCAATCTGTCCGAAGGAGTTCACTATGACCGCATTGCCCCCAAAACCGGCATCGTCCCGACCCTGCAATTAATCGAATCCATCCGGCAACGCGACGGCGGCGCCAGCGGAGACCCCGACAATACGGGTTTCCAGAGATTGTTTGTGACCCCCGGCGTTGAGGTGGACATATACAGGGGGGTGAAACTCTTTACCGATGTTCAGGTGCCGGTATATACACATGTAAACGGCTACCAGTTGGTGGCTCCCTGGCTTATAAATACGGCTGTAAGCTATAACTTCTAATATGCGTCCCAAGTTCCCGGCACAAATCAGTCCGGGTCCTGAAAATACTGCTCGCGTTATCAGGGGTGCGGCTGGCGGTGAGTGGGGCGACGCGAAACCCCGCCTTGGCGGGATGGAGTGTGCGGCCCACATTGGCGCGAGGAGCGAACCGTTAGTCGCACCCGGAAATAATTCGCCTGAGAGCTTGCAAAATAGCTTCAATCTATTTTGAGATAGGTTCTAACGCGTTTTACGGGGATGCAGGAGCAAGCCGGTAATTCCGCCGGTCCCGATTTTTGGAAATGCCGGGTTGGACTTCGCCAACCCGGCTTATATTCCATGAAGTCAATTGCTTCCGGGTGGCTGATATCCCGGGCCGTCCTGGGGCGGCTGCCAGGAGTTATCCACTTTCGGCGCCTGAAACGCAGGTCCTGCCTGCGGAGCATGGAACGCAGGTCCCGCCTGCGGAGCATGAAATGCAGGCCCAGCCTGGGGCGCCTGAAATGCCGGCCCAGCCTGGGGCGCCTGAAATGCCGGCCCGGCCTGAGGGGCCTGGTATGCCGGGCCAGCCTGGGGCGGCTGATAAGCGGGGCCGGTTTGGGGCCGCTGCCAGGGGCTTGTGCCTGGCTGCTGATAAGATGAGCCTCCGGGCTGCGGATTATTCCTGTCCGAAGCCGGTTTCACTGGCTCGTAAACATAACTGAAGACTGCCTGGCGGCGCCTCGGGCCCCTGCGACTGACATGGATGCTGGCGAATTTATTCAGGAAACCCAGATAGGACATCCAGTAAAGGTCGTAGGTCTGGCCGGATTTTAAGGTCGTGCTGAAACTCCCGTCCTTCCTGACAACGGGCGCACGCACGGCGGAATCGGCGGACTTGTCACGGCAGACGATGTGCAGGTCCGGCAATTGCCCGTCCGGGAACGGATTGCCTTTCGGGAAAACGATTTTCCCCGCCAATTCAACATAGCCGGGCGGCAATTTCTGCGGTTTTTGCGTCCCGTTCTTTCCGGAGTAGGCCCTCTCATAGGCCCGGTCCCTGGCTATGCGCTCCGTGTCCCCAAACCAGGTCGGGCTCCCGACAAGCCACCCGTAGGCATTGGCCGGAAATGCCAGGGCGCAGCTTGCCGCAATTCCAGCAAGCAAAAGAAACGCGGTGGCAAAGGCTGTGGAATTTTTATTGCGATTCTCCATTCGGGTCCTCCTTCTTCCCTCCTTTTCCCGCGATATGATAAAAAATTCCCGGCAGGCAGGTAAAGGTAAAAGAAAAAAGCGATATAATGTTTAGGAAGCTTTTTAAAAATTTCCTGAAAAGGAGCGCGAAATCAAATGTTTTCCAGCAGAAAGTTTTCGGGCCTTCTTTTTGCGTCCTTGTCTTTATCTATTTTAATATCTTTATCCATTTTAATATTCATGAGTTTGGGAGGCAGAGCGGCCATGGCGCAGGAAAACGCACAGGTCTATCCGGAATATGATCTTTCGGTCTCCTTCGACCTGAAAAACAATCTCGTAAGAGGCGATGCGAGGATAGAGCTGCCCGGCCCCGCGGAGATCTTCCTTGGCGGGGTAAAGGTGACCTCCATGAGCTTTAACGGCGGGCCGTTTGCCGGCAAGCCGGAGAAGGACTGGATCAGGACAAGCGGGAAAGGCCGCCTTGAGATCAGTTACGAAAAAACCGTGGGCGAAGGCCTTGTGGCAAACCCGGAGAGGGAAGGCGCGCTTGTGGGCAGCGTGGTAAGCGAAAAGGGCATATCCCTTACCGGCAACTGGTATCCGCAGCTAAAGGGGCTTGCCATTTATCGGCTCTCCGCCCTGGTGCCTGGCGGATTCACGGCCATATCCGAGGCCGACAATATCACCTTCGCAAATACCCCTGGCGGCAGGCTGTATTCGTTTGATTTCCCCCACCCCGTGGGCAGTATCGATCTGGTGGCGGGCGACTACGTCCAGAGCAAGGCGGCAATGGGGGGTGTGGATATCTACACCTATTTCTTTCCGGAAGACGAGGGGCTTTCGAAGCGGTACATCGAGTACACAAAGAAATACCTTGAGATGGATGAAAAGCTGCTGGTCCCGTATCCGTACAAGAGGTTCTCGGTAGTGGAAAACTTTCTTCCCACCGGTTTTTCCATGCCGACATTCACCCTGCTTGGGGCCGAGATCGTCCGTTTCCCCTTTGTCCTCGACGAGTCGCTCGGGCACGAGATAACCCATCAGTGGTTTGGAAATTATGTTTATGCCGATTTCAGCAAGGGCAACTGGCTTGAGGGCCTCACAAGCTACGTGGCGGACTACCGCTACGCGGATATGGCGGGCAAGGGGCTCGCCTACAGGAAAAAGATACTCGTCGATTACCAGAGCTACGTGAACTCCGGGAATGATTTCCCACTCAGGCAGTTTTTTGAGAGGACGGGGCCGGCCAGCATGGCCATCGGGTACGGAAAGGGCACGATGCTCTTCTACATGCTCGAGAAAATGGTCGGGCATGACGTTTTTTACAAATCGCTGAGGGCGCTGATAGAGGAAAACAGGTGGAAGACCGCTACATGGGCGGACATAGAAAAGGTCTTCGAACAGGGATCCGGCAAGCGCCTGGACTGGTTTTTCAGCCAGTGGCTGGACAGGAAGGGCGTGCCGGACCTGAAGATTGAAGACGCAAAGTTCCTCATATCAAACGGGGAGCCCGCAGTCAGCCTGGATGTGGCGCAGGAGGCAAAAAAACCCTACCGGCTTACCCTGCCGGTCAGTATATTCAAGGACGGCAGACAGATCGTGTCCTCATCCTTTCAAATCGACGGACCAAAGCAAAAATTCCAGACCCCGGTGTCCGAAAAACCTTCCGGCCTGAGCATCGACCCCGGTTACGAGTTGATGCGGGGGCTTTCTCCGGCCGAGTTTCCCCCGGTCATATCTAGGCTTTTGGGCAGCAAGCAGCGTATGGCGGTCTACAGTGCGGCCCAGAAGGAGAAATACGCCACGCTGCTGGCGGCCCTCAAGCAGAACGGCTTTACCCTCAAAGACGAAAAAGACATCACGGACAAGGACATCCGGGGCTCCTCGCTCCTTGTGCTCGGCGTGGACAGCCCGGTTTTAAAGAGGCTCTTCGGCAAGGTGGAACTGCCGGCGGCCGGCTTTATCCTCACGGTCAGGGAAAACCCGCTCAATACGGCAAACGTCGTCGCCATCGCGCAGGCCCGCTCAAAGACTGAGGCGGACCTGGCTGCGCCCAAGATATTCCACTACGGCCAGTACTCGACCATCAGTTTTTCCAAGGGCGTGAATACCGGCAAGGAAACGGCGAAAAGCCGCGACGGGATTGCCGTGACGATTTCCCCCCCGGTGCCTGCGGCCGTCCCGGCGAAGGGCCTTGAGCTTGACGGCATCATAAACGCCGTAAGCGCGGAGCCCGTCATATTCGTGGGTGAGCGGCATGAGGCCTATGAGGACCATCAGGTGGAGCTGGACGTCATAATGGCGCTGCACCGGATGGGCAAAAAATTCGCCATCGGGATGGAGATGTTTCAAAGGCCGTTTCAGCAGAGCATCGACGATTTCATCTCAAAGAAGATCGGCGAGAGGGAGTTTTTGAAGAAGACGGAGTACTTCAAGAGATGGGGTTTCGACTACGACTTCTACAGGCCGATACTTGAGTACGCCAGGGCCAACGGCATACCGGTGGTGGCCCTCAATATAAGGAGGGGCATTGCCAACAAGGTGGCCAAGGGTGGCCTGGACGCGCTGTCCGCGGACGAGAAAAAGGAAATCCCAAAGAGCATGGACATGTCCAATTGCAAGTACGAGAAACTCCTGCGGCAGATATTCGCGGAGCACCCGAAGGGCCCGACATTCGAGCATTTCTATCAGGCCCAGATTCTCTGGGACGAGACGATGGCGCGCTCGGCGGCCGAATACCTCCTGAAAAACCCGGGCTACCAGATGGTCGTGCTTGCCGGCGAGGGACATATAATGTACGGCTACGGCATACCGCAGAGGTTTTTCAGGCGCACGGGGACAAGATATGTCACGCTCGTAAACGGCTCCTATGACACGGACATCGCGGATTACGTGCTCTTCCCGTCATACGAGGCCCCTCCCCAGCCGGCGATGCTGGGCGTCGTGCTGGAAAAGACGAAGGAGGGGACGGTGAAAATAAAGGAGGTGGCCCCTGGCGGCCCGGCCTCGAAGGCGGGCCTTGTTGCCGGCGATGAGATAGTCTCGATAGACGACTGGAAGGTCGGCTCGATATGGGACGCGAAGATAGCGCTCTTCGACAAAAGGCCCGGGCAGACAGTCACGGTGAAGGTGCTCAGAAGGCGGTTCCTGTTCGGCAGGACTGAAGAGGCGGTAAAGGTCAAACTTTAGGCCCGGAAAGGTTTTTCCCGGGCCTTTTTTCTACCTGGCCGGCTCTTTCCTCACCATGAGGATGGAGCAGGGCAGCTTGCGCACAATTTCCTCGGTGGTGTGGCCGAAAAACATGTGCTCAAGCCGGGTCTCGGAGTGCGTAGGAAGGACCAGAAGGTTGACGTTCTTCTCCTTGACCGTCTTCAGTATCTCCTTCACGGGTTCGCCCTTGACGACTATCTTGGTTATACGCGTCCCGTTTTTTTTCTCCTCTTCCATCATGATGTCCAGTTGCCGCCCCGTGTCCGCGATGAGCTTGTCGTATTCCTGCTTGAGGTTGGGGACGGGAATGCTCCACCCCTCAAGGCCGAACGGGTTATAAATGGCATGCATTACGAAAAGCTCGGCCCCCAGGGTCCTGGCCAGCGTGATGCCGTAATGAACGGCCTTGGGCGAGTCTCTGTCCATCCAACTGACGACCAGTATGCGCTTTACATCTTCCATTGCCGCCTCCTGTTTAGCGCTCCGCCTTGTGAGGGGCGGAAAAAATCATATCGTCTAAGAGATAAACCATTTTGCCCCCAAAGTCCAGCAAAATTTTTTTTCTCTTCAACCCCCACGCCCCTTTCCCCCGGCGGGCCCAATTCGATAATAGGGACAGCGCCCATTTATGCGGCATTCAATGGCTTAATCCTGGCCAAATTTATTTTTTTCTCTTTTCCCACCAGCCATAAATCAACTGCGCTCTGCGCATTGATCCAGAACTGCGGGGTGTTCCCGAAAAGACGCGCCAGGCGGAGCGCCATCTCGGCAGTTACCGCCCGTCTCTCTCGGAGCAGTTCGTTGACAGTTTGGCGCGACACTCCCAATTGCCGCGCCAGGCTGGCAACAGTGAGCCCATAATCAGGCATAAAATCCTCCCTCAGCATCTCGCCGGGATGTGTCGGTCTTATAGTGCGTTGCGCTGTCTTGCTCATGATCACGGAACCTCCCCTTTAATGATAATCGGTTATTCCAACGTCGTATGCGTCCCCTTCAGCGAATCTGAAACATATGCGCCACTGATCGTTAATAGAGATTGAATATTGTCCCGCCCTGTCTCCCCTCAAAGCATGCAATCTATTGCCAGGCGGTACTTTCAAGTCATCAAGACAAGTTGCAAGATCAACGTACTCAAGGCGGCGGATTGCTCGTCGTATCAGTTCCGGAGGCAATCGCCGCGATTTCCCGGTTTTGTACAAGTTCTTCGGTATCCTTGTCCGAGAATGACCTTATCACCGCTCGTATTGTATCGTGTATCGTGACACTTGTCAAATATTTTAAAGGCAAAGGAACCCGTCAACTGGCTTTAGCCTATGCTCTTCAATGCGTTTTTTCCACTGATCAGAATAGTTACAAAGCGGTCGATTATGAAAAGCTGATCGCGCAATTATCGAGGCGATTAAAACGTTGTCCGCTCAAAACGCGGCGCTCAAGGCCGCCATCTGCAACATGAACCCGAAAGCCGCGGTCTGCCAGAATTGAAATGGAATGCCGGCATGCCTCTGCGCAATTTTGGTCCGGCATGAAATTTAAGCTTGAAAAATTTCCCCCATATAGGGGACTATATAATAATGAACAGTTCGAGAAAGGTCCGCAGCGGCGATACCGTAAAGGTCCATTACACCGGGAAATTCGATGACGGGTCCGTCTTCGATTCGTCAAAGGACAGGGAACCCCTTCAGTTTACCCTGGGCAAGGGCGGCCTCATCAGGGGTTTCGAGGAGGCCGTGGAGGGTATGGCGGAGGGCGAGGCCAGGACGGTCAAAATCCCTCCGGACAAGGGTTACGGGCAGCGCAGGGAAGAGCTTGTCTTCAAGATAAAAAAAGAGGTCTTCCCGCCGATGATCGAGAAGAAGATCGGCGCCATGCTTGAGCTGAGGCAGCCCGACGGCGGCATCCTCGAGGTGCAGATTTCCGATGTCACGGAAGATTTTGTGGTGCTGGACGGCAACCATCCGCTCGCCGGAAAAGACCTCCTTTTCGAGATCGAAGTCGTAGAGATTTCCTGAAAAAACTCCATCCTTAAAAACGCCCGCCGGTGTGCGGCCGCTGACGCCGCGCCCCTCCGCGCGGGCCAGCCCCTGCCTGTCTGCGCCTTCCGGGGGAAAAACTTTTTCATTTCTCACCTTTCAGCATTGACTTTTCCGCTTTTAATGATAATTTTTTAATTAAAGATTCATTCATATTCACCCTCCGCTGCCCGTCAAACGGAGCGGCCGCAGGCGGAGGCAGCGGGGCGGAGGCGGCGGGGTCGACTATTTTTAGTTTTTTTAGTTTCGGTTTTCGTTATAATGCCGGGGGAGGTGCCAATTGACACAGAGGCTTTGGCCCCTGGCGGTATATTTCTTCCTGGTTATCGCCATGGTGGCCGGCATGATAGGGCTTTCTTATGTGATCGGCCAGCGCCACCGTGAAAGGGAGACCGGGCAGCCATATGAGTCGGGCATAGTCCCCACCGGCACGGCCCGCCTTCGCTTCGACGTGAAATTCTATCTGATAGCCATGTTCTTCGTGATATTCGATCTTGAAAGCCTGTTTATAATCTCCTGGGCCATCGCCTTGAGGCAGTCCGGCTGGGCCGGGTACATAGAGATACTCATATTCATATCCGTCCTGGTTGCCGCGCTCGTTTACCTCTGGAGGCTTGGAGCGCTGGATTGGGCCGCGGGGAAGACGGAGAAAGAAAGGTAAAGGGGCTACCCGCATGAAATGGTCTCTCACAAGGCCGGCGCACCCGGCATTGAAGCCTGGCGACGGCACGGCCGAGGATGTCGTGTCGAAAAACGTTGTCTTCACCACCCTGGAGGGCCTGCTTGCCTGGGGGAGAAAAAATTCCATCTGGCCGTTTAATTTCGGTCTCTCCTGCTGCTATGTGGAGATGGCGACGAGCATAACGAGCAAGTACGACATTGCCCGCTTCGGGGCGGAGGTCGTGCGCGGCACGCCCAGGGAGGCCGACCTGATGATCGTCGCTGGCACCGTTTTCATAAAGATTGCGCCCACCATAAAGAGGCTGTACCAGCAGATGATGCTCCCCAGGTGGGTGATATCGATGGGTTCCTGCGCCAACTCCGGCGGCATGTACGACATCTACAGCGTGGTGCAGGGCGTGGACAAATTCCTTCCCGTGGACGTCTACGTGCCGGGCTGTCCTCCCCGCCCGGACGCCTTCATGGAGGGGCTTTTGCTTCTGAGGGAGCAGGTCGGGAAGGAGAGACGGCCTGTTAGCTGGGTGGCCGGCCCGCAGGAGGTGGTAAAGCCGGTCATGCCCGCGATGCGCGACCTTAAACGCGGGGAGAGGCAAAAAGCGACCGGTCTGCCAACGCCTGATCACGTCTGATCGACATGAACGGCCCGGCTGCCATGAATGAAAATACCGGAAAGACAGTCATAAGCGAACTCATGGGAAAATTCGGCTCCGCCGCCACCCCGCAGGAGACCAGGGACGGGGTGCCGACCGTCTGGATCGAAAAGGGGCGGGCGCACGAGGCGCTCCGTTATTTGAAGACCGGAAGCGAAAGCCGTTTCCGGATGCTCTATGACCTTACGGCAATCGACGAGCGGGTGCGCGCCAACAGGGCGGGGCAGCCCGAAAGCGATTTTACGGTGGTCTACCACCTGCTGTCATACGACAAAAACGAGGATGTGCGCATAAAGGTGGCGCTCAAGGGGGACAGCCCTGAGGCAAGGAGCGTGACGGACATCTGGCCCGCGGCCAACTGGTACGAGCGCGAGGTCTGGGACATGTTCGGCGTCAGGTTCGACGGCCATCCCAATCTCAGGCGGATACTGATGCCTCCCACATGGAAGGGGCACCCGCTTAGGAAGGACCATCCTGCGCGCGCGACCGAGATGGGGCCTTTCCGGCTGCCGGATGAACGGAGCGAGGAAGAGCAGATGGCGCTGAAATTTCACCCTGAAGAATGGGGAATAAAACCCGGCGTGCGCGAGGCGGATTACATGTTCCTGAACCTGGGCCCCCACCATCCCGGAACTCACGGATTGCTGCGCATCATACTTGCCCTGGACGGGGAGGAGATAGTGGACGCGGTCCCGGATATAGGCTTTCACCACCGGGGGGCCGAAAAGATGGGCGAGCGCCAGTCATGGCACACCTATATCCCCTACACCGACAGGATAGACTATCTGGCCGGCGTCCTCAATAACCTCCCTTACGTGCTCGCCGTGGAAAAGCTGGCGGGCATCGAGGTGGGCGACCGGGTTAAGGTCATAAGGGTTATGCTGTCGGAGCTTTTCCGGATAGAAAGCCACCTCGTATGGTACGGCACCTTCGCCCAGGACCTGGGCGCCCTCTCGCCGGTCTTTTACACATTCTACGACCGCGAGCGGATGTTCGAGATCATAGAGGCCGTCTGCGGGGGGCGGATGCACCCTAGCTGGTTCCGGATCGGCGGTGTGGCCCAGGACCTGCCGCGCGGATGGGACGGGCTCGTTAAAAATTTCCTTGACTGGCTTCCGCACAGGCTTGCCGAATACGACAGGATAATAATGAAAAATAAGATGTTCAAGGTGCGCACCCAGGGCGTGGGCGCCTATACGCTCGATGAGGCGATGGAATGGGGGGTCACGGGCCCGAACCTCAGGGCATGCGGTTTCGAGTGGGACTGGAGGAAGAAAAGACCCTACTCGGGATACGAGTGGTTCGACTTCGAAGTCCCCACGGCCCCCGTGGGGGACTGCTACGGAAGGGCCGTGGTCCGGGTGGAGGAGATCAGGCAGAGCATGCGCATAGTGCGGCAGTGCATGGAGAACATGCCGCCGCCCGCGCCGGGGCGCGAGTACAAGTCCAGGCGCCCGCTTGCGGCGCCTCCGCTCAAGGAGAAGACGATGCTGGACATCGAGACCCTCATTAACCACTTCCTCGGCGTCTCCTGGGGGCCGGTGATACCGCCCGGCGAGGCGGCCGTCGGCGTCGAGGCGGCCAAGGGCAACAACAGCTATTATCTTGTAAGCGACGGCGGGACCGCCTCCTACCGCACGCGCATCCGTACGCCCTCTTTCCCCCACATGCAGACCATACCGTTTCTCAGCCGGGGGCTTACGATACCGGATTTGATAGCCATTCTGGGGAGCATCGATTTCATCCTTGCCGATATCGACAGGTGAAGGGAAGAAAATGAAGACATGCTGAGCGGCGCGGAGCTTAATGAGATAGAGAAGGAACTAAGGGCGTACTCCGACAGGAAAATGGGGTGTATAGGCGCTCTGAAGATAGTGCAGAGGCACAGGGGATGGATAACGGATGAGGCCCTCAGGGACCTGGCCGGTTATCTTGAAATGACCCCCGATGAGCTTGACAGCGTGGCGACCTTCTACCCGCTAGTGTTCCGCAGGCAGGTGGGAAGGCACGTAATCCTGGTCTGCGACAGCGTGAGCTGCTACAACGTGGGCTATGAGGAGCTGCTCTGGCATCTGATGAAGAGGCTTGCAATCGGGCTCGGCCAGACGACCGCGGACGGGAGGTTCACGCTTCTGCCCGCGGCCTGCCTCGGGGTCTGCGAATCCGCTCCGGCCATCATGATAGACGCGGACGTGCACGGCGGCCTGGAGCCGCCCGAAAAGGTGGACCAGATACTGAATTCATATGAATGAGGGCGGGGAAATTATATGAGCAACGCGGAGAGGCCTCTGACCGGGGATTTCAGGGCCGACGGCAGACCGCTTGGCATTGGCGAATACGAAAAAACGGGCGGCTATCTCGCCCTGCGCCGCGCCCTGAAGGAGATGTCTCCCGCGGGGGTGATGGACGAGGTGAAGGACTCCAGGCTGAGAGGGCGCGGGGGCGCGGGTTTCCCGACCGGCTCCAAGTGGAGCTTCGTGCCTTCCGGCGCGGACGTTTTTTCCTCCGGGCCGAAATTCATCGTGGCTAACGCCGACGAGATGGAGCCCGGCACATTCAAGGACCGGATACTCATGGAGAACAATCCGCACATGCTCATAGAGGGGATGCTGCTTGGCGCTTACGCGACAGGCGCGGACTGCGCGTATATATTTGTCCGGGGGGAGTACTTCGGGTCTGCGAGGGCGATCGGGAAGGCCGTGGCCGAGGCATACGGGAAAAACTACCTGGGCAAAAATATTCTGGGCTCCGGGTTCAATCTGGAAATGCACCTCCATATGAGCGCAGGCCGCTACATGTGCGGGGAGGAGACGGGGCTTCTGAATTCCCTTGAGGGCAAAAGGGCGATCCCCAGAACGAAGCCGCCCTATCCGCAGGTGAGCGGCTTCATGGGCAGGCCCACGGTGGTCAATAACGTGGAGACCCTCTGCAACGTGCCGCATATCATAAGAAACGGGGCGGAATGGTTCAGGGGGCTCAGCCGGGGATTCTCCGGGGACGGCGGCACGAAGATATATGGCGCAAGCGGCAGGGTGAAGAGGCCGGGGGCCTGGGAGCTTCCGATAGGGACGACGGCCAGGGAGATACTGGAGGAGCACGCGGGCGGCATGCGCGACGGGTTCCGGTTTCGCGGGCTGCTGCCTGGCGGGGCCTCCACCGAATTTTTGCTCGAAGAGCACCTGGATGTGAGGATGGATTTCGATTCCGTCCAGAAAGTTGGCAGCCGCATGGGCACCGGCACGATGATCATCCTGGACGACAGGACGTGCCCGGTGGGGATGCAGTTGAGCCTTCAGAAATTTTTCGCCCGCGAGTCCTGCGGCTGGTGCACCCCATGCCGCGAGGGTTTGTCCTGGGTCGTCCACATGCTCGGGGCGATAGAGGAGGGGCAGGGCGAGATGGAAGACATCGACCTGCTGCTTGAGCAGGCGCGGCTTCTGGCGCCGGGGCATACCTTCTGCGCGCTTGCCCCGGGGGCGGCGGAGCCTCTTGGCAGCGGGGTAAAGTATTTCAGGCAGGATTTTGAGAGGCACATAAGGGAAAAACACTGCCCATGGAAGATAAAAAACTCGTAACCGTATACATAGAGGACAAGCCATACCGGGTGAGGCCGGACCAGAGCATGCTCGACGCCTGCCTGTCGCTTGGTTTCGACCTGCCGTATTTCTGCTGGCATCCGGCCATGCACTCGGTCGGGGCCTGCCGCCAGTGCGCCGTGAAGCAGTTCAAAGACGAAAACGACCGGAAGGGCATGATCGTGATGGCCTGCATGACCCCCGCCGGGGAGGGCACAAGGATATCGATAAAGGACCCTGAAGCGGTTGAGTTCAGGGCAAAGGTGATCGAATGGCTCATGCTGAACCATCCTCACGATTGCCCGGTATGCGACGAGGGCGGGGAGTGCCATCTCCAGGACATGACCGTGATGACGGGGCATGCCTACCGGAGGACCCGCTTCAGGAAGCGGACCCACCGGAACCAGTACCTGGGGCCTTTTGTGAACCATGAGATGAACCGCTGCATCCAGTGCTACAGGTGCGTCCGCTTTTATAACGATTACGCCGGGGGAAGGGATTTCGGGGTTTTCGCCGCCCATGACAACGTCTATTTTGGCAGGCAGGAGGACGGGGTTTTGGAGAGCGAGTTCAGCGGCAACCTGGTCGAGGTCTGCCCGACCGGCGTCTTCACGGACAGGACGCTGAAGATGCACTACACGAGGAAGTGGGACCTGCAGACCGCCCCCTCCGTCTGTGTGCACTGCGGGCTTGGCTGCAATACCATCCCCGGCGAGCGTTACGGGACGCTGCGGCGCATAAGAAACCGCTATAACGGGCAGGTAAACGGGTATTTTATCTGCGACCGCGGCCGCTACGGGTACGAATTCGCAAACAGCGCCACGCGCATCCGCCGTCCCTATCGCATCACTTATGGGAAGGCCGGTGAGAAGATCGAAAATGCGCTCGAAGAGGGCAAGGTCCTGCCGCATGTGAAATCGCTTCTTCAGGGCGCAAAGGGGATAATAGGCATAGGCTCGCCCAGGGCGTCGCTGGAGGCGAACTATCTGCTTAAAAAATTTTGCGGTCCCGGCAACTTTTACGCGGGGTTTTCGGATGCGGAATTCAATCTGGTGGGGAGAATAATTTCGGTCCTGACCGGAGGGCCCGTCAAAGCCCCGGCGCTCAGGGAGGTGGCGGAAGCGGACGCCGTCTTCGTCCTCGGTGAAGATGTGTCCGGCACGGCCCCGATGCTGGGGCTTGCCATTCGCCAGGCGGTAAGGCAAAAACCGGTTGAGGCCGTAATAAAATCCGGCATCCCGGCGTGGAACGATTATGCCGTAAGGCAGGCCGTGCAAAACGATAAGGGCCCGTTTTTTATTGCAACAAGCGCCGCAACCAGGATTGACTCGCTCGCGGAGGGGACCTTTCATGGCGCTCCGGACGATATCGCCAGGCTGGGCTTCGCCGTGGCGGCGGCCATTTCCCCGGAAGCCCCCGCCCCGGATGGGTCTTTGCCGGAGGCGGCGGCCGGACTGGTCCCGCGCATAGCCGCGCGCCTCAGGGAGGCGAAGCGTCCCGTAATCATCTCTGGAACGGGGGCCGGAAGCCGGGCGGTGATAGAGGCGGCCTTCAATGTGGCAAAATCGCTTTTCGACTCCGGAAAGGATGCCGGATTGTGCTATGTGGCGGCCGAATGCAACAGCATCGGGCTTGGGCTCATGGGCGGCAAAAGCTTGAGGGAGGCTGTCGGGGCGGTAAGAGAGAACCGGGCCGACACCGTGATTGTCCTTGAAAACGACATCTTCGACCGGCTGAGCGCCCCCGAGGCCGAGGCCCTGCTTTCGGCCCGGCAGGTGATCTCGATTGATCACCTGCCAAACCACACGGTGTCGATGGCCCATACGGTGCTGCCGGCCGCGGTCTTCGCGGAGGGCACGGGCACGTTTGTCAGCAATGAGGGGCGCGCGCAGCGGTTTTACAGGGTCTATGTGCCGGCCGGACAGGTAGAGGAGAGCTGGCGGTGGCTGTCGGAATTCCTAGCCGCCTCTGCGGGCGCGAAATTCTTTACCGTCGACGATGTCCAGCGGGCCATGGCCGGGGAATTGCCTGCCTTTGGCGGCGTGCCCGCCGCCGCCCCGCCTGCGGATTTCCGCATCTCGGGGCTTAAAATCCCGCGCCAGCCCCACCGCTACAGCGGACGGACCTCCATCCATGCGGATGTTGACGTGAACGAGCCCAAACCCCCGGCGGACCCGGACTCCCCTCTTTCATTTTCCATGGAGGGGTTCGATGGCCGGCCCCCCTCCGCCCTTATCAGCCGTTTCTGGGCCCCAGGCTGGAACTCCGTGCAGGCCGTAAACAAGTTTCAAAGCGAGGTTGGCGGCCGGCTCCGCGGCGGGGACCCCGGGCAAAGGCTGATAGGGCCCGCTGGAAAGGAAAAGTCCCTTCCGTATTTTACCGGCATCCCCGCCCCATTCACGCGTTTGGAGGGTAAATTCCTTGTAGTGCCGCTCTATCACGTCTTCGGGTCTGAGAAGCTAAGCGCGCTGTCGCCCCCGGTCTCGGAACTTGTGCCCTCCCCCTATCTCGCCCTCAACCCTGAAGACGCGGGCGAACTGGGCTGCACGGAGGGCATGGAAATCAGGTTGATTGTGGAAGATGTATTTTTCCGTCTGGCCGCAAGGCTTGACGCTTCCATTGCGCGCGGTGTCGCCGGTTTCCCGTTGGGGCTGCCCGGGCTTCACGGGATCACGTTGCCCTCGTGGGGGCGGATCGGCATACCCCCCGGCGTCCGGGAGGCGGCAGAGGAAAGTGGGGAAGACCGTGCCTGAGACCATAAGACACCTGATAATCGTCTTTGGCGTCCTCGCCGTGATGATGAGCATCGCCGCGGGGCTTATATGGGTTGAAAGGAGGCTTCTTGGGTTCTGGCAGGACCGGTACGGGCCGAACCGCGTGGGGCCTTTCGGGATTCTCCAGCCCCTTGCCGACATGATAAAGGTGTTCGCGAAAGAAGACTGGGTGCCCCCGTTTGCCGACAGGCCCGTCTTCATCCTCGCCCCGGCGATCATAGTCGTTACGGTGCTGCTGGCGTTTGCCGTGGTCCCGTTCGCGCCCTCCATCTCGGTTGCCGACCTGAACGTTGGCCTTCTTTATTTCCTCGCGCTCTCCTCCCTGGGGGTCTACAGCGTGGCGCTTGGCGGATGGGCCTCCGACAACAAGTATGCGCTCATCGGGGCGCTCAGGGCCTCGGCGCAGATGATAAGCTATGAGGTATTCATGGGGCTTTCGCTCATGGGCGTGGTGATGCTCGCCGGCTCCTTCAACCTCCGCGCGATCGTGGAGGCGCAAAGAAGGCTCTGGTTCGTGGTGCCCCAGTTTTTCGGGTTCGTCATCTTCCTCATAGCCGGGGTGGCCGAGACCCACCGCCTGCCATTCGACCTGCCGGAGGCGGAAAGCGAGCTTGTGGCAGGGTTCCATTCGGAGTATTCTGGCATGAAGTTCGGGCTTTTCTTCGTGGGCGAGTACCTGGGGATAACGCTCATATCGGCGCTCATCGCCACGTTCTTTTTCGGCGGCTGGCTTGGCCCCCTGCTGCCGCCGGCCGTCTGGTTTTTCATAAAGACGTTTTTTTTCATCGGGGTTTTTATCCTGCTGAGGGCGACACTGCCCAGGCCCAGGTATGACCAGCTCATAAGGCTGGGCTGGAAGGTCATGCTGCCGCTGGCGCTTGCCAACCTGGTTGTCACGGGAGGGATAATACTTGCGGCGGGCTAGAAGGATGGCGTAATGCGATGCTGAGCATCCTGAGGGCGGTTTGGACCGTCTTTCTGCATCTGTTCAAGCGCAAGGTGACGGTCCTTTACCCGGAGGAGAGACCCCGCATACCGCCAAGGTGGCGCGGCAGAATCATACTTTCCCGCGACCCGGACGGGCAGGAGAGGTGCGTTGCCTGCCATCTTTGCGCGGTCGCCTGCCCTGTGGGCTGCATAGCGCTTCAGGCGGCCGAGGACGAATACGGCAGGCGGTACCCGGAGTTTTTCCGGATAAATTTCTCACGGTGCATATTCTGCGGGTTCTGCGAGGAGGCCTGCCCAACGTATGCGATACAGCTTACAAACGATTTCGAGATGAGCGAGTACCATCGCCATAACCTGGTCTACGAGAAGCAGGACCTTCTTATAAGCGGCACGGGCAAATACCCTGGATATAATTTCTATAAGGTGGCCGGGCTGTCCATAAAGGGCAAGGACAAGGGCGAAAATGAAAACGAATTGCCGCCGGTGGATGTTAAAGGATTGATGCCGTGAATCTTTTTTGAAACCCCTGCTCCGGGGCAAAGGGTTTCACATTTAACAGAGGGGGTCTGAAGACATGGAGGGCGTATTTTACATGGCGGCGGCCGTCGCGGTGATTTCCACCGCGCTAGTCATCGTTCAGATGAATGTGGTCCACGCGCTGCTGTATCTGATCCTGTCGCTGCTTTCGGCGGCCGTGATATTCGTCACTCTGGGCGCGCCGTTTGTCGCCGCCCTGGAGGTCATCATCTATGCGGGCGCGATCATGATACTTTTTGTCTTCGTGATAATGATGCTCAACCTGGGGACCCAGTCCGCCGGCATGGAGAGGCAGTGGATGAGGGCGGGCATGTGGGCGGGGCCCGCGGTCCTGGCCCTGCTTCTGCTGGCGGACGTCATTTACATGCTCGCCGTTTCACCGCGTGTTTCCGGATATGCCGCCAAGGCGGCCGGGCCCAGGGAGGTGGGGATTGCGCTCTTCGGGCCTTATCTGATCGGCGTGGAGCTTGCCTCTGTTTTGCTGCTGGCGGGCCTCGTCGGTTCGTTTCACCTGGGCAGGTCCGTGCGGCAGCGTCTGCCGGAAGAGGGCGAGGCCGGGGGCGGGGAGGGAGATTGATATGGCCGCGGTCCCCATGGAACATGTGTTCGTGCTTGCCTGGGTGCTCTTCATAACAGGGCTTGTGGGCGTGCTGGTGCGCAGGAACCTGCTTTTTATCCTCATGTCCGTGGAGATAATGCTCAACGCCTCCGGGCTTGCCTTCATCGCCGCGGGCTTCAAATGGGGACAGCCCGACGGGCAGGTGATGTTCATATTCATTCTGGCAATGGCTGCCGCCGAGGTCTCCGTGGGGCTGGCGCTTGTGCTGCTGGCATACCGGCAGTTCAGGAGCCTGGACGCTGACCAGGCAAGCAGGATGAGGGGATAAGGATAAAATGCTATCGCTATTGTGGCTTGTGCCTGCCCTTCCGTTTGCGGGTTTTCTGGCGCTGGCCCTGTTCGGCCGGCGCATGGGGGCTTTCGCGGCGGCGGTCGGGACCGGCTCGGTGGGGCTTTCCGCTTTGTTTGCCCTGGCCGTGGCGGCCGGTTTCATAAGTTCCCCGCCCCCTGCGCGCATCTATACGCAGAGCCTCTGGGACTGGATAAACGTGGGGGGGTTCAAGCCGGGCATCCTTCTCTATCTCGATTCGCTTTCCCTGGTGATGGTGCTTGTGGTGACGGTAGTCGGTTTTCTCATCCATCTCTACTCGGCCGAGTTCATGGAGGCCGACGACGGCTACAGCCGTTTTTTCGCCTACATGAACCTGTTTGTGGGCTCGATGCTCGTGCTGGTGCTGGCCGGCAACCTCCTTCTCCTCTACCTCGGATGGGAGGGCGTGGGCCTTTGCAGCTATCTGCTTATCGGTTTCTGGTACAGGCAGCCCGAAAACGGGGCCGCGGCGATAAAGGCTTTCGTGGTGACGCGCATCGGGGACACGGCGCTTGCAATCGGGCTTTTCTTCCTCTTCTTGAACCTTGGCACGCTCGATATACAGAAGATGATGAATATGGCCGCGCTCCGCTGGCAGGCGGGCTCCGCCTACCCGGAGATTGCCGCCGCGCTTATCCTTGGCGGCGCGCTCGGCAAGTCCGCGCAGCTTCCGCTTCAGACCTGGCTGCCCGACGCCATGGCGGGCCCCACCCCTGTGTCGGCCCTGATACACGCGGCAACCATGGTGACGGCGGGCGTCTATCTGATCGCGCGGACGAACGTGATTTTCACGATGGCCCCCGCGGTGCAATTCGCCGTGGCGGTAATCGGCGCGGCAACGCTTCTGCTGTCCGCGGCGAGCGCGCTTGTGCAGCATGACATCAAGCGGGTGCTTGCATATTCGACCATAAGCCAGATCGGCTATATGTTCCTTGCCCTTGGGGTCGGGGCCTGGTCCGCCGCTATATTCCACCTGATGACTCACGCCTTTTTCAAGGCGCTTTTGTTCCTTGGCGCCGGCGCGGTCATCTCCGGACTGGACGGGGAGCACGATATATTCAAGATGGGCGGACTCAGGCGTCAAATGCCCGTTGCCTTCTGGTGCTTCCTTACGGGGGCCTGCTCGCTTGCGGCCCTTCCCCTGGTGACGGCCGGATTCTACAGCAAGGGGCTCATCCTTTTCAGCGCCTGGCAGTCCAGGCGGGCGGGCTTCTGGCTGTGGGCGGCCGGCATAGCGGGCGCGCTTCTTACATCCATTTATATCTTCCGGCTGGTGTTCATCGTCTTTTTCGGGAAGCCGAAGACCGCCGTGGTGAAAAAGCCCGGCCCGCGCATCGTCATCCCGCTTGTTGCGCTCGCCTTTTTGTCCATTGTGGGAGGGTTCGTCAACATGCCCGCCTTTTTCGGCGTAAAGGATGTTTTCTCGCGTTTTCTGGAAAGCGTGTTTCCCGTGCCGCCCCAGGCGGCCTCCCTGCCGGAGACGGAGCTTCTGCTTGAAACCGTATCGGCGATAGTCTCCCTTGCGGGCGTGTACGTGGCCTACTTCTTCTTCCTCGCGGCCCCGGAGTATTCCGAGGAGATGGCGCGCACCGCCCCCGGCAGGGCGCTCGGGAAATTCTGGTTTTCCGGCTGGGGGTTTGACTGGCTCTACGAAAAGGCCCTTGTTTCCCCGTACAGATGGTTTGCGAGGGCAAACAGGAATGACGCCGTGGACCTCATCTATTCCTTCATAGCGGCCGCAAGCAGGTTTTTCCACTACGGGCTCAGTCTCTCCCAGACGGGCAAGGTGAGGTTTTATGCCGCCGTGCTTGCGCTGGGGGCCGTCATCACAATAACCATAGCGGTGCTTGCAAGATGAGAGGAGCGGGAAGTTTCAGATGATCCTTCTCTGGCTGATAATCGTGCCTTTTGCGGGCGGGGTCGCGGCCTGGATTCTCGGCCTGCGCGGAAGGGGCGGAGGATCCGCCGCCAGGTGGGCCTCCATTGCCGCCCTGGCCGTCGACCTTGCGCTGCTGGCGGCAATTCTGGCCGGCCGCTCCGCCGCTGCCGGCCGGCACGGGGACTTTTTCCTGGAGGCCAGGGCGGGCTGGGTCCCCCAGTTGGGCATCTCCATCCATCTTGGAATGGACGGCCTGAGCCTTCTGCTTGTATTTCTTACGGTCTTTATGGGCATCGTTTCGGTCGTCGCCTCGTGGACCGAGATCACCGAAAGGGCGGGGTTTTTCCATTTCAACCTGTTGTGGTGCCTGGCCGGGGTAATCGGAGTTTTTCTTTCCATGGACCTTTTTCTCTTCTATTTCTTCTGGGAGATGATGCTTGTGCCCATGTACTTCCTCATCGCCATATGGGGGCATGAAAGGCGGACTTACGCGGCCATAAAATTTTTCATCTTCACCCAGCTTGGCGGCCTTTTGATGCTGATGGCTATTCTTGGGCTTTACTTCATCCACGGCTCACAGACAGGCGCATACACGTTCGATTATTTCGATCTCATCGGCACCCGTATGTCTTCGGCCGCCGCCTTCTGGCTCATGCTCGGCTTTTTCGTGTCATTTGCCGTAAAGCTGCCGGCCGTGCCCGTTCACAGCTGGCTTCCCGACGCCCATACTGAGGCGCCTACCGCAGGCAGCGTGATACTGGCCGGGCTCCTGCTTAAGACCGGGGCTTACGGGATGCTTCGCTTCATGGTCCCCCTTTTCCCGGACGCCTCGCAAAGATTCGCGCCCGTGGGAATGGCGGTGGGCATAATCGGCATCCTCTACGGCGCGGTCCTTGCATTCGGCCAGACGGACCTGAAGAGGCTCATAGCGGACACCAGCATCAGCCATATGGGGTTCATCCTGGTTGGCATATTCGCGTGGAACGGGCTTGCGCTCCAGGGCGTCACGATGCAGATAATCAGCCATGCCATAAGCACAGGGATGCTCTTTATTCTTGTCGGGGCGCTCCAGGAGCGCATCCATACCCGCGACATGGACCTCATGGGACGGCTCTGGGAGAAGGTCCCGGTGATGGGGGGGGTGGCGATGGTCTTCGCCCTTGCCTCGCTGGGGCTGCCCGGCCTGGGGAACTTCGTGGCGGAGTTTCTTATTCTCCTCGGGGCGTTCAGGGCAAACCCCGCAGCGAGCGCGGCGGCCTCGCTGGGGCTTATAGTTTCGACCGTTTATGCCCTGTGGATAATGCAGAGGGTCTTTCACGGCGATGAGCGCACACGGTGGACTTTGCCGGATATGTCCGTCAGGGAAAAAGGTGTCGCGGCTGCCATGATCGTCGCCATAGTCTGGCTCGGCCTCTACCCGCAGCCAGTGATAAACGAGGCGGCCCCGGCGCTTGACGGCCTCCGGAGGATTTCAATTTCAGGCCCGCAGGCGGTAAAAATCCCGGCGCCTGATTTCAGGCTGACAGCGGCAGCGAAGGCCGTCCCGTTGCCGGCGGAAGAAGACCCGGCATTCGATAAAAAGGCGCGGGTTGTGCCGGACATCTCGAGCCAAAAATCGGGGGAAGGCGTGAATGAGCGGCCCTGATTTCCTTGCGCTCCTGCCGCTTGTGCTTGTCTCGGCCATGCCTGTCGTGGTCATGCTGGCCATCGCCTTCTTCCGGGACCATGTGCTCGCGGCGGCGCTTACGCTGCTTGGGCTCCTCGTTTGTTTTGCCTCGCTTCCGTTTGCGGCCTCATACGCCCCCAGGCATATAACGCCGCTTTTGATAATCGACAACTACGCCCTGTTCTACATGGGCCTCATATTTGCCGCGACGTTCGCCGTGGCCGTCCTCTCCTACAGTTACCTTGGGATGCTCCGCGTGCGGCGCGAGGAGTTTTACGTCCTTCTTCTGCTTGCCGCCGCGGGCTCGTCCGTTCTCGTGGCAAGCGCGCATTTCGCATCTTTCTTCCTGGGGCTCGAGACCCTGAGCGTGTCGCTTTACGCCCTTGTTTCCTATCCTTCGTCGAGGGAAAAGGCGATTGAGGCGGGCGTGAAATACCTGGTGCTGGCGGCGGTCTCCTCGGCATTCCTTCTTTTCGGCATGGCGCTTGTTTACGGGCAGCTTGGGACAATGGAGTTTTCGGGGATAGCAGAGGGGGCGGCGGGGCTCCGCGCTGCAAGCCCGGCGTTTCTTGGCGCCATCGCCCTCATCGTGGTGGGCTTCGGCTTCAAGCTGGCGGTCGCCCCCTTTCACATGTGGACGCCAGACGTGTACGAGGGCGCCCCCGCGCCCGTTTCGGCATTCGTGGCCACGGTCTCGAAGGGGGCTGTATTTGCGCTTTTTCTGCGGTACTTCGCGCGGGTGGACATCCACCAGATGGGCTCCCTGGTGCTGGCCGCCACGGTAATCTCCATAGCGTCGATGTTCACAGGCAACCTGCTCGCCCTCCTTCAGCAAAACGTAAAGCGCATCCTCGCGTACTCCTCGATAGCGCACCTGGGCTACCTTGTTGTCGCCTTTCTGGCCAGCGGGGCCCTGCGGGTGACGGCGGTTTCATATTACCTGGTCTCCTATTTCATCGCGATGCTGGGGGCCTTCGGGGTCGTCTCAGTGCTTTCAGGCAGGGAAGGCGACGCCGTGGACCTCGATGCATACCGCGGGCTATCCTCCAGGCGGCCGTTCATAACCGGCGTGTTTTCCGCGATGCTTTTTTCCCTGGCCGGCATCCCCCTGACCGCCGGTTTCATAGGCAAGTTCTACGTTATCGCGGCGGGCGCGGGCTCGGCCCTCTGGCTGCTGATTTCCATGCTGGTGGTAAACAGCGCAATCGGGGTTTACTACTACATCCGCGTGATAATAACCATGTATTCCGCGAGGGCCGAAGGGGAGACGGCGGAAACCGCCCTTTCCAAGGGGGCCGTTTCCCTCGGGGGCGGGCTTCTTCTGGCCGCGCTCACCCTGGGGCTTGTCTGGCTTGGCGTCTATCCATCCCCCCTCGTCTCGCTCATCCAGAAGACAATCCAGGGCCTGAGGTAGCGCCTTGAAGTGTAAGATTTCCCAACGGGATTTGCAATGTTTTCCTTACACAAAGCGCTCCTCTTTTTTACTGGAAATAAAGGAAAATCAATTAAAACAAACATTCTTCGAATTGGCATTTGTCTTGCTTGATTTCAGGGCGTTCCGAATCTGAGAAGCGGCCTTTCCGGGCGGGGGCTGTCTAAAAAAAGTTTTTCGGTTGGTCTTTCCCTGCGGCAAGGGGACTGGTTCCCTGAACAATACGATGCAACACGCGAGCTATCCGTTTGGAAGGATGGAGGGTGGAGATGATCAAGTTGGATTTTTGCAAAAAAAAAGTCAGCCTCAGAAATCTCGGGGAGAAAGAGAAGGGCCTGATTGCCGCGGTTTTTCTCCTTCCATCCCTGATCGCAACCGTTTTTTTTCTGCTGGCCCCGTTTCTCTCGTAACAATTAAAGACCGGAACTCACCCGGGGGGTTAAAGGGTCCGCGCCTTTGCGGGACCCCTTGTCCCGGGCCGCCTGAAAAAAGCCGCTGAGGTCGTCAGGCGCTTATTTGGGGATGTATGCGTTCAGGCCTATGGTCAGGGGCTTGCCGTTGACGGTGCAGGATGTTTTCAGGTTTCCGCGCGTGCTCGCCACCACCAGGGTTTTGCCCGATGCGCTCGGTGTGGGTTCCTCCAGATCGCATGTGATTATGAGCTTGTTGCCTTCGATTTTCGCTTCAATGGCCATTCTTATCACCTCTGTAATATGGATTGGGTTCTTATGTTTAAAGGTATGTTTTTTATTTGATAACATTATAAATCATTATGCATGATAAAGGGGTGCGGGCGTTTCAGGGGCACGCGGCACGGATTGCGCCGGAATTTATCCAATCTTCAGCACCTTTGCCCCGCGGATGGCGCGCTTCTTGATATCGAGGAGCGCCCGGTTGGCGTCCTCAAGCGGATATTCCTGCACCTCGGGCCTGATGGGGATTTCGGCGGCGAGGGCCAAAAACTCCTCCACATCGCCCCTCGTGATGTTTGCGACGCTCTTAATCTCCTTTTCCATCCAGAGGTCCCTGGAATAATCCATCTCCAGGAGGCGCTCTTTATCCGCCCCCTCTTTCCTGATGGCGTTGATCACGAGCCGGCCTCCTCTTTCGATGCATCCAAGGGCGGCGACAACCGGCCGCCAGGCGGGGGTTGTATCTATAACCGAACGGAGCTTTGAGGGCGGCTCCTCCCCTGTATCCCCGGCCCAGAACGCGCCAAGCTCCTTTGCAAAAACCCTTTCGGCGGGCGTCCTGGAAAATACGAACACCTTCGAGTCCGGATATTTATGGCGGATCATGGAAAGCACAAGATGACCGGACGCGCCAAACCCGGTAAGCCCGATGCTGTCGCCGCCGGCAATTGCCGCGAGTTTCAGCGAGCGGTATCCCACGGCGCCCGCGCACAGAAGCGGCGCGGCCTCCGAATCGGAGAAAAGACCCGGTATCCGGTAGGCAAAATCCTGCGGGACCGCGATATACTCGGCATATCCCCCGTTTGCGTCCCTGCCGGTTGCCCTGAAATCATCGCAGAGGTTCTCCATTCCTTCCAGACAGAACCTGCACCGTCCGCAGGCCGAATATATCCATGCAATCCCTACGCGTTCGCCGATTGCAAACCGTGAGGCGTCTTTTCCCGCGCCTTCCACCCTGCCTATGACCTGGTGCCCGGGGATGACGGGCAGCCGTGGCGGGAGTGTCCTGCCCTCTATCTCGTCAAGCTCCGTGTGGCAGACCCCGCAGCGGGTGACCCTCACAAGTATCTCCCCCGGTCCTGGCGCGGGCTTTTCAACTTCGGCAAGCTCCAATGGGGAAGCGTTGCGAGTGAAATCGGAGATTTCCCTCAGGACCATCGCCTTCATTTCGCTTAAAACCTCCTTCGCCAAGTCTTCGTCCGGGCACAAAAAGCCGCCGGACGCCTTATAATAAAAGATGATACACCATTTCATTAAGATGGAAACCTGCGCGACTGAATCACCCCACAGCAAGGGGACTGGTCCCCAGGCTGCCCTCACCCCAACCCTCTCCCATTGGGAGAGGGAGGAGCAAAGGGACTGGTCCCGAAGCGGAGGGTGAGGATGACTCAGGGAGACACTGCAGCAAGCTACAGGGAATTGCAAGTTAAAAAATAAAAAATGCCAATGAACATGATATGCAGCCTGGACTACCTGATAGGCACGCTTGCCACCGCCTACAAGGGCGTGATCACCACGCTTGTTGCGAAGGATTTCTGCATCTGCGAGACGGATGGGACATCAGTTTTCAAGGGCACGCTCATTTCAATGCCCGCCGGAAATTATTTCGCCTCGCTCATAAAAGGCGGTGAGGAGCTTGTCCGCGCGCCCATTAGCGAGCTGGGCGGCTTCGAACTGGAGGCCGAAAGCGCGCGGACGGAGAAGGCCCGCGACCTCCAGATCGATATCCTTCAAAACGGAAAGCACATAGGCACCTTCCTGCTCAAGAGGGACGAGGCGGGCGCTGCTTTCTACACACCGGCAGTAGAGCTTTCGGACGAGATAAAGGGGGTCGATTTCAGACTGCTCACCAGGCCGCTGGAAGGCAGTCCCGGGCTTCTCCGGAAGGCGGAGGACGTCGTCTACATGGCGCTCTCCGTGAAAAAGGACTGGAAGAAATTCTCCGATGAGCTGCAGGGACTGGCGACCGATCTTTTCTGGCAGCGGAAGGAGGTCTTTTACAACTCGTTTGGCATCTTCGTCAAATTCTCCCTTCTCGCCGCTGAAAAGACCGGGGCGGAAAAAAACCTCTCGAATTTCCTGGATTTGATTGAGCAGCCGCTTTTAAGGGAGACCGATGCCGTCCGGCTAGGCGGGGCCGCCGGCCTGTGGCTGGATGCGTTAAAGGGTTCAAGCGCGGAGCTTTCCCGCCGTCTCTGCCAATCGGCAAGGGTCCTTTCCCTTATAAACCGGAAATTCCCGGGGGCCGGCATCAGACCGGCGCTCCACGCCCTTTTTGACTCTCTTTCGGAGAGGATAAAAAAGGCGCCGGTGCTGGGCGATGAGACGATTGACCAACTAAGGGGTTTCGTTTCGCCGGAGGAGTTTGGCGCGATGGAGATATACGGCGAGGGCGCAAAGAGGCGGCTTTTGGCGGGCCTGGAGAAGGCCGGAAGCCTGCTCGACGCCGCCGGGGAGAAGGCGGCGACGGCGTATACGGATTTCTTCCGTGAGATGGAAAGGCCGGAGCTTGCCCTTTTGGATGATTTTGAGCTGGTGGAGGGTTTTTTCGGCGCGGTCTCGAAACATTTCAGCGTGGAAAGCGCGCCCGCCTTCACCCGCGTCCTGTTCGAGGTCCTGTCGCTCCTGGGGGGCCTCTCGGGCCGGGCCGCCGGCGCGCTTGTCGCCGGAGTCGTGGGGTTCGCTGAGCGGCTGATGGCGGCGGAAAGGACCGATCTGTGCGCGGAGCTTCTCTCCATGTCCGCCGCGGAGGGCATAGGGCTTCAAAAGGAGGTGGTCCTCAACGCGGCGATGGCCTCTCGTATACTGGCTTCGGGCAATGAGGGGCTCATGGCCCTCTATAAAGATATTTTGAAGAGAATAGTGATCCCTCCGCCCGGTATCCGGGGATATTCGTCCGAGACGTGGGCGGAGAGCGCTGACCCGCTGCATCTCGAACTCATCTCGAAATTTCTGGAAGTGCTCGGCGCGGGCGGCGATTTGATGGACGACGTGAAGGCCCATGTGATATGCAATCTCTTTTTAAGCGGCGCTTTCATCCCGGACGACAGGCTCTTCCAGCGCAGGGTCTCCGCATATCTCAATTCGTCCGCCATGAGGGGTAATTTTCTCCTGAACTACATGCTTTTAAAGAAGCTCCCGGTTTATTTCAATGAGGTGGGGGCCACCAACAGGATAAGGGATTATACCACCCAGATAGACTCCTGGGGGAACGACCCAGTCCTCTATTTCCTGAGAAAACAGGTCCACGTAAACGCAAGCAACTACAATGTACGCCTTGTCGAGGGCATTATCCGGGCCTGGGCGGCAAATGACCCCGCGCTCCTGGAGGCCCTTGTGCCCCCGGAGGTTTTCAGGAATTTCGACAGAGGTCTCCTCGATGGCTATCACCGCGTCATAAAACCCCTTTTCGCGGCGTTAAACGTCTTCGACGGGAAAGGGGACGTCCTCTTCGAGGAGAAACTCCTTGATGTCCCCGAAGACAGGCTGGAAGAGGAGGTTGAAAAGATACCCGCCGCCGGAGAGGTGCGCCGGAAAACGCTCTTTCTCTGCAGGATATATCAGGAGATAGTAAAAAAATACACCCTCCTTGGCGGCTCACGCCCGGGGGAGGGGGCCGGTCTTCGCGAATTGATTGACAGGCTGGACACGCTCGGCGTGAAGATACTCTCGCCGGAGAGGACGGAGCCCCGGGAGTCCTTCTATTTTAAAAGGCACATCGCCTTTGGCATCCCGTCGGTCCTTGGCACCTATCATGAGGAGAAATTCGACTCGTTCGCGGAATTTCTGAGGCTCGGGGAAAGGGCAAGGGTGGTGTTCGAGGAGATCATCCACAGGATCGAAGCGGGCGGCGGAAGAGCCGATGAAAACACAGCCGGAGACATCCCGGGATGGCTGGAGACGCCGGGTCTGGCAAACCGGTTTCTGGCGGCGCACGGGCTCGGCAATTTCCAGGCGGAAGAATTCTCGGCGGTCCTTCAGTCCGGCGGGCTTGGGCTCGAACAGATCCTGGACGTCCTGCGCATGTGGCAGAAGGAGATAAAGTGGGCCGTGGAATCTTTTAACCGTCTCTTTTTCGCGCCGCTGGGCGATCTCCTGGGGGCGGTCCGGCCAGCTCCCCTCCCGGATTACCTGATGAACCTGGACCCAAATGAGAAGGATTTTGCGGAGAAGGCCGCGGACATCGTGATCAGGAACATGATGACGAGCATACCGGGCTTTACGGAGGCCGACAGACTGATAAACGCCATGGCGGGCAGGATATCGTCTTTTATCGAGCGAAACAGGATCGAGGGGAAGGCCCGGGCCGGGGAAGCCGTTGCCATGGCGTCGCGCCTTGCGCCTGAGGAGCAGACGGCGGACTTCTTCATGATGGATGAGCTTTCGGACGCCCGGGCGATGAGGCTCGCCCCGCTGATCGGGGGAAAGGCAAAAAACCTGGTCTATCTTCACAACAGGGGATTTTTGGTGCCGCCGGGCGCGGTCTTTTCCTCCCGGCATACGTTTGCCTTCAGGCAGTACACGGAGAGCGCCGGTTTCAGGGCGGCCCTCGGAAAGGCGGCCGGGGAGATAGAGCAAAGGACCGGGCAGGTCTTTGGCGGCCGCGGCAATCCGCTTTTCCTCTCCGTAAGAAGCGGCTCCTATATATCAATGCCCGGGATACTGGTGTCGATCCTTTACTGCGGAATGAACGGCGATACGGTAAAGGGCCTCGCTGAAAACGCAAAAAATCCGCTTCTGGCATGGGATTCCTACAGGAGGTTTATTGAGCATTTCGGGACCGCCGTCTTCGGGCTCGGGCAAGAATACTTCGATGGCATTAAAAAAGGTTTTCTGGAGAAATACGGGGCGGACTCCCTGCGGCAGTTGGACGCACTCCGGATGGAGGAGCTGGCCGGCCTTTATCTCAATTCCCTTTCGGGCATTGGGCTGAAAATTCCAGATGACGTCCATGAACAGTTGAGGTTGTGCGTAAGGGCCGTTTACGCGTCATGGTTTGGCGGGAGGGCCGTGCAGTTTTCAAGGCTCACCGGGATGTCGCAGGGATGGGGCACCTCTGTGGCCCTCATGCGGATGATATACGGCAACGCCCCCGGCGCGGGGGCTTCGGTTTTTTTTACCAGGAACCCGGCCACGATGAAGGAGGAGGTGTTTGGAGAGACCAAGGCGCATGCGACCGGCGACGAGCTGGTGGGCGGCGCCCGCGTGTCCATGCCGATTTCCAGGAGGGGCAAGATCGAAGGGCCCAGCCTGGAGGAGATCGACCCGGATCTCTTCCGGATGCACGGCGCGCTTGCCAGGCGCATTGAGGGCGCGATGGGGGGGCTTCCGCAGGAGGTGGAGGTCACGTACACGATGGAGGACGGGCAGAGGAAGATATATGTCCTTCAGACAAGGAGGATGGAGTTTGACGCCCGGTTCATTGAACGGTTCGAGGAGATATGCAGGATGGAGTCCAGGGTGATAGGAAGGGGGATAGGGGTGCACGGCGGGGCCGTAAGCGGGGTCGCCTCCTTTTCCTATTCCGCCGATGCCATACGGGAGCTAAGGCGGAAGACCGGCCTGCCTGTGATACTTCTCCGGCAGACGGCAAGCACCGCCGATGTCTCTCTGATGAGCGAGGCCGGAGGGATAATCGCGGCCTCCGGGGGGGCGACCTCCCATGCCTCTGTCCTGGCGCAAAAATTCAACCTCGTTGCTATAGCGGGCTGCGAAGAGCTGCATTTCGGCCCCTGCCCGCAGGGGGCTGAAGGGTTTTGCGCGCGGATAGGAAACGCCGTCATCGAGGAGGGCCAGCCCATAAGCATGGACGGCCAGACCGGCCTCATCTTCTCCGGCATATGCCTGAATACGGCAAAAAAGAGGTGGTAGACCGGCCTGAAATCAGGCCCGCCCCGCAAATCTGACGCAGGCCCGCTCGCGATGGGGATATTGGATTTTCATCCCGGGAGGCGTTAGAATGTACGATGCCTGAGGACTTTTTACCGGACGAAATCCTTCATCCTGTCGGCGTCGTCCGCTCCGCGCTGAAATCCCGCTCCGAATGCCCGAAGCAGGGGCATGAAGGGGCCCCTGACGCGTGGATTGAGATTGCTCCGGCCTTTGTCCCCGCGCTTGACGGCCTGTCAGCCGGACAGGAGGTCCTGTTGCTTACGTGGTTTCATGAAGGGCGGCGCGATGTGCTGAAAGTCCACCCCCGGGACAACCTGGATAAGCCCCTTCGCGGAGTCTTTGCCACGAGGTCGCCGGACCGCCCAAACCCGATCGGCCTTCACCGGGTCGAGATACTTGAAATCGGGCAGGGCCGGATACATGTCCGTCCGCTCGAGGCCCTGGACGGCACTCCGGTCATCGACATAAAACCGCTTCTCTCCAGGTCCGGGGAAGGATAAAGAAAAACCCACCGCAGGCGCACGGCCCCTGGGTCCTGTTCAGCTCTCTTTTCATGTGATAAGATTCACTGTATGGAAGGGGGCATGATGTGAAATGCTGAAGAAAATCATCCTGCCGGTTTGCCTTGCACTGGTTTTCGTCTTCCCTTCATATGCGCCCGCCGCGGGACCGAATTATATAGTCGGCAAGTTGGGGGCGTATACCCCCGAATCCGGCGACCTTAACGGATTTTCAAGCGATTTCGCGGGGGAGGCCGCCTTCGGGCACTATTTTAACGACAACTTTGCCGCGGAGTTCGGGGTGGGCTATCTGCAGACATCCGCGACCTTTTACGACCCGCGTTACGATATCTTCTATAACGAGGACATAGACGCCACTTTTCTTGAAGCGACGGCAAAGGCGGTCCTGCCGATTCCCTATTATTATCCGGGGGCTTATTCCAGGTCCTACATGGACCTTTACGCGGGCGTGGGCGCGGGCATCTATTTCGCAAATGACAGTATCGACGCCTTCGATTTTTCCCAGCATGAAACAGTGGGGGGCTTTCATATCCTGGGCGGGTTGGATTTCAACATTGAAAGGAACTTCTTTTTAGGTCTCGAAGCCAAGTATCTTTGGGCGAAGCCGTTTGATACAAGCCTTGACGGTCTTATCTTCACGGGCAATTTCGGCTACAGGTTTTAGGACCTGTCTCAAGATTGCCGCTGCGCCGGACGATTTTTCCTGTATGATGCAGTATGCCTGCATGTCAGCCTCCAGCAGCGCTTTTCTTAACAAAATCTTTATGCCACCGGCCGCCTTTTTTGCACCTATTTTACCTGTTTTCCTGCTAGGCTTTAGAAGAAAGGAGATATTCAATCCTTATTATGGACGCGATATATGTGGCGCTTATTGCGGGTTTGTTCGGGCTGTCTTTTCTTCTGATAAAACTTTTCGAAAGACTCTGAGGTGATTGAAAGGGCTGAAATGGAGTTTTTTTACTGGATAGGCGGCATCGTTACAGTGGTCCTGCTTGTTTACCTGATGATAGCGCTTTTAAAGCCGGAGATATTCTCATGACCGGAAACGATATTTTACAGACCGTTTTGTATTTCGGGGCCCTCGCGGTCCTCGCGGGGCCGCTTGGCCTGTACATGGCGAGGGTTTACGAGGGCGCGCCCTGCGGCCTGGACGGAGTGCTGGGCCCGCTGGAGCGCCTCTTTTACCGGGTCTGCGGCATCCGTCAGGACGAGGAGATGGACTGGAAACAGTATGCCACGGCGGTCCTCATATTCAGCGCGGCCGGCGTGTTCCTGCTTTATTTTCTTCAGCGCGTTCAGGGCGCGCTGCCGCTCAATCCGCAAAAATTCGGCGCCGTGACCCCGGGGCTTTCCTTCAACACCGCCCTGAGTTTTGTGACAAACACCAACTGGCAGAACTACAGCGGGGAGACCGCGATGAGCTATCTTACCCAGATGGCCGGGCTGGCCGTGCAGAACTTCCTTTCGGCCGCGGCCGGAATGGCGGCGCTCGTCGCACTCATTCGCGGTTTCAAGCGGCACTCCGCCAATACCATAGGCAATTTCTGGGTGGATATGGCCCGCGGCACGCTTTACATACTGATGCCCCTTGCGCTTGTCTATTCGCTCCTTCTGGTCTCCCAGGGGGTTGTGCAGAGTTTCGGCAAATACAGGACGGTTGACCTTGTCGAGGCCGGCAACTACGAAATCCCGAGGCTGGATGCCGGCGGCAACGCCGTAAAAGACGCAAACGGGGACCCCGTTATGGAAAAGGCGAAGGTGACGCGTCAGGTGATCCCGCTTGGCCCCGCGGCCTCACAGATAGCGATAAAGCAGCTCGGCACAAACGGAGGCGGGTTTTTCAACGTCAACTCCGCCCATCCGTTTGAAAACCCCACCGCCTTTTCGAATTTCCTGGAGTGCCTTGCGATACTGCTGATACCCGCCGCGCTTTGCATAACCTTCGGGAAGATGGTTGGGGACAGGAGGCAGGGATTGGCCCTGCTTGCGGCCATGTTTCTGATACTGGTCCCGCTTACTTTCCTGTGCGCGTGGGCGGAGCAGGGCGGCAATCCGCATCTTGCCTCCATGGGGGTCGATCAGGCCGCAAGCGCCCTGCAGCCGGGCGGCAACATGGAGGGAAAGGAGGCCAGGTTCGGGATCGCCGATTCCACCATCTGGGCCGCCGCCACCACCGCGGCCTCAAACGGCTCTGTAAACTCCATGCACGATTCCTATATGCCCCTGGGCGGCATGGTGCCGATGCTGCTCATACAGTTTGGGGAGGTCATATTCGGGGGCGTGGGCTCCGGGCTCTACGGAATGCTCATATTCGCCATCATAACCGTCTTTGTGGCCGGCCTGATGGTCGGCCGCACGCCGGAATACCTGGGCAAGAAGATAGAGATATTCGAGATGAAGATGGCGGCCCTGGTGGTGCTCATTGTAAACGCCCTCATTAAACTCGGAACGGCGATAGCCGTCTCGACGAAGGCGGGGACGGCCGGTATCGCGAACCCCGGGCCGCACGGTTTTTCCGAGGTGCTTTACGCCTTTTCGTCCTTCGCCGGCAATAACGGAAGCGCCTTCGCCGGCCTGAACGGAAACACGGTTTTCTACAATACGATCGGGGGGATACTCATGTTTTTCGGGAGGTTCTGGGTGATCATCCCGGTGCTGGCCATTGCGGGTTCGCTCGCCAAAAAGAAGCAGGTGCCGGCGGGGCTCGGGACGCTGCCGACCCATACCCCCCTTTTCGTGGTGTTTCTTATGGGGGTCATAGTGATAGTCGGCGCCCTGGCTTTCATGCCGGGCCTGGCGCTGGGCCCCATCGCGGAACAGTTGATGTACCACTGATTCCAAAGAGAGCTGTTGTTGGGGTGAAATGGCCGGGAAAAACGGCCGGGAAAAATTTCTACAAAAAGGATTTAGGTATCATGAGCGCGAAAAAAATAAAAAGGTCTCTTTTTGAGCCGAAGATTGTGCGCAGGGCGCTTCTGGATTCTGTCGGGAAGCTGAACCCTGTCTACCAGATCAAAAACCCGGTGATGTTCGTCGTGGAGACAGGCAGCGTCCTGACGACCCTGCTTTTCCTCCATGCTCTTATCACGGGCAGGGGCGAGGCGTCTGCCGTCTTCATCCTGCAGATTTCAGTCTGGCTGTGGATAACGGTGCTCTTCGCCAACTTCGCGGAATCCATGGCGGAGGGCCGTGGAAAGGCGCAGGCCGACGCCCTCAGAAAGACGAGGAAGGATGTTGTTGCCAAGCGCCTCTCCAAACCGGCCAGGGACTCCGGGGTTACGCAGGTCCCCTCTTCCGGGCTGAAGAAGGGCGATGTCGTCCTGGTGGAGGCGGGCGACATCGTCCCGATGGACGGCGAGGTGATCGAAGGCGTGGCCTCGGTCAATGAGAGCGCTATTACAGGCGAGAGCGCGCCGGTAATCAGGGAGTCCGGCGGCGACCGGAGCGCCGTCACCGGCGGCACGCTGGTGCTTTCGGACTGGATAGTGGTAAGGGTAACCGCCAGCCCCGGCGAGACTTTTCTGGACAGGATGATAGGCATGGTGGAAGGCGCGAAGCGCCAGAAGACGCCAAACGAGATTGCGCTCGATATACTGCTGGCGGGGCTAACCATCATATTCCTGCTGGTGACGGCGACCCTGCTGCCGTTTTCGATATTCAGCGTGAAGGCCGCGGGGCAGGGCAGCCCCGTTACCATAACGGTCCTCGTGGCGCTGCTGGTCTGCCTGATACCCACCACAATCGGCGGGCTCCTGTCGGCCATCGGCATCGCGGGGATGGACAGGATGATACAGGCCAACGTCATCGCCATGTCCGGGCGCGCCGTGGAGGCGGCAGGCGACGTGGATGTGCTTCTGCTGGACAAGACCGGCACGATAACGCTTGGCGACCGGCAGGCCACCCTTTTCATCTCCGCGCCGGGCGTTGATGAAAAGAACCTTGCCGACGCGGCCCAGCTCTCTTCACTGGCCGATGAGACGCCCGAGGGGCGGAGCATCGTGGTCCTGGCGAAGGAGAAATACGGCATCCGCGAAAGGGACATACATGCCCTTGGAGCGCAGTTCGTGCCCTTTTCCGCGCAGACAAGGATGAGCGGGGTGGACCTGAACGGCCGGCAGATACGCAAGGGCGCGGCGGACGCCGTGGAGAAATATGTGCAGAAGCAGGGCGGGACCTTTCCCGCCGGTGTCCGCGCGGCCGTGGACGACATCGCCAGGCAGGGGGCCACGCCCCTTGTAGTCGCGGAAGGCCCAAGCGTATTGGGCGTGGTCCGCCTCAACGACATCATCAAGGGGGGCATAAAAGAGCGTTTTGCAGAGATGAGGCAGATGGGCATAAAGACGGTCATGATCACGGGCGACAACCCGCTTACGGCGGCCGCGGTGGCGGCGGAGGCCGGCGTGGACGATTTCCTGGCGCAGGCCACCCCGGAGACCAAGCTGAAGCTCATCCGCGAGCATCAGGCGGGCGGCCGGCTTGTGGCCATGACCGGCGACGGCACAAACGACGCGCCCGCCCTGGCCCAGGCCGATGTGGCCGTCGCCATGAACACCGGCACGCAGGCGGCAAAGGAGGCCGGCAACCTGGTGGACCTCGATTCAAACCCCACAAAGCTCATTGAGATAGTGGAGATAGGAAAGCAGCTCCTGATGACGCGCGGAACGCTGACGACATTCAGCATATCCAATGACGTCGCCAAATATTTCGCCATCCTGCCGGCCGCTTTCGTCTCGATATACCCAGCCCTTGGGGCGCTGAATATCATGCGCCTGTCCACGCCGCAGAGCGCCGTGCTCTCCGCGGTCATCTTCAACGCGTTGATCATCATTTTTTTGATCCCGCTTGCGCTGCGCGGCGTCAAGTACAAACCCCTGGGCGCGCAGACCGTGCTTCGCAACAACGCGCTCATCTACGGAGTGGGAGGGCTGATAGTGCCTTTTATCGGAATAAAGCTTATAGACATGCTCATAACGGCCCTTCATATGGCCTGAGGAGGAAAAATGCCGCGGATGATCCGTAACTCTGTAATGTCCCTGCTGTTCATGACTGCGCTTACCGGTATCGTTTATCCCCTGGTTATAACCGGAATCGCCCAGGTGGCTTTCCCTGGCAGGGCGAATGGAAGCATCGTTGAGGAAAACGGCAAGCCCGTCGGCTCCGCCCTGATAGGCCAGCAGTTCGGCGGCCCCGGATATTTCTGGGGCAGGCCGTCGGCCACGACCCCTTATCCCTATAATTCCGCATCATCGTCGGGCTCCAACCTCGGCCCGAACAACCCGGACCTCATCCGGGCGGTCCAATCCCGCATAGATGCCCTGCGTGCGGCGGACCCCGGCAATCGAAGGCCCATACCGGTGGACCTCGTAACATCCTCCGCAAGCGGGCTGGACCCTGACATCAGCCCGGCTGCCGCCATCTATCAGGCCGGAAGGGTCGCCAGGGCCAGGGGGCTGGATGTGGCGAAGGTCCGCGACCTTATCGCGGAGAACACCAGAGAAAGGTTCCTGGGAATATTCGGTGAGCCCGCCGTAAACGTGCTCAGGCTGAACCTGGCGCTTGACAATCTCAAATAATGCAGTCCACTCTTGTTAAAATAATAAGGATGAAATGGATAGCGAGCGTATCCTCCTGCGTACTGCGGGACTTGTCCTGCGATCGCGCAGGATCAAACGAGCAAACATGATGAAAATAAAAAATCCTTACATTGTCCCGCGAAGCGCGGGACTGCGGCTTGCCGCAGGGAAGATCAATCAATCGCTTCCTGCCGGGACGGATTGACATGCCTCTGATTGCCTGGTTCATATTTGTCCTTGCCGCCGTGTTCGAGGTTGGCGGCGATGCGCTGATACGGCGCGGGCTCACCTCCGGCGGCCTGTTTCTGATTCTGGCCGGTTTCCTCGTGCTCGGTTCATACGGGGTCACTGTAAACATGGTGAAATGGGATTTTTCAAAGCTCCTGGGTGTTTACGTGGGGGTGTTTGCCGTTGTAAGCGTCCTTTTCGGGCGATTCATTTTCAGGGAAGATATTGCCGGGGCCACCTGGGTGGGACTTTTCTTTATCGTAGCGGGCGGTCTGGTAATCCAGTTTGGGAGCAGATGAAGACGTCCGGGGAAAGGAAGGCCGGAATATCCCGGGTTTGATAAGGGGAAAATGATGGAGGACCGCAGGCCTACTCCCGAGGAGCTTCTGGAGGAGGCGCGCCAGGAGGCTGAGCGCGGCCGGGAGGGCCGGCTGAAGATATTCTTTGGCGCGGCCCCCGGTGTCGGAAAGACATATGCGATGCTCGAGGCCGCCAGGCAGAAACACGCCGAGAACCTGGACATCGTTGTGGGGCTCGTGGAGACCCACGGACGCAAGGAGACCGAGGCCCTGCTTGAAGGGCTAGAAGTGCTGCCCCGCCGCGAAATCGAATACCGCGGCGCCGTTCTGAAGGAGTTCGATCTGGACGCCGCGCTGGCCCGGAAACCCGCCATCATCCTTGTGGACGAGCTTGCCCACACAAACGCCCCCGGCTCGCGGCATAAGAAACGCTGGCAGGACATCTATGAGCTGCTTGGCGCCGGCATCTCCGTGTATACAACGATGAACGTCCAGCACCTGGAGAGCCTGAACGATGTCGTCACACAGATCACCGGCGTGAGAGTGCACGAAACCGTCCCCGATTTCCTCCTGGACCGCGCGGATGACATCGAGCTTGTCGACATTTCCCCGGAAGACCTTCTGCGCAGGCTCCAGGAGGGCAAGGTGTATGTGCCGGAGCTGGCGGCCCGCGCGAGGGAGAATTTCTTCCGCAAGGGCAACCTGCTTGCGCTCCGGGAGCTGGCGCTCAGAAGGACCGCCGACAGGGTTGACGAGCAGATGCGCAGCTACCGGCTCGGCAAAAGGGTCAAGACGGTATGGCCCGCGGCGGAGCGGATACTCGTGTGCGTCGGCCCCAACCCCCGTTCGATACGCCTCATACGGGCGGCGAAACGCATGTCGGACAGCCTCAAGGCGGAGCTGATCGCGGTCTACGTCGAGGCCCCCCACAAGGTAAAACCCTCTGAAAGCGATTTGAGGCAGCTTGCGGAGCACATGCGCCTGGCCGAGACCCTCGGAGCGGAGACCGTGACGCTGTCAGGGCCGAAGGCCTCCGAGGAGATACTTAATTACGCGCGCGCCAGGAACGTCACCAAGATATTGGTCGGCAAGCCCACTCATCCAAGGTGGAAGGACAAGGTGTTCGGCTCGATGCTCGACGAGGTCGTGCGCGGCAGCGGGGACATGGATGTGTATGTGATAACCGGCGACATTGCGGAGCCGATGACCGGGCACATAGCGGAGACCGCCGCCCGGCCGCGGGCGGGCCTCAAGGAATGGCTCCTCAGTCCCTCGGTAGTTGCGGCCGCCACCGGGGTGGCATTCCTTTTGCCGTCCTATTCAACCGTCAACGTCGCCATGGTCTACCTGCTGGGCATCGTGTTCGTCTCAAGCCGCACGGGCAAGGGGCCTTCCCTGCTTGCGACCCTTCTGAGCGTAGCGGCATTCGATTTCTTCTTTATCCCCCCGGTTTATACCTTCGCCGTAAGCGACGTGAGATATTTCTTTACGTTTGTTGTCATGTTCGCAGTGGCCTTTGTCATCAGCGGCATGACGCTGAGAATTCGGAGGCAGGCCGCCTCCTCCCGCAACAGGGAGAGACGTACCGCCGCCCTATACGCGCTTTCCCGGGAGCTGTTGCACGAAAGGGGGATCGAACACTTAAGCGCGGTCGCTATAAAACATCTGAGCGAACTGTTTGCCAGCCGCGTGGTGATACTGGTGCCCGGAGAGCGGGGAAATCTCTCCGTGGCGATGACCGGTTTTTCGACCTTCGCCATGGACCAGAACGAGATGAGCGTGGCCCAATGGGCGTTCGACCACAGGCAGGAGGCCGGATTGGGGACCGATACCCTCTCCGGGGCGGAGGCCCTGTACATACCCCTTATGACATCCACGGGGACGGTGGGCGTGCTTGGCATAATGCCCGCCGGAGGGGGCGCCGCCTTCGACCACGAGCAGATACACGCGCTGGAGAGCTTCGCAAACCAGATAGCGATGGCCGTGGACAGGGCGTTCCTTGCGGAAGAGGCGCAGCGGGCCCTTGTGAGGGCGGAGGCCGAGGCCCTCCGCAGCACGCTGCTGAGCTCGGTCTCCCACGACCTGCGCACGCCGCTTGCCGCAATCACCGGCGCGGCCACCGCGCTTGCCGGGAGGGACGTCGCCCTCGACGTCCAAAGCAGGCATGAGCTTGTCCGGACCATCAAGGAAGAGGCCGATCATCTGAACCAGATCATCAGGAACGTCCTCGACATGACGCGCCTGGAGGCGAAGGCCATAAGCGTGAAAAAGGAGTGGCAGTCCATCGAGGAGATCTCCGGGGTGGTCCTGAACCGGCTCTCGGACAAGCTGGAGGGCCGCCCTGTCAGGGTGGATATCCCCGAGGACCTGCCCCTTGTCCCCTTTGATCCTCTCCTCATCGAGCAGGTGCTCACCAACCTAATGGACAACGCGGTCAAATACACCCCGGCCGGCACCCCGCTTGAGATGTCCGCAAGGATAAAGGAAGGCTCGCTGATCTTCGAACTGGCGGACCGCGGCCCCGGAATCCCCCCGGGGGACGAGGAGCGGATATTTGAAAAATTCGTGCACGGCTCCGGGGGCGGCATAGGGCTGGGGCTTGCAATATGCCATGCCATCATCAAGGCCCACAAGGGGCGCATCTGGGCCGAAAACCGGCCGGACGGCGGCGCGGTCTTCCGGTTCACCCTGCCTGCCGGCGAGCCGCCGCCGATGCCCGAGCCCGAAGAGTTTTGAAATGGACCAGGAATATCGATTGGGAGGCCTGAGCGGATGCCGGAACCAAAAGAGGCCATTCTACTTATAGAGGACGAACCGCAGATGAGACGTTTCCTGAGGGTCGTCCTTCGGGGGCACGGCTACCAGATGTTCGAGGCGGCCACCGGAGAGGAAGGGCTTATGCAGGCGGCCCTCAGGAACCCCGAGCTTGTGCTGCTGGATTTGGGACTGCCCGACCTGGACGGAATCGAGGTGGCCAGGCGGCTGAGGGAATGGAGCGATGTGCCCATAATCGTCGTCTCCGCCAGGGAGCAGGAGACGGACAAGATCAGGGCCCTTGATGAAGGGGCCGATGACTATCTCATAAAACCATTCGGGGCGGGCGAGCTCCTGGCACGGATAAGGGTGGCCCTGCGCCACAGGGCCATGCGGAGGTCCGGCCACAAGGAATCGTTCTTCATGGTCGACAACCTGAAAATAGATTTCGTGAAAAGGCAGGTCTTCCTGGATGATGAGGAAGTCCACCTCACCCCCATAGAGTACAAGCTCATCTGCCTGCTGGCGGGCAATGCCGGCAAGGTCCTCACCCACAGCCAGATACTGAAGGAGGTATGGGGGCCGAATTACATCCACCAGACCCAGTATCTCAGGGTCTATATGACGCAGCTCAGGCACAAGCTCGAGGCGGACCCGGCAAGGCCCAGGTTCCTGATAAATGAACCGGGCGTGGGCTACAGGTTCAAGGCGGAATCCGGGAAAACCGCGTCCTGAGCGCAGCGCAGGGCATCTGCCTGCTCCTTTCGTTCAGCGCGCGGTTCCGGGCGTAAGTCCCGCTGCGGCGGGATTGCCGCCAAGGGCGAGTATCAGGCCATTGTTTAAGATACGGTCCGCCGGTATCCGTCCGCTCTTCGCTTCTCTCCAGGAACAGGCAGATGCCAGCCCCACAATCTGATGATAGGTGTTAAGACCGTCTGAAGAAGCGATTGCAACCATTTGACAGGCAGGCATGGGCTGCCCCTGTGCCCCGCAGCATGGCCAGGATGACTGGTTCGGGACTGGTCCCCCCGGGACTGGTCCCCGGATTGTGATACAATCTGGAAAAACAGGCGGCTGCCGCCTGAAGGGAGGCCGCGAAAGTGAACAAGATGCTCATTGCGATCGACGGCTCGGAGTGTTCGATGAAGGCGGTCCATTATGCCGCGGACCATTTTTCCGGCATTGAAGACCTGCAGATCACCCTTCTTCACGTCCTGCCCATGCCGGCCGTCTTCTGGGATGAGGGGCATTTCCTGGGCGAAGAGGAGAAAAAAGAGCGGCGGCGCTTTTTCGAGCAGTGGCAGGACGAACGGCGCAGGGACTTCGAGTCCGCCTTCCGGAGGGCTGAAGAGATCCTTATTAAAAAGGGGATAAAGCCCGGGCAGATCGCAAGGAGGGAGGCAGGGGACACCGTCGACGCGGCCGACCGGATACTGGATGAAACCCGAAGCGGCGGTTACAAGACCCTTTTGCTGGGCCATTGCAGGCACGACGGGGCAGCCCACTTTATCCGCGGCAGCGTGACCCGCGAGATCGCCTTCCGGCTGGAAGGCACGGCCCTCACCATTGTTGAATAAAGGAGGGCGTTGAATAAAGGGGGTCATTCGCCTTGACAGCGATGCGGCGCATGATAGAATTACCTCAACTGAAACCTGTTGATTTTAGAACCTATCTCAAAATCGCTTCTGGCTGCAAGAGGCTGAAATCGCGGCATACGGCGTCATACAGGGAAAATCGTCCTCAATCCCGCCTTGGCGGGACTGCGCCTCCGGGCGATTTCCCTTTCTTCCTTGTCTGCCACGATTTCCTTTCTCTTTCGCTTCAAAATCAATTTCGAGATAGGTTCTAGTGGAAATCCGCATACTTTTTGAATGCTTTCAGTTTTGAAGGTGCTTTGGAGATGGAAAAGGCGAAGTGGGGACTTGCCGCCGCCGGCTGGATGGCCGCGGTCCTCTTCATATCCGTTATGCCTCTTTCGGGTGCTTGTGCGCGGCCTCCACTGGCGGGCAGTCAGGGTACTTCGGACCTGAATGGCGCAGGCGATCCCCCGGGAGACCCCCGTACCGGCGAAGGGCTTTTTCTCGGGACAATAAGGTTTAAAAACGGCGGCCCCCCGTGCATGGGGTGCCACAACGTGGGGCTCATAAGGTTTCTTGGCGGAGGCAACCTTGGTCCTGATCTGACCGGCGCCTACACGGCCTTCGGGGAGGCGGGGCTTGAGGCCGCCCTCTCCGACATCGAGTTTCCCACGATGGCGCCGCTTTATGCGGACCATCCGCTTACCGCGGGCGAAGTGGGCGATCTTGCCGCATTTTTGAAGCTGGCCGCGAGGAGAAAATCCACGAATATGGAGCCGATGTTTCTATATCTTTCCGGCGCGGGCTTTCTCCTCTTCATGTCCGTAACATGGATTGCCTGGCGCGGCAGGATCGCGCCGGTCCGCAGGGCCTTGACAGAGCGCTACGGCAGCTACCCGGGCAGGGCTGCCGGAGCCGGGTGAGCGCGGCATGGGGTGGATACGGGACCTTGTAAGGCCGAAGGCCAGGCTTTGGGAAGACCTTTACAGAAACCGGTGGCAATACGACAAGCGGGTAAGGAGCACCCATGGCGTAAACTGCACCGGGGGATGCTCCTGGTGGGTCTACGTCAAGGAGGGCATAATCACCTGGGAGCTGCAGGCGACCGACTACCCGTATCTGGCGGAAGGGCTGCCCCATCACGAGCCCAGGGGCTGTCAGCGCGGCATCAGCTTCTCGTGGTACATATACAGTCCCCTCAGGGTCAAATATCCTTACATAAGGGGCGTGCTTGCGGACGCCTGGCGGAAGGCCGTATCGCTGCATCCGGACCCTGTCGAGGCATGGGCCTCGATCGTTGAGGACAACGAGACCCGGGGCCTTTATCAAAGGGCCAGGGGAAAGGGCGGGCTCAGGCGCACCACGTGGGAGGAGGCCGTCAGGATAATCGCGGCGGCGACGATATACACGGCAAAAAGATACGGCCCGGACAGGATCACAGGCTTCTCGCCGATACCCGCCATGTCCATGCTCAGTTATGCGGCGGGCACGAGGTTTCTCTCGCTGCTTGGGGGCGTCACCCTCAGTTTCTACGACTGGTATGCGGATTTTCCGCCCGCCTCGCCGGAGGTGTGGGGCGAGAAGACTGACGTTGGCGAGAGCGCGGACTGGTACAACTCGAAATATATTGTCGTCATGGGATCGAACCTCAACATGACCCGCACGCCGGACGCCCATTTCGCCACCCAGGCGAGATACAACGGGGCAAAGCTCGTTGTCCTTTCAACGGATTTAAGCCAGGTGGCGAAGCACGCGGACTGGTGGCTGCCCGTGGCCGCTGGGCAGGACGGCGCTTTCTGGATGGCCGTCTGCCATGTGATACTGAGGGAATTCCACTTCGAAAAGCAGGTCCCCTATTTCACCGGGTACCTGAAGCGCTACTCCGACGCGCCGTTTCTTGTAAGCCTGGAGGGCGGCGGTCCGGAGGGCGTGGCGGCGGTTTACAGGGCCGGCAAGTTCCTGCACGCCGCCCAGCTCGAAAGATACGCAGGTGTTGAAAACGGCCACTGGAAGACGGTGGTCTTTGACCGCACCTCAGGCGGCCCGCGCATGCCCAGGGGTAGCATAGGTTTCAGATGGCAGCAGACGCGCGGTCTCTGGAACCTTGAGATGAAAGACGGCCTGGACGGCGAGGACCTCGATCCCGTCCTGAGCTTCGCGGACTCGGCAGATGACGTGCTGCAGGTCGCCTTCCGCGACCATGCGGGCGGGCGGGACATCGTCCGCGGCGTGCCGGTGAAATTCATCGACACGAAGGAAGGCAGGAAACCGGTCGCGACGGTCTTCGACCTCATGATGGGGCAGTTCGGGGTGGAGGGGAAGGGCGGCTACGACGACCCCGGCATGCCTTATACGCCAGCCTGGCAGGAAAAGCACACCGGCATCAAGGGCGATACAGTGGTGAGGTTCGCCAGGGAATGGGCGGAGACGGCGCGCCTCACGCAGGGCAAGTGCATGATAATCGTGGGCTCCGGCTCAAACCACTGGTATCACAGCAACCTCATATACAGGGCGGGCATTACCGCGCTTGTTTTATGCGGCGCGGTGGGTGTAAACGGCGGGGGGCTCAACCATTACACGGGGCAGGAGAAGGTCGCACCGAATGCCTCATGGACGAGCATAGCCTTCGCGCTGGACTGGATAAAGCCGCCCAGGCAGCAAAACGCCCCCTCTTTTCACTACGTCCATTCGGACCAGTGGAGGTACGACCCCCCGATGGACGAAAACACGATTCTGGGGAATTCCCATCCGATGGAGATGCAGGTGGACGCGGTCCGCATGGGCTGGCTCCCCTTCTACCCCCAGTTCGACTCAAAAAACCCGCTGGAGCTTGCGCGCGAGGCGGTCCGCGCCGGGGCGAAGTCTGACGGGGAAATTGCCGCGTGGATTGCGGGGCAGCTCAGGGAAGGGAAACTCCGTTTCGCAGTGGAGGACCCGGATGCCCCAGGCAACTGGCCCCGCCTCTGGTTCATCTGGAGGGGCAACGCGCTGCATACCAGCGCGAAGGGCCAGGAGTATTTCCTCAGGCATTACCTGGGCACGGATTCGAACGCCGTCTCGGAGGAGGTGGAAAAACAGAGAATAAGCGGCGTCAGGCGGGGCGATATCGAATGGCGGGAGCCGGCCCCTCAGGGGAAGCTGGACCTTGTTGTGGACCTCAATTTCAGGATGGACACCTCAGCGCTCTATTCGGATATCATACTGCCTTCCGCCACCTGGTACGAAAAAAACGACTTGAACACAACCGACCTGCACTCCTTCATCCATCCGATGTCGGCGGCGGTGCCCCCATGCTGGCAGTCCAGGGACGACTGGGACATATTCGCGGCCATCGCCAGGGAGGTGGGAGAGCTTGCGCGCACCCATTTCCCGGAGCCCTTCAGGGACATCGTCTCAACCGCCCTCGCGCACGACACCCCGGATGAGATATCGCAGCCCGCCGTCAGGAACTGGCACAGGGGCCAGTGCGAGCCCGTCCCCGGGCAAACGATGCCGAACATCACGGTCGTGGAGCGCGATTACGCGAACATCCACGACCGCTTCGTCTCTTACGGCCGCGAACACAAAAAAAACGGGATGGCGGAGCACGGCATACGGTGGGAAGTGGCGGACCTCTACGACCGTTATCTCGAAAACGCCCCCTCTAGGCAGTTCGGCGGCGAAAGATACATAGCCATGGAGGAGATGAAACAGGCGGCAAACGTCCTGCTTTACTTCGCGCCGGAGACCAACGGCGAGGTCGCCTGGAGGGGTTTTGAGGCGGAAGAAGAACACGCGGGCGTTGGCCTCAAGGACCTGGCCCGGGACGGCCGCAGCCTGAGATATAATTTTGACGACCTCCTGGCGCAGCCCCGGCGGCTCCTTACAAGCCCATTCTGGAGCGGCATCACAAACAACGGCCGGGCGTATTCGGCCTATTGCATCAATGTGGAAAGGCTGCTGCCCTGGCGCACGCTCACCGGCAGGCAGCATTTCTACCTGGACCATGAAGGCTATCTGGATTTCGGCGAAAACCTCCCCACGTTCAAACCGGGGCTCAGCGCCGCCGGTTACCGGGATTTCGAAAAAAGCCGGCACGAGGGGGGCCCCGTTAAAACCATAGCCCTCGCCTACCTTACCCCCCACGGCAAATGGCACATCCACAGCACCTATTACGACAACCTCATAATGCTCACGCTCTCAAGGGGGGTGGAGCCCTTCTGGATGAACCCGGAAGACGCGGCCTTGGTGGGTGTGCGGGACAACGACTGGGTAGAGGTATTCAACGACAACGGGGTCGTCGTCACGAGGGCCGCGGTGAGCGCGCGAATACCGAAAGGGGCCGGCTTCTTCTATCACGCTCCGGAGCGGACCATCGATTTCGCCAGATCGCCGCTCAGAAAGATGGGGCGGGGCGGCGGGACGAACGCGCTGACGCGCATCCGCCTGAAACCCGTTTTCATGGTCGGCGGATATGCCCATCTGTCATTCGCCTTCAATGCCTGGGGGCCGCCGAGCCCGGACCGCGACGGTTTTGCCTTCGTCCGCAGGCTGCCGGGCAGGCCGGTCTTTTAGGGCTTCGGTGAGAGAAACCTTCTTGTCTGAAAAGGAAAGGAGGCGTGTAGGGAGGATGTCAATATCATGAATATTCGCGCTCAGGTCTCGATGGTCTTTCACCTGGACAAGTGCATCGGCTGCCATACGTGCAGCGTCGCCTGCAAGAACATCTGGACGTCGCGTCCCGGGACGGAATACATGTGGTGGAACAACGTGGAGACGAAACCCGGCACCGGGTATCCGGCCCTCTGGGAAGACCAGGGCAGATACAGAGGCGGATGGACCGGAGGCAGGAGGGACGGGACAAAAGCGAAACTGAAACTGCAGGGCAGGGCGCAGGGCCTTGCGAATATCTTCTTCAACCCGCGCCTGCCCGCGATAGACGACTATTACGAGCCCTGGACTTACAGCTACCGGCATCTCACGGACGCCCCCCAGGCGGACGTCCAGCCGGTTGCGCTGCCCGTATCGCAGATAACCGGAGGGCGCATGAACATAGAGGCCGGCCCCAACTGGGACGACGACCTCGGCGGCTCCGAGGTCTACGCCGCGGCCGACCCCAATCTGGCCGCGCTCACGGATGAGGAAAAAAGGCAGCTCTTCAGTCTCGAACGGATGATGTTCTTCTACGTCCCGCGCATCTGCAACCACTGCATAAACCCGGCGTGCGTGGGGGCATGCCCGGCCGGGGCCATCTACAAGAGGGGCGAGGACGGCATTGTCCTGGTGAGCCAGGACAAGTGCCGCGCCTGGAGGATGTGCATTTCGGGATGTCCTTACAAGAAGGTCTATTTCAACTGGCGCACCGGCAAGTCGGAGAAATGCATCCTCTGCTACCCGAGGCAGGAGACAGGCCAGGCCCCCGCGTGCTTTCATTCGTGCGTCGGGCGCATCCGCTACCTCGGGCTTTTGCTTTATGACGCGGACGGCATAGCCCGGGCCTCGGCCCGGCCCGCGCGGGAGCTTGTAAGCGCCCAGCGGGGGCTTATCCTCGACCCCTTCGATCCGGAGGTGACGGAGCAGGCAAGGCGCGACGGGCTCGACGACAAGGCAATACAAGCCGCCCGGAGGTCCCCGGTCTATAAATACGTAAAGGAATGGGAACTGGCCCTTCCGCTCCACCCGGAGTTCCGCACCCTGCCCATGCTGTTTTACGTGCCGTCGCTTCTGCCCGTGGCCGCCATTGTGGAAGGCGGCCTTTACAATACGGGGAGCGACTACTTCGGGGGCGTGATGCGCGCGCCGCTTAAATACCTTGCCTCCCTTTTTGCCGCAGGCGACGGACGGGAGATAGAGAGGATAAACAGGAAGCTCGTTGCCGTCCGCGTTTACAGGCGCGCGCAGTCCGTGGGCGATATCGACGCGAAAAAGGCGGAAGGGGTTTTGGAGGCGGCCGGGCTTTCGCCGCAGGCCGCGGAGGACATTTACCGCCTCACCGCTCTTGCCGGTTTCGAAGACAGGTTCGTCGTGCCGCCTTTCATGAGGGAGAGGATGGTGGAGGTTTTAGAGGACCCGCAGAGGCGCAAGGAGGACGCGGGCGCGGGCTACCTGCGGAAAATCCGGCGGCGGTTTTGATGGAAGATAAAAAGAGGCTTGCCCTGGGGCTCTTTGCGGACATGCTCGGATATCCGGGGGATGCGTCTTCCATACAGACCCTGGCCGGAAAGGCCCTCGAATGCGCCGCCCTTCTGGGGGGGAAGGCGAAAGACCCGCTGGCCGCCTTTTCGGAGCGTTTAAAGGCCATCGGAGAAGGGGGCGGGCTGGAAGAGATATTCACGGCCACTTTTGATTTCAGGGAGGATTGCTCCCCGTACGCGGGCTGCCATATCTTTGGAGAGGGCGGCCCATCGCGCGGGGGCAATGATAGGCGCGGCGTCTTCATGGCCGGCCTGCAGGAGCAGTACAGGGCCTGCGGGTTTCCGCTCCGGCCCGGGGAGGAACTGCCCGACCATCTGGCAGTCATGCTGAGGTTCCTCAGCCATCCCCCGGGACCGCATAACCGGCGGGCCGGAGAGTCCGGCGATTCTGGCGATTTTGGTGATTCAGGCGATTTTGATGATTCAGACAGGGGGGAGCTTGTAAGGGACTGCATCGTTCCGGCGGCCGGGAAAATGCTCAAGGCCATTAACGCGGGCGGCAGGGGCGAAAATCCTTACGCATTTTTATTGCAGGCGCTGCTGGCCGCGCTGACGGACGGGGAGGTCTGAATGGCCCCTGTTTATTTTGCCGTCATTCCTTACGCGGCGATGGTTATCGCGGTCGCTGGGGGGATTTACCGCTATTTCGCGGACCGGTTCTCGTACTCCAGCTTTTCCTCCCAGTTGCTGGAGGACCAAACGCTCTTCTGGGGCTCCGTGCCCTGGCATTACGGCATAACCATCATTCTTTTTGCGCACGTCATTCCCATTTTTGCGCCTTCCCTCTGGGTATGGCTGCACAGCGACCCCATGCGCATGCTGATTTTCGAGCTTATCGGAAGCGCCCTCGGCCTGCTTGCGATATTCGGCCTGCTGGCGCTCATTCTGCGCCGCATTCTAAGCCGGAGGGCGGCGGCGGTGACTTCCGTCATGGACTGGGTCCTTTTGGCCGGCCTCCTGCTGCAGGTGTCCGCGGGGGCGTATATAACGCTGTTTTACCGGTGGGGTTCGATGTGGTACGTATATACCGCCGCGCCCTGGCTGCGTTCTCTTTTTATGTTTTCCCCGCGTCCGGATTTGATAACCGCGCTGCCATGGGTGGTGAGGTTCCATGCCCTGAACGCGTTTGTCCTCATAGGGCTTTTTCCGTTTACAAGGCTCGTCCATATATTCACCGTGCCGGTTTCCTATTTATGGCGGCCCTATCAGGTGGTAATATGGAATGGCCCGGGCCGCGAGGCAGGCGCAATCGGGACAGGAGGCAACGGAGGCGGGGTGACACGCAGGGGATTTTTCCGGAAGGCCGTAATCTGGGCGCTGTCGGGGGCGGCGGGGATTGTCACCGCCGTGCCGGCGCTGCGGTTCATCATAAATGCCCAGCCGTTGTCCGGCCTCGTGTGGAGCAAGGTTGGCGATGTGGGCCCGCTTCCGGTGGACAGCCCGGTAAGCATGAATTTCGAGATGCGCTCCACCGAGGCCTATATGCACCAGATGGTGCTTCACGACGTCTGGGTCGTAAGGCGCTCCGCGGGCGGCTTCGCGGTCTTTTCCCCCATCTGCCCCCACCTGGGCTGCCATTACAAATGGGACCCGGAGATGGCGCATTTCGAATGCCCGTGCCATGGGAGCGTCTTCACCATAGACGGCAGGGTGATCGCGGGGCCCGCGCCCCGTCCGCTTGACACCCTGCCCTACAGGATTGAAAACGGGACGCTCTATGTGAAATGGGAGCGGTTCCAGGTGGGCATACCGAAAAAGGTGCGCGTGTAGGAGGATGGGGATGCTTGACCGGATATGGGGCTGGTTCACCGGACGGTGGCCTTATTACAAGGTGCGGGACTTTCTGCTTGAGGAGGAGTTGCCCGGCCCGCCGAGCTTCGCCTATACGTTTGGCAGCACCGTGCTTCTGATCTTCGCCCTGCAGGCGGCCACCGGCATTGCGCAGCTCTTCTATTACGTGCCCGCCATAGACCACGCGTATAACAGCCTCGCGTTCCTCAGAAGGCAGGTGCCCTTTGGATGGCTTATCCACAACCTGCATTACTGGGGCGCAAACATGATGGTCATCATGGTCAGCCTGCACATGGTCCAGGTCTACACATGGGGGGCCTACAAGATACAGCTTACCTGGCTGATAGGCGTGGTCCTTCTCCTTGCGACCATGGCCATGAGCGTAACCGGCGCGACCCTCCCATGGGGCCAGGGGGGCTACTGGGCGGGCGAGGTCAGCACGAGTATCGCCGGGGAGGTGCCGGTCGTGGGGGGGATTCTGGAGACCGTCATGCGCGGCGGCCATGTGATGGGCCAGCTTGCGCTTTCGAGGTTTTTCGTTTTTCACATCGGGATATTCGCCCCCCTGCTTGCGCTTTTTATCGGGGCGCACATACTGTCGTTTCGCCACAGCGGCATCGCGGGGCCCTGGGACCCCTCCAAAAGAGCAATAAAAGGCCGGTTCTGGCCGGACCAGGCCATGAAGGACGTCATCATGGGCAGCGCGGTTTTTTTTATCATGCTGACCCTTTCCGTCTACTGGCCTCCCGGCTTTGGCGGCGCCGCCGATACCCTGAATACCATGTACGTGCCCAAGCCGGAGTGGAACTTTCTCTTTATCTACCAGGCGCTGAAATATTTCAGGGGGCCGATGGAGCCGGTGGGCGCGGCGGGTGTGCCCGCTGTCCTTATAGGGCTTCTCGTCCTGCTGCCCTTCATCGACAAGTCGCCGGAGAGAAACCCTTTCAAGAGGCCGGTAGCGATGGCCTGCCTGCTTGTTTACGCCGGGGTTGTGATTGCGTTTACCATCATGGGCTATCTCTCTCCGGGGTTTGCGCAGATGCCGGCCGCGCCGGCCAAAAAGGCCGCCGCGGGCAAGGTCGTCGAACTGCCCGGGGCGAAGAAAGGCGGGGAACTGTTCCGCTCCCAGGGCTGCCCGCTGTGCCACCGGATATACGGCAAGGGCGGCACCACGGGCCCGCAGCTCTCCGGGGGGACACTGGCCGGCAAGTCCAGAGTTTGGGTTATCGCTCAGCTAAGAAACCCGAAATCCCATTTCCCGGACTCGATCATGCCCTCGTATGCGGGCCTGAGCGGAGGCGATTTGAACGCTCTGGCTGACTACCTCTTCAGTGTTCAGGGCGGCGCCCCCCCTCCGGGGGCCCCACCGGCCCCGGCCGCGATGGCCGCGCGGCCGATGAAGGCGGGCCCGAACATCCGTGTGATACCGCCTGAAACGATACCTGAGGCCCCGTCCGGGGACGCGGCTTTCATCGTGGGCAATGCGGAAAACGGGGAGGAGCTTTTCAGGCAGCAGTGCGGCAGTTGCCACGGCGCGGGGGGCAGGGGGAACATGCCCAATCCGGGCTCTCTCTCCGGCAGGATACCGGCCCTGGAGCCGATTGCCCGCCAGCTTTTCAGTCCGCAGCCGGACATCTTCGCGCGCAACGTAGACAAGTATATACAGCATGGCGCCGTCCCGCCCGGCCGCGCTCCCGCTTTTTACATGCCCGATTTCGGGGACTCCTGGTCGCTGACCCAGCAGGAGATAGCCAACATTGAGGCCTATGTGCTCAGGATAAACGGTGTGGACAGGGGCAAGCTCTTAAACCCCGGCATGAGGCCTGCCGATTTTTTCATAGCTGCTATAATTGTTTTTATGATAGCGATATCTCTGATTGTCCTTGCAGGCGCGAGGGCCGGACGCGGTGAAAAAGGGAGTTGACCCTTGAAGATTGCCCTGGGCGCGGACCACGGCGGGGTAAACCTGAAGGACAGGCTTGTGGAGTTTTTGGCCTCGAAGGGCCATGAGGTGGCGGACCTCGGCGCCTACAGCCTGGAGCCGGAGGACGACTACCCGGACTTCGCCGCCCGGGTGGCCGGGGCCGTCCAAAACGGGCAGGCCGAAAGGGGTATACTGATATGCGGCAGCGGGGTGGGCGCATCCGTGGCGGCCAATAAGGTCAAAGGCGTCCGGGCCGCTGTCTGCCATGACTGCTTTTCCGCGCACCAGGGGGTTGAGGACGACGACATGAACGTCCTATGCCTCGGCGCCCGGGTCATAGGGGAGGAGGCGGCGAAGGAAGTCGTGGAGCGCTTCGTGGGGGCAAGGTTTTCAGGGGCCGCACGGCATCTTCGCAGGCTGAACAAGGTAAGGCAGATGGAGAAGGATTCCAGATAAGGGGAGAATTCGAATGATCAAGATTTCGGAACCGGTGATCGAACGGGGCCTGTTAAGAAAATGCACCGTGGATTTGAAGGAATTAAAGGTGGAGCCCTTTACCATGATTATCTTCGGCGGGGCGGGCGACTTAAGCAAGAGAAAGCTCATGCCGGGGCTCTACCATCTCTTTGATGCAGGGGACCTCGCAGCGGGCTTCTCGGTCCTTTCCTTCGGGCTGCCGCAGAAGGACGACAACGCCTACCGCCGCGAGATGCTGGGCGCGCTCAGCCAGTTCGACGCGGCGCCCGGCGAGGACAAGTGGGAGGAGTTCAGCCGGAACCTCTACTATCTGCCGTCGCGTTTCGATGACGAGGCCGGATACGAAGAACTCTGCCGGAAGATAGACAAAATCTCCGTCCCGGACCAATCGTACAGGACGAACATCATATTCTATATGGCGGTGCCGCCGGACATGGTGCCGCTGATTGTGGGGAAACTCAAGAAATTCAACCTCTGCAAGGGGCCTTTCAATGCGAGGATCGTCGTTGAAAAACCCTTCGGAGTGGACAGCAGGAGCGCGAGGGAATTAAACCGCACCCTTGTGGACGCGTTCGACGAGTGCCAGATATTCCGGATAGACCATTACCTGAGCAAGGAGCCGGTCCAGAACATACTTTTTTTCCGTTTCGCGAATTTCGTTTTTGAGCAGATATGGAACCGCAATTACGTGGACCACGTGCAGATAACCGTTGCCGAGGACATAGGGATAGAGCACAGGGGGGGCTTTTACGAGCGGACAGGCGTTGTAAGGGACATAGTCCAGAACCATATGCTCCAGATACTGGGGCTCATAGCGATGGAGCCCCCGGTCGGCTTCAGCGCCGATTACGTGAGGGACGAGAAGACGAAGGTCTTCAACTCCGTCCGGATCATGGAAGGCGCGGACATAGACAGGCATACGGTGCGCGGCCAGTATGGCGCGGGCGCGGCCGGCGGCGGGCCCGTGGTGGGTTACAGGCAGGAAAGGGACGTGGCCCCGCTTTCGCTTCAGCCTACCTTTTTCGCGGCAAAATTCCACATAGACAACATGCGGTGGGCGGGTGTGCCTTTTTTCCTTCGCACCGGCAAAAGACTGGCCAAGCGCATAACCGAGATTTGCATTCAGTTCAAGCAATTGCCTCTGCGCCTGTTCGGCACGCCCTGCGACCCCAACATCCTTGTCTTTACCATTCAGCCGGATGAGAAGATATCGTTGAAATTCGGTGTGAAGTATCCGTATTCCATCGACGAAATTTATCCCGTGAACATGGTCTTCGGCTACAGGGATACCTTCCAGGTGAAGGCGCGGCCGGATTACGAGCGGTTGCTTCTGGACTGCATAAAGGGCGACCTGAGCCTTTTTGTCAGGCAGGACTCGGTGGAGGCGATGTGGCAGATAGTGGACCCGATCAACGCCAGATGGGAGAGCACGCCCCCGAAGGACTTCCCGAACTACAGGGCGGGCTCCTGGGGGCCGCGGCAGGCCCAGACCCTCATCGAGGAGACGGGCCGAAGCTGGCTTACCGTGTGAGGGGCGCCTCCCTGCGAAAGGCTGGTTGAAATGGCGAAAAATCCGCAGGTCTTTGTGTTCGGGGAAAAATCAGCCCTGGAGGAATATCTTGCCGGCAGGTGGGTGGAGATAGCCCGGGCTGCCGTGGCTGAAAGGGGTTTTTTTGCCGCGGCGCTCTCCGGGGGCAGGTCGCCTGCGGGGTTTTTCCGGAGGCTGGCCGCCATAAAGGACGCCTCCCTCTGGCGGGACACCCATATCTTCATGGTGGACGAGCGGATCGTCCCGCATGAGGATGAAGACAGCAACTGGAGAATGATGGATGAGGCGCTCTTCAGGAACGTCCCCCTCCTGCGGGAAAATATCCATCCTGTCCCCACGGACTGCCGTCCCGAAGACTGCGCCCGGAGATACGAAGACGGGCTCAGGGCCTTTTTCAGGATATCCGCTGAAGGCGAATGGCCGGTCTTCGATCTTGTGCACCTCGGGATTGGAAAAGACGGACATACGGCGTCGCTTTTCCCCGGCTCGCCCGTCCTGAAGGAGAAAAAACACCTGGCTGCAGCCGTTTTCCCCACGGGGCAGGCAGGCGGGGGGCATGACCGCGTGACACTCACATACCCGGTCCTGAATAACGCGAGAAACATCGTATTCCTCGTCACCGGGCAGGACAAGGCCGAGATCCTCGGGCGCGTGGCCGGAGGGGACCCCGGTCTTCCCGCCTCCGGGATCGGTCCGCGGAAGGGGAGCCTGATCGTTCTTGCCGACAGCGGGGCGGCCTCCAGGCTGAAGCCCGGCTCTTACCTCACCCCCACGCTTTCGGCCCGGGAGAGGGAGGGGTAGCGCCGGGGACTGCAAGGAGACTGAGGGTATGGCGCGGCAACAAAAAATGAAAAGGTTAGAACCTGTCTCAAAATTGATTCTGAAGCGAAAGAGAGAAGAAATCGTGGCAGACAAGGAAGAAATGTAAATCGCCCGGAGGCGCGGCAGTCCCGCCAAGGCGGGATTGAGGACGATTTCCCCTTGATGACGCCGTATGCCGCGATTTCGGCCTCTTGCAGCCGGAAGCGATTTTGAGCCAGGTTCTAAAAAAGGAGGGCGATACCGTTGCAGATAGGAATGATAGGGCTTGGCAGGATGGGCGAGAACATGGCCAGGCGGCTCCTCAAGGGCCGCCACAAGGTGGTGGTGTACGACCGCGCGGCGGATAAGGTGAAGGAAATGGTCAAATATGGGGCAAAGGGCGCCTCTTCTTTGGAGGAGATGGTCTCGATGCTCGCCGCGCCCAGGGCCATATGGATAATGGTGCCCGCGGGCAAACCCGTTGACGACACCATTGACGCCCTCAAGGGCCTGCTCCGGAGGGGCGACCTTATAATCGACGGCGGAAACAGCCATTACAAGGACGACCTGCGGCGCGAAAAGGAACTGAAACCCCTGGGGCTGAACTACATGGACGTGGGGGTAAGCGGCGGCATCTGGGGCCTCAAGGAGGGCTATTGCCTGATGATAGGCGGGGACAGTAGGCTGTTTCGCCGCCTGGAGCCGGTCCTGAAGACCCTGGCCCCCAACAGGGAGGGATATATGTACTGCGGGACGGTCTCGGCGGGCCATTTCGTGAAGATGGTCCATAACGGGATCGAATACGGGATGATGGCGGCATATGGAGAGGGTTTTGCCCTGATAAAGGCGTCCCCGCATTCGGAGGGGCTCGATTTTTCGAGGCTCGCGCGTCTCTGGAACCAGGGCAGCGTAATAAGGTCCTGGCTGCTGGAGCTGATAGAGGACGCCTTCAGGAAAGACGGCGATCTCTCCGGGCTGGAAGGCTACGTGGAGGACTCCGGGGAGGGCCGGTGGACAGTCGAGGAGGCGGTTGAGGCGGGCGTGCCGATGCCGGTGATAGCCACATCCCTCTTCCAGAGGTTTGCGTCGAGGGGGCTCGCCGATTTTTCAAACAGGCTCCAGGCGGCCATGAGACAGGAATTCGGCGGCCACGCGGTAAAAAAGAGAAGGTAGATGCAAACGGGGAAGTCAAATGAAGGAGCTTATTGGAAGTTTCGATCCCGGCTATTTCGCCTTCGTGATGGCAACCGGCATAGTGTCGATCGGCTGCCATCTGCTTGGAATGGAAGGGATTGCGGGCGTGCTGTTCCTCGCGAACAAGGCGGCATGGATAATCATCGTTTTTCTCGCGCTTCTCAGGCTCGTTATTTTCCCATCGAGGCTCGCCGGTGATACGGGGCGCGACCGCGGGCCATCCCTGTTTACGGTGGTGCCCGGCGCCTGCATCCTGGGTGATCAGTTCGTGTTCATTTCAAATGATTACGGACCGGCCCTGGGGCTGTGGATCGCGGGTCTTGTCTTCTGGGTCCTTCTCATATACGCCTTTTTCACGGCTGTGGCGGCGGATGGACGGGCAGACCACCCGGTTCACGCGGGGTTCGGCGGAGAGTGGCTCATATTCGTGGTCGGCACCCAGGCGGTGTCGGTCCTGGGCACACGGCTCGCGAAGGGTTTCGCGGACAGCGGCTCCGCGTTCCTCTTTATCTCGCTGTGCATGTATCTGATAGGGGCGATGCTTTATATCGTCATAATAGGGCTCATATTTTATCGGATGTTCTTTTTTGCCATGCCGCCGGAGAGGCTCTCACCCGCGTACTGGATAAACATGGGGGCGGCTGCCATAACTACATTGTCCGGGGCGCTGCTATTGCAAAATGCGGGACGGTGGGATTTCCTTTCCGGACTGGCGCCTTTCCTGCGGGGCTTTACGCTTTTTTTTTGGGCGGCCGCGTCATGGTGGATCCCCCTGCTTGCCGCGCTTAACGCCTGGAAATATTTTTACGCTCGGCAGCCCCTTTCCTATGATGTAAAGCAGTGGAGCATGGTCTTCCCTCTGGGCATGTACACGGTGTGCACATACAGATTTTCATCCGTCTCCGGGCTGGATTTTCTCGCGCCCGCCGCCTCCTGGTTCATATATGCGGCCCTTGCCGCCTGGGCGGCCGTCTTCATAGGCATGCTGAAAAGATTGTTGGTGCTGCCGGAAAGGCTTTCGAAAACCCCTCTTCATTGAGAGGGGGAAAATTCTACTTCCTCGCAAGCATGGCATCCCGCTTTTCGGCCATTGCGTGGAGGAGGGCCTGGAAGGACTCCGAGAATTTCTCCACCCCTTCGGCTTCGAGCTGGCTTGTGACGCTGTCAATGTCCACGCCTGCGGATTTCAGGTCCATCATGGTCTGCCGGGCCCCGGCCGGGTCCCCTGGCAGGGCTGTCCTGACTTTCCCATGGTCCCTGAACGCCTCTATCGTCTCCTCCGGCATCGTGTTCACTGAATCCGGGGCGATGAGCTCCTCCACGTATTTTACGTCGCTGTAGGCGGGGTTTTTGGTGCTTGTGCTTGCCCACAGGATCCTCTGGATCAGAGCCCCTTTTTCCTTAAGTTTCAGGAAACGCCCGCCTGAAAAGGCATTTTTGTATACATCATAGGCCAGCGCCGCGTTTGCCACCGCGGCTTTTCCTGACAGGGACTCTATCTTTTCTTTCATCCGGGCCGCCGGGGCCTCTTTGTAGCGGCCGGTGAGGAGCTTGTCCGCGAGGGTGTCCACCCGGCTTACAAAGAAGCTGGCGACCGAGGCCACGCGGTCTATCGGTTTTCCCGCCTGCAGCCTTTTTTCAAGCCCGGAGATATAGGCGTCTATTACCTCCTTGTAGCGGCTGACGGAGAAAAGCAGGGTCACATTCACATTTATCCCCTCTCCTATAAGCTCCTCGATTGCGGGCAGCCCCTGCTTCGTTGCCGGCACCTTTACGAAGATATTTCTCTTTCCGGCCCAGGAGAAAAGCCTCCGCGCCTCCTTGATGGTGGCCCCGGTGTCGTAGGCAAGGTCCGGGGAGACCTCTATGCTCACATAGCCGTCAAGCCCGCCGGTTGCCTCGTAGACGGGATCAAGCATCCCGGCCGCCTCCTTCACGTCCTCTACCGCCAGCGACAGGAAAATCTCCTTGGGGTCGGATATCTTGTTTTTGAGCAGCCGCTCTATGGGCGGGTCGTAGTCATCGCTGCCGGAGATCGCCTTCTCGAAAATGGTCGGGTTGGAAGTGACCCCGGACACGCCGTCATTTTCTATCAGGCGCTTCAGCACGCCGGCCTTCAGCACATGCCTGCTCAGGTAATCGAGCCAGACGCTCTGGCCCGCCTTCTTCAGATCAAGAAGCGGGTTTCCCGTTTTCATTTTTTCCATGCTCGTTCTCGCTCCTTTTCGAATTGACGATCACATCCCCGGCAGGGGTCCCGGAAATAATCAGGTCCTTGCCTTTCTGCCAAGGAGGGCCCTGGCCTTCTCCAGGATGTTTTCCGCCGTGAACCCGAAATTCTCCATGTTTACCCGGCCTGGGGACGAGGCGCCGAACCGGTCTATCCCCATGACCGCGCCGTGGCCGACAGCCGGGGGGCCCGCGTACCTGTACCAGTCGCTTGTGGCGGCGGCTTCAATCGTTATCCTTTCCGTCACATCCGGCGGCAGGACCTCGTTCCGGTAGCTCGCGCTCTGCTCTTCAAATATCTCACGGCAGGGCATGCTTACCACGCGCGCCTTCACGCCCTCGCGGGTGAGCGTCTCATATGCCTCCAGGGCGGGATGCACCTCGGAGCCGGTCGCGATGAGGATGATATCCGGTTTCCCGGATGCGAGGCCCGCGAGTATGTAGGCACCCTTGTGGAGTCCGCTCGCGGGGGCGTACTTCCGCCTGTCTATGATTGGCAGCTTCTGCCTCGAAAATATGAGCGATACCGGTCCGGCCCTGCGCTCAAGGGCGGCCGCCCACGCCTCCGATGTCTCGTTTGCGTCCGCCGGCCTTATGACGGTCATGTTCGGTATCGCGCGCAGGCCGGGCAAATGCTCAATGGGCTGGTGGGTGGGGCCGTCCTCGCCCAGGCCGGCAGAATCATGCGTAAAAACGTAGATGACATGGAGCCGCATCATGCAGGCAAGTCTAATCGCGGGCCGCATGTAATCGGAAAATATCAGAAACGTGCTCGCGAAGGGCAGCAGCCCCCCGTGCAGGGCAAGCCCGCTTGTGATGGCGCACATTGCGTGCTCCCGCACGCCGTAGGCGATGTTCGGGGCGCTGAAATCCCATTTGCCGGTAGAGCCCTGGATGGCCTCCGTGCCCGCGTCCGGCGGCTCGAAGGTGCCGCGTCCCGCGAGGGCCGTGTAGGTTGAGGGGTTTAGGTCGCCTGAGCCGCCTATCAGGGAAGGGACATAATCATAGAGCGCGTTCAAGGTCATTCCGCCGGCCTTGCGGGTGGCCACGGGTTTGTCCCCGGCCTTGAATACCGGCAGCTTTTCCTTCCAGCCGGCCGCGTATTTTCCCCCCCACATCTGGTCCCACCTGGCCTTGAGGTCCGGATAGGCCTTTGCGTATGCCTCCATCTTCAGGTCCCAGTCTTCCCCGGCCCTCCGGCCCCGCGGCAGCGCCGCACCGAATATCTTCAGCGCCTCTTCAGGGATGTGGAAGGCGGGTTCCCGGGGCCAGCCCAGGTTCTGTTTTGTGAGCCTGACTTCTTCCTCTCCAAGCGGCGAGCCGTGGGACTCGAAGGTGTCCTGCTTGTGCGGGCTTCCGTATCCGATATGGGTCCTGACCATTATGAGGGAGGGCCGCTCCGTCTCCCGCTGCGCGACCTCGATTGCGCTGCCGATGGCCGCGATATCGTTGCCGTCCTCTATCTTCTGCACGTGCCAGCCGAATGCCTCGAACCTTTTGGCGGCGTCTTCAGTGAAGGTAAGCTCGGTCGCTCCGGACAGGCTTATATGATTGTTGTCGTAGAGGTATATGAGCTTGCCAAGCTTGAAATGGCCGGCAAGCGATGCGGCCTCGCTTGATATGCCCTCCATGAGGTCCCCGTCGCTTGCAATAGCGTATGTATAGTGGTTTACTATCTCGTGCCCGGGGCGGTTGAAATTCGCCTGGAGGAATTTTTCCGCCATCGCCATCCCCACGCCGTCTCCAAAACCCTGCCCCAGAGGGCCGGTTGTGCACTCCACCCCGCGCTCAATATCATATTCCGGATGGCCGGGGGTGTGGCTGCCCCACTGCCTGAAATTCTTCAGCTCCTCCATCGGCATGTCGTAGCCCGTCAGGTGGAGCATGGCGTACAGGAGGGCGGAGCCGTGGCCGGCCGAGAGGATGAAGCGGTCGCGGTCAGGCCATTTCGGGTTGGCGGGGTTGAATTTTAAAAAGCGGGTCCAAAGCACATAGGCCATCGGCGCGGCCCCCATGGGCATTCCGGGATGGCCGGAATTGGCCTTTTGCACCATGTCCACGGCCAGCATCCTTATTGTATTTATGCAGAGATTGTCGATATCCAAATGCATTCCTCCTCTCATATTCCCCTTTTTTCATTTTCAACCGTGCCCATGAATTCCTTGTTCCAGTAAGGAGTGGTGAGCCTGCTCACCTTTTCGCCGTATTCGGACATCCCTTTGTGGTAATCCGCGTCCCCGAGGGCCTGCTCCGCGTTCGTGTCGAGTGGTTTCGCGCCGAACTGCCTTATGACGCCCAGCGCCTTGTCGAAGTGGTCCCTTATGATGCAGGGCACGATGAAGTTTTGCACCTTTTCCGCGGGCTGGGCGTAGCCGTAGTCGTTTTGCCATTTGCGTATGGACTTGAAATAATCGGAAAAAAGCACGTCGTTCAGGGTCTTGCCTGCCCTGTAGAGGTCGTGGATGTTTGATAGGTAATAGGGGAAAAAGGCGCAGGGGGCCACGTTCCCGTTCCAGTCTATGTAGAAATAGCCGCCCGGTCTGCCCGCGGAGATGCAGCCCAGGGAATAGGGCCCGCCGTTCCAGAAATCGACAAGAAACAGGTTGGATTCGTGTATCATGCGCTGCTCGTTCTTGAAGAGGGCCAGCCGCTGCTCCGGGGTGATCATGAGGTCCAGGGTGTAGCTCCTGCCTATGGGCATGTAATGGAATATCCAGCCGTAAACGGCCCCTTTCCGGCCGAAATAGAGGTCGGAGAATCCGGCGGACATTATGGCGTCCACGTTGAAGCGCGTGGCGGTTACGCTTACGCCAAACGGCACGCCGGCCTCCTTCAGGTTGTCCATCGCCCGCATTATCCTGCCGAAGACCCCCTTGCCCCGCCGCCCGTCGGTCTCTTTCTCGAAACCCTCCACCGAGATGGCCGGCGTGATGTTGCCCAGCTCTGCCATCCTCCTTGCCGTCTCCTTGTCTATCAGGGTGCCGTTGGTGTACATCATGAAGTAGACGCCGCTGTTTTCCTCCAGGAGGTCGAAAAGCCCTTTGCCGCTGTCCCTGTCGCGGTAGAGCAGGGGTTCGCCGCCCGATATCACGGTGAAGTGGGACCCCCAAAGCTCTTTTTTCTCCTTGATGATCCTGTCGAGTATGCCGTAGCCCAGGGTCTCCGCGCTGCCCGCGGAGCTTGAGGCATAGCAGCCGGTGCAAAAGAGGTTGCATTTCCTGGTGGGGCTTATGGTCAGAAACGCCGGGGGGTATATGCCGTATTTTTCATGGAAATGCCGGGTGCGGTCTTCCTCTCCCAGCAGGATATTGCCTATGAAATTCCTCGTTATCGCCCCGAAGACCCCGGCGGATATGCGTCCGTCCGACAGCGCCGCGTTGACCGTGTGGAGCAGGTTTCCGAGCATCTTCGCGCGCGCCTTCTGGATGAGGGGCGGCCTGTCGCCGGTGTTTTTAATCACGAAATTCTCATGGAGCCTTTCTTCCGCTTTCTTAAGCAGAAGCCTCCGGATGACGTCCTGCCTCAGACAGAAATCAAGGACGCCCGGAGACAGGCGCTTCCAGATGAGGTTGAATTTCATGACGTCTCCTTTCGCTCATGGGGGACTGGAGGTCCGCCGCGCCAGAGACCGCGTGGAACTTTAGAGCTGCGATTGCCTGCGGTTGCAGTGTTTTTTAAATGCTCCCACTTAAAATCCGCCTTGTCAACAATGCGCGCCCTACGGCAGTGTCTCAGTTTAGCAATGCAGCCGGGCGATGGCGGATTGAGCGACATGGCTTTTTTTCGTAGCCGGTGCCGGCGAAGCGAAGCGGCAGCATCTCCGGCTGTCTGAGCCGAAGGGGATCAGTCCCGAGGGACCTGTCCCTGAAGGCGAGTTTCGGAGATGCAGCGGAGCGAGGCCATGCAGCGGCAGAAAAAAAGCCCAAAAAAGCGAAATCGCCACGGTCCGGCAAATCAAACTAAGGCACTGATATGTATTGCCGGCGCGTTTAGTCCTGGCCGTGGCACTTGTTGCAGAGGCTCCTCTGGTACGTCCCGTAGAGGGCGGCGATGTCGCGGCCGTAATAGGGGGCGTTGTTGACAAAGACATGGGTGACCCTGTCGCCTGTGTTGGCCGGATGGGACTGGGCCAGGAACTCCGCCTGGGTGTCCCATCTGGTCATCTCCGGGAAGGCGGAGGCGTGCGCCCTGTGGCAGCTCAGGCACATGGCGTTTGCGGGGGGGGACGTGGCCGGGCCGGCGGTGCTTGTGTTGCTCAGGACGGCGCCAAGGCCCCGTTCGAACGGGACGAGGGAGAGATAGGAGTTGTTTGAGTTGCCGCTGAAATCCCCGGATTTGACATAGGAATTGTAATTGTCCGCAATGCCCCTGGCAAACACGGCGGAAATGCCCGCCGGGTGGCGGTGCAGGGCGGCCGTGCCGTTGGTGGAGTTCAGGAACTTGTCATGGCAGTTGGCGCACCATTCGGACATGCCGTAGCCGTAGTCCGTGTGGCGCAGGTTGTCGTAGGTCTCCGTAAACGGCGGGGGGACCGAGACGGCCATGGGGGCGTTATAGGCGAAAGTCATGAGGAACTCGTGGTTGCCCGTATAAAACCTGTCGCCAAGCAGCCTGTAATTGCCTGCCTGATACCCGCTTGGCACGGCCAGCCCGTATGAGCCGGACTCCACGATCGCCTCCTGGCCCGCCAGGGAGCCCCCGTTGGCCCGCCCGTGGGGGTCGTGGCAACTGTTGCAGGCAAGCGCGCTGGCTGGATATCTGATCGTGCTGCCGGGCGCCACCGTGAGCGAGGTGTCGGCGGTAAGCCCGAAGTCCGCGGCGATTATGTTGTGGCCGTGTTCCTGCCCCAGGACCGTGACGGGCTGCAGGGAAACGCCGCCGGCCTGCGGCGTGTAGGTGACATCCTCGGTGAGCCAGAAGAAATCTCCACCCGGGGTGAATGCGCTGCCGTCGGTGGTCAGCACGGATATGGGGGATTTTGAGTGGCAGTTAAGACAGGTGGAGCTGGCATCGGAGCCCTGAAGCAGGTACGTGTTGGCCGCCTGGCCCGCCACGCCCGCCGGCAGGCCGCCGGCAACGGTGGCATTGCTGGCGCCGGGCGTTACAAAATTGTTGTGCATCGTATGGCAGCCCTCGCAATAGCCGACGCCTCCATTATGGAACGCCGAGGCGGTCTTGCCGCCGGCCGCCGCCAGGGCATAGATGACCATCACAAGGGCGGCTGCGGTGAATATGGACCTGGGGAATTTCATGGGCCGGCCTCCTGGCCGCATGCGGGGGTTTTTTGTTGGCCGTCCGGTTTGGATTACGCCTGACTCTGGAGAACCGCGGAGTGCTGCCCTGAACCTGTCAATTACGAACTCTCCGGCGATGCGCCGGCTGATTAAAACCTATCAGGAATCCAGTGGGATGTCAATCTTTAAAACAAAAAACCCCTGAAAATTCAAGGGCTTTTTGTCTTTTATATACCGGGTTATATCGTGGTTATGCTTTTTTCTCCACGTTCACGGCCCTTGGCCCCTTTGGCCCCTGTTCGACGTCGAAGCTGACCGCCTGGCCTTCGGCAAGTGTCTTGAACCCGTCTGATTTTATTGCGGAGAAATGGACGAAGACTTCGTTGCCGTCATCCGCGGTGATAAAACCGAACCCCTTCGCTTCGTTGAACCATTTTACTTTGCCTGTCTGCATCTGGTGAAAAGACCTCCTTGAATTTTTAAAAAAATAACCCTATAGCCTCTCCGGGTAATGCAAAACGTGAATACTTTGCCATGGGTCCGCCCCTAAAGTCAATCTTTCTGCCAGTTGGGCCTGCGTCAGATTTGTGGGGCTGGTATCTGCCTGTTCCTGGAGAGAAGCGAAGAGCGGACGGATACGACGGGCCCCATCATGACAATGGCTTGATATTCGCCCTTGGCGGCAATCCCGCCGCAGGGGGCTTACGCCCGGAACCGCGCGCTGAACGGAAGGGGCAGGCAGATGCCACGCCTTGCCCCACAAATCTGACGCAGGCCCCTGCCAGTTTTCTCACCCCTCAATCTTTCCCTATCAGGCGGTCTAAATCCAATTTTAGGTGAAATCACGCAAATGCCATGTGGGATTTCACAGAGCAGGGGCGGATAGCGCCAGCGCCTCCCGAATTGGGAAACCCTGGCCAATCACCAGTGCTTTTTAAAAAGTTTGTTGTTTTTAAATGATTTTATTTGAGTTTCTATTCAAACAATTAAATATATAGATAATTGCGAATATTTTAAAAAAGCCTTGGTATGCAAATTGCTCGTACGCAAGCCAAGAGTGATAAGAAGCAAAGGCCCCGGGGCTCAGTTGAGGCAAGGGCCGGAGCTGGACGGGAGGAGGTGGTAGTGCAGGCGAGAGTATTGGGGAGTGCATAGGACTTGCCGCCATGCCCGGCAAAAATGGTTTTCCGGGTTGGCTGGCGGCAAACTGGATCCGGCCGTTATCGCCGGGAGGCGAAAAAGCTGCGAGGGTTTTGGCCCCGGGCGCGGCTGCCGGAGAAGTAACCGGACATTAAACAAAGAAGGAAGAATTAGGGGGAAATTGATGAAAGCAGTCAAAGTCGCATTAATCCTTATGGCCGCCGCCCTTGTCGTCTTCGGGCTTAGCGGCGCGGCCTTCGCCTTCCATGACGGCGGCGTCGCGTACTGCGAGGGCTGTCATACGATGCACAACTCGATGGGCGGAGTGTCCAACAGCGTAGGCGGCTGGGGCTCACCCGGCGTCACCCACAACCAGTACCTGCTGAAGGGCACGGACCCCAGCTCCACCTGCCTCAACTGCCACTCCCACAAGGGTGCGAAATACAACATCTTCAGCACGGACGGCAGCTCGTATACTCCCGGCGGTGACTTCTACTGGATCACCCAGACCTATACCTATTCGCCCTGGACCGGCAACACCGCCACCTCCCAGGCGCAGAACCACGGCCATGACATAGTTGCGGCCGACTTCAGCCTCAGCACGGATACCATCCTTACGGCTGCCCCCGGCAACGGCACGCAGCCGGTGTATTACGCCAGCAACCTGGCCTGCAACTCCTGCCACAACCCGCACGGCCGCGTAAACGGCGGTACGAGGAACGGCCAGAAGCCTGTCGGGCAGTCCGGCTCTTACGGCTATACCCCGGTAACCGGGACGATAAACGGCAACTACAGGCTCCTCGCGGACACCTACTATCAGCCTGGCGATCCGTCCGTCTATGATCCGGCCCCGTCCGGCGTCGCGGGTTATCCCCAGGCCTTTACTTACATCGCAAACGCCCCGGTCGCGGTCGCGCCGGCTACCTTCAGAGAGGTTGAAGGTCTTGGCACGGCTGGCATATCGCACACCGACTACGGCAACGGCATCGCCGAGTGGTGCGCCAACTGCCACCAGGGCTTCCTGAACAACGACGCAACCGGCACGACCGGCACCCACAGGCACCCGGCAGGCGACAGCGCCACCCTGGGCCCCACGATCGCCGGCTTCTACAACGAGTACGTCTCCACCGGCAACATAACCGGCACGTCGGCTAACGCCTTCCTGCCTCTGGTCCCGTTTGAAAGAGGCGCGGGCGCAACCCTGAGCTCGACCAGCACGGCGGGCCCGGACGGCACCAACGCGGCAGTTATGTGCCTCACCTGCCACAGGGCTCATGCCTCCGCCTTTGACGAGGGCACCAGGTGGGATACTCAGGCAGAGTTCATCTCCGCCTCGAGCGCTCTTATAGCCACCGCCAAGCCCTGGGTCGCCAACGCCCCGTACTACGGCTGGGACATCGTGGCCAACATGGGCTCGTATCAGAGGCAGCTCTGCAACAAGTGCCACATCCAGGACTAATCCTGGCGGCATAGCCTTATACGTGTAGCAGCGCGGGGGCGGACACCGTCCGCCCCCGCATCTCCATCTGCGCTAAATCACGCAGAATGGGGGATTTCGCCTGTAAAAGAGGCTTGTTCGACTTTTTGCCTTTTTGAGGGTTTTTTTGATGTTTTTCCGCCGGTTATTGTATTATGAATCCTCCTGGTATGTTAATTGCTCCCAAGCTATAGCGGAGGGCTTGCAAATGGAGGATGGCAAAGTGGGCGAAAAGGCAGAGTACGGAAGGAAAAGGTTTACGGCGGCCCTTCCTGTCTTGTTTCTCCTCCTTGCGGTCTTTCCCGGCCCCTCGCGGGCGTACGGCCTGAGGGTCAGCTACCAGTACAACCTGGCCGACTCCACCGGCGACATACCGTTTAGCTACGGCGCAAAGCTGGCCATAGACAAGTCCAGGGGCGAAGTCTACGTGACCGACTCCATGCAGGGCGGGGTCACGATTTTTAATACGACCGGAATGAGGGTCTACCGGTTCGGGGACCAGGCCGACCTGGGCTTCATAGAGGACGTCGCCATCGACAGGAAGGGCGACATCTTCACCCTTTCCTATAACGACACCAGGCAGCTCTTTTTCATCGGCCTCTGCAACTACAGGGGGGAGCTGCAGTCAAAGATTACGGTCAGCGGCCTTCCGTCAGGCTTTTCCCACTTCAAGCCCGGCCGCATCTTCTACAACAAGGGCATAATTTACCTCGCGGACGACGAGGACATGCTGGTGGCGCTTGTAAACCTCCAGGGCAAGTGCATCAGGACTTACCAGTTGAACAAAATCCTTAAATTTACGCCCAAGATGATCAGGGACGACAACAGCGCCTTCGGGTTCGCGATAGACGATGATGGCAACATGTATCTGACCATCCCGACGCTTTTCCGGGCATACCGGATCACGCCGGACGGGAAGGCCGAGACTTTTGGGAGGGGTGGCAGCGGTCCCGGCAGGTTCGGGGTCGCCGCCGGGATAGCCGTGGACGGCAACGGCTATATCTACGTCTCGGACAGGCTGCGCTGCTGCGTGCTCGTCTTCAACAAGGACCTCAACTTCGTGACCGAATTCGGCTACCGGGGCTTCGGGCCGGGCTCTCTCATAGTCCCCAGCGACGTGGTCGCGGGTCCTGACGGGAGGATTTACGTCAGCCAGGCAGGCAACCGGGGTGTGAGTGTTTTCAGCGCGGCTTATTAGAACAGCCGGAAACAGGGAAGGGGGTGATTGCATAAGGGCAGCAAAAGGGTCTGCCAACCGGCCAAGGGGAAGATTTGCCGGCCGGCGGCAGGCAGGCTCCGGCCCGTCCTGCATCAGGTAGCTTTCCGTACGGGGTTATCCCCTGGAGCATCCAACGGGGCCCCCTCAAAAGGGGGAGGATGAACGGGGATATGAACGGAAAGGGCCCGGGACGGGACTCGGGAAAAGGGGGAAACCAATAACAAGGAGGGATCATGAAAGCAACAAGGCTTGCTCTTGTCCTCATGGCCGCGGCCGCGCTCGTCTTCGCGTTTGCCGGCGCGGCATTCGCGTTCCATGACGGCGGCGTCGCGTTCTGCGAGGGCTGCCACACGATGCATAACTCGCTGGGCGGCGTGTCAAACAGCGTAAGCGGCTGGGGCAGCCCCGGCGTCACCCACAACCAGTATCTCCTGAAGGGCACGGACCCCAGCTCCACCTGCCTCAACTGCCACTCCCATTCGGGCGCGAGCTATCAGGTTCTGAGCACGGACGGCAGCGCCTACACTCCTGGCGGCGACTTCTACTGGCTCAGCCAGACCTACACCTATTCGCCCTGGTCCGGCAACACTTCGACCTCCCAGGGGCAGAACCACGGCCATACCGTGGTTGCGGCCGACTTCGCACTGAGCACGAGCACCATACTCACGGTGGCCCCCGGGGCCGGCACTCAGCCGGTGTATTACGCCAGCAACCTGGCCTGCAACTCCTGCCACAACCCGCACGGCCGTGTAAACGGCGGCACCAGGAACGGCCAGGCGCCGGTTATGGGCTCCGGCTCTTACGGGAACACGGCTCCCAGCGGCACGATACTTGGCAACTACAGGCTCCTCGCGGACACCTACTACGCACCTGGCGACCCGACCGTCTATGATCCGGCCCCGTCCGGTATCGCGGGCTATCCCCAGGCATTTACTTACATCGCCAACGCCCCCATAGCGGTAGCTCCGAATGTCGGCCACAGTGCCGCATCGATGCATGAGGTTGAGGGCCTGGGCACGACGGGTATCGAACACACCGACTACGGCTCGGGCGTCGCCGAGTGGTGCGGCAACTGCCACCAGGGTTTCGTGAACAACGCCGCAGACGGGACGAGCACTACCCACAGGCACCCGGCCGGGGATACCGCCACTCTGGGCGCCACAATCGCCGGCTTCTATAATGAATATGTCTCGACCGGCAACATACACGGCACCAGCGCGAATGCCTACCTGCCTCTGGTCCCGTTTGAAAGGGGCGCGGGCGCAACCCTGAGCGCAAGCAGCACGGCGGGCCCGGACGGGGTTAAGTCGGCCGTCATGTGCCTTAGCTGCCACAGGGCGCACGCCACCGCCTTTGACGAGATGACCAGGTGGGACACCAGCGCCGATTTCATCTCCGCCTCGAGCGCTCTTATAGCCACCGCCAAGCCCTGGGCCGCCAACGCCCCGTACTACGGCTGGGACATCGTGGCCAATATGGGCTCTTACCAGAGAAGCCTCTGCAACAAGTGCCACATCCAGGATTAATCACCGTGGCTTAGAGGTATCTATCGGGGGCGGGGTTTGTTCCGCCCCCTTTTTTCCATCAGGGGCCGGCTCACCGCCGGCCCCTCTTTTTTGGTGATAGGAAATTTTAGAACCTCAAAAATAAAATTTTATTGTTTGCATTTCCCTTTGGAATTTGTTGAAAGGCCGTCATACCGGTCCCGCCGGGGCGGGATATCCAGTGACTTTGCCGTGGAGCCTTAACGTCACTGGATTCCGGATTACTAAATCTGGAATGACGGCTTAAAATTCAATAGATACCCTGCAACTTGCTGCAGGGTGATTCATTTCCTCTTGGTATCCCGCCCGTTTTTCACTATAATGGAGTGGATTGCGCATCCCCAAAGTTTGACTTTTTCCCTTTTCGCATGCCCCGGGGGCATGCCCACAGTGCCTGCTGGTTTATGAATTTCTGTATGTTTTTCAATAGGCTTGAATATGTGATTTTCAGGGAGTTCTAACAGGATGCGGAAAAACTATTTTCGAGCCTTTTATCCGTAATTCCCGCGAAGGCGGGAATCCAGGTTTTTCAATGACTTATATTTAAAGTGGATTCCAAGCCGGGGAATGACGAATTTGAGACTTTTTCAACAGCCTGCTAATCAATCGTCTTCATCGGGGAAAGGAGGTGGCTTAAAAAAGATAAAAAATCGGGGCCCTTTAAAAGTTTCACAGGGAGAAGCGGGGCCTGCCGGGGGCTTGCTGCCGGCGGGCATGGAGAAACAGCGGGGAAAAGGGCATATATCGATAAGGGAGGGTATTTATTGATGAAAGCTCTGAAGACCGGACTCGTCCTGCTGGCCGCGGTCTTTCTGGTTGCCGCATTGGGCGGGACTGCCATCGGCTTCCATGACGGCGGCGTGGCCTACTGCGAGGGCTGCCACACGATGCACAACTCGCTTGGCGGCGTGTCAAACAGCATTCATGGCGCGGGCACCCCCGGCACCGCTTTAAACCAGTATCTTCTCAAGGGTACGGACCCAAGCTCCACCTGCCTGAACTGCCACTCGCAGCCGACCGGCAACAACATCCAGGTGCTGAGCCTGGACGGCACCGCCTATACGCCGGGCGGCGACTTCTACTGGCTCAAGGAGACCTACACCTATTCTCCATGGGCCGGCGCCACCCTCACCTCAAACGGGCAGAACCACGGCCATACCGTGGTGGCAATCGACTTCTCCCTCACAACGAGCACCATACTTACCGTGGCCCCGGGGCGGGGCACCCAGCCGGAGTATTATTCCAGCAACCTGGCCTGCAACTCCTGCCATAACCCGCACGGCCGGGTCGACGGAGGCACCAGGAGCGGCAAGGTGGGGCCGGTCGCGCAGTCCGGCTCCTACGGCTACGCCCCCATAGCCGGGACCGTAAACGGCAACTACAGGCTCCTCGCGGACATCGGCTACGCCCCCGGCGACCCCGCCGTCTTCGGTCCGCAACCCTCCGGCGTGGCAGGCTATCCCCAGGCGTTTACTTACATCGCGAACGCCCCGGTGGCGGTCTCGCCTATCAACTTCAAGGAGGTTGAGGGCCTTGGCGCGGCCGGCATAGAGCACGTCGATTACGGGACGGGCGTTGCCGAGTGGTGCGCCAACTGCCACCAGGGATTTTTGAACGACGCCTCTCCCCACGGCACATCCACCTACCACCGCCATCCGGCCGGCGACACCGCCAGGCTCGGCGGCCTCGCAGACCTCTATAACTCATACGTCAAATCTGGCGTCTATACCGGCGCGCAGGCGACCTCCTATCTGCCCCTTGTGCCATTTGAAAGGGGGACAGCCACAGGGCTGGCCGCCAACAGCCCGGCGGGGCCGCTTGCGGGCGGGGCGGGCAGCGAAGCCGTCATGTGCCTTAGCTGCCACAGGGCGCACGCGAGCGCATTCGACGAGATGACAAGGTGGGACACGACCGCGGAGTTCATGTCCGCATCGAGCGCGCTGATCGCGACCGCCAGGCCCTGGGCCACCAACGCGCCTTATTACGGCTGGGACATAGTGGGCCAGATGGGCTCCTATCAGAGGAACCTCTGCAACAAGTGCCATGTGCAGGATTAACCCCTCGCTCTTCCGCCGGTGTGACCCCTCTCCCACCGGGAGAGGGTTTGGGTGAGGGGGACCAAGCCCCAAGGTGAGAATGAACCGGGGCCGGCAATTTTTTATTTTTAGTTGCCGGCCCCCATCTTTTGCGCCTCCTTCTGCTCCGATAAATCCGTCATTCCCCGGCTTGACCGGGGAGTTCACGTTCCGCGCCTCCTTCAGTCTCGATTGCATCGTTAGAGTCACCAAGGCGGCCATAAGTAACGCGGCACAGTTTGTCATCGTCCCGAAAATGCCCCTTCCCCTGCCTTGTGCCTGGTATCCGCCCGGCCCTTTCGTTCGGCTCGCGCGGTTCCGGACGAGTACAAACGGCGCTGGGCAAAAGGCGGATGGGAACATGGCTCGCATCATTCTCGCCGGCCATCCCTGGCCGGCTCCGAGGCTTTTGCCTATCCGGACGTCCATGTCCGGATTACGGCAAAAAAATCCGCTCCCATGCCCCCATCCGCCTTTTGCCTTACACGCGATTCGCTTATACCCGGTCGTTGGAGGAGTCGCCGGACGGAAAAAAAGGATTGAGAGATCCCGCCAAGGCGGGACAGCGGCAGAAAAAAAGCAGCAAAAAAAGAAAGATTATAGCGCACGGGCTTTTCGCCTTAAAGTTGTTCTGATACCCCCAACCATTTATTTATCTTTTACCGCGTATTTTGCCGCACTATCACCCCATGGCATATTGCCTTCCATTCAGGTATAATGGATAAATTACAATTTTAGGTTGTGAATGCGTGAAAAGGCGCAGGATGTGGAATTGAGGTTCACAAAAGGCTTTTTGTACCGGTAAGGGGGGTGATTGCAAAAAGGGGAAAAAGGCCAGCCCGCGGGCTTTATCGCCCGGCGGGCAGTCTCCGGCCCGTCTTTGGCGGGAGGCTCAGGAAGATATCCGGATGCGTGACGGGGCCCGGGGGAAGAAACAATGGGGGAAAATAAATCCTTCAATCAGGGAGGGTATTGATGAAAGCATTGAAGATCTGGCTCATACTCATGGCCGCGGCCTTGGCCGTTTTCGCCTTTAACGGCGCGGCCCTTGCGTTCCATGACGGCGGCGTGGCCTACTGCGAGGGCTGCCACACGATGCATAACTCGGTAGGCGGGGCTGTCGTCAATACACCTGGCGGGGTAAAGGGCACTGTCGGCAACGGCCTCAATGAGTATCTACTGCAGGGCTCGGACCCGAGCTCCACCTGCCTCAACTGCCACGCGAAAAATACGATGGGCGCGAACATCCAGGTGCTCAGCTCTGACGGCACCGCCTATACGCCGGGCGGCGACTTTTACTGGGTCAACAAGACCTACACCTATTCCCCGTGGGCCGGCGCAAACATGACCTCGGAGGGGTATAACCACGGCCACAGCGTCATAGCCTCCGACTTCGGCCTTTCCGAGGACTCTCACTTCGCGGGCAATGTGGGACCTGGCGGGACCTATCCCGCCTCCAACCTGGCCTGCAACTCCTGCCACAACCCGCACGGCCGCGTCAACGGGGGCACAAGAAACAGCGAGGGGCCGGTGAAGGCTTCCGGCTCCTACGGCCCGGGTTTCTGCACTCCTGACGCCAGCGGGATATGCGGCAACTACAGGCTCCTGGCGGACGGCCTCTACAATGCCGGCGACCCCGCTGTCTTCGGAAGCTCCTCAGCGCAGGGTTTCCCGGTGCAAGGCTATCACTACACCGCCAACGCGCCCGTTGCCGTGGCGCCGCAGGATTTCCGGGAAAAGGAGGACGGCTACGGCACAGGTTCCGGCATCGAGCACGTGGATTACGGCACCGGCATCGCCGAGTGGTGCGCCAACTGCCACGGCGCTTTCCTGAACAACAGCGGAGGGACGGGCACGGGCTACCACCGCCACCCGGCGGGCGACAGCGCCAAGCTTGGCGGCCTGGCCAGCCTCTACAACTCATATGTAAAGTCCGGCGACTATGCAGGCGACAGCAGCAAATCCTATCTGCCGCTGGTGCCTTTTGAAAGGGGCGTGGCGACGGGGCTCGTCGCAAACAGCCCCGCGGGGCCTGACGGCGCAAACGCGGCCGTCATGTGCCTGAGCTGCCACAGGGCGCACGCCTCGGCATTCGACGAGATGACCAGGTGGGACACCAGCGCGGAGTTCATGTCCGCCTCTAGCGCGCTTATCGCCACCTCGAAGCCATGGGCCGCCAACGCCCCGTATTACGGCTGGGACATAGTGGGACAGATGGGCTCCTACCAGAGGAACCTCTGCAACAAGTGCCACGTGCAGGATTAACGTTCGCGGCATAACGCATCTTTAATATGGCACAGGGGCGGGGCTTGCCCCGCCACGGTTTTTATAAGGGGCCGGCATTCGCCGGCCCTTTTGTTTCCGGTTGTAAAAAGCCGGAAGAGCCTGTTGAATTTTTATGGCAAGCTTGAGTAGGCATTGTACCGTTTTCATAAACTGTTTATCTGGACAATGCCACGGCCTGGCGGATTATGATGGGGAACGGCAGTGCTTTTCAAGAAGCCCTGCCGCCGGCAGGGAAAGGAGTTTTTATGGGGAAGATCAGTCTCGGGCGAGAAATGCAATTAACCGTCATGAACCCGGGTGTCCGATTGAACGCTTTGAACAGCCTGGCTAAAAAAGTTGTTATAAAAGCATAGGTTGCGGTTTTCATCTTGAACGGAAAACGCCAAAAAAAGGCAATGGCGCATCCTGCATCCCGCCGGGATTCAGTGGAAGCTGAATTATGGGCGTATGCGTATTAACCAAACAGGACATTTCTATTTGGCGTTGACATTTGCGATGGGGGCCTGCTTCAGATTTGTGGGGCCCGTATCTGTCTGTTCCCGGAGAAAAACGTATCTGCCTGTTCCTGGAGAGAAGCGAAGAGCGGACGGATACGAAGTGCTGCATCTTGACGACTTTCCGCCATTCGCCCATAAAGACGAACTAAACAAAGCCGTCCGAGTACGTCCGGAACCGCGCGCTGATCGGAAGGAGCAGGCAGATGCCCCGCCTAGCCCCACAAATATGACGCAGGCCTTTTTGTGATGTATGCGATTGACCGGGCGGGACGCCATTTTATATAATTACCAGTTTTCTATGAAGGCGTTTTTTTAAACTTCTGATTCGCAGGCGGGTTTGTAAGGAGGTTTTCTAATTCTTGGGTAAGCTTGCAAAAATCCCGGTCCTCGCGCTCCTGCTGATCTTCGGATGCCAGATAAAACCACAACAGCTCCAGCCTGCCCTTGTGCATGAAGGGGAGGTTTATGTCTACATGGAGCCGCTGCCGCTGAAGGCCCAGAGGTTGAGCTTCACCTTCAACGGCGTCTATTGCATCCGGGCGGACGGCGCCTTGATACCCCTCAGGCTTCACATGGCCGGGTTCGACTCCGTGCTGGCGGGCAGGCAGAGGCTTGTGGCGCGCGGCATACTTCCGGCCGGTCAATACACCGGGCTTGCCCTTTCCGTGAAGGACGCCCACCTGAGATCGGAGGAAGGCATGCAGTCTTCCCTCCTCGTTCCGGACAAGCCGGTGAGGCGCGAGCTGCCCTTCACGGTCAGGGAAAGGGGCGGCGTGGTCATCTCCATGACCCTCCGGTACGGCCAGGCGGTCCGGGCGGGGTTCAATTTCACGCCCGCCTTCGATCTGAAGATACCCGATAAACCCGTCGATGCGCTTTTGGGCTATGTGGTGAATACCGGTTCGAACGACATCACTGTCTTTAACAAGCTGGCGATGGAGGTGACGGGGGTCATCGTCACCGGGGCGGGCCCGATGGGGATGGCCCTGGACCCGAACCTGAAGAGGGGTTATGTGGCGCTCTCCCGGGAGGACGCGATCGACGTGATAGACATGACGGAGGGCGCGGTGGTGGGCCGCATACGGCTTAACACGGGGGACAGCCCCAGCCAGGTGGCGCTTACGCCGGACGGCGGCGCGCTGCTGTCCGTCAACACCGGCTCCAACACCGTAAGCGTTATAGACCCCGTCTCCTTCGTGGAGCGAAGCCGGATAAAGGTGGGGATACAGCCCGTCTACATACAGCTTGACCCTTCCGGCAAGAGGGCCTACGTCTTCAACTATTTCTCGAACACCATCTCCATAATAGACCTTACCTCGGGCTCCGTGGTGGCCACCGTCCCCACGGACCCCGCCCCCATAAGGGGCGCTTTTGACCGCAGCGGCGGCAAGCTTTACATAATTAACGAGAGCACTCCCTATCTCACGGTCCTGGACACCTCCAGCCTTGCCGTCATAAAGCGGCAGTTCGCCGGGCAGGGCATGAGGGCCATAAAGGTGGACACGAGATCGGACCTCATCTACATAGGGAAAATGAACACCCCCCTTCTTGAGGTTTACGACCCGTTTACCTTCATACCGGTCGATTACATAAAAGCCGGTGAGGACCCGGCCTACATGACTATAGACAACGACGAGAACAACCTCTGCGTGGTTGACCCCGTCCTGCGGTCGCTCATTTTCATAAGCCTGTCGAGCAGGAAGACCGTCTCCATGATCGACGTCGGCAGCGGCCCGTACTGGGTGAGCCTCATGGGGGAGAGGTAATGTCTTTCTAGATGACTGACGGCCGGATAAAGTTTTTCAATATTCCCCTTTTTTTTTTAGCCCTCCTGGCGGCGTTTCTGGCGGCGCCCGCGCCTGCCATGGCGGGTGTAAACGCGGGGCTTGAATGGGATTACGGGGTCTTCAACACCAAAACGACCGACAAGACGACCAACGAGACCAGCCAGTCCAGGCTCGTTTCCTTCGAGCAGATATACAGGCTGGACCTCTCCAGGAGGATATATCCGCATCTGGAGGTCCACGGGGGCGGCATATTCGACAGGCTGTCGAGCAAGTCCACCGTTGACGGCACTCCCTCCATCACCTCCACCACCAGGACGCTCAGGCCCTATGCCGGGGTATCCTTCGGCACCGCGCCCTTCAGCGTGGGCCTGGATTACAGCAGCATCGAAAGGACGACCGGTTTTTCCGGGTCCGCCTCCAGCACGCAGATAAACGACAGCTATAACGCCATCTTCGGGTGGAGGCCCGACGGCCTTCCTCCCCTCACCGTCCAGTATTCAAGGGCCCACCAGTATGACGAGCAGCACCTCCTGAACGACATAACGAGCGATTCGCTGAGCTGGAGCACTTCATATTCCCCGCTTAAAAACCTGCTGCTTGCATACGAGGGCTCCTGGGACAAGTCCAAAAACAACCTCAACGACACGACCTTCACGGACTTGAACAACAGCGGCCGCGTCTCCTACGCCAGGGGGTTCTTCAACAACCGCGTCATGATGAACACGGATTACAACACCCACTACGACCAGACGGAGACCGAGGTCACCACCACTTCCAGCGGGCTGGTCTATTTCCAGGTCTTCCCGTTCAACGGGTTCTCCCTTGAGAGTGTAACGGCGCCCGCGACGACGGCGTTCCAGCAGAACCCGGACGACATGACGTATCAGGACAAGGCGCTCACGGACGGCGACACCAAGACCAGCGCGGGCATAGACGTCGGCTGGGGGAACTATCAGCAGAAGAACAACTCCCTCGCGAACTGGAACATGGGACTGAAATTCCAGGACACGCCCGCCGTCAACGCCCTTTTCGTCTATGTCGACAGGGACGTCAGCCAGCTTTTATCCGAGGTCCCGAACCCCTTCAACTGGCAGGTCTGCACTAGCGCGGACAACCAGAACTGGTCGTGCCAGCCTGTGGTGGCGCTCTACCAGCCCTTCGGCCAGCCGCCAAACCAGAACCCCAGGTTCGAGATAGACCTGCCCGGGGACCTGAATTCGACGTGGGTGAAGGTCGTGGTAAACCCCCTGAACCCCTCGACCCCGGTGGTCCTTTCGCAGTCGCAGTTTCAGCACATATACGTTACCGAGGTGCAGGCCTTCGAGCGCAAACAGGCCCGCGAGGTGCAGGGCCAGACGGAGACCGCATCTTCGTCCCAGTACGACCTGAGCCTGCGGGCGTCCCTGCTCAGCCGTCCGCAGCTTTTCTACGACTTCAACCTGATCTATTCCATCAACTCCGGCTCCGGACAGCCCAGCACCACAAACTACACGATATCAAACGGTTTTACGGTGCTGCACAGGTTCAGCAGCATATTGACCGGCACTGCCAGGGTCTCCCGCGACGAGGTCGAAAACGAGGCCGGCACCGGGACATCCTATCTCTACAGCGCGTCTCTGACCGCCGTGCCTGTGCCCGCCCTGAACGACAACCTGATCTATAGCGGCTCCACTTCCTCCGCCGACGGGATAACCACGACGACAAACGCGGTGTTTCTGAACAATACCGCGGAACTCTACCAGGGCATAAGCGCGTATGCCAGGGCGGGCGTCAATTTCGGCAGTTCGAGCAACGGCATCGAGAGCACGAGCTACACTTACAATTTCGGCTCGACCCTCACCCCGTACCGCACCCTTTCCCTGAACATGGACTATTCCGAATCGCACACCTCCGAAAACGGCGTGCCCGTCCTGCCCGGCGTCCAGCCCTCCACGGTCACTCCGCAGGCGAGCTCGGAATTCCACACGAATACCGCCGACGTGTCGGTCTCGTGGTCGCCGTTCAGCACGCTTTATGCCGTTTTGGCCATCGACTACGTCTCCACGGAGCAGACCTCCCGCACGGCCTACAATTACAACGTAAGCTGGTCTCCGTTTCCGTATGGCGCGGTCCAGTTCTCCTTTGCGTACAACGAGTCCATAGGGACGGGCCCCGACGCGCCCACCTCCAGGACGATAAGCCCCAGCATGAGGTGGAGGATAGCGCAGCGCACGTTCCTGGACGTCTCCTATGCGATACTGAAAAGCGAGGACGACCTTGCCGTTTCGAATTCGGACTCTGTCTATGCGACGTTCAAGAAATTCTTCTGACGGATATATGAAAAGACTATGGCGGGAGGGCGGAAAATATTGACAAACAATAATGGAAACTATCATAATTACCGAACCAAATGTTCGGGAACAATAATGGCTGACCTGAAGCGAATCGTCCTGCTTGCCGTCGTGCTGGCCCTTGCGGGCTGCGGCGGAAAGGCCGGCGTTTATCACGACAAGAACATGGATTTCGGCTCCATCCGCACCGTGGCCGTGATGCCGTTTATGAACCTCACTTCGGACGCCGGCGCGGCTGAAAGGGTGAGGGACGTCTTTTCGGACTCGCTTCTTGCCACTGGCGCGGTGTACGTGCTTCCCTCCGGCGAGGTGGCCCGCGGGCTGGCCAGGGCGGGGGTGAACACGCCTTCCGCGCCCGCCCCGTCCGAGGTCAAGACCTTCTGCAGTTTTGTGAAGGCTGACGCGGTCATCACCGGGGTCATAAGGGAATACGGGGAGGTCAGAAGCGGCAATACCTCCTCCACCATCATCTCCGTCAGCCTTCAGATGATGGAGGCGCAGAGCGGCCGGATTGTATGGTCGGCCTCCGCCACTGAAGGCGGCATCACCATCTGGGACCGGCTTTTTGGAGGGGGCGCCGAGCCTATGAACGCCATTACGCAAAAAGCCGTTGATGAGCTTATCAAGAAGCTTTTCGCGTAGCTCCTTCCATCTGCTTGTTGCTGCCGTGCTGGTCCTTGCGGGCGTGGTCTGCGGGTGCGCGGGCCCCGGCGTCAGGACCCCTCCGGTGCCGGGCTCGTACGGCAGGAAGATGACAGTCGTGGTCCTGCCGGTCCAGAACTTGAGCAGGACGGACGCCCCGCTCAGGGACATCAGGCGTTTGTTCGAGGAGCGGCTGAGCAAGCTTGGCCTGAAGGTCGTTCCGGAAAGTGTCGTGGAGCAGGTGATGGCCAGGCACCGGATGCGCGACGTCGGGGGGCTGGACGCCGAAATGTCCAGGGCCTTCGGCAAGGAGGCCGGCGCTGGCGCGGTCCTCATTACCGACCTTGAGCTCTACGACCCCTCCTATCCTCCAAAGCTGGCGCTTACCGTCAGGCTGGTTGCCGCGGGGTCGGACGAGCCTGAAATCCTCTGGATGGACAGCGCCGGACTTTCAGGCAATGACAAGCCCGGCCTCCTTTCGCTCGGCATTGTGCGCAATCCCCGCGCGCTGCTGGAAAAGGCGGCCGCCCGCCTCACGGACTCGCTGAGTGACGCGCTTTCCGGCCGCTGGTCGAAAGCCCCGGGCGTGGTCATGGCGGACAGGTTCAGGCCAGATAGATATTACAAATCACCCCTGCTGGACCCCAGCCGGAGGTACACGGTCGTGGTGGCCCCGTTCTACAATCTCAGCCACAGGAGCGAGGCGGGCAACATAATGATGCTGCATTTCGTGGAGCAGCTTTGCCGTCACAGGAAGCATTTTCGCGTGATCGAGCCCGGCCTGATAAGACACGAGTTCCTCAATGAAAGGATAATCATGAACGACGGCATATCCTTCGCCAATGCCGATGCCCTTTTCAGCCAGTTGCGCGCGGACCTGATTGTCACGGGCAAGGTCCTGGACTACCAGGACTACAAGGGGGCCCAGGGCAATCCCTCGGTCAATTTCGACACCATTGCGATCGAAAACAAGAGCCACGAGGTGATCTTTTCCTCCGCCGATTCCGCAACCGGCAACAAGGGCGTTTACTTTTTCGACCGGGGCAGCATAAGCACCGCCCATGCAATGGCGTCCGCGATGGCGAGGTCCGTCGTGGAGCTTATGATAAAGGGATGAGGGAAAGGGCGTGTATTTCTTTGGAAATCACGGCCTCAATTTTTAACTTGAATTTCTTAAAGGGTATATGTTTAAATTTTAGGTCTTTAATATTATGAACTTTAGCTTGGAAACGCATAAGCCTTCAGCAGCCGGTCGTATCTGGAAGTCAACCTGCCTGGATTTTTCGCCGCGTAAAGCCCTTGTGGCGGTGGTGCGGGCCGCAGCGGCAGCCATGATATCCGCATCTGTTGTCCTCGTCCTTGGGATGCCGGCCTTCGCATCCGGAGCAACAGCAAAAACCCACAAGCTGCCGGTTATCGGCGGCAAGGATGTGGTTGCCACGGTTGAGGGGGAGCCCATAACGGTGGATGAGTTCAATCAGGCCATCGGGATGATACACGAGAAGATGACCGGGGAGAAGAAGGCCACCCCCATAGATTACTCCAGGATACTGGACCGCCTGATAGCGGTGAAGCTCGTCGGGCTGGAGGCCAGGAACATCGGGCTTGACGACCTGCGGGAAGTCAAGGACTTCATGAAGGCGTACACCACGAAGACGCTCATAGTGATGGAGGTGGCGGACCACCTGAAAGACGCGAAGCCGGACCCCGCCCTCGTGCGGAAGATTTACAGGGCCTATGTGAAGCAGTACAAGCTTGAATCCGTTGACTTCAAGGTCAAGTCCTTCGCGGACGAGGCGAAAAAGAAGATGGCCGCGAAGAAGAATTTTGAGAAGGTCGTCTCCGACGCGATCAAAAAAGGCATCGCCCAGGGCGATATAAAGGGCAGCCTCACGAAACCCGAAAAGATGCTGATGCCGGTGGCCGAAGAGGTCAGCCGGATGAAGCCTGGCCAGATAAGCCCGGTGATACCGGCGGGCGTAAACAATTATGTTATCGTGAAGCTCGTCGGGTTCGCCTATCCCAAAGACCCAGCCGCCATGAAGAGGGCGCAGAGGGACGCCCTGCAGTACGAGCAGGTGAAGCTCTACGGCGCCTATGTGAGCCAACTGGCGAAGAAACACGTGAAGGTGCATAAAGACGTCATGAAGGCGCTGGACAAGATCGATTATGCCTCCAAGAAGTTCGATATGGCCAAATTCATGAAGGACAAGCGCGTCCTGGCGGATGTGGACGGGGCGCGGCCCATCACGGTTGGAGACCTGGGGGCCGAGATGGACAAGTACTTCTATCACGGCACGGACAAGGTCGCGAACAAGAAGATTCTGCAGATAAAGGACAAGCTCTTCAACGATATGCTGGCCAAGAGGCTCCTGGTCGAGCAGGCGCGCAAGCATGGCGTGGACAAGGCTGAGAAATACAAGCAGATGGTCGCGGACCGCGAAGCGGGGGTGCTTTTCGAGGAATTCATGAAGAGGGTTGTCGCGCCGGACGTGAAGGTCGGCCTCGCCGAGCTGAAGACATACTACAAGGGGCACATTGGGGACTTTTCCTCTCCCCGGATGGTGAAGGTCAGGAGCATGGCCTTTGCGAAGCGCCAGGACGCCATGACGGCCGCCGCCATGCTCGAGAAGGGCGACAGTTACGGATGGGTAAAGACCAACGCCGCCGGCCAGTTGCCGAAGGGGGCGAAGGGGGCGAAGGGGGTGCTTGATTTCGGCGGGGGTCTCATAACATTTTCCAGCATGCCGGAGGGCGCACAGAAGGCCCTGGCTGACGCGAAGGAAGGCGATAACAGGGTCTTCGCCTATTCCAACCTGTTCTATGTGCTGTTCCTTGAAAAAAATGTTCCTCCCAAGCCGCAGTCCTTCGACACGGTGAAGGAAGACATTTACAAGAAGGTGTACACGCAGAAATTCAACCAGGCTGCCGATGTCTGGATATCCAAGCTGAAGAAGGCCTACAAGGTCCGGATATTTGACGCGTCCCTCAAACTGGACGAGCCGGCGGTGTCCGGGGGCAAGACGGAAACAACCCAAAAGACGGAAACAATCAAAAAGTAAAAACCGAAGGACGAGCGGGTGGTATGTCTACTTTGAAAGCAAAAACCAGGCTGGCGCTGCTAATAACGGTGAGTCTTCTTGTTGCATCCGGGGCGGTCCTGTTTTTCGCGGCCGGCGGACAGGCCGCGTGGAAATTCAAGCAGCAGGGGTGTCTTGACTGCCATAAGGATTTCGGAAAGAAGTATCTTCCCATGAAGGACCTTCACCCCGGCGTCAAGGACGACAAGTGCGAGGACTGCCACCTGCGGCACGGCCTTATACCCAAGCTCCTTCTGAAGGACATAGGCAACGACCTGTGCCTGAAATGCCATGAACCGAAGAGTCTGGGCCTGGACAAGAAACACATCCACTCGGCGCTCACCATGGGGGGCAAATGCACCTCCTGTCACGACCCGCACGGCTCGGACCACAGCCAGCTTCTGAAGGCGGACGGCAACGGCCTGTGCTACCAGTGCCACAAGAAGGCGGAGTTCGAAAAGAAGGACGTCCATCCGGTGATCGCGTCCCAGGGTTGCAGCGCCTGCCACCTGCCGCACAGCTCGGACCAGCCTGATTTGCTCAAGGGCGGCGAGTCCAAGCTCTGCGTTTCCTGCCATGACAGCTCGAAAGGCTCCTTCAGGAAGGAGCACGGCGGCTATCCGGTGGAGAAAAGCTCCTGCACAATGTGCCATAACCCTCACTCCTCGTCCAACCCGGACCTGCTCAAGACCAGCGTGCATAATCCGGTGGAAAACGCCGAGTGTTCAATGTGCCATGTGCCGGCCGGCTCGGCCAAACCCTTTGATGTGACCAAAAAGGGCAGCGAGCTTTGCTATCAATGCCACGACAAGCAGCAACTCACGGCCGGAGGCACCGTGGAACACAAGCCGTTCGAGCAGGGAGCATGCCTTTCCTGCCATAACCCGCACGCCTCCGAAAACGGCAAGCTCCTGTTAAAAAACGGCAACAGGCTTTGCCTGTCCTGCCACAAATCCATGGCCACGCCGGTATCCGATAACCATGCCCCTGTACAGAGCAAGACGGGATGCCTCTCATGCCATCAGCCGCATGCCTCCAAAAACGACAATCTGCTCGTGCAAAAGGGCGAGGCCCTGTGTTATAGCTGCCATGCCAAGGAAAAGGAGGCGCTGAAGGCCAAATACCAGCACTTCCCTTTCAACTCCGGCATGTGCACGTCCTGCCATGACCCGCACGGCTCGAACCTGCCGTACATATTCAAGGGCAGGATGGACGATGTCTGCTATTCGTGCCATACGGACGCCCGGGAGAAATTCGCCAAGAATATCGTCCATCAGCCGGTGAGCATCGCATCGTGCAATTCCTGCCATTCTCCCCACGGCTCCGACAACAAGGACATACTTAAGGCGGAGGGCTCGAAGCTCTGCGTGCAGTGCCACAGCGGCTTCATGAAACCAGCCGCCCAGGACGGCTCAACACATCCGCCCTTCAAGGAGGGCATGTGCCTTACGTGCCATGACCCCCACGCGAGCAACCTGACGGGCATGCTCGTTGAAAGGCAGGACAAGATATGCTTCCAGTGCCATTCGGACATATCGACCGGCATAAGCAACGGGACCAGCGTCCATCAGCCGGTCAAGGACGGCCTCTGCACCAAGTGCCACAGTCCTCACAAGTCCAAGCTGCAGAACCTTTTGCTTGCGCAGAGCCCGGACCTCTGCCTGAGCTGCCACAAGGCGATATTAGCCAGGATAAAGGGGCCGCATGTCCATCCGCCGGCCACCGGGGACTGCCTGAGGTGCCATAAACCGCATTTCTCGGACAAGCCTTCGCTCGTCGCGGCCAAATCGCTTCAGGAGCTTTGCGGAAGCTGCCATAACCTCACGGACAACGCCTTTGCCAAGGCGCATATCGGCATAAGCGCCAGCGTTATGGACTGCACGAGCTGCCACGAGCCTCACGGTTCGAAATCGAAGGACCTCTTCAAGGACGTGGTGCATCCTCCCTTTGAGGGCGGCATGTGCGAGCAGTGCCACATTGTGGTGAAGAAATGAAAGGAGAAGGGGCCAAGTTGAGGTTTTTTACCAGATCGCTGTTTGTCCCGCTCATAATGGCACTTTGCCTGGCCGGACTCGGCGCCGTGGGCTTGATCAGGGCCGCACGGGCCGACGACGCCAGTTATCTTCTAAAACCCGGCGCCAGGGGGAAGGTGTGCCTCACATGCCATGATGATTTTGCCGCCAAGCTGAAGGACGCCTACGTGCACACGCCCGTCAAGGACGGGGACTGCACCGGATGCCACAGTCCGCATGCCTCCTCCCACGGCAAACTGCTGTCGGCCTCCACCCGGGGCATCTGCTTTACCTGCCACCCGGATATAGTCCCCCAGAATGCGGTAAGCACGCATCCGGTGGCGGCTGAGGGCCATTGCGTAAAATGCCACGACCCCCACGCGTCAAACAACCCGTTTCATCTGCTGAAGTCCGGCAACGAAGTTTGTTTCCAGTGCCACAAAAATATGGAAAAGAGGGTTTCCACGGTCAAGTTCAAGCACTGGCCGGTCGAAAAGGGCTGCACCAATTGCCACAGCCCTCACGGGTCGGCGGCATCGGACTACCTGCTTGTAAAGAAGGTGCCGGACCTCTGCCTGGGCTGCCACAAGATAGACAGCCCGGAGATCGCGAAACAGCACAATAACTACCCGGTGCAAAACGCACGCTGCACTACCTGCCATAATCCGCACGGCTCGAACACGGCGGGCATCCTCTACGACAACGTCCACCCGCCGATGGCGGCGAGGATGTGCGACCAGTGCCACGAGGGCAATGCCTCGCCGACCCCTCTGAAGGTGAAGGCCCAGGGGTATAAGCTGTGCGCCAAGTGCCATGCGGACAAGATAAAGGACATACTGGCAAAAAACAGGGTCCACTGGCCCCTGCTGAGCAAGAAGGGCTGCCTGAACTGCCACAGCCCGCACGCGTCCGTCCAGAAGGATCTGCTGAGGGCCCCGATGATAGAGCTGTGCGGGAAATGCCATTCGGACACAATAGCGCGCCAGGCCAGATCCAAGACCAAACACAAGCCGATCGAAGAGGGGAAATGCACGGCCTGCCACGACCCTCATTCCTCCAATTATGTCTTCCTCATAAACCAGCCGGCGGCTGGAAACGCGAACCAGCCGGCCGCGGGCAAAAAAGTGCTGGACCAGGCGACCCTGATAGTGGACCTGTGCGGCTCATGCCATAATTACCAGATGCATTCCACGCACCCGGTAGGGGCAAAGGTGGTGGACCCCAGAAACAAGAACCTCCGTGTCCAGTGTCTTTCCTGCCACCGCGTCCACGGGACCGACAACAAGGACATGCTCCATTTCTGGCCCATAACCGACATGTGCACACAGTGCCATACGGAATACAAGAGGTGATTAAAGTGAAGGGCAAGCTTAAACCGGCGAGAGCCTTTTTGACTTTGGTTTTTTTGACGTTGCTTGTGTTTTTCCCGGGCAGGTCATTTGCCCTGATGCGCATTAAGCTGCAGCCCCTCACGCCGGTGTATGCCGCGCACAATGGCGGCCTGCTTGCGCCGGAGGGAGTGGCCGTCAGCGCCAAATTCCATGAGATAGTGATTTCGGACGCCGGGCATGCGCGCCTGCTTAAATATACGTTTGCGGACGATAAAGCCACGGGCTGCACGGAAATAAAACTGCCCCAGGTGCCTTATCCCCTGAAGGTCCAGGTGAACTCGAAGGGGGAGATATTCGTCCTGGACGGCAGGCAGCGCAAGATCGCGCGCCTGGCCCCGGCCGGCACGTTCGAGGGATATGTAGAGCCCGCCGGGATGCCGGACCCTGATAACTTCGTGCCGAAGAGTTTCAGGATAGGCCCGAATGACGATATCTATGTCCTTGATATCATGGGCGCGCGGGTTGTCGTTCTGGGCCCGGATGGGAAGTTCATCAGGCAGATACCCTTCCCGGATGGGACCGGATTCATGACCGATCTTGCAGTGGACGAGTCCGGCCGGATAATCGTTTCGGACGGCCCGAAGGCCGTTTTGTACGCGGCGCAGGCCAACGCCGCCTCCTTTACCCCCCTTACGGGAAGTCTGCACGAGTACATCGACTTTCCCGCCAACATCACGACCGATTCAAACGGCATCGTTTACGTCTCCGACCAGAACGGCGGCAGCATCATCCTGATCGGCAAGGATGGCTCCTTCCAGGGACGGCGCCTGGGGCTCGGCTGGAACAAGGGGCTTCTCTATTTCCCGGGGCAGATCTGCCTGGACGGGGATGGCCACCTGCTCATTGCCGACAGGGAAAACAACCGGATACAGATTTTCAAGATAGTCGAGTAAATGAAGCGTGTTGCCCGCGGCCGGTTCCGGGGCAGCTCAGGCATGCATGATAAAAATTAAAAATTCCATACATTGGATTTCTGCCTGAGCGGGGGAAGACCGATTTTTGCATATACTCGGCATTTCAGCCTACTACCACGATTCGGCGGCCTGTCTTGTAAAAGACGGGCGGATTGTCGCCGCCGCGCAGGAAGAACGCTTCACACGTAAAAAGCACGATCATGCATTCCCCGCAAACGCCATAGCCTATTGTCTGCGCGAGGGCGGAATCGGCGCGGACGATCTGGGGCTTGTGGCATTTTATGACAAGCCGTTCGTCAAATTCGAGCGCATACTAGAGACCTCCCTGGCATTTGCCCCCCGCGGCATAGGGACATTCGTGAAGGCCATGCCGCTGTGGCTGCGCCAAAAACTCTGGATACCGGACCTGATAGCCGGAAGGCTTGGCTATAAGGGGAAAATGGTCTTCGCGGAGCACCACGAGTCCCATGCGGCATCCGCCTTCTTCCCGTCGCCTTTTGAGCGGGCGGCGTTTCTTACCATAGACGGCGTGGGCGAATGGGCGACCTCCTCGTGGGGCGTGGGCAAGGGTAACAGGGTCCGGCTAATGTCGGAAATCATCTTCCCGCACTCCCTGGGGCTCCTATATTCCGCTTTTACCTATTTCACCGGGTTCAAGGTCAATTCCGGAGAATACAAGCTCATGGGGCTGGCCCCCTACGGACAGCCCAGATATGTCAGGCAGATATACGACCACCTGATCGACTTGAGGGAGGACGGCTCTTTCAGGATGAACATGGAATATTTCGATTACTGCGCCGGCCTAAGGATGACCAGCCCGGCCTTTGAGCGGCTCTTCGGGGGCCCGCCGCGCAGGCCGGAGGGGCCGGTAACGGAGAGGGAGATGGACCTGGCCCGCTCCGTCCAGGCGGTCACGGAAGAGGCCGTCCTGAGGATGGCGAGGCACGTGAAGAAGCAGACCGGCGAAAAATACCTCTGCATGGCTGGCGGTGTGGCCCTGAACTGCGTGGCCAACGCGAAACTTCTGGGCTCCGGCATCTTTGAGGACGTCTGGATACAGCCCGCCGCCGGAGACGCGGGCGGCGCCGTCGGGGCTGCCATGATAGCGCACCACCATTATCTCGGAAACCCCGCGCCTGAAAAAAAATCCGGCAATGACCTGTTCTCCGGCGCATATCTTGGCCCCTCCTGGAGCGACGGGGAGATATCCGGTTTTCTCACCGGAAACAAATTGCCCTTCAGACGGCTTGAAAACGGGGAGCTCCTTGACCGCGTGGCCGGATGGCTCGATGAGGGCAAGGTCATCGGCTGGTTCCAGGGCAGGATGGAGTTCGGGCCGCGGGCCCTCGGAGGCCGCTCGATAATAGGCGACCCCCGGAGGCCGGATATGCAGAAAAGGATGAACCTGAAGATAAAATTCAGGGAGAGTTTCCGCCCGTTTGCGCCGTCCGTCCTCCTGGAGGAGGCGCCGGACTGGTTTGAGACCGGCCATGAGAGCCCCTATATGCTGCTTGTGGCCGATGTGAAGGGGGATAAACGCGTCGCTCCCAAGCCCGGCGATGAGGGGCTCCAGGGGCTTCAGAGGCTTGAGACGCAGAGGTCCGTCATCCCGGCCGTGACGCACGTGGATTTCTCTGCGCGGCTTCAGACCGTAAGCGCCGGCGGCAACCCCCTCTATTATGCCCTGATAAGGAAATTCCACGAAAAGACGGGCTGCCCGGTAATCGTTAATACCTCCTTTAACGTGAGGGGCGAGCCCATAGTGGCCTCCCCGCTTGACGCCTACCGCTGCTTCATGCGCACCGGGATGGATGTCCTTGTCATGGGCAACTGCGTGCTTCTGAAGGAGGACCAGCCGGACCAGCCTGGGCTGGCACAGCCGGGGCCGCATCCCGAAACGAAGGCGCGTGCCGGCTTCATCAATGACATCAGGGAGGATGTCCGGGGGCTGGACTTGTCCGGCAGGAACCTCAGAAAATTCGGCCTGCAGACAGGCGTCCTGCTGATCGCCCTCGCGGGGTTTTCCGCCTTCAGGGGCAAGACCCACCCCGCGGCCTTTGCCTTTGCGGCCGGGGGCCTGCTTGCGGCGGCTGGGCTGATAATGCCCGGCGCTCTGAGGCGGATATGCATGGCCTGGATGACTGCCGCCTTCTGTCTGGGCTGGCTGGTCTCGCGGATCATTCTGACTGGACTCTTTTTCCTCGTGATAACGCCGGCCGGGTTGGTTGCCAGGTTTTTGGGGAAGGATTTCCTGGACATGGATTTTCGGGGCGCCGGGGCGGATACCTATTGGGTGGCAAAGGAAGTCCGGAAAGACAATTCATACGAAAAGATGTATTAGAACCTATCTCAAAATTGATTTCAGCCTCTTGCAGCCGGAAGCGATTTTGAGATAGGTTCAAAAGAGGAGGCGTCAATGGGAAAGGCTGCAATCATAGCCCAGTATTTCGAGTTTCTGAGGCACAACAAGAAATGGTGGCTTCTGCCGATAGTGCTCTTGCTGGTCCTTCTTGGCGCGCTCATCGTGCTGACGCAGACAAGCGCGCTTGCGCCGTTCATATATACGCTTTTTTAAAATGAAAAAAACTCCCTGCATCAGTTTATTCCAAGGGGACCAGTCCCAAAGGCACCAGCTCCCCTGCCGGGGGAAAGACCAATGGATAAGGCAAAAAAGAGGCTCTTCAGGGTTTAGTATGGGTGTAAAATAGTTTTTTTTGAGGAAGATGGCAGGGGCACAGGGTTGAGAGGGCGGGGAAGGCTGTTATCTCCTCTCCCTCGAGGGGAGAGGCAGGGAGAGGGGTGCTTAATAATGAGAGGGTGCTTAATAATGACTGACAGACTGATTGGTTATGCTAAAGAGCTGAGAACCCATTCCACGGATGCTGAGCGATTATTATGGCGTCATTTACGGGCAAAGCGTTATCCCTCCCCTCAAGGGAGGGGGAATACCCACAGAAAACCCGGTAGAACCCAAAATAAAGAAGGGCGGGCGGGGGGCATCCGCTTTACTTTATTCCGTTTATAATTTATGCTTTATGTTTACAGGAGGTATTTTCCCGTTGGAATTGCACCAGCTTGGAGTGGAGGAGTTAAAAAACGTCCTGGACAAAGGCGGGGTGTCCCCCGCGGAGGTCCTGGACTCCGTTTTCAAGCGCATAGACGCCATCCAGGAAAAGGTGAAGGCCTTTGTCACCCTCACGCGCGAGCAGGCATACGGGATGGCCGCCGCCGCTGGCGCCAGGGGTGCTGGCGCCCTTGCGGGAATCCCGATTGCGATAAAAGACAACATCTGCACGAAGGGGATCAGGACCACCTGCTCTTCCAGGATGCTTGAGAATTTCGTTCCGCCCTATGAGAGCACGGTCACCGGGAGGCTCCTGGAGGCCGGATATGTGCTTGTGGGCAAGACGAACCTGGATGAGTTCGCGATGGGTTCGTCGACGGAGAACTCCGCTTTTTTTACGACCAGAAACCCATGGGACCTTGACCGGATACCCGGTGGAAGCAGCGGAGGCTCGGCCGCGGCCGTAAGCGCGGGTATGTGCGCCGCCGCGCTGGGTTCCGATACAGGCGGCTCCATAAGGCAGCCGGCGTCTCTGTGCGGCGTTGTCGGTCTGAAACCCACATACGGCAGGGTATCCAGGCACGGGCTTGTGGCATTCGCCTCATCCCTGGACCAGATCGGGCCGATCACAAAGACCGTGAAGGATGCGGCCATTCTTCTGAATATAATCGCCGGGCACGATGCCGCCGACTCGACCTCCGCTCCGATGCCCATACCAGATTTCACCAGACCGGCGGGAATGGACATAAAGGGGTTTAGGGTGGGCATACCAAAGGAATACTTCATACCGGGCATGGACAGGGAAGTTGAAGCGGCCGTCCTTGCCGCGGTAAAACAGCTTGAGGCCCTGGGGGCCATTCCGGTCGAGGTGAGCCTGCCGCATACGGCCTATGCCATCGCCACCTATTACATACTTGCCACCTCGGAGGCTTCCTCCAACCTGGCCAGATACGACGGCGTGAAATACGGGTTCAGGGCCGGTGGGAAGGACCTCCTGGAGACATACATGAACACGAGGGCGCAGGGTTTCGGCCCGGAGGTCAAAAGAAGGATAATGCTTGGCACCTATGCCCTCTCATCGGGTTACTACGAGGCCTATTACGGCAGGGCGCAGCAGGTCAGGACCCTGATAAAAAAGGATTTTGAAGAGGCGTTCAAGTCGGTCGACATCATAGCCACGCCGACCTCCCCCACTGCGGCCTTCAAGGTGGGCGAGAAGGCAGCGGACCCTCTCCAGATGTATCTTTCCGACATATTTACGATCTCGATAAATCTGGCAGGGCTGCCAGGCATCTCGGTGCCGTGCGGGTTTACCCGCGAGGAACTGCCCATAGGGCTTCAGCTCATAGGGAGGCATTTCGACGAGGAGACAGTCATCCGGGTTGCGCATGCCTATGAGCAGTCGACTGACTGGCACGGCAGAAGGCCTAAACTTTAGGCCGGAACTTTAGGAAGGAAATCCCCGGAAAAGGCAATGGGTGAAAGCGACATATACGAAGCGGTGATCGGTCTTGAAGTCCATGCGCAGCTTCTGACGGACTCCAAGATATTTTGCGGCTGTTCCACGAAGTTCGGCCTGCCGCCAAATTCCCAGACCTGTCCGGTCTGCACCGGCATGCCGGGCTCTCTGCCCGTGCTGAACCGCAAGGCGTTGGAGTTCACGATAAAAACGGGCCTGGCCATGAATTGCATCATAGCCGGCTTCAGCCGGTTTGCAAGGAAAAACTACTTCTATCCCGACCTCCCGAAGGGCTATCAGATAAGCCAGTACGAGCTGCCCGTATGCGAGCATGGATACGTGGAGATAAACGCCGGCGGCAAGGTCAAAAAGATAGGGCTTACCCGCATCCACATCGAGGAAGACGCGGGCAAAAACATACACGAGGGCGGCCCTTACAGCCTGGTCGATTTGAACCGCGCCGGGGTGCCGCTCATGGAGATAGTCTCGGAGCCCGACATGAGGAGCCCCGAGGAGGCCGGGGCCTACATGCGCAAGCTGAGGACGATACTTCGCTATATAGGGGTCTGCGACGGCAACATGGAGCAGGGTTCGCTTCGCTGCGACGCGAACGTCTCGGTGAGGCCGGAAGGTTCAGGCGCGTTTGGCACAAAGGTGGAGCTGAAGAACATGAACAGTTTCAAGTTCGTCGAAAAGGCGCTCGAATATGAGATCAAAAGACAGATAAGCGCCGTAAAAAAAGGCGAGCGGATCATCCAGGAGACGAGGCTCTGGGATTCCGCGGCCGGCGTCACCCAGCCCATGCGCACGAAGGAGGAGGCCCACGATTACCGCTATTTCCCGGAGCCGGACCTGGTCCCCTTCATGCCGGCCGAGGAATGGGTCAGGGAGATTGGGGCCTCGATCCCGGAGCTGCCGGACGCCAGGCGCGCAAGGTTTGTCCAGGCCTATGGCCTGCCCGAATACGATGCCGACCTGCTTACGTCCGAGCGGCCGCTTGCGGAGTGGTTCGAGGAGGCCGTGAGGCTCGGGGCCCAGCCGAAGCCGGCAAGCAACTGGATAATGGGCGAGCTGATGAGACTTTTAAATGAGGACGGGATATCCGTGGAGGCATCCCCGCTTGCCCCCGCGGGACTGGTCGAGCTGCTTTCCCTCATCGATGCTGGCACGATAAGCGGCAAGATCGCCAAGACCGTCTTCGAGGAGATGTACCGGAGCCGGAAGCCCGCATCCGCGATAGTGAAGGAAAAAGGGCTGCTGCAAATCAGTGACGAGTCGGAGCTTTCATCCCTCATCGATCAGGTCATCGGGGCCAATCCGAATGAGGCCGGCAGATACAGAGGCGGGGAGGAAAAGCTTTTGGGGTTCTTCGTCGGACAGGTAATGAAGGCCACCAAGGGCAAAGCCAACCCGGGCATGATTAATAAATTACTTAAAGAAAAGCTCAAAAAAGATTAAATTTATTTGTTTTTTTGGCTACCGGGTTTTCTGTGGGTATTCCCCCTCCCTTGAGGGGAGGGATAACGCTTTGCCCGTAAATGACGCACAATAATCGCTCAGCATCCGTGGAATGGGTTCTCAGCTCTTTAGCATAACCAATCAGTCTGTCAGTCTTAAGCACCCTCTCCCTGCCTCTCCCCTCAAGGGAGAGGAGATAACAGCCTTCCCCGCCCTCTCAACCCTGTGCCCCTGCCATCTTCCTCAGGAAAAATTAACCCATACTAAACCCTGAAGAGCCGTTTTTTTAACCCGGGTTTTTTATTTTGGCTTACGCCCGGAACGGCCTGACCGAATGAATAGTCAGGCAGGTAAATGGGCGGCAAGCGGGGTAATTGGTCTCCCTGGCCGTTATTATAGTCAGCCCCTTATTATCCTCATGCTTATGTCCGCCGCCGGGGCGGAGTGCGTTATCGAGCCTGTGGAGATGAGGTCCACGCCGGTTTCGGCTATCCGGCGGACGTTTTCGAGGGTCACGTTGCCGGAGGCCTCAAGCAGGGCCCTTTTGCCGCAAAGCCTGACGGCCTCTTTCATCTCGGGGATGCCCATGTTGTCCAGCATGATTACGTCCGCGCCGGCCTCGAGCGCCGCCTTCACCTGGGCCAGGTCCCCGGTTTCGACCTCTATTTTCAGGAGGTGCATGCCCTGTCTTTTCGCGAGCGCCACGGCTTTTTTTATCTCTCCGACCGCCGCTATATGGTTGTCCTTGATGAGGATGCCGTCGAAAAGACCGAACCGGTGATTGGTCCCCCCGCCCGCCCGGACCGCGTATTTCTCCATGTAACGCATTCCGGGGGTTGTCTTCCTGGTGTCGCAGAGTTTTGCGTCGAGGCCCTTCAGTGCCTGTACGAATTTTCCCGTAAGGGTGGCGATGCCGGAGAGGCGCTGCAGCACATTCAGCGAGACCCGCTCGGAGGCAAGCAGTGAGGCCGTCCGGCCCGTTATCTCCGCAAGGACGGTGTTTTTTTTCGCCCTTGAGCCTTCCCTGACCATGGGCCTGAAAACCGTGCGGTCATCCACAAGCCGGAAGACTAGCCCGGCGAAAGGCAGGCCGGCGGCGATGAAATCCCCCTTCGCGACGAGTCTGGCGGAGGATTTTTGTCTGTCGTTCAGCAGAAGACGGGAGGTTATATCGCCCTGGGGCCCGAGGTCCTCCTCCAGCGACATGGCGAGAAACCGCCGAATATGGGCGGGCAGGTGAAAATAAAAATCCGTTTCGCCCGTTTCTTTCACTTCGCTTTCAGGGCAGCAGCCTCAGGAGCGGTTCCTTAAAAGGGAGAGGAACCCGAGCACGCCGCCTATCATCGCTCCAAGGCAAAGGGCGGTCTTGGCGTTAAGAAGCGTTGTCACACTGCCCTCCACGTTTCCGGCGATGAGCAGCACGGAGGCGCTGTTTTCCATCTTCACCTCCTTCGCGGCCACTATGGCGGCCGCGGCCCTGGTCATCACGGCCTGTTCCTTGGCGACGGCAATCGGCGAGAAGGCGAAGTTGAGCTGAGTGTTGTTGCCGACCACAACGCCCGCAAGGGACTGATTGACGCTTACGTCGCCCCCGCGCAGTATTCCGTTTGCCCCCTGAGTGACATCTATCTTTTCCCCGTCCACGCTGAGCGCCGCCACCTGCTGCATCTGCACGCGGGAGCCCTCCACGCCGCGCACCGTGGAATTCCTGATGTTGACAAACTCGGCTTCAACAAAGCTAAGGTCCTTGCCCTCCAGAGAAAATGTCTGTTCAGCCATTTTCCACCTCCATGCTTTTGAGCCTGTTTATGCTCTCCTCAAGATTCCGCTTTTTGTCCTCCAGCTCCCGGCATTTCGCCTTTTCCTTCGCCACCACGGCCTCCGGCGCCTTGTTTACAAACTCTTCATCCATAAGCTTTCGAAGGCAGAAGTCCAACTCCTTGCCGGTCCTGCCCAGTTCCCTGCCAAGTCTGTCCAGCTCCGTCTCGATGTCAAGCAGACCCGCCACGGGCACGTAGACCTCCAGCCCCTGCATTACGTTGACGGCGGCCTTTTTGGGTTTTTGGTCCTCAATCCCCGTTCCGATAATTATACTATCCGCGCCCGCAAGGCGCTTTATATAAGGCACATGCCTTTTGAGGGTATCGGCGGCCGCCCCGGAATAGGCGTTCACGATGACGTTCACCTTCGCGCCCGGCCGGATGCCCAGCTCCCCCCTTATGTTTCTGACCGCGCTTATGGCGTCGATGACCGGGCCCATCTGCTCCTCCGCCTCAGGGAACCGGGGCAGGTCTTTGGGATAGGCTGCCGTCATTATGCTCTGCCCCTTTCCCGCGGGGGCAATCGTCTGCCAGAGTTCCTCGGTTACAAAGGGCATGAAGGGGTGCAGGAGTTTCAGGACCATATCCAGGGTATGCAGCAGGCACCAGCGTATGCCCTTCGCCTGGCCGGCGTCTTCGAGCCCCGTCTTGGCAAGCTCTATGTACCAGTCGCAGAATTCATGCCACAGAAACTGGTACAGCCTGTTTGAGGCGTCGTTGAAGCGGTATTCCTCAAGGGCCAGGTTGATTTCCTCCGCGGCCTGGGAGAGCCTGCTTAATATCCAGCGGCTGGGCAGATCGGAGACGCCGTCTATGGAGCCGGCCGCCTCTTCCTGCGTGTTCATCGATATGAATTTGGAGGCGTTCCACAGCTTGTTGATGAAGTGCCTGTAGCCCTTGACGCGCTCTTCCGAGAATTTTATGTCCCGGCCCTGCGCGGCAAAGGCCGCAAGCGTAAACCGGAAGGCGTCCGCGCCATACTTGTCGACGATGGTGAGAGGGTCCACAACGTTGCCCTTGGACTTGCTCATCTTCTGTCCTTCCTGGTCCCGCACGAGCGCGTGGATGTAAACGTCCCTGAATGGCACATCCCCCATGAATTTCAGCCCCATCATGATCATGCGGGCGACCCAGAAAAACAGTATATCGAAGGCCGTCACGAGGGTGCCAGTCGGATAAAAGCTCTTCAGGTCGGGTGTCTCTTCGGGCCACCCGAGCGTGGAGAAGGGCCAGAGCGCGGAGGAAAACCACGTGTCGAGCACGTCCGGGTCCTGCTCCGGCGCCGCCCCCCCGCACCTGGGGCATGCCTGCGGGGTCACGCGGGCCACTATCACCTGGCCGCATTGCCTGCAATACCACACCGGAATCCGATGCCCCCACCATATCTGCCTCGATATGCACCAGTCCTTTATGTTTTCCATCCATGCGAAATAACTGTTGCTCCAGCCCTCGGGGATTATGCGCACCCTGCCCTGCCGCACCGCCTCTATGGCCTCGCGCGCAAGGGGCTCTACCCTTACATACCACTGGGGCGTGGAAAGCGGCTCTATGACGGTCTTGCACCTGTAGCAGTGGCCGATGGAGTGGGTGTATTTTTCCTCCTTTTCCAGCAGGCCGAGGGATTTCAGGTCCTCCACCACCAGCTTTCTGCATTCGTAGCGGTCGAGCCCGGCGTATCTCGGGCCCGCCTGCGCGGTCATCTTCCCGTCCGCCCCGATCACGCTGACGGACTCCAGGGGCGGGCTCTGCCTTTTGCCTATCTCCTCGTCGTTAAAATCGTGGGCAGGGGTCACCTTTACAGCGCCGGTGCCAAACTCCATTTCGACAGCCGGGTCCGCCACAACGGGGATTTGCCTGCAGGTAAGGGGAAGGTCGAGCTTGCGGCCGATCAGTTCATTGTAGCGCCCGTCTGCCGGGTTGACGGCGACGGCCGTATCCCCGAGCATCGTCTCCGGCCTTGTTGTCGCGACCAGCACATGGCCCTTTCCCCCGGAAAGCGGATATTTTATATAGGTGAGGATGCCTTCCTCCTCTTCATGCTCCACTTCGAGGTCGGACAGCGCGGTGCGGCAGCGCGGACACCAGTTTATCAGCCTTGCGGAACGGTAAATAAGCCCCTCTTCGTAGAGCTTCACGAAGACGGTCCGTACGGCCTCTGAAAGCCCGTCATCCAGGGTGAAGCGCTCCCTGGACCAGTCAGCCGACGCCCCCATCACCTTAAGCTGATGGATTATCCTTCCGCCGTATTCACCCTTCCATTTCCAGACCCTTTTTATGAACTCCTCCCTGCCAAGCTGGTGGCGGTCTGTTTTCTCCTTCGCCAGCTCCCTCTCCACCACATTCTGCGTCGCTATGCCTGCATGGTCGGTGCCCGGCAGCCACAGGGCCCTGGCGCCCTGCATCCGCCTCCACCTGACAAGGACGTCCTGAAGGGTCGCGTTGAGCGCATGGCCCATGTGAAGGGAGCCTGTTACGTTCGGGGGCGGGATGACGATGCAATACGGGCGGCCGGAGGGATTTACCTCCGGTTTAAAAAGACTTTTTTCGAGCCAGAAATCGTACCATTTCCGCTCAATAGTCTTTGGATCGTAGCTCTTGCGCTCCGCCTGATCGGACATAGGGATGTGTCTTTCTTTTAAATCCCCTGCTTGATGGATTCTATCTCTTTTTTAATGATGGATTCGGCAAGCTCCGGCACGGTCTCCCATACTACCCGCTCGATCTCTTTTTTCATGCCGGCGACGGCGGCCGCGGTGGCCTGGGAGACAAGCGATTCCAATGCTGCCGGCAGGGTCTCGCCGGCAATTTTCTGCACGGCTTCGTTTATGGCCGGCGCGGCGGCCTCCCGCACAATGACTGTGAGGTCCAGCTTCTCCATGGACTCCCGGATGGAAGCAGCCACCCGGGCCTCGATTGCCGCCTTTATCTCCTCCGGGCTGATAACCGGGGTCTGCAGTTTCGCAGCGGCGGCGTCTCCCGCTTCAGCGGGGGCAGCCACGGTGGCGGCGTTCTGGGCAGCCATATCCGCGGAGAAGGCGGTTTCTTCAACAGGCGAAACCACCACTTCCTTCACGTAATGCTCGGAAACGATTTCCTCCTCCGGATTTTCAAGAAGCTTTTCATCGCCCAATCCGCCGGTAAAATCCGCTTCGCCGGCCGCCTGGGCAAGTATCTCGCCAAACCCTTCAGCCGCGGTTTCGGCTTCCGCTTCAGCCGGGAGGGCCTTCCGGAGTTTTGAGACGAGGTCGTGTGATTCGAACGGCTTTATAATGTAATCGTCAGCGCCGGTCTTTTTGATAAGCTCTTCATCCACGGTCTCGAACGCGCCGACCATAAGTATGACCGGTATGGAGTGGGTCGCCGGGGAGCTCTTGATCGTCTGGCAGAGCTCATAGCCGCCCATCCTGGGCATCTCCACATCCGCAAGCACGATATCGGGCTTGAAGGAAGAAAGCGCCTCCAGCGCATCTTCCCCGTTGCCCGTGAGTTTCAGCTCGAAACCCTCATCGGCAAGGACAAGCTCGACGACCTTCTGAATGGTTATGCTGTCATCGGCAAGAAGGAGCTTTTTGCTTTTGTTCCCCATAGCGTTCGATTTTATTGTCTGTATTTTAAAAAGTCAAGAAAACCCCGGTATTAAAATCATCCCTTCCCGGCCCTTCCCCGCACTGGTGGAGAGTTTAATCAAAGGCCGCAAGCTAAATCCCCTCCGTCTCAGGAGGGGATTTGGGAGATGATCCTTTCCTTAAGCCATGCCGAGGACACGCCTCAGCGGGAAGGGCTTCAGCAGCCGCCAGAGCCGGACGAAGTCATGCCACCGAAGGGGCCAAAACCCCCCGAGCAGGCGAAGCTCGACATCTTCTTCGTCACCTGGGCGGATTTGCACTTCGGGCAGACGGGCTCCTCACCAGCCTTTATCTTGAGGAAGGTAAACTCGGCTTTGCACTTGTCGCACTTGTATTCGTAAACGGGCATTTTCTGCATCCCTCCGGCATAGTTTAAATTTTACGAAACTATTTTAGTTTAGAATAAAAGTCCATCCGGGTCAACGGCGTGAGTGCCTCAGTTTGGCAATGCAGAGCGGGGCAGAAGGCAGATGGGAGCATGGCTCGCATCCGCCTTCTGCCTTACCCGCGATTCGCTTATACCCGTTTGTTTGGAGTCGCCGGGCGATAAAAAACGGATTGAGCGGCATGGTTTTTTTCATCTTTTCACGCCGATGCCGGCGAAGCGTAGCGGCCGCATCTCCGGCTGTCTAAGCCGAAGGGGGTTATCCCCGAAGGCGAGTTCCGGAGATGCAGCGGAGCGAGGCCATGCAACGGCAGAAAAAAACCCAAAAAAGCGAAAGGCGTTTTTTATCGCCCGGCTATGCCAAACTGATGCATTACTCAACGGCGGGGCTTCGGCGCAGTCGCGATTGACAAAATCTCCCCCGCTCCTTTATCATTTAATTTCGATGTATTTTCAAGACCTTATATTGAAACTGCACGAGTACTGGTCGAAAAAGGGCTCGGTTATCCTGCAATCCTATGACATGGAGGTCGGGGCCGGGACGTTTCATCCCGCGACTTTCTTCAAGGTGCTGGGGCCGGAGCCATGGAAGGCGGGGTATGTGCAGCCGTCCAGGAGGCCCACGGACGGGCGTTACGGAGAGAACCCAAACAGGCTGCAGCACTATTACCAGTACCAGGCCATACTGAAACCCTCCCCTGTGAACTGCCAGGAGCTCTATCTTGAAAGCCTCGTCGGGCTGGGCATCGAGCCCCTGAGGCATGACATCCGCTTCGTGGAGGACGACTGGGAATCCCCTACCCTGGGCGCATGGGGGCTGGGCTGGGAGGTCTGGCTTGACGGCATGGAGATCACCCAGTTCACCTATTTCCAGCAGATAGGCGGCATCGATCTGAAGCCGGTCCCGGTGGAGATCACTTACGGCCTGGAGCGCATAGCGATGTACCTTCAGGAGGTCGACAGCGTCTACGACCTTGAGTGGACCCGGGGGATAAAATACGGGGACATCCACCATATGTCCGAAGTGGAGTTCTCAAAATTCAATTTCGAGCTGGCAAACACGGAATTTCTCTTCCGCCAGTTCGATTCCTTCGAGGCCGAATGCATCAGGCTGCAAAAGGAGGGCCTTGTGCTGCCCGCATACGAATACTGTCTGAAATGCTCCCATACCTTCAACCTGCTTGACGCGAGGGGCGTGCTGTCGGTGACCGAGAGGACCGGCTACATAGCAAGGGTAAGGAACCTGGCCAGGCTCTGCGCGAGGGGATACCTGAAGCAGCGCGAGGAGATGGGATTTCCGCTTTTGAAGGATGAGGGGTGAAAGAGCTTCTCTTTGAGATAGGGGTGGAGGAAATCCCCGCAAGATTTCTGCCGGGGGCGATGGAAAATCTGAAGTCCTCCGCCAAAAGGCGCTTCGAGGAAAACGGGCTTTCATTTTCCTCGATCGATGTCTTTGCCACCCCGAGGCGTCTTGCCCTGATGGTTCAGGGCCTGCCCGAAAGGCAGCCCGACAGGGTCAGGATGGTCTTCGGCCCTCCGAAAAAGATCGCCTTCGACAGGGATGGAAAGGCGACCAGGGCGCTTACCGGTTTTGCGGATTCGCTGGGCGTAAGGCCGGAGGACCTTGTGGAGAAGGAGAAAAACTCCGGGCTTTACATGGCGGCCCTCATCCAGGAGAAAGGCAGCCCGCTGAAGGACGTCCTGCCTGGTATGCTGAAAGAGATACTGCTTTCGCTTGGCTTCCCTAAATCAATGAGGTGGGGCGAAGGGAGCCTGAGGTTTGTAAGGCCCGTAAGGTGGCTGACCGCGCTTCTGGGCTCCGAGATACTGGGATTTGAGATTGACGGAATAAAGAGCGGAAACATAAGCAGGGGCCACAGGTTCCTCTCGTCGGGCGCCTTCCAGTTGAGGGAGGCGAAGTCGTACGAAAGCGTCATGAAATCAAGTTTCGTGATAGTAAATCCGGCCGTAAGGCGGGAGATCATCATGGGGGAGCTTGAGCGGCTTGCCGCAACCGCGGGCGGCAGGCCCGTCCTGGACCCCGGCCTCCTGGATACGGTCATAAACCTGGTCGAATATCCCGTCGGCATGCTCTGCGAATTCCCGAAAGAGTACCTAGAGCTTCCGGAAGAGCTCCTTGTGACGGTGATGCAGGACCATCAGAAATATTTCGCCGTGAAGGATGAAAAAGACAGGCTCCTCAATTATTTCATAGTCATCGCCAACACGCTCAGGGAAAACTACTTCATGGTAAAGGCGGGCTCTGAAAGGGTGATAAGGGCGCGTTTCGAAGACGCAAGGTTCTATTACCATGAGGACCAGAACCGCTCGCTCCGGCAGCGGGTGGATGAGCTGAGGAAAGTGGCATTCCATGAGCGGCTTGGCAGCCTTGAGGACAAGGTCAGGCGCATGGAAAGCCTTGCCGTCCATATTGCCGGGGCTGTTTGCCCGGGATCGGTCGAGCTGGCAAGGCAGGCCGCGCTCATCTCAAAGAGCGACCTGGTTACCGGCGTTGTAAGGGAGTTTCCAGAGCTTCAGGGAATAATGGGCAGATACTACGCCTTAAACGACGGGGAGCCGGAAGAAGTGGCCCAGGCCATCCTGGAGCAATACCTCCCAAGGCACATGGGCGACAGCCTCCCGTCAACGGACATAGGCGCGGTCCTGGCGCTGGCGGACAGGCTGGACAATATCGCCTCTTTCTTCCACCTCGGGCTTGCACCGACCGGCTCGGAAGACCCATTCGCCCTGAGGAGGCAGACCATCGCCTGCGCCCAGATCCTTATTGAGGGGGGCTTCGAACTCGCGATTGAAGAGCTTGCCGGGGTGGCGGTGCGCGGGCTCAAGGCAGCAGATGCGCTTAAAACGGAGATAATGCGCTTTTTCGAATCCAGGCTGCCCCAGATATTCGAGGCGAGGGGTTTTGAAAGCGATTTGACGGACTGCCTGCTTCCCTTGTCATCCGGGTTGCCCCTGAAGTATGTCCTTGAAAGGGGCAACGAATTGAAACGGTTCCGGCAGTCTCCATCCTGGGGCCCCTTTTTGGCCGCCATAAAAAGGGTAAAAAATATCCTTCCAAAGGACAAAAAGCTGGCGCCTGTCGACAGCGGCCTCTTCAGGGAGCCCGCTGAAAGGGAATTGTTTGAGAAGCTGTCCGCCCTTGAGGCATCACTTGGCGTCCTTTTGCCGGAACGCAGCTATGAGAAGGCGCTCCGGGGCCTCTCCGGCTTGACCGAAACGGTAAACGCTTTTTTTGATGCCGTGCTCATAATGGACAAGGACGAACGCATAAGGGAGAACAGGCTCTCTCTTCTTGGCGGCATATGGGGGCTTGCGCGCAAATTCTGCGACTTTTCAAGGCTCTCCTAGCGGCTTGATTCGAGAATAATTGTTTGACAAGGCCGCGGTTTTTTTGATATAAAATATAGATGTTCCTGGGTAGCTCAGCCGGCAGAGCGGGTGGCTGTTAACCACTTGGTCGGGGGTTCGAGTCCCTCCCCAGGAGCTTACAAACCTGAGCAAGAAAATGCCTTTCTATGCGTATATCTTACAAAGCGAATCCTCGGGCGGTTATTATTGCGGATCAACTTCTGATATAGCCAGAAGGATTCAGCAGCATAACGACTCCAAATATAAGCTCACTTTGACTACGAAGCGTTTTCCTGGCCCCTGGAAGTTGATCTATTGCGAAGAACATTGCGATAGAAAGTCGGCTATGAAACGTGAAAAATACATCAAAGCAAGAGGTATTAGCCGTTTCCTGGCTGAATTTCAGCCGGCAGAGTCCCGCCCGAGGCGGGATTAACCACTTGGTCGGGGGTTCGAGTCCCTCCCCAGGAGCTTACAAACCTGAGCAAGAAAATGCCTTTCTATGCGTATATCTTACAAAGCGAATCCTCGGGCGGTTATTATTGCGGATCAACTTCTGATATAGCCAGAAGGATTCAGCAGCATAACGACTCCAAATATAAGCTCACTTTGACTACGAAGCGTTTTCCTGGCCCCTGGAAGTTGATCTATTGCGAAGAACATTGCGATAGAAAGTCGGCTATGAAACGTGAAAAATACATCAAAGCAAGAGGTATTAGCCGTTTCCTGGCTGAATTTCAGCCGGCAGAGTCCCGCCCGAGGCGGGATTAACCACTTGGTCGGGGGTTCGAGTCCCTCCCCAGGAGTTTTCCTCTCTTGACTTTCAATTTCGGCTCTACCGGGTTTTCTGTGGGTATTTCCCCCTCCCTTGAGGGGGGGGGATGAAGGGGAGGGTGTTCTATGCTTCTGCAGCCGGTTCAGTATGTTGACCGCCGTCCAGCTCGATTACAATCTTCTTTGAGAGGAGATAACAGCCTTCCCCGCCCTCTCAACCCTGTGCCCCTGCCATCTTCCTCAGGAAAAACTATTTTAACCCATACTAAACCCTGAAGAGCCTCAATTTCAATTTCCTGGGTGTCCGGTTTCGTTTCCTTTTCGCATGTACCCGAAGCGGCAGCCTCTTTTTTGTTATAATCCTCACCTGATGAGAGCGTTTCTGGTGCCGGGATGAGACTTCCACAGCGGATGAAATGGTCGCATGTAAGGCGGCTTTACGAGGCGATTGAGCCCCGCCTGAAGGCGTCTCCCGTAAAACTCGAAAAGCCCGACGGCGGCCGGGTCCTCGTCCTCGCGCCCCATATAGACGATGATGTAATCGGCTGCGGCGGGACACTGGCAAAACATGCCGCCGCCGGGGATGAGGTCATGGCCCTGTACTTCGCCGATTGCACGCAACCCCGGATACTGGAAGCAAAAGCCGCGGCCTCCATTATTGGCATCGGCAGGCTCGAGTTTCTGGAATTCGGCTCCAAGCAACTTTACGGCCGCCGGAGGGAGGCGGCGCAAAAACTGAAGGAAACATTTGAAAAATTCAGGCCGCATACGGTGTATCTGCCCTCCCTGTTTGACCGGCACAACGACCATCTTGCCGTAAACCACATCCTCTGCGGCCTTTTCGGTGAGACGCGCCTCGACTTTACCGTCTGCTCATATGAGGTCTGGACCCCCCTTGTGCCGAATCTTGTCGTGGACGTAACCTCCACGATGGACAAAAAAAGAGAGGCCATCTCCAAATACGCCAGCCAGCTTGCCTCCAACGACTGGCTTGACGCGGCTGTCTGCCTTAACCGCTACCGTGCCGTGGTCTGCGGAGCTGGCCGGTATGCAGAGGTTTTTTTCATGCAATCGATGGAAAAATACTTCGATCTCTGGAGGGATGTTTACCCCGGTGTCTAGGAGGCCGCTTACGATAATGAACCTCCTTTCAGGCGGCGGAATGGGCGGAGCCGACATACTCGCCCTGGACATCTCGAAAGCGCTCAAAAAAAATGGGCATGCGGTCATATTCGGCTGCCCGGGGGACAACGCGCTTGCCCCGGCGGCAGAGGCCGCGGGGCTCAGGCTTTTTATCCTCGACCGCCAGGAGATCACGGATTTTGACGCCCTGGGCTCTTTCATAAGGTTTTGCCGGGACGAAAAGGTGGACATCATTAACGCCCATCACTCCAGGGGCAGGCATTTTCTGGCCGCGGCAAGGTATCTGGGGCTGAAATCGAAAACCGTCTTCACGAGGCACTGCCTTTGCGGCGGGCTTCCCCTGCTGGGGCTTTTCTTACACAACTTCGCGGCCGACTTGAACATAGCGGTCAGCCGGGCCGTAAGGAAAAGCCTCCTTGTTGGCGGCATGCTGCCCGGCAGGGTGAAGACCGTATACGGCGGGATCGACATTGAAAGGTTCGAGAACGTCCCTCAGGCCCTGGTTGAAGAGGCCAGGGGGAAATACGCCCGCCCCGGCGTCTTCAATATAGGCATCGTCGGGAGGTTTCAGGAGGCCTCGCTAAGGACGGACAAGCCCTCAATGAAAAGGCACGAGGTGCTCTTCCGCGCGCTGGCGGGGCTGAAGATGGATTTTAACCTCCTTGTGCTGGGGCCCTCGGACAGGAGGTCGCTTGAAATAATGATGGATTTGGCCCGATATCACGGCCTCGATGGGGAAAAGATCACGCCATGCGGGTTTCAGGCCGACCCCTCCCCTTTCTACAAGCTGATGGACATAAACGTTCTGCCCTCCCCAAGGGAGGGGCTGGGGCTTGCGCTGATAGAGGCTATGGCGGCGGGGGTGCCCTGCATCGGGGCGGACGGCGGAGGCATCAGGGAGATAATAACCGACGGCAGGGACGGTTTTCTCATAAGGCCGGGCGACAGCCGGCAGTTGGCCGGGAAAATCGGGCTCCTCCTGAATGACGCGGGCCTGAGGGCGGCATTCATTGAGGCGGGCAGGAAAAAGGCAAGGGAGCTTTTTGACATCCGCGAGAATGTAGGGCTCCTTGAAGACGCCTTTTACGGGATCCTGCCGGCCCGCTGAAGCATGGCCGCAGCAGGCAGATGCGCCCCGCATCCCGGCGAGACCTTGTATTGAGATTTTAAGTTTCAATGCGTTATTCTATCTACAGGGGAAAAATCCGTGTCGTTTCTGGAGCATTCTTATTAATAATTTTGGTTAAGGGTTGATGCGCATTTTTACAATGAAAGTGCGAAACGGACCGGCATGGAAATAAAATCGCTGCCACGGAACGAGGACTGGTTCGGAAGGATCTTTGAGGACAACCCGGCGGGCATGATAATAGCCGGCCTGGACCTGGGCTATATCAGGGCCAACCCTGCCTTTTGCCGCGCGACCGGGTATGCTGATGAGGACCTCCGCGGCCTGCGCATTACGGACATCGTCCACTCCGGCGACCGTGAGGCCGCGGCTGATATGCTGGAGCGGCTTCTTAAGGATGAGATATCCTGCGCGCGGCTTGAAAAGCGATACGTGAAAAAAAACGGGGGTCTTTTATGGGGCAACACCATGTTTTACCCCGCGCGTGACGCCCTGGGCAAGCAGCTTTACCTGATCGGGATGGTCGAAGACATCACCGAAAGGAAGCAGGCGGAGGAAGACAGGGCGCTGCTTTCCGCGGCGGTCTCCTCTTCGTCCGACGCCGTGGTCATAGCGGCCACCAGCGGCAAGATACGCTATGTCAACTGGGCATTCGAAAAGATAACGGGATATCAGAAAAAAGAGGTTTTGGGCGCCAATCTGAAAGACCTGGCAAAAAAAACCGGACAGGCCTGTTGTTTTCCGGACGCCTTTGATGAGACCGTCAGGACCGGCAATCTCTGGACCGGGACCACCGCCGGCACAAGAAAAGACGGCACGCCTTATACCGTCGAGGATACAATCGCCCCCGTCAGAAATCGTGCCGGAAAGGTCGTAAACATGATAGTCATGAAGAGGGACATAACGGAAAAGCTGCGCCTGGAGTCCATTGCCGAGGCGGTCAACACGATGGACAACATAGGCTACATATTCTCCGGCATAAGGCACGAGATAGGCAACCCGGTAAGCTCCGTGAAAATGGCCCTGAGCGTCCTTCGCAGCAAACTCGACGACGGCTGCACAAGGGAGCTTATAGACAAATACCTGGACAGGGCCATGGCCGAGCTCTCCAGGATGGAATATCTTCTGAAGGCCATGAAGAGCTTCAATATATATGAATCTCCCGACATCAGGGACATGGACATGACGGCCTTCACAGACAATCTCGGGAGCCTGCTTGTAGAGGATTTCAAAAAAAAGGGCATACAGATCGGGGTCATGGTGCAGCCCGGGGCCGGCTGCGCCCATGCGGACCCGAGGGCGCTCCAGCAGGTCCTGCTGAACATAATCACCAACGCCGCCGACGCCCTTGAGGGCAGGCCCGCCCCGAGGATAGACATAAAGGTGATGAAAATGGCCGGCCGGATACTCGTACACGTGGAGGACAACGGGTGCGGGATGCCGCCGAAGCAGGTCAAGGACGCCTTCAGGCCCTTTTACACCACAAAGCCGAACGGCACCGGGCTGGGGCTCATGCTGGCCAAAAAGATGATCACCAGGATGAAGGGCACCATCGAGATTTCAAGCGAACAGGGCGTGGGCACCGCCGTGGACATATTCATTCCGGAGGGTACGGATGGAAAATAAACCGGGTAGAAAAATCCTGATAATCGATGACGACAAGACCTTCTGCCAGTCCCTCAGGGAGTACCTGGAACAGGACTCCCTCAGCGTCATGGTCGCCAACACGGGGGCCGAGGGGCTTTCCGCCAGTTCCGCGGGCGATATCGATGTCGTCCTGCTGGACCAGAAACTGCCCGATGTGGAAGGCGATTCGCTCTGCACCTCCCTTCTCAATTACAACGAACAGACCAAGATCATTTTCATCACCGCCCATGCCAGCTACGAAGGCGCCGTGAAGGCGATAAAGTCCGGGGCCTTCAACTACCTCACCAAGCCGTTCGAGCTGGCGGAGCTGGACCACGCGATAGAGCACGCCCTGCGGACAACCGAGCTTGAAAATGTCGAGCAGATACATAAATACCGAAGCGCCAAGGAGAGCGAAGAGGCGGTGCTCGTAGGCGAAAAGGGCGGCCTCGCCTCGATTTCAAATCTTATCGAATCGGCTGCCTCAACCATGGCCCCGGTGCTTATCACCGGAGAGACCGGCACAGGCAAAAACGTGATCACCAAGGCCATACATTACAGGAGCCCGCTCAGGCGGGCCCCCTTCATCAGCATAAACTGCGCCGCGCTCCCTGAGAACCTGATAGAATCGGAGCTCTTCGGCTACCAGAAGGGGGCCTTCACAGGCGCTGTCTCCGCGAAGAAAAGCATTTTCGAGATGGCCGAAGGCGGCACCCTGCTTCTGGATGAGATCGGGGAGATGCCCCTGCACCTGCAGTCCAAACTGCTGGGGGTCCTCGAGGACCATAAGATACGCCGGCTGGGCAGCGAGCTGATAAGGACCGTAAACGTCCGCATAATAGCCGCAACGGGCAAGGACCTGGAAAAGTGCCTCGGCGAGAGTTTCAGGAAAGACCTTTACTTCCGCCTGAGCGTCATACGCGTACATGTGCCTCCGCTCAGAGACCGCAAAGAGGACATACCGGCGCTGTTCGATTACTTCCTGTCGAAAATTCCTGGCGGCAGGGAGATGGTCTTCCCGGAACCGGAACTGAAAAAATGCATCGAGTACCCCTGGCCTGGAAACATTCGCGAGCTTAAAAACATAATCGAACGCTCGGTGATACTCCAGAAAAATTCCGGGGTGCTCAGGCCCTCCGAACTCCTGGCCTGTCCGTCCGAATGGGAAGGAGGACAGCCGGCCGCGCCGGGAGATGGCGCAGTGGCCGCCGCCACCCCCGGGGAGGACCTGCTCAGCCTGGCCGAGGTGGAAAAAAATTATATCAGACACGCCCTTTCCAGACTTTCAGACAACCTGACAAGAACCGCAAAGGCCCTCGGCATCTCGCTGTCCACCCTTAAGAGAAAAGTGAAAGAATATGGGCTAAAATGACCCGCTGGTTCAAAATGAACCATCCAAACAATTCACTCCAAGATCGGTCCGCCCTGGCGTAGCCTTTGAAACTCCCCGTTTTTTAAAGTAAAAATTTAAAACCCGCAAGCTGGCATCCTATTTGCACTATTACTGTTAATCCATGAATGCTACAGACGCCGGCATAAAGAATATATTGTTGGTGGACGACGAAAAGTCGTTTCTGCTGAGTCTTGCGGAAGGGCTGAAGGATTCCGGGGTGGGGCTCGGAATACTAACGGCTGAAAACGGCAGGCAGGCGCTTGAGGCATTCAGGGCCGGCTCCAGGATAGACCTTCTGGTCACCGATTTAAAAATGCCGGAGATGAACGGTTTCGAGTTGCTGGCTTCCGTGGAAAAGGATTTCCCCGGAACCAGGGTCATCGTGCTTACCGCTTTCGTTACGCCGGAGATCGACGAGCAGTTAAAGGCAATCAGGGATTACGTTTGCATCGAGAAGCCTGTGGAGTTCGATGAATTGAGGCGCAGGATAATGTATGAACTTGGCTTTGTCCCCGGGCAGGGGGAGATGTTCGGCATTAAAGAAGACTCCGGGCGGTTCGAATTTTTAACTGAAACTTATCTAGCGCCGTAATCGCGGCGAATTCAAGGGGGTTGCAATGAGAGAAACCTACGAGGGCAATTTGGCTTTGTTGGATGCCGTAAGGCTGCCAAATGACACGATGTACAAGAAGAGCGTGAAGAGCCTCGCTGAGGCCATCATCCTTCAGTCGATGGAAGACTTCTGGAGCAACGCTTACAGGCAGGAAAGCATCGAGTTCTTCAAGGGTGAGGGCTTCAAGGTCTGTGCGGAGATCGCCGGAATGGGGCATGACGAGCAGTCAAAGGTGCTGGAGATGCTGGCGGGCGGCATGAGCGAAGTGTTGCACTGATTCTAAAAATAATAAAGCGGGAGGACTCAAATAGTGTTCAAGATGAATTGCTGGGATTACTGGAAATGCTCGCGCGAGCAAAAAAGCGGCTGCCCCGCTTACCCGAACGCCGGAAGGGTCTGTTTCGTCGTCGAGGGCACGCGGTGCGACGGGTCGATGCAGGGTGCGTATGCCCAGAAGATAAGCGGCTGCAGGGGATGCGAATTCTACAAGGGAATGATAATAACGAAAAGCCTTTGACGGCATGAAATCCCTTGTAAACCCCGCGGGACAAAGCGCGGGAGGACAAAAAAACGCCCGAACCGTTGCGGGCGTTTTTATTGATATGCCCGCGGCCAGGGGACTGGGCAATTTCAAATATGTGTGACCAAATTCACTTGACGCAAAAAACGCTTTTTTTGTAGTATCTTTGCAAAGCCGTGACGTAATTCGTGAATATCTCTCCAGTTCCGAAGGAGGCGTATTAAACATGAGAGTGCCTTTTATGCGTCAGGTTTCATGGTATCTTGTTTTCGCGATGTTCGTTATCGGCATAGCTCCCCGGGTGGAGGCCAGCTTTTCTCCTTCCGGACTTGTAGCGCTGCCGCAGTTCGACAGGGCGCAGGACCTTAATAAAATCCAGCAGGCGCTTGAGGGCAAAATGGTGGCCAGGCGTCTCGCGGACCTCGGCTTTACAAAGGCGGAGATCAACTCCAGGCTCTCTCAGCTCAGCGACGCCCAGTTGCACCAGGTCGCGCAGAAGCTGGACAAATTAAAGACCGGCGGCGACGGGTTCGAGTTCCTCATTGCCCTGCTGATCGTGGTTGTGCTGGTGATATTGATCCTCCAGATGACGGGACACAGGGTAATAGTAAGATAGCGCGCCGCTTGAAAGCCTTTTGGTCTTGAAAACGCAGATCATTTTCGCTCAAGGTTCAGACAGACGCAGAAGCAATCCGGGCGCCTTGCGGCGCCCGTTTATCTTATCGATCACCGCCGCGAGGCGTCCGTTATCGGTAGCCGCCGAGTTTTACCTGGCGGCCCGCGCCTTCATGCGCCAGGAAGCGATCCGTGCCGCATCGCTCTTCCTGGTGCCGGCCTTGCTCCTGGCCTCCTGCGCCGCAACAGGCCTGAAAGTCCCCGCGCAGAGCGTCACGGATGGGGCCCGCGTCCTCGAAAAGGTCCCTTTCTATCCGCAGAAAGAGCACCAGTGCGGCCCCTCATCGCTTGCGGAGGTCCTGAATTACTACGGAGCAAAAACTGACGCGGCCGCGATTGCCCGCGCCATTTACAGCAGGACTGCCCGGGGGACCCTCGATATGGACATGCCCATTTACGCCGTCAGGGCCGGATTCAGGGCAAGGCAGTACCGGGGCACGGTGCAGGACATCAGGAAAGAGATAGCCGGCGGGCGGCCCCTTGTTGTATTTGTGGATTACGGGTTCTGGGTTTACCAGCGGGGGCATTTCATGGTTGTAGTCGGGTACGACAAGGACGGCGTCATCGTCCATACGGAAGATACCCCCTTCAAACATGTGGACTGGCGTTCATTCCTGGGCACGTGGAAGAAAACCGGCTACTGGACGCTTCTTATAACTCCGAAGGAGAGCGGATCTAAACTGAATGTGCCCCGGGGGCGGACGGCGGGCCCGGATGCCGCCCGGGTCTTTAATGAAGGAGGCGCAAGATGATCCGGCCCGCAAACAGCTCGCGGGCGGCCAAGGCCGTTTTGGCTGTTGTCGCGCTCGTGCTGCTTTCCTCATGCGCGTCGCTGCCAAGGATCATAATCCTCCACGACGCGCTGACGCCGGAGGAACATCTGAACCTCGGGGTGGCCTACGAGAAAAAGGGCGATCTTGACGCCGCGATGAAGCAGTACAGGGCCGCCTCGAAAAAACTCCCCGTCGCGTATGAGTACATGGGGAACGTTTGCTTCGGGAAGAAGGATTTCAGCCAGGCGGAAAAATACTACAAAAAGGCCATAGAAAAAGACCCCGGCAACCCCGATGCCTACAACAACCTGGCGTGGCTGTACTACACGGAAAAGATAAAGATGGATGACGCGCTGAGGCTGGCCACCACCGCGACCAGCCTGAAGGTTTCAGACCCTTCAAGGGAGGCGCTTTACAGGGACACTCTGAAGAAGATCAGGCAATATCTGTCTTCCGCTGGAAACAGCGGCAGATAACGGCTTACTAAAATATACATTAGCAAAGCCACATTCGGCCCATCTGCTGTCCGGCTTGTCCGGAATCTTTCTTTGTGGTGTTCTTAGTAAGTTTTTACGCCGGTCTTATATAAACCCTCGTATCAATGGCGGCGCATCCCCTGCCCTCATCGAATACGGCAAGCGGATTTATCTCCATCTGCTCGATCTCCGGGACCCCCTCGATCAGCACCGAAAAGCGGAGTATCGCCTCGGTGAGCGCCTTTATGTCCCTGGGCGGCCTTCCGCGCCAACCCTGAAGCAGAGGCAGGCTTTTCAGCCTGGCAAGCATCCTGCCCGGATCCAGGTCGGTAAGCGGATGCAGGGAAAACGAGACGTCCTTCATAAGCTCCACCTGTATTCCGCCAAGGCCCACCATCACAAGGGGCCCGAATGTGGGGTCCATCGTCATGCCCAGTATCACTTCCTCTCCGCCATGAATCATCGGCTGAAGGGTCACCCCCTGCATTTCGCCCAGGCGGCCGGCCTCCGAGAGACGCCGCCTCATGAGGATGAAATTTTCCCTCGCCTCTTCCGCGGACCTTAAGTCGAGGGCGACCCCGCTTACGTCGCTTTTGTGCACGATGGTCGAAGAGCGCAGTTTCAGTGCCACGGGGAAACCGATTTGCTCCGCTTTTTCCGCGGCCTCCTCCGGGGTAAAGGCTATCCTGGCGCCTGCCGAGGCAATGCCGTAGAAACCCAGGAGCGCTTCGCTTTCTTCCGGCATGAGCCAAAAACCCGTGCCGCGCGGCCCCCTCGCCTCCGAGGCCTTGACGGCCTGCGAGACATATTTGACCGCCGCCTCTTCATCCATGCCGGCAAGCTTTGGCGGCCTTCCCTCTTCAGTCTTGCGAAACGCCGCGTACTGGCAGGCGCGCGCCAGCGCTCCGATTGCGTCTTCGGGGAACAGATACAGGGGAACGGATTTTTTCGGGGGGCCGGTCTCAAGATTCACCGGCGGCCCCTTCATCGTCATGAAGCACGCGACGACCGGTTTGCCGCCGGCATAGCGGCTCATCACTTCCCTCACGGCCGCGGCAACATCCTCCGGGCGGGTTACAAGAGGGGGTATATAGATCACCAGAAGCGCGTCTATCGCGGGGTCCTCCAGCATCGCCCGCATCGCCTTCAAGTAGGATTCTGCCGGGGCGCTTGCTATCATATCGACGGGGTTGCCGAGCGCGGCCGCCTCCGGCAGGAATTCCCCCAGACGTTTGAGGGTGGCTTCGGACAGCGGCGGCACCTTGAGCCCCCACCCGGCAGCCGCATCCGCCGCGAGCACGCCGGGCCCGCCGGCGTTTGTCAGGATGCCTATGTTCGGCCCGCCGGGATATGGCTGGCTGGAGAGGAATTTAGTGACGTTGAACATCTCCTCGATGGTATCCACGCGTATCACCCCGGCCTGTCTGAACAACGCCTCCACCGCCACTTCGGCGGCCGCAAGGGCGCCCGTGTGGGAGGTTGCCGCCCTTGCGCCCACCTCGGATTTGCCCCCCTTGACGACCACCACCGGCTTTTTCCTCGAAACGCGCCTCGCGATGCGGCTGAACTTCCGCGGGTTGCCCAGCGATTCCATGTAAAGGACGATGATGTCCGTGTTCTCGTCGTCCTCCCAAAACTCCAGAAGGTCGTTGCTGGAGATGTCCATGCGGTTGCCGATGCTGACGAAATTGCTTATGCCAAATGACATGCTCCTCGCGTAATCGAGGAGGGCCAGCCCCAGGGCTCCGCTCTGCGACCCTATGCTGATTTTCCCGCAAGGCGGGGCGACGGGGGAGAAGGTTGCGTTCAGGCTTGTTCCGGGATTGCAGTTGAGGATGCCCAGGCAGTTTGGCCCTATCACCCTCATGCCGTAGGAGAGTACTTTTTCAAGCAGCCTTTTCTCCCTCTGCCTGCCCTCGCCTCCCGCCTCGCCGAAGCCGGCCGAGACGATCACCAGGCCCCATACGCCCCTTTGCCCGCATTCCTCGACGATGTCGAGCACAAGCGGGGCCGGCACCACGATCACCGCCAGGTCGATGTCCCCGGGTATTTTCAGCACGGAGGGGTATGCGAGCACCCCCCCGACGGATGTCGCATTCGGGTTTACGGGATAGACGACGCCCTTAAAACCCCCCAGCAAAAGGTTCCTGAATATCGCGCCCCCCACGCTTTCGGGGTTTCTGGAAGCCCCTATGACGGCCACTGTGTGGGGGTAGAGCATCTTGGCCACCCCGGCGGAGCGCGCTATATGCTCCCGGTACGCCTGCCTCTTTTCGTACTCCTCCTGCCCGCTCAGATCGATGGAGTACTCGTAGGTGCCCTCATCGAAGATTTTTTGGAACTTAAAACCGCTTTCCTCCAGCACCTCAACCATCCTGGTGTTTTCCGGGATCACGCGGGCCACGAACCGTTTTACGCGGTAGCGCGCCGCAGCGGAGGCAAGCTGCTCCAGAAGCGCGGTGCCGATCCCCCGCACCTGGATATTGTCCTCCACCACAAAGGCGACCTCGGCGTTCCTGCCCCCGGTCATCAGAAACCACCTGCCCACGGCCACTATCCGCTCCTGTTCACGCTCGCCCATCGTTGCCACATAAGCGACCGTCTGAGGAGGCTGCGTCTCCGTGTAATAGGTCAGCTCCGCGTCGGTTATGTGTTTCTTTGTATACCCGAAGCGCAGATAGCGGCTCCATTCGCTGAGGCGGTAGAAGAACTCCTCGAGCCTCTTCCTGTCGTCGCGCATTATGGGCCTCACCCGCAGCCTCTGGCCTGTCCTCAGCACGACGTCCATGACTTCGCTGTTATGGTTGGTAGGGACCGGCATGCGAAACTATCCCCCCCCTTGTGCTTTAAAAATTCTACCAGCTATGAGGGAGTTTTCAAGAAGTCTCTCCGTCCCGGTCCGCCGGCAGGTCAATCTCGACCAGCAGACCGCCGCCCGGGGCGTTGACGGCCGTCACCTCGCCGCCATGCAGGTGGACCGCCCTTTCGGTTATGGCCAGGCCGATGCCGGCCCCGCCGGTCACCCTGTCCCTGGCCTCGGTGACGCGGAAGAAGGGCCGGAAAATCTCCTTGAGCGCCTCCTCCGGCACGCCAGGCCCGTGGTCGCGGACCCTGATTAGCGCATGCGGCCGCCCGTTTCTCTGGAGCCGCTCCATCGTGATTTCAACCTCATCGCCCTCAGGGGTGTAGCGAAGGGCGTTTCTTACCACGTTTTCGATCGCCCTTCGGAGCATCTCCGGAGAGGCAAAAATGTTTATTTGGCCGTCATCGCCAGGGAGGAATTTTACGGAGCGGTTCATGCCCCTGGCCTCAAAGTCGGAATCCCCGGCTATTTCATGCACAAGTAACGGCAGGTCGACAAGGGTCTTTTCCAGCCTTTCCGTCCCGCTTTCAAGCAGCGTAAGGGTTACCAGCTCCGCGATAAGGCGGTTGAGTCTCTCCGCCTCGCGCTCTATCCTGTCCAGCGGCCCCGCGGCCTCCTCCGGGGAGTTTTTATTTTTTTGTCTTGCAAGTTCCAAAGCCACGCGCAGACGCGCAAGCGGAGAGCGCAGTTCGTGGGATATGTCCCGGATAAGGCGCTGCTGCGCCCCGACCAGAGACTCTATCCTCTCGGCCATGCCGTCGAAATCCCTGCCCAGGGCGCCGATTTCGTCGCTTCTCCCGCTTAGACGGCCACCGGCCCTCGCCCTGAGATTCCCGGCGGCAAGCTGATGGGTCGCCTCACGGAGGCGGCGTATGGGAGCGGTCAGCCGCCAGGCAAGTCCATAGCAGACGATGCCTCCGATGATAAGCGATACCAGACCCCGGAGGCCGAAGAAAAACCGTAAATAACCTTTCGGGCTGGGCACCCCCCTGAAAGGTATATCAGGCCACCGGCCGGCGACCGTATAAAGCCGGCCCTGCACGTTGGCTGCCGCCAGCGGCATGACGAGGACATAGCCCTTGCCGTCAATCCTGGAGAGGATATTTTTATTTTTGCCCCCTGCCCCGCGGACCTTTGCAGCCATGTCACGAATGACGGGCGGCGGCCCGGGACCACCGGCGGATAATGCATTTCCGTCCGCAAATAAAAAGAGGCCAATGCCGGTGGATCTTTCCAATCCGGACGAAAACCTCCGGAGCGCGGGCAGCCCGCCCCGCGCGTATTGCTTAAGCGCCGTTTGCCCGTAAACGGTGAGGACCTGCCCCAGGACCCTGTCCCGTTCAAGTTCGACCCGGCGAAAATGCCTGGCTATCGGCCCTACCTGCGCGCCAAAGGTGATAATGACAAGAGTGACGCTGGTCAGTATCATCGCCAGCCAGAACCAGAGAAATATCTTTATGAAAAGGCTTCGCATCCGGAACTATTTCCCGGGAGATGAGCTGTTGCCGCCTGGGGGAAAAAACTCAGCATCGGCTATGTCTTGTTTTTGGCCGTCTCCGGTGAAAACGGATAAATATAGCCCGTCCCACGGATTGTCTTTATCCTGGGGGCCCCGTCTTCGCCGCGCCCAAGCTTTTTCCTGAGGTTGCTGATATGGACATCGATACTGCGGTCGTAAGGCGAGATGCCGTGGCCCAGCACCTTCCTGGAAAGGTCTTCCCTGCTTACGAGCCGGCCGGCATTTAAAAGCAGTTCCTCCAGGAGGTTGAATTCGATCGCGGTCAGCTCCAGCCTCTCCCCCGCGCGAACGACCGTCCTGGCCCCGGCATCCAGAACCACGTCTCCAACGCTCAACGGCAGCGGACCGGACGCATCCGGCGCGCCGCTTTCATGCCCCGCGCGGCGCTTGATGGCGCGGATCCTCGCAACCAGCTCGCGGGGATTGAAGGGTTTCGGCAGATAATCGTCGGCGCCCATCTCAAGCCCAACAATGCGGTCCACATCATCGCCGCGGGCCGTAAGCATCAGCACCGGAATCCGGCAGCCGCGCTCCCTTATATGGCGCAGCACTTCAAAACCGCTCGCTCCGGGCAGCATCACATCGAGCACCGCCAGGGCGTGACCGCCCGAAAGCAGACGCTCCATCGCCTGCAGCCCGTTATGAACCGAATCCACATCGAACCCCTCAGGCCTTAGATAATCCTTCAGTAGCTCACAGAGTTCCATGTCGTCGTCAATTACGAGTATGCGGTCCATCATATTATTTCTTACCTATTTTACCCGAAATACTTGAAGGAGTTTGTAAAGAATTGTAAAGAAACCTTCCGCTTTTTTTACAAAACTTTTACTTTTTTAACATCTCTTAACCCATGTTTTGGAAGGCATATTGTATGATAAATAGTGATGCAAAAACAAAAATGTGGTTGTGCGCCGAAAGTCTTTCAAATAAAAACTCCATATGCGGGGGCAACACGCGGATGGGATTTTTTTGCAGAAGGAAGAACCGTAGAATGAAAATGAAGATTACAAGGGTTTTGTGCTCAATATTCCTTGCCGGTCTGCTCGCGCTTGCGTGGGCATCTGTAGTCCTGGCTGGGATGCCGGTAAAGAAGGGCTCCGTCCTGACGCTCCAGGATTGTATCGTGATAGCATTGAAGATAAACCCTCAGTTGGCCGCCGCCGGCAACACCCTTCTTGCCGCCCAAAGCAGGATAGGCGAGGCAAAGTCCGGGTATTATCCCCAGGTAGACTGGCAGACGGACTACACGCATTTTTCATCGACCACGGGCGGGCTTTCTTTTGGACAGGGCGCCTTCACGAGGGTGACGACAAGCCAGAATAATTTCCAGTCCGGCCCTGCCCTCACCCAGAACATTTACGATTTCGGCAAGACCAAAAGCCAGGTGCAGATTGCAACTTACAACAGGGATGCCTCCCGGCAGGATTATGAAAACGTATCGCTTGGGATAGTCCTCAGCGTGAAGACCGCCTATTACGGCGTACTTCAGGCGCAGAGGAGCCTGGCGGCCGCGGAAAAGGTGGTGAACCAGGCCCGGGAGCATCTGAAGCAGGCACAGGGTTTTTTCCAGGTCGGGACGGCGCCAAAGATAGACGTGGTCAATGCAGAGGTAACTTTGAGCAACGCGCAGCTCAGCCTGATACAGGCGCAAAACGCCGTGCAGATAGCCTGGCAGAACCTGAATAACGCGATGGGTGTGCCGGATGCCCCCGAATACCGGATCGAGGACAACCTTGCCTACAGGCCGTATCCGATTACATTCGAGGAGGCGCTCAAAAGGGCATATTCGGACAGGGCGGACCTCAGGGCGGCAATGTTCAGGGTGAAATCCTCGGAGCAGTCCTTTAGACTGGCCCAAACCGGCTATTACCCGGCCATATCGGGAAGCGCCGGATACACCTGGAGCGGCGACAGCCTGCCGCTGGACCATGGCTGGAACGTCGGCGCCACACTCACCGTTCCGATATTCAGCGGCTTTCTCACTAAAAAACAGGTCGATGAGTCGACCGCGAATTTAAACGTGGCGCGGGCCAACGAGGAGACCCTGAGGCAGCAGATATACCTTCAAAACAGGCAGGCGTATCTGAACCTGCAGCAGGCCGCCAGCAGCATAGCCACGGCGAAGACCGGCCTGAAGCAGGCGCAGGAAAACCTCGACCTCGCAAACGGCAGGTATGCCGCCGGGGTCGGCAGCAACATCGAAGTCACCGACGCCCTCACCACTTTCACCAGCGCCCAGACCGCCTACATAAACGCGCTTTACAGCTACAAGACGGCTGAAGCAAACCTCGAAAACGCAATGGGGGCCAAATAAAATGACAAAAGGGAAGAAAACGCTCGCCATCTTCGTGGTCCTGGCCCTGGCGGGCGGGGCCCTTGCCTTAATTATCCACGACGGGAAAGGCAAGGAGCCAAAGTTCAGGACTGAAACGGCCTCAAAGGGGGTCATCAAATCCACTGTCACCGCGACGGGGACCGTAAACCCGGTGACGACCGTCCTTGTCGGCACGCAAGTCTCCGGCACCATCAGGAATATATATGCCGATTTCAATTCGGTGGTCAGGAAGGGGCAGTTGCTGGCCCTCATAGACCCGATGACGTTCGAGGCCCAGCTCAGCGAGGCCAGGGCCAATTATATTTCCGCCAAGGCGGACCAGGACAAGGCCGCCGCCACCCTTGCGGACGCCAAAAGGACGATGCTCCGCAACAAGAAGCTGCTTTCGGAAAACCTGATCGCCCAGAGCGACTTCGATACCGCGGAAACAAATTACGAGACCGCGCGGGCGGCTGTGGAAGCGGCAAAGGGGCAGGTCTCCCAGACCGAGGCGGCGATGAAGTTCGCCCAGACCAATCTCCGGTATACGCGCATTATTTCGCCCGTAAACGGCACCGTGGTGGCCAGGAACGTGGATGTCGGCCAAACAGTGGCCGCCAGCTTCCAGACCCCCACGCTCTTTTCCGTCGCGCGGGACCTCAGGAAGATGCAGATAGACACGAGCGTCGACGAGGCCGACATCGGCAGCGTCAGGAAGGGACAGGCCGTCGAATTCACGGTGGACGCCTACCCTGAGATCACTTTCAGGGGGAAGGTCTCGCAGGTGAGGATAAACCCGACAATCGTGCAAAACGTCGTCACGTATGACGTTGTCGTCCAGGTGGACAACAACGACCTGAAGCTGAAACCCGGCATGACCGCGAACGTCACAATTATAACGGCCGTAAAGCGGGACGCGCTCAGGGTGCCAAACGCCGCCCTGAGGTTCAGCATGCCGGAAGCCCTTCAGCCCGGCCCTCGCAAGGCCGCGAAGAGGTACGGCCCCGGCGTCTGGGTGCTCGAAAATGGAAGGCCCAGGCGCGTGGCCATCAAGACGGGGCTCACGGACGGCAATTATACAGAGGTAGTCTCCGGCGACCTGTCCGAGGGGGCCAGGGTGATCGTGGAGGCCCTTGGGAAATACGGCGCCAAACGTCCGCAGTTCGGCCCCAGGATGATGTTATAGCTTTCCCTTTGAATATGGCGCTCATAGAGACACAGGAGATAACCAGGACGTACCAGCTTGGCGACGTGGAGGTCAATGCCTTAAACGGCGTTTCCGTCCTCATAGAGAAAGGGGAGTTCGTTTCCATCATGGGCCCCTCCGGCTCCGGCAAATCGACATTCATGAACATCCTGGGCTGTCTGGACAAGCCCAGCAGGGGAAGATACCTCCTTGACGGCATAGACGTGTCCACCATGGGGCGGGACCAGCTCGCGCAGATAAGAAACAGGAAGCTGGGTTTTGTTTTCCAGGGATTCAACCTGCTGGCAAGGACATCGGCCCTTGAAAACGTGGAGCTTCCGATGTTTTATGCGGGGATTGGCGCGGACGAGCGGAGGCAGCGCGCGCTGGAAGCCCTGGGCATGGTGGGGCTTCAGGGAAGGGAGGCGCACTACCCGAACCAGCTTTCCGGCGGCCAGCAGCAGAGGGTCGCCATCGCCAGGGCCCTCGTAAACGAGGCCCCCATAATACTGGCCGACGAGCCCACAGGCAACCTGGACACCAGGACCAGCGAGGAGATAATGGCGCTTTTCGTCCGTCTGAACGCCGACTCGAAGATAACGATAATACTGGTTACACACGAGCCGGATATTGCGGCCTTCAGCCGCCGCGCGATAAGGTTCATGGACGGACGGCTTATAAGCGACGAGGAGGTTTCGTAAGGGCATGACCAACATCCCCTGGACGGCAAGGCTTGCGCTTCGGGCACTCAGGGCAAACAAGATGCGCTCCGCCCTCACCATGCTGGGAATAATAATAGGCGTGGCCGCCGTCATAGCGATGCTTGCCGTGGGCACCGGGGCCACCATGCGGATATCCGAACAGATATCGAGCATGGGCAGCAATCTTCTTATCATCCTTCCCGGGAGCACGACGTCCGGGGGCATGAGGATGGGAGCGGGCACTCAGCCGACGCTCACCTACCAGGATGCGCAGGACATCCCGGTGGAGTGCCCGGCCGTAGATGCCGTCGCCCCGGTGCTGAGCGGCGCCGCGCAGGTCGTCTACGGCCGCCAGAACTGGTCCACCGTCGTCACGGGCACAACACCCTCGATGCTCTACGTGAGGGACTGGTCGCTGTCCGAAGGCAGGGCGTTTACCGACGCGGATGTCCAAAACGCCACAAAGGTCTGCCTGCTTGGGCAGACCGTCGTGGAAAACCTGTTCGGCGATGAAGACCCGTACGGCAAGATCATCAAGATCAAGAACCTTCCCTTCACGGTAATAGGGGTCCTCAAGGCAAAGGGCCAGTCCGCCATCGGCCAGGACCAGGACGACACCATCTTCATCCCCCTAACGACGGCCCAGAGAAAGCTATTCGGCACCGCCTTCCCCGGCATGGTCAGAATCATCCTTGTGAAGGCAAAGAGCACGGGCGAGCTTAATGACGCCCAGGACCAGATCACTTCCCTTCTTAGGCAGAGGCACCACATAGGCCCCAGGCAGGATGACGATTTCACCGTGAGAAACCTTACCCAGATGATGCAGGCGGCCGAACAGTCGACAAGGATAATGACGCTGCTTCTGGGGGCGATAGCCTCCGTCTCGCTGCTGGTCGGGGGCATAGGGATAATGAACATCATGCTCGTCTCCATAACCGAGAGGACGAGGGAAATAGGCATCAGGATGGCCATAGGCGCGAAGACCTGGGACATAAGGTTCCAGTTTTTGATGGAGGCCCTAATCATGTCCCTGATAGGAGGCACAGCCGGCATCGCAACAGGCGTGGGCAGCTCCGCGGTCCTCTCGAAGATTGCCGGATGGCCCGCGGCCGTCTCACCCTTCTCCATCCTGCTGGCATTCGGATTTTCGGGCGCCGTCGGCATTTTTTTCGGTTTTTATCCGGCCTACAAGGCGTCCCTTCTAAACCCGATCGACGCCCTCCGGTACGAGTAGAAAGTAAAAAATTTTCGGCACTGCCGAGTCTCCCGTGGGCTCGGTCCCTCGTATGCGGTCACCACGGCGAAAGACGGTGCGGCTTCGCTCTTCACCGATACAGTGTTATCATTTTTGTTCGGGACATAGGCAAATATGCCTCCGTTCGAGCTTCCGGCAAAGGTGGCGGATATCGTGTGATTTACAGTCACGTTGCTGAATGTGTAAGTCGATACCGCGCCCACCGACGATCCATCTACCTGCACATCTGATACAGCATATCCCGATGAAGGAGTAATAGTATAAATGGGTCTTCGCGTAAGAGTGTGGGTCATTTATATCTCCTTGAGCATGCAAGTAAGGACTTTTAGGCGAAGGTATTCTTCATCTCTTAGTCCGTATGCCCTTCTCTGAATGACCCTTATCTTATTGT
>JAKAHV010000056.1 GCA_021825295.1 Nitrospirota bacterium
CCGGACGGATTGCCTGATATCTGAGAACTGCCTCTTCCAGTCCACCTGCTCAACCTTTTGCATAAGCTCTCTCAGAGCGTCCTTTTCGGCGATGGGATAAACTGCCCCAGCTCGTCCTACAACTGTGACTGAGGCCTCCAGAGGCGAAGCCTCAAGCGGAGCTGGCATGAGGTAGCCAGTTGCCAGGCAGATAAAAATCATGATGGTCATAAGCGGTCTTGGCATCATCTATTTCTGCGTGTTCTGATAAAAGTTGTTGATCTTCTGCTCCATGTTCACATTTGCATTCTGGAGGGTCGTGCCCAGGTTCTTCTCGATGTCTCCGTAATAGCTGGAGAGGTCGATCTTCGAGAAATCGATCATCTGGAACTCCTGCGGCGTAAACCCCTGGCAGTTGGGGCTCTGGCCGGTCCCCCAGGCCCCGTCCGGCTGGAAATCCTTGAGTTGCGGACGGCCCTGTTCCTGGATGACCCTGGCCAGCTTGCTATTGAAGCAGCAGTAACCTTTCGCCTCCTGGACGCAGCCGATCAAAGGCCAGGACTCCTCGCAATACTCGCCCACGTAATGGCAGTACCCGGAGGCGTTCAGCATCGAGACCTCCATGTCCTGCTGATCGCAGGACTGAAGGAGAAAATAGTTGACAAGATATATGGCCGCAGCCAAGGCTATGGTCGTGGGGTTTAAGAGCGCGGCCGCATATGCTTCCATGCCGGCGTCGACTGAGCCCGCCGCCACCCCATCCGTGACTGCCTGCTGTACCGCGAGGCTCGCGCTTGAAAGACTGCTGGTGACTGCGGCGCCGCCGGTCGTGAGTATCGCGTTTGTGTAATAGGCCACCTGCGCCAGGTGGTATATGTCCGTTACGGCCGATGCGGCCGTACCCAGCGCGGAGACCCCGCCCACGGAATCAGAAAGCACCATGCTGCCCTTGTTGGCGCAGCAGTCGTGGAAGCCGTCCTTCACGCCAGCCCCTTCGCACCTCTCTCCCCTGCCAGAAAATATGTATATCTGCCCCAGGCAGTTTCCTTGGGAGTCGGTTTGCCCGTTGTTCTGGAGCATGTTGCTATTGGTATTCGTTACGGTCGCGGGATTTGTGTTCAGGTCCACACACTGGTTGGGAGAGCACTGCATGGTGCCATTGTTGTCCATGCACGCGTATTGGCTTCCGAGGGGACAGGAATAGGCTATTTCATTACCGCCGCTAAACGTTATAGTGCCCAGTTGTGTCGATGAACTGAAACAGCCATAGCCCCAGTAGCAATTAAAAAATCCCTCAGTAATGACCAACTGGTCCCCGGAACCAGAAAACGTTACATGTGTCGTGTTTCGCGAGATGTACCAGGAGGGGGCTCCCCCTGAAAGAGTGACTCCTCCATTTACGGTTATCGTCCCCCCCTCAAACCATGTCCACCAATCGAAATACGTATCGCTAAAATTTAATTGGTTCCCACTACCAGAAAAGTTATAATCGCGGTAATCATAAAACGAATATCCCAGGTAAATAGGACCCGTTGTCCCTGAAAAAGTTACGCCGCCATTCGCCGTTATTGTCCCGCTGCCGCCTTGCCAGGAAAAAATCAGCTGGTTCCCGGAACCTGATACGGTAAAGGTATTGCCGGCAGGTATGGTTACATTCCCCGTCAAGGTAACAGGCACCGGAGTTTGAGTACAATCAGTTGCGCTTATGGGGCACAATTGCCCCTGCTGAGTTGCCGTACAATTAGCCGTTTCCCCGGGGTCGGAGACGTTTCCATCATTGTTCAGGTCCTGACCGCAGACCCACTGGTCCGCAAAGGCTTGCGCTATGCCTAACCGCGGCAAGACGGGCGCAATGGGACCAATTAGCTCGATTACGAATACAAGCAGAAGCAGCTTGGTTATTTTCCCGAGATAATCCATTTTCATTGAAGCGGCTCCGCGGTGCCGTCCGAGCAGACAAGGTCCTGCCCGGCCATTCTTAGGCTCTGCATTATCCCCGCAGCCTTCCCAAAATCGTCGATGCACTGGCAGTCCTCAACGATCGTCTCCCCGGGCCCGACGGGGCATTTGCCGTTTGCGCAGGTCTTGTAGAAATACTGGATGCTTTGGGTGTTGTTGGCCTGATATTGCGAGGCGTTCGATGGTAGGTTGGACCCCAGCAGTGCCGCCTGAGTGTCCGTAACGGTCTTTTCCGTCTTGCACGCCTGCTCGCAATCAGACGGCGTGTCCCTGGGGGGCAGACCCGAGGTAACGCCGTTATACACCCAGCCTCCCGAAGAGTTTTGCCTTAAGTCCTGATAGTAAAAGCTTGTCCCGTTGTCCGCTTCGGTCGAAAGGACGTTTCCCGCCCTTTTCTGGACGGCGCTGAAATCAAACGGTGCGTTGCCCGTGCAATAATAGGTCCGGTCTTTCTCCAGAAAATCCGGGCATAAGGTATAAGTGGCCGGAGGCGTAAAACAGATAGGGTCTCCACCGTTACTGGTATCGATGGGGCAGGTGTAGCTTGTCCCATTCACGGACGATCCGCTTAGCACTCCGCTTGAGGCCCTCGATATGCAGGCGTACTGGCTTCCAAGTGGGCAGGTGGACGGGATACTGAGAGAGAACGTCCCACAGCTTGTAAAAAATATCTTGTCTCCCTGTCCGGTAATGGTAAAAGGCGCGCAGGACCCAGAGCTGTTGAAATATGCGGTCCCGGAGATGGTCGCGCCGGAGAGATTGATCTGGCCGTTAAAATTTCCTCCCCCGTCGTAAAAATTGAGGCTGCTTCCGATGCCAACGATCTTCACGGTCTGGGACCTTCCGTCCTGATAGAAACTGACTTCCGCGCTGCCGCTAGCCGTAATCCCTGAAGGCAGATAGATGGTCTGTATCCCCCGCACGCACCAGCACGTGTCCCAGAGGAACTCCACATTGATCTGATTTCCGCTGCCCACAAAGATAAGATAGTGGGCGCCAGAAAAACTCACTGTACCAGTAAAGCCAGGGCACGCCGCAATGTTTTGCACCGTGAACGAATCGCAGGCCGGGGCAAGGGGCGCTAGCCCCGTGGAGGCGAAGTTGAGCCATGTCTGAACACCGTCCACGGTTTCATCCCTGAGCTGGCAATTGGAATTGGCCTCCAGGGCCTGGCAGCCGTCATCCACGTTGTCGGTATACCCAGGGTTGCTGCCCGAACACTGGAGGACCCGGGATATCGCGCATTGCTGTAGTTGCACGTTCCCGGTAGACATGTTCTGGGCGTCTTCGAGCTCGCTGTAATAACTGTTTGGATTGGAGGACTCCGCCTGCGCCAGGTTCTGTGCGTCGCCTTTCATCGCATATGGGTTCGAAAAATATTGCTCAGGCGAGGCGGAGCCTGTTCCGCCGCCCGCGCTTTGGCAGCCCCCAGCCTTCTGGCCGTAATAGCTTATGACGGTGTCACTTGTGTTCACGTTTGAAATCGAAAGCTGCGGATCCGCTTTTTGAAGAGCCCCGGCAATACCTCCTCCAAGGTCTTTAAGGACAATGGCCATGTTGTTCCAGACAAGGCTGCTTCCGCATGAAGTGTTGATGCAGTAGCAGCCGCCAAGGTCTGTAAGATTCGTCGCGGCGGCCGACACATGAAGGCTGCCGTCCACGGCCCACTTGTAAGCCTGGCAGTTGTTCCAGGTCCCGGGATCGCATGAAATAAACCCGTTTGCGCAAACGCCTGAAACTGGTACCGGAAGCTGGTAGCTGTAATCAGGCTTGCCGTCCATGTCCAGGTCCTCGCTCGCTATAACAGTCTGCAGGTCGCCGGTTGAAGCAGGCTGCACAAGGACAGAAAGAAACGCGCCTGAAGAAGGGCAGGAAAGCTGCGCATTAAAGGATTGGGTCTTATCGAGCGTGGTCATTAGAGTGTTGCTGCTTGTAAGGGGGTTGCTGATGTTTTGCTGTATGCCAGCCTGTGATCCATAGCTCGCCGACACCGTGTTTTCGAGCCCCGTGGCAGCGTTTTGGGCGTCCGTGAGGGGATTGCCAGAGGAAACGGCGGCAATACTCATAAAGACGAGGAGAAAAACCATAGGTCCGATAAAAAAAGTCCTCACCTTTAAAAGCCTCTCCGGCCAACCTTGCATATGCGCTGCAAAAATTTATATGGCCTTACGGCGACGACCCAGATAATTTCCGGGTCGAACTGTTTGCCGCTGTCCGCGACAAGATTTTCTATGGCCACTTCGGCCGGCCAGGAAACCTTGTATGGCCGCCTATGCGTCATAACGTCCAGGCTGTCGGCCACTGCGGTAATCCGGGCGGAAAGGGGGATATTCTTCTCCTTAAGCCCGTGAGGGTAGCCCGCGCCGTCCCAACGTTCGTGGTGAAACAATGCTATTTTTCGCGCCTTATCGAAAATGGAGTCTTTATTGGCGGATATGATCTCCGCGCCAAGGACCGTATGCTTTCTTACCGCTTCGCACTCTTGCGGTGTGAGGCGTCCGGATTTGCCCAGGATATGTGGATCGACAGCGGTCTTGCCGATGTCATGTATCTTTGAGGCCAGACCCAGTTCAAGAGCCGGTCCAGGGGCAATGCCCAAAGCCAGGGCTATATGGTACGCAAGCTCACCCACGCGGTCCACATGGTAACTGCCGTCGCCATCAGGACCTTCAACTGCCCGGCATTTTTCAAGCATATATTCGAACTGCCTGCTGACCGCAAGTGTTTTCAATCGTTATCCCTTCTTTTTGCCATCTCGGATATGGCGTCCTCGTAAGACATCCCGCCTTCGACAAGCCTCTCTATCTCCACGATCTCGTCCGGGTCCGAGGTGTAGACGTAATAGGACCAGGGGTCCACCATGAGCCTGGCCACGCCAACGCCTCCACCCGTGTCCATGAATATCTCGGAGTATTTGGGCCGGTTGCTTTTGAGGGTCTTTAGTATCCTCATGATGAAGGGGTCATAGTCTATGAGCTTCTCGGCGAGGGCTTTCTCGAAATCCGCAGACTCTAAAAAAAACTTGAAGGCGGAGTTTGCGTTTATGACCTCGCCCACCTTGCCGAAGCGCTTCAGATCCAGAATGGACTGGGTAATGACCGAAAAGCTCCCGTTATATTTGGCCGCCCTCCTGTAACCCTCCTCGATCACCTCGTTCATCATCCCCTCCGCCGTGAGAAACTGCCAGGCCTCGTCAAAGATAATGAACGTGGGGCGCGAGCGGTCGCCAAGATAGAGGTCCTGGGTAACGGCGTTTACGACCTGGAGGGTCACGACACGGAAGAGGTCCTTCATTGGCTTCAGGTGCTCAAGCTCCAGCACGACAAACTCGTCTCTCGATATGTCGAAGGTGGCCTTGCCATTAAACCACTTGCCATATGCGTGCTTCGAGGTGAATTTCGTCAGGTTAAAGGCCAGGGTATGGGCCAGGGCCATGAGGTCTTCTGCGCATTTTTCACCTTCGCAGCCGAAATCGTACTCGACGGCGTGTTTTGGAAACTCGTTCAGCCAACTGTGGACTGTGTCCACGCAGGCGTTTGCGCCTTCGGCCTTGTACGCCCACTCCACGGCCGCCTTTATGAGGGTCATTATCGTCTCCGCGGAATCATGGGGTACCTTATCCGTGGCCGAGTAGACCATCTGGACGATTATGGAGGCAACGACCGAGGATTCCTTCTTGATGTCCGCTACGTTCGTAAAGGGGTTCAGGCAAATGTCCGATTCCCCGGAGAATTCCAGAAACCGGCCTCCGAACATCCGGGCCATCTTCTTGTAGCTGCCGCCGATGTCTATGATTCGCACCTTATGCCCCATCGCGAAGTAATTGAAGGCAAGGTAGTTGACCATGAAGGACTTGCCGCTTCTGGTCATGGCCGCTATGTAGATGTTGTGGCCGTTGGACCAGGAGCCAAAGACGTCGAGTCCTTGCACCTGGCCCTTCCTGCCCGTAAAAAGGAGCGCAGGCCTGCCAGCGCCGGCGAAATCGGCCTGAACGGGAAGAAGCACCGAGGCCGTATCCGCGGGTACTATGAAATCCCTTTCCAGGTTATCTATGTTTCTGCCAGAGGCATAAAGGCCGAAAGGCAGGGCGGACAGAAATAGTATGGGCAATATGCCCTTGTCCTCCTGCATGGTAAACCCCTGCGACTCCCAGATCCTTTTGGCCTTTACGGCCGAGTCCGCGGCCTCCTTCTCGCTTTTCCCCCAGACCCAGACTTCCGGAATAACCCTCACGAACTTCGTCCCCTTGTCCAGCTCGTCCACAGCCCAGAGGTATTCCTTCTGCTTCCGCATGAGCGAAGGCGCAATGCTGCCTGCCACCTGCTGCTGAAGGACCAGGCTGCACTTGGCACGTATGCCCGCCTTCATGTCCTGAAAGACGACGCTGAGTGTATATAAAAACGGGGTCTGGAACTGATCCATGTCCGAAACGATCCCCTCCCAGCCGCCGATGATCGCGTTAGAAAGGAGCATGTCCGCCTCGGGCGGAAACGTCTTTGGGGTAATGCACTTGAAATATTTCCCGCCGACCCGGAGAAACGAAAAATGTTTTTCGATGTCCGTCTCGGAGAAGATCACCTGTTTGCCGATCGGGATGCCGGAGTCATAACTGCTGTTTGCCGGCCCGGCGTGCTCGTTAAAGAGCCTCCGCATAAGATCGACAAACGCCTCCGGCTCCAGGGGGACCGGACCGAGGCCGGCGCCTTTGAGAATCTCTTCAACCGCGCCCCGCGCATCACCCAGGTTAAGGCCGGGGTCCCGCGGGATTTTTACGGCAACGAAGAGCCTGAAGTTCCTCAAAGGAATCCCGCCATTGGTCTTCGCCTTCCGGGCCAGAAACGATGAAAAACTTTTAACCGCCTTTTTCACCACCGGGTTGTCCCTTGTCTTAAGAGAGGCGTAATGGGACAGTATTGGCTCTATGTACGGGTCGGCATACAGTATGAACTGGAGGACGGAGTTTTCCGGAAACCCGATCCTCATCAGGCCCTCAAGCGTTGAGGCCGTCTTTTCTCCCGCGAAGGCCATGGGGCCGCACTCCCATAGAAAGCCCGCCGTGCCGTCTATGTTCCAGTAAGTTTTGTTCTCCCTGTCGTAAGCAAGCCAGGGCAGGTAATCTGAAAACCTGCTCCTCTCGGTCATCGCCTCCAGCTCCTTATGCGTATGGCCGCCGTTTTTTCCGAATAGCAAGTCGAAAAGAAAGCTCATCTTGCAGTCCCCGAAACCGCGTCATTAAGAAGCCACCTGGGCCCGGAAAGAAACAGGTAGACGTAGCGCTGCATATAAAGCTCATTGTTCCTTCCCGTGTATGGCAGGATGAGTACTCTCATCACTTGGGGCGGCACGACCATGGGAGATACGGGGCTTTTTAAAAGCCCGTTAAGCCTGCCGTAAAGGGCGCTCTGATAGAGGTCCGCTTGCGTCGGCGCCGCCTTCTCTTTTTTGCTTTTGCCGGCCCCGCTTTCCTTCCAGAGGTCCTGGTACTTTCCATCCGTGCTGTCTTTATACGCGTCCTCCACGGAAACGCATCTGCCGTTTTTGAAATTCGGGCAGGAAAACGAAGAGCTGTAGGGGTTCATGGCACCGGCGCAGCCGGCAAGCGCAAAAGCCAGGAATAATAAGAAGTAAAAAATCAATTTCCGCATTTGTTGTCTCCCATCTGGTTACAGAAATTCTTTATCTGAAGGTTGCTCCCCTCGCTTATGACCAAGGTAACGTCCCTTGTCGCGCCGACCTCCACCACGGGCATGGACTGCTTGGCCAGGGACAGGTAGAACTGTTCGAGATGATTTGCGCCCTGTGCGATGCCGCCGCCAACCCCGGCCTCAAGTATCTTTGAAGGCTGAACGGTCTGGGTATAGCCAAGCGCGCTTATGCTCGTGGTCTGCGCGGCCACCTGTGTGGCGGACCCGATGCCCCCGAAAAATCCCGCGATAAAACTCCTGGCCAGGGCTGAGCCCATCTTGGAGACCACCCTGCCGCGAAGCCCTATCTTCCCGTCATCGTCCACCACGAAGCCTTTCACCGGTTGGTCGATCACCGCGCCGCCGTTTCTGGCGATGCAGGAAAGAGTCACAAGCCTCAGGTGCGCCCTTTCGTCGGCCAGACTCCCGTAGCCCTCGGCGATCACGAAACATCCCTTGAGATTGGCCTTTATCCTGTTTGGAAGCACGGCCGGGGCCTTTATGCGAAGAAGCACCGGTACAGGCTCGCCTTTGGCCCCTTCAGCGGTTG
>JAKAHV010000057.1 GCA_021825295.1 Nitrospirota bacterium
GCAAGCTGATTTTTCAACTTGCTTAACCCCAAATAACCCTTGACAAAAATCACAGTTGCTCAAGGGAGAGGAGATAACAGCCTTCCCCGCCCTCTCAACCCTGTGCCCCTGCCATCTTGACCCATACTAAACCCTGAAGAGCCAAATAAAAAGGCCACGGAGTGATTTTTTCCGTGGCCTTCAGGGTTTCCTTTTTTCTGCCTTCTGCCTTAGACGGACCCTCCAGGCCATGGCCGGACAAGACGCCAAGCGCCGGCTGAAAGTTTACCGCCTGTAAGCAGAAGACACATGCCAAAATGCTTATGAATGTACCAATTCCCCGGACGATTGTCAAGTTACATAGCCTATTTCCTTTCGTGCCTATTTCCTTTCGAGCTTCTCCATCTTCTTGATCGCCTTGATAACGGGAACAAAATTGAAGTAGCTCACATCGTCTGCGGGCAGGCTCACATCGCTTCCCCATACTATCCAGGAGGCGTCGTAGTTTCTGACCCGGTGGAACCCGAGCATTCTCAGCACGAAATACGCATTGGCCGCCCTGGTGCCCGTCTGGCAGTAGGTAATGAACTCTTTCTTCTTGCTCAGCCTGGAGTAAATCCTGGCCAACTCGGAGACGGGCTTAAGGACTGTGGTGCCGCGCTCGAAATTATGCGCATAATTCATGTTTATGGCGCCCGGGATATGCCCGCCTCTGAGGGACCTGACGTCGGTGCCCATGTATTCGCCGGGGGTGCGGACGTCCAGGATGACTACACCCGGCTTGTGCAGATGCGACCTGACGTACCCGGTAGTGGCATATTTGCCGGGGTCCGGTTTCGCCTTGAACGTGGTGGGCGGCAGTTTCTTTGCGGCAGTCGAGACCTCGCCTTTCCACGCTTCGATGCCGCCGTTGAGCACATGGATGCGCTTCATTCCAAGGTAATCGAGCATCCAGTATTCAAGATATGCCATTTCCCTCCCAGCGCCGCACAGCACCACATCGCTGCCCAGATTCAGTCCGTCTTCCCCGAGTATCATGTCGAGCTTTTTAACGGGGTACAGGATGGCGTCCGGCTTGCTCTGAAGGTCGTTCACCGGGATGTTCACGGCACCGGGGATGTGCCCGGCCTCATAAGCCCCCTTGTTGCGGACATCAACAATGATTACCTTGTCCTTGTTTTTCGCCAGCCAGGCCGAGTCAACCAGGGGTTGCCCGGCGTCTGTCACGGCGTAGCTTGCGGTCGAAAACGAAAACAGCAGCAGGATGCCAAATACTACGGCCAAAACGCCTAAATTTGTCTTGCGTCTCATTTTGTCTCCTTTTCATATCTGGGGCATTTTTGGGGGGTGTGTGTGGGATTACTGGTTTATGGCGGCAAACAATTTGGACCTATCTCAAATTCGCTTCTGGCTGCAAGAGGCTGAAATGGCGGCATACAGTGTCATAAAGGGGAAATCGTCCTCAATGCAGCGCTGCTGCGCCTCCGGGCGATTTCCCCTTTTCTTCCTTGTCTGCCACGATTTCCTCTCTCTTTCGCTTCAAAATCAATTTTGAGATAGGTTCTGAAAACTTGCAATTTGCCATTCATTATTTTTTTAGATTCTATAATTATTTTTCCCAAGAATCAATCGGGGAAGTGACTCCAAAATCTCAATTATGATATGATCTTATAACCTTGTTTTTTACAATCGCCCTTTACGGGAGGCCGGTGGTGTTCGAACGTTTCCCGGGGTAAAAAAAGAAGGTTTTCAGGAATTCTTTGCGAGATAGCTGATATTTCTGGAAAGGCTGATATCTGCCCGGTTCTTGAGAGAGGGGGGGAGCGGACGGATCACGGCGGGTTGCATCTTGATGACCTTACGCCAGTCGCCCTGAGGACAAGGCAATAGCGGCGTTTGCATACGCCCGGAACCGCGCCACGAACGAAAGGGCCGGGCAGATATACAATTTAAGCCCCGTTATTGCCCACACAAAAATCGGAAGAGCAAAAAAAGGAGGTCTTATGAAACGTTTTGCCGCCAGAGTGGTCCCTGTGTTTGTCTGCATGCTGATGCTGTCTTCGGGCATTGGATTTGCCGCTGACGCTGCCAGGCAGCAGCAGGCCGCCATGACGGCAAAGGGTTTTATAAGGCAACTGGCCCAGGCGCTGAAGAAGGAAATGGCTGCCGGCGGCCCAGTCAGGGCCGTGGATGTGTGCAGCAGGCTTGCGCCCCGGATTGCCGGGCGGCTGTCACGCGAGACCGGCTGGAAGGTGACGCGTGTTGGCACAAGGGTGCGCAATCCGCTTCTGGGAATGCCTGATGCATGGGAGCAGAAAGTGCTGAAGATGTTTGAAAGCAGGGCCGCAAAGGGCGAACCGATTGACCAGATGAGCTATTCCGAGGTGGTTACCGAGCCGGACGGCCAATTCTTCCGCTACATGAAGGCCATTGCCATAAAGCCGCCTTGCCTTGCATGCCATGGCTCCGAATCGCAGATATCCCCCGAAGTCCGGGCCATTATCGAGAAGCGGTATCCGCACGACAAGGCAACCGGGTACAAGCTTGGCGAGCTGCGCGGCGCGATAAGCATCAAGGAACCCATAAGATAGGGGCCTCCGCAGCGCGTTTTTACCCCGGCGCGTGGGCCGGGCATCAAGGCAAAAAATTTCAGCGCGCGCCGGCCATGGCGAAGTCCGCATAGCCCAGGGTGGCTTCTATTGCCTTTTGCTTCTGTCTCTCCGAAAGCTCGGTCCGGTTTCTGATGATATTGGTGTAGATGCCAGCCCCCTTTACGTCGCCCATGAACAGCATCCCCTTCAGTCTTGGGCCGTCGAAGATGAGTTTCCGGTATCCGAAATGCCCGCCGGCATATGCCTCTTCACCTGGGTCCGCCTCTGTCTTGCCCGCCGATACCATCGGTATGCCGCATATCTCCGTGGCGTTCAGGACCCGCCATATGCCAGGGCAGACAAGCTTGCCGCCGGCCATGTTCTCGCCCGCGATCCTGCCCATCTCGACGGCATTAGTCCAAAGGGCGCTGTTTATTTTCAGGCCGGTAACCGTGTCCGTGAAGCTTGCGGCATCACCCGCTGCGAAAACCCCCCCGGCTCCGGCCATGAGGTTCTCATCAACGCAAATCCCCCCGTCGGCCTTTAAGCCCGAGCCGCGGAGCCAGCCCGTGCATGGGGCGGAGCCGATTGCCACGGCAATGAGCGGGGCCTCGATCAAGGCGCCCCCCGAAAGCCTCGCTTTCCCGGTTGAGACTTCAGCGACCGTCTCGCCGGTGATTACACGGATGCCGTACAGTCTAAGCCGCTCTTCGACAGCGGCGGCGCCCCTGGAATCAAGCCTGGGATGGAGCAGATGGGCAAGCTTCTCCACTATCGTGACCCGGAGCCCGAGCTTGCCAAGCGCAAGGGCCGCCTTGATTCCAACAAGCCCTCCGCCCACCACCAGGGCGTCCTTCGCGTTTGAGGCGGCCTTTCTTAGCTCAAGCGCGTCGGCTGCGGTCCTCAGTGGCAGGAGAGCGCCCGCGCCCGGTATCTCCGGAATCAAGGGGGCGCTGCCCGTTGCTATGAGCAGTCTGTCATAGCCCAGCTCTCCTCCCGACTCCAGCGCCACCACGCATCGCTTCGTATCCAGCCCCTCGGCCCTGTCACTGATGAGCCTTGTGACGTCTTTGACCTGGCCGGCGTAGGAGATGTCTTCCATCCTGCGGGAGCCGTCCATGAGCATGGGGATGAGGGGCCTGAAGTAAAAGGGTGTCTCCGGCGAAACTACGGTGATCTCCGCCCGGGGGTCCTTTCCCCTTATCGCTGCGGCAGCCGATGCCGCCGCGATGCTTCCGCCCAGGATGACGTGATGCATTTATGCCACCTCCCGGCCGGTCGTCTCTGAAAGCGCTAATCTCCTTCTTTTTTCAGCGGGGATCTGCTCAACATCCCTGAGGACAAGCGCCTTTGTTGGACATGACGCCACGCATGCGGGGACGTCCAGCTTGTGGCAGCGGTCGCATTTTACGGCAATATGGTTTTCCGGGTCCGCCGTTATCACCCCAAAGGGGCAGAGCATGACGCAGCTCCAGCACCCTATGCATTTCTCCTTGTGTCTCCTGACGAACCCCTTTTCGTCCTTGTAGAGGCAGCCGCTTATGCATGCCTTTATGCACGGGGCATCCTCGCAGTGCCTGCACAAAACGGGCATCCTTGAGCCGTCCGCGTCCTCGACAAACAGCCTCTTGCGGGGACGCTCCCCGCCGAGGATGGCGCCAGCAAGCGATTTGGCCTTGGAATGCTGGACCATACATCCCATCTCGCAGCTCCTGCATCCCATGCACCTTTCCGGTCTTACGTAAATGACTTCCATAAGGTGGCCTCCTGTCTAGGCGGAAAGGCCGAGGCCTTTTCGCCTTTCGGCCATGGTTTCCAGTAGCGCATCGGCTGCCTTCAAGGGATCGGGCTCCACTATGAAGTAGCCGCCGAACAGGTCCCTTGCCGTTTTCGTAAGCACCCCGGTGACTGTCTTGCTTCCGATTACAGGGGGCACTATTCCAAGGTGCGTGGGAAGGCCGGCCGCCACCGCCCACGTGCCGATGGCGACTGCCTTTTCGGTCACCGGCTCCGGCGCCGACGCCGCCACGGGAAGCCTGTCCAGGTCCACGCCAAGTTTGTTGGCGATAGCCACGGCAACGTCCGCCGCCCTTGTGTTGTCGACGCATGAGCCCATGTGCAGCACCGGAGGCAGCGGCCCGTTCAAGCCGGCGGCCTCCCCGATTGCGGTGAGCACGGTTTTCAGCCCGTCGCCGGCGTACTGGTTCGTTGCCTCCGGGCTCATGAACCCGTGCCGCGCGAATGCCCCGGAGGCGCAGCCCGTTGCGAGGACAAGGACGTTTTTCTTCGCCAGCCGCTTTACCATCTCTATGTAATTGAAATCCTGCGCGACCTTGACGGTGTTGCAGCCCGCGAAGAGGCATACGCCGTAGACATTGCCGGCCGCTATGCTGTCGATGAGGGGTTTTAGCGGGTCTTCCCCGTTTACGACGGCGAGCGCGGATATTATGGCCTCCGCCGAAAAACCCGCCAGCGCCGGGGCCGTTACGCCGGGTATGTCGATCTTTTTGGGGTCCCGCTGCCTGAAGGCCGATATCCCCTCGCTGATGATCTGCCGGGCCTGCATCCCGGCCTTCTCCTCATTGAATTCAATATGCGATGCCTTTGGTATCCTGGCTATGGGCATCGTGGTTATGAGCTTTGTGTGGAAGCATTCGGCGATGCCTGCAAGCGAGGGCATGATGCACTGGTAATCCACGACCATCGCGTCCAGAGCCCCGGTAAGGATGGCCGTCTCCTGGGAGACCGAGCTAGTGGCCAGCGGTATCTTGCGCCTCATCATGACCTCATTTCCGGTGCAGCAGATACCTACGACATTGATGCCTCCGGGCGCCCCGGCCTCCCTGGCCTTGTTCACGAGGTCTTCATCTGACGCCGCCTGGGCTATCATGTCGCTTAAAAGGGGATTATGGCCATGAACAGCGATATTGACCGCGTCCTTCCTTATGACTCCGAGATTTGCCCTGGTTAGGGCGGGCTGCGGCGTGCCAAAGAGTATGTCCGCCAGGTCGGTGGCCATGTGGCAGCCGGCGTAGTCGGCGAGGGCGCATTTGATGGTGCCCAAAAGCAGGTTCACGGGATCTGCGTCCACCCCGTAGGTGGTGCGGTGCATCATCTCTGAAACCACGCTGTCGATCCCCGTGGGCACAACCCCATGTTTAAGGAAAGTCCGGACCCTGCCGCCGGTGACGGTGGTGGCCGCCCAGGCAAGGGGCGAGTCCTTCTCGGAAAATTCATCGAGGGCCTTTTTTGCGAGGTCGGCCGCGATTTTCCTTGTACTGCGCGAGCCCGTATTTATTCCCGACCTCTCCGCCACCGCCCGGAGCTTGGCCTCGTCCCTGACGGGGTAGTCCGGCGCCCTGCCTTCGGCTGACATGAGAAGCGTGCGGGCCATATGTTTGGCATGCCCTCCGTGCGAGGCCGTGCCGGCGGCAACCGCCCTTGCGAGTCCTCTGGCGACCATGGTGTCTGCCGTGGCCCCGCAAACCCCCTCCTGGGGACCTTCGCCAAAGGGGTCTATCCGGCAGGGCCCCTGCATGCAGTGCCTGCAGCAGAGTCCGGCCTCTCCGAAGCCGCACTGCGGCTTCTGTCTCTCGTATCTGTCCCATACGAGGGGTATCTTCTGCCTCCCGGACTTTGCAATCATGCCGAGCGTCGCCTTATCGATAGACTTTTCCATTCTGAATTTCCCCCTTCAGTTGAGGTCTCTCCCTTTTATTTTCCGCGTAAATGTAACACAAGGCGGTTTGAAAAGCAACTTCCGGTTGAGCGCGCGCGTAAACCCGAACCGCTGTCCGTATCAGGTCTTGAAATGCCCCACGGTCTGCTGCAGCCCGAAGGAAAGCCTCGAAAGCTCGGTGGCCGACCGCGCTATCTGCTCCGACGCGGCGGAAGACTCCTTCGAGATGTCCGCGATGGATTCTATATCGCCGCTTATCTGGCCGGAGGTGGTTGACATCTCCCCGGTTGCGGAGGCTGTCTGCTGTATCATCAACTCCAGCCCCGTAACGCTGTTTACTATGTCCTGCAGCGCCAGTCCGGCCTTTGAGACGAATTCCACTCCCGTTTCAACCCTTTTTGTCCCTTCCTCCATTGAGCTGAAGGCCTGCTGCACGTCGTTCTGTATGGAGATGATCATGCCGCTGATCTCGGCGGTCGACCTGGCCGTTTTTTCAGCCAGTTTCCTTACCTCCTCAGCCACCACGGCGAAACCCCTTCCCTGTTCTCCGGCCCTTGCGGCCTCTATCGCCGCATTCAGGGCAAGCAGGTTGGTCTGGTCGGCTATGCCGTTTATGACCTCTATTATCTCCCCTATTTCCTTTGAGCGGCCCGCCAGCAGCGATATGAGCCTTGAGGATTCCCCGACCGAACCGGCGATGGCCCTGACCTCCTGGATGGATTTTTTTACGATATCTTCACCTTCTCTCGCGGTGCTTACCGTGCTTTTTACCGAGTCCGCCATCCGGGAGGAGTTTTTAGCTATTCCGGCAACGGTCTGGGACATCTCTTCGGAGGAGGCCGCTATCTGGGCGGCCTTGCCCGCCTGTTGCGAGATGCCGTTTGACATCTGTACGGAGCTCGCGCTCAGCTCCTCGCTTGCGCCCGCCACGTTGCCCGCGGCGGATTTGATGCCGGTTATGACCGACCGGAGCTGTTCGGCCATTGTTTTTATGCTGGCGTACATGCTGGCTTCGTCCGCGCCGCTTCCGTCCAGACTTATGGCGAGGTTGCCGCCGGCGATCTCCCTTGCGGCCTCATTTACGCGGGAGGGTTCGCCGCCGAGCGTTTTAAGCAGGTTTTTCATTATGAAGATTGACCCGATGGTGATCAGGGCGAGCGAAACCAGGCTTAAGACCATGTTTACGGCGAGTGCAAACCTGTTTTCGGAGTTTGCCTTCTTTTCTGACCTGGCGAGAAGTCTTTCGCCGTTGTCCTGGATGAATTTCACCATTTTGTCCATGTTGTCGGTTGGCTGGCGGTCGATGCCGGCGACCATTTTGTCCACAATGTGGTAGCTCAGCTTGTTGGACTTGTCATAATGCGAGAGCGCCTCCGCGTATTTCGTCCCGAGCACGGAGTGCGTATTTAAAAAAT
>JAKAHV010000058.1 GCA_021825295.1 Nitrospirota bacterium
ACGGATCACGGCGGGCTGCATCTTGACAATGGCTTGATATTCGCCCTTAGCGGCAATCCCGCCGCGGCGGGACCTACGCCCGGAACCGCGCGCTGAACGGAAGGAGCAGGCGGATGCCCCGCCTTGCCCCACAAATCTGACGCAGGCCCAAAATGGGGTAGTTGGAACCGCGTGATATAATAACCCCGGCCTTGATGCTGCCGTAAAACAGGGAAAAGAAAAACCAGAGAGGGGACGCCAGTTACGTTTCCAGGTGAAAATTATGGCGCCGCGCTGCCGCTGTGGAGCGTGGCGCCCTTTTTGGGCATGCTTGTTTCGATGGCCGTCATTCCGCTTGCGGCCCCCGGCTTCTGGCGCGAGCATTTCGGCAAGGTATCGGCCTTCTGGGGGTTTTTGACCTTTGCGCCGCTGGCTGCGCTCTACGGGGGGCCGGCGCTTGAGAGTTTTATGGCCATGCTGCTTAGGGAGTACCTGCCCTTCATCATTCTTCTTGGGGCCCTGTACGCGATATCAGGCGGGATACTGATCACGGGAAACGCGCGCGGCACGCCGGGGGGCAACGCGGCCATGCTGCTGGCCGGCACCCTGCTTGCCTCTGTCATGGGCACGACCGGCGCGGCGATGCTGCTGATACGCCCGCTGCTGAGGGCGAACGCCCACAGGGAAAACAGGACGCTCGTTGTGGTTTTTTTTATTTTCCTGGTGGCAAATATGGGCGGAGCGCTCACGCCCCTTGGGGACCCCCCGCTTTTTCTGGGCTACCTGATGGGAGTGCCCTTTTTCTGGACCCTCAGGCTGCTGCCTCCCATGCTCCTTGCAGCCGGCCTGCTGACGGGCGTCTATTACCTGGCAGACCGGCTGGTCTATAGATACGAGAGGCCGGGGGATGCCGGGCAAAAAAGGTCTTTCAGGATAAGGGGAGCGCAAAATTTCGTCTTTCTTCTCGTGGTGACAGGCGCTCTTATTGCGGGCGGGCATATGCGCCTTGGCCGGGTCGGCTTTCTCGGAGTGCAGAGGGAGGTTTCCGGGATAGCGCGGGACCTTCTGATTTTCCTGATGGCCCTTTGCTCGATGTTTTTTACGCCGCGGGATATCCGGGCTGAAAACGGGTTCACATGGTTTCCCTTGAAGGAAGTGGCCATGATATTTGCGGGCCTTTTTGTCTGCATGACGCCGTGCCTGGACATTCTGCAGGCTGGCCCGTCGGGGCGCCTGGGTTTTTTATTGGGGGCGGTGAACCGGCCGTCCCATTATTTCTGGGCAACCGGGGCGCTCTCAAGCTTCCTTGACAACGCCCCATCATATCTGGCCTTTTTCAAGATGGCGCTGGGCTCTTTCTATCCCGGCATGGAGGGGGGAAGGGCGGCCGGCCTTCTCATAAAGCAGCATCCCGCATACCTTGAGGCAATATCGGCGGGCGCGGTGTTTTTCGGGGCCTTCACCTATGTGGGCAACGCCCCAAACTTCATGGTGCTCTCCCTCGCCAGGGAATCCGGCGTGCGTATGCCGGGCTTCCTCGGCTATATGATAAAATGCTCGCTTCTGGTGCTTTTGCCCCTTTTCATCCTTGAGACGCTGATATTCTTCAGATAATTATCCTCCCTCGCCCTTACCTCTGGACCGGATTTCCGCTAGACTGTAAGTGGATACAACCATTCGAAAAGGAGCCTAAACCCCTCTGGTATCAGTTCCTGCACGAGAGGGAAAACCAGTTCACGTGGGAGTATCTTCAGCAAGGGCCATCCATCTGGAAGGTGAGGATCACAAAGACCGTGCGGGAAAAGGTGCCGCCCCGTTAGCGGCCGAGCGGTTCAGCGCGTCCGAAATAAAAAAACCCGGCGGGGCCGCCGCCGGGTTTTTTCTTACACCCAGTCCTCTTTACTTTGTCTTCGCCTCGTGATGCACCGGCGGGAAAGAGGGGATCAGCTTGTTGATGAAGAAGAAGAAGATAAAGGGCAGCATTCCCACTGTAACGGCCCCGAAGACGCCTTCCTTGAAGGTGGCGATGTTGTGCGGTATTATCGGTATCTTGTAGTTCATGAAGCCGTCGAAGGTAAGGGAGAACTCCTGGCCGCCGATGACCACGTTCCACCTCATCATGTAGACGCCGAACAGGACGAGGACCGTGGCAAGCACCGCCCTCCTCACCGTAAGCCCCGGCCACAGCAGCAGGATGAAGGGAATTATGTAGCCGCAGAGGTACTGTTTTATGAAGATGTCCACCCAGTCCCTCTGGTATATGACCGCCCGGAGGATGTCCCAGCTCTTGACCGCGGTGTAGCCCCTGAATATGAGGTCCAGCAGCTCCAGGGAGAAGGCGGCGATCATGAAGGCCACCAGGTACTTGGCGCTTATCCTGACCATCTCCACCTCGGTGGCGCGCAGCTCCGGAAGGGTATCGCCGGTTTTGAGGTGCCTGGCCAGCCTCTTCTTCGTAACGTGCTTCTTCCACTCCATGACCACCGTGTAGGTGAACATGCAAAGCGCGATGCCGGAGATGATCGCGCTCATTATGAAGATGACCGGCATAAGCGGCGTCATCCACAGCGCGTTGGCCTTGACGGAGCCGAATATGAAACCGGCATAGCCGTGAAGGAAGCACGCGGCGGGAACGCCTATGCCAGCCAGGAATTTTATGGCCTTGTGGTCCGCCTCCACCGCCTTCGGGCTTACGTCCTTCGCGCCCAGGGTAAGCACGCCGTAAAAGAAGCCGAGCAGGGCGCTCAGTCCGCCCTTTTTGCCAAGCTCAGCCGACCTCTGGACGAAGAAGGGCCTGTAGAGGAACCATATCTCCGAGCAGACGATCAGCGCATAGCTCAGATAAACGATACCGAAGGCCGAAATGGCCGACGTGAAATGCGGGGTCATGTAAATCTCAACGCCGCGCAAGGGCTGCTGCAGGTGGAGCATAAGCGGTATCGGAGCGCCAAGCAGAAGCGCAAAGGAGAAGACCAGGGCGAACTTGGCCATGTCCTTCAGCTCCTTCACCCCGAAGAGGTGGTAGAGCGAGCTGAGGACGAAGGCGCCAGCCACCAGACCGGTTAAAAAGGGGTACATCACAATCTGGATGCTCCAGGTGATAAACTCGTTGGGATAGACGAAACCTGTCTTCTGAGTCCATTCGAAGCCGTGTACATACCACTGGTGCATTTTTCCTACCTCACTATCCGGTCAAGCCCGAGATAGAAGACCTGGGGCTTGGTGCCGTATTCATCTTTTAGTACCGCGACCCTTTGCGTGGCTATCGTCTTTGTGACGGGATCGTTGAGGTTCGTGGGGTCGCCTATCTGCCTTGCGCCGAATGGGCAGGCAAAAACGCACGCGGGTTTAAGCCCTTTCGTGATCCTGTGATAGCACCAGGTGCACTTCTCCGCCACGTGGTATACCGGGTGGAAGAACCTGACGCCGTACGGGCAGGACATTATGCAGTAGCCGCAGCCTATGCACCACGTCCTGTCGACAAGCACGATGCCTTCTTTCGTGGAAAACGTGGCGCCCACCGGACAGTTCTGGACGCACGGCGGCTTCTCGCACTGGTTGCAGAGCTTGGGGACGAAGAACGCCTTGGTTATGTCGGCGGGGTTGATCGTCTTGCCCATCGGGTTGTCGGCGGTGAACCCGTCCCTTGCCGCATTGGGGGAATCGGCAAGCACCGTGCCGTTGTCCAGCTCTACATAGCGCTCCACCCACGTCCTTGAAACCGGCGCATTGTAGGGCACCTCGTTTTCAAGCTTGCAGGCGCGCACGCACATCCCGCAGCCCACGCAGTTATAAGTGTTTACCAGGAAGACCCACTTCTGGTTCTTGTTGGCGGAGCCGAGTATCTGGGCGGCCTCGCCCTTCGCCAGGAACCGGAAGGCGCTGAGCGCTCCCGCGCCGACGGCTGTGCTGCCCACTATCTTAAGGAATTCTCTTCTTTGCAGACTCATACTAATTGCCTCCAAGCACGGGACTATGAGGATTGTGGCAGCTTACGCACTCAATACCCGGGTTGTGCTGGTTGGGATCCAGAAATCCGGGCAACTGGCTCCTGAGCGACGTGGGATACGGCAGCTTCGTGTGGCACCTGAGGCACAGAAGCCTGCTCTTGATGATCTGCAGCTTCGGGGGATTGTCCGGATGGTTGATTGCCGGGCCATGGCAGTCCTCGCACTGTATTATCGCGTGAGGCGACGCCATTATCTGCTTGTAATGGCCGGGGTGGCAATCCTTGCAGTAATCCCTGCCCTTGTAGCCAACCCGGAAGTTGGCCCACCACGTCTCCGCTGCCTTGTTGTGCCAGCCATACATGTAGCCCCTCTCCCAGACGCCGAACTGCGGGGGCACCACGAAATGCCTGATTATCAGAATAGCGGCGACGATTCCTGCGACGACGTAAAGCGGTCTCCATACATGACTCATAGTTTAGCTCTCCAAACGCGGTCCGTAATCCGCAATTTTAGAATATATGACTGAATTTGTCTAGATAATTTTATTTATTAATTTATAAAATTCCATAATTATTAAATCAAATGATAATTATGGATTTAGGTTTTTTGTTCCTAAAAAATGAACAATTATACTCAAATTAAGAACGGAAGAAAACAGTATTTTCCCGCGATCTTTTACTTCAGCAGTTTGTCTGTGTTTATGCCGAGCCCGCTGACCAGCTCCGAAAGCTCCCTCACCCTGTTTGTAAGCAGCAGCACGCCGAAGACGGTCAGTATAAGGCCGCTGACGAGCATCACGACGCGCATGTACTTCATTATGCTCCTTGAGTAGCTCAGGAAGCTGTTCATCGCCAGGGCCGCCCCGAAAAAAGGCACCGCGAGGCCCAGGGAATAGACGGACAGCAGTTTAAGCCCGTAAACGGCGGAGCCCCTGGTGGTGGCCACAAGCAGGATGCTGCCCAGTATGGGCCCTATGCACGGGGTCCAGCCCGCGGCGAACGTCATGCCTATGAGGAAGGCGCCGACGTAACCGGCGGGGCGGCCCCTCAGGTGGAATTTTCTTTCCCTCATGAGGAAATTCAGCTTCAGGATGCCCGAGATAAAGAGCCCGAACACTATTATGAGGATGCCCCCGGCGATGCGTATCACCTTCTGGTAATGGAAGAACCACTGTCCGATGGCGGAGGATGATGCGCCCAGCCCTATGAATATGCTCGAAAACCCCAGGACGAAGGCGGCGGAGTTTTTCAGGGTAAGCCGCCTGATGCCGGCCCTTTCGCTTGAGGATGCGTTCTTAAGGTCGGTCAGGTTTTCGAAGGAAAGCCCTGTTATAAAGGAGATATACGAGGGGACAAGCGGCAGCACGCACGGAGAAAGAAAAGAGAGCAAGCCGGCCGCGAAGGCAAGGGGGAACGATACATCCGTCATCTTGCGCAGTCCTCCTCACTTCCCCTTATCATGCTTACCGCATGGGGGATCGCCTCAATTACGGCCTCAAGGGCCTCCCCAACGGCCTTCGGGCTGCCGGGCAGGTTTATTATAAGGCATTTCCCCCTGGTGCCGGCAAGTCCCCTGGAGAGCATCGCCCGTTTGGTCATCTTCATCCCGTGTGCCCTCATGGCCTCGGCGATGCCCGGCACCTCCCTTTCGATGACCGCCGCCGTCGCCTCCGGGGCGATGTCCCTTGGACCAAGCCCCGTGCTGCCGGTGGTGATGATGAGGTCGACCATCAGGGAGCGCCGGATGAGCATCTCCTTCAGGGTCTGGAGCTCGTCCGGGATCAGTTCGTAGTGGAGCACCCGGGCGCCGATCGGCGTGAGGAGCTTTGTGATGAGGGGGCCGCTTTCGTCGGTCCGAAGCCCCTTCGAGCCCTTGTCGCTCAGCGTTATTACGGCGGCCCTGATCATAGCGGTATAATCGGGTCGCCCTTTCTGACCCATCCCCCCGCGATGATCTTCACGAATATGCCTTCCCTGGGCATTATGCAGTCGCCCGTCTCCTTGTATATCTCGCATTTTTCGTGGCAGCGCTTTCCTATCTGCGTGACCTCGGCCAGGCACTGGCCTATCCTCAGCCTGGACCCTACGGGCAGAGCCGTGAGCGTCAGCCCCTCGGTTGTTATATTTTCGGCGAAGTCCCCCGGCTCATGGGCCCGGGCTTCCCCGTGGGCCGCCTCGGCCCCCACGGATGATTCCCCGGCCTTCACGGGGATGGTGGTCTTCCGGATGCTTTCAATCGCCAGCAGGCTCAGTTGCCTGTGCCAGAGCGGCGAGGCGTGGGCATCGCCTTCGATGCCGTGGTTTTCCCTTATATAGGCGCTTTGCACGGGTTTTTTCCTCATGCCCTTCTTTTCACTTATGTTAATGGAAAAGACCCTGCCTTCGGTCATCTATGAAAATCCTTTCCCCGCCGGGTTTTGTCCCGCCTTTATGATGCCGCCCCCTATTACGGTCTGCCCGTCATAAAAGACCGCGCTTTGCCCCGGCGCCGGCGCCCACTGCGCCTCTTCAAATTCCACCCGGGCGCCTTCGCCAACCGGATATACCATCGCCGGCTGTGGCCTCATCATGGAGCGCACCTTCACGGCGGCCTCGAACCCGCGCATCCACCGGTGTTCATCGGTGAGCCAGTTCAGGTCCTCCACCTCTATCGTCTTCATGAACGCCTTCTCCCTCGCGCCGGCGTAAACGGCGTTTCCGGCGGCGTCTATGCGGTAGACGTAAAGTGGGCGGGGGTCCTGCCCGCAAAGCCTGCCCCTGCCGCCGCCAAGCCCTTTCCTCTGTCCGATAGTATAGCCTGAAATGCCGGAGTGGGTGCCGATCCTCCTGCCAGCCTCGTCCAGGATGGGGCCTTCCCGCGGGCAGCCGGGCACAACCGCCTTTACCATGCCCATGAAGTCCTTTCCCCCGGCAAAGCATATCTCCTGGCTTTCGGGCCGGTTGAACACGGGAAGCCCCGCCTCCCTGGCCATCCTCCGCACCTCCCTTTTGTCAAGCTCGCCAAGCGGGAGAACCAGCCTCCGCAGCTCCTCGATTTCCTGGGCGTAAAGGACGTACGACTGGTCTTTCTTGCCGTCCAGGGCCGCCGCCAGCCTCATTGTCTGCCCGTCGCGGCTGATGCGGGCGTAATGGCCCGTGGCGATAAAATCCGCCCCCCTTTCATTGGCCGCCCCAATCAGCAGGGGGATTTTCACGTGCCGGTTGCAGAGGATGCAGGGGTTGGGCGTAAGCCCCTTTGAGTAGGCCAGGGCAAAGGGCTCGATCACCTTTTCTATGAAGATGTCCCTGGCGTCGACGACCGCGTGTGGGATTCCTATGGCGCGCGCCGTCTCAGCAGCGTCCGCCACGGCTTCAAGCGAGCAGCAGGAGCGCGGGTCCGCCGCCTCGCCCCCCCTGGTTTCGAACATGAGGAGGCTGAGACCTTCCACCTCGAAACCCTGATTTTTAAGAAGGAGGGCGGCAACGGAGGAGTCTACCCCGCCGGACATCCCGACCACGACCTTTTTTGCCATATTTTAATATTAACAAAATATTCTCAAGGGCATGTGATATCTAGAACCTATCTCAAAATCGCTTCCGGCTGCAAGAGGCTGAAATCGCAGCATACGGTGTCGCCAAGAAAAAATCGTCCTCAACGCAACGCTGTTGCGCCTCCGGGCGATTTTTCCTTTTCTCCTTGT
>JAKAHV010000034.1 GCA_021825295.1 Nitrospirota bacterium
GGTGTGGCGACCCCTGCTCAAAGACGGGATCTGTTGTCCCAAGGGGAGAACGGTCTGCCACACCCTTAATTAAGTTCATAGCAAGTTTCCTCTCGTATAAACACTCCGTCTCCTATCATACAAGGGGGGAGGTTGGGAGAGGGCGCCTGATTATTCACCCTCCCCTTTATCCCCTCCCCTCAAGGGGGGGGATGATTTAGATACCCTGCAGCTTGCTGCTGGGTGGTTCATTTACGGGAGTATCAGATAGCAAAAAAAATGCCTTTGAAGACAACTTTACAAGTGCCTGTTTTTGAATAGTTTTTATTTTAAAAAAGAACGCGGTGAAGAGATGTGTAAGGGAAACCTTACATGGCTGGTTGGCAAACTTTACAGTTTCAGAAAACTTTACAATTTCAGCTCAGGGGAGATTCCAGACTCTTACGGCCGGCCCACCGAGTAATATTTGAACCCGGCCTGGCGCATCCTCGCGGGCTCGTAGATGTTTCTTAAATCGAAGAAATAAGGCCTGTTCAGGAGTTTCTTCAAACGGTCCAGGTCGAGGTTCCTTAGTTCGTTCCATTCGGTCAGGATCACGATTGCGTCCGCCCCCCTTGCGGCCTCGTAGGGGTCCTGGAAGTAGAGCACCTCTTCCGGAAGCGCCTTTTTTGCCGTGGAGACGGCAACCGGGTCGTAGGCCCTTATCATCGCCTTCTCCCCTACGAGCTTCTCTATTATGGTTATGGCCGGGGCCTCCCGCACGTCGTCCGTGTTGGGCTTGAACGACAGGCCCAAAACGGCGATTGTCCTGCCTTCAAGCGGGCCCATCGCGTCTTTTATCTTCCCGGACATCAGCGCTTTTTGCTCTTCGTTTACGAGCACGCTTGATTCTATCATCTTGAGTTCGATGCCGTTTTCCCGGGCGAGGCTTATTATCGCCCTTGTGTCCTTGGGGAAGCAGGAGCCCCCGAAGCCGGGGCCCGCGTGCAGGAATTTGGGTCCTATCCTCCTGTCCAGCCCGATCCCCTTGGCCACGGTGCGCACATCGGCCCCAAGTTTTTCGCACAGCCGCGAAAGCTCGTTTATATACGATATCTTCATTGCAAGGAAGGAGTTTGAGGCGTATTTGATCAGCTCCGCGGTCTCCATATCGGTTACGACAAACGGCGTTTCGATGAGGTAGAGGGGGTTGTAGAGGTCCTTCAGTATGGCGATCGCCTGCGGGCTTTCAGCCCCTATTATCACCCGGTTGGGGCGCATGAAATCCTCGATGGCCGAGCCCTCCCTCAGAAACTCCGGGTTGGAGGCGACGTCGAAACTGCCGCCTTCCCCCCTGAGGTTTCCCCTTATAAGCTCCTTCAGTTTCCTTCCAGTGCCCACCGGGACGGTGCTTTTCGTGACGACCACTTTGTAGCCGTCAAGGTTGAGGGCAACCTCTTTCGCCACCTCCTCCACGTAGCTTAAATCCGCGGAGCCGTCGCCCCGGGGCGGCGTTCCCACGGCGATGAAGACCACAAGGCTCGGGCCAACGGCATCGGAAAGCCTGGTTGTAAAGCTGAGGAGCCCCTTCTTTACGTTCTTCTCAACAATCGAATCGAGGCCGGGCTCGTAAAAGGGGAGCTTCCCGCTTTTTAAGGCCCTTATCTTCTCTTCGTCCTTGTCGGCGCACATCACGTTTACGCCGAACTCGGCGAAGCAGGCCCCGGTGACAAGCCCCACATAACCCGCGCCAATTACGCCTATGTGCATCTGTCCTCCTGAAAAAGTACACCTCTCCCAACCCTCTCCCTTTTCAGGGAGAGGGTTTAACAAAAGGCCCTCGCCTTTAGTTAAATCCCCTCCCAGACGGGAGGGGATTAGGGGAGGATGATTTTTTTCCCCAATCCCGCTATCTAATTTATAAATTAATTGGCGAACTTGTCAAAAAGGGCGGGGGGTTGATATCCTAGTTTAATGCGCCTCCTGAAATTCCAAAAACCCTCCAGATATATGGGAAACGAGGTAAACCAGGTCCTGAAGGAAGCCCCGCTGAAGGTGGCCCTGGCCTTTCCGGACGTCTACGAGGTGGGCATGTCCCACCTCGGGCTGAAGATACTCTACCACATGATAAACCGGCTCCCCTACGCGTCCGCGGAAAGGGTCTTTCACCCATGGACGGACCTCGAGGCCCATCTGAGGGAAAACCGGTTGCCGCTTGGCTCGCTTGAAAGCGGAAGGCCGCTTGGCGATTTTGATGTCATCGGATTCAGCCTCCAGTACGAGCTGTCGTACACCTCGGTCCTAAATATGCTGGCATTGTCCGGAGTCCCGCGTGAAAGCGCGCAGAGGCGGGGAGTGCCATTGGTTATCGCGGGGGGGCCGGCCTCGGTGAACCCCGCCCCGATGTCCCGTTTCATCGACGCCTTCCTGATCGGCGACGGGGAAGAGGCCGTCCCGGAGATGCTGGAGGCGGTCTTCAGGTGGAAGCGGGAAGGCGACAGCCGGCGTGAATCGCTTTTAAGAGCGCTTGCGCAAATTGAGGGTGTTTATGTGCCATCTCTTGGACTGGAGGGAGTGCGGGTGCGCCGGCGGATTATCGCATCGCTGGAAGACGCCCCTTATCCAGTTGCGCCCGTTGTCCCCTACGCACAGCCCGTCCACGACAGGGTGAACATCGAGGTCTCGCGCGGCTGCACCATGGGATGCAGGTTCTGCCAGGCCGGCATGATCTATCGGCCCCTGAGGGAGCGGAGCCCGGAGAGGATAATCGAGCTTGCGAGCCGGGCCCTGGCGGCAACCGGCCACGAGGAGGTCTCCTTCACATCGCTTAGCGCCGGCGATTACAGCGGGCTTATTCCCCTGATAAACGAATTCAACAGGCGTTTCCTTTCTTCAGGCGCCAATTATGCCCTCTCGCTGCCCTCCCTGCGGGTCAAGGCGGTCAACGAGGAGGTCCTTCGTGGGATAAAGGCCGTCAGGAAGACCGGCTTTACCATCGCCCCAGAGGCGGCCACCCCGCGTCTGAGGCTTGTCATCAACAAGGATTTCGAGGAGGAGGATTTCGAGCGGGCGGTGGACACCCTTTTCAGGGAAGGGTGGCTCAATCTGAAGCTCTATTACATGATAGGGCTTCCCACGGAGCGCGATGAGGACGTGGAGGGCATACCGCGCATGGCGCAGAAGGCGCTCAAGGCGGCCAGAAGACATTCCAAACGGAGCGCGAATATCAGCGTCAGCGTCTCTTCGTTCGTTCCGAAACCCCATACGCCTTTCCAGTGGTGCCCGCAGCAGCCGGTAGATGAGCTTGTCCGGAAAAAGCTCTACCTGAGGGGCGCCGTCCGTGGCGGCATAAACCTCAAGGGCCATGACGAAAATCTAAGCCAACTTGAGGCGGCCTTCGCCAGGGGCGACGAGAAATTATCGGAGCTTCTGGCTGCCGCCCACCGCCGGGGCGCCAGACTTGACGCCTGGAGCGACGTCTTCAGCCGCGAGGCATGGCTGGCGGCCGCGGACGAGACCGGAATCGACATCGCGTCCTATGCCCAAAGGGCGTTTCAGCCGGGTGCTTGCCTGCCGTGGGGCCATATCGACGCCGGGGTCTCCGAATCTTTTTTAATCAGGGAGTACGAAAAGGCGGCCGCGCAGGAGGCGACAGCGGATTGCAGACGGAAATGCGCGGCCTGCGGCCTTCTCTGCGATTCAAAACCGGACCTCCCGCCGGAGAGCGAAACCGGGCCAGATGAAAAAAGCGAAAACCCGGGCGCGCCGGTCATCGGCAGTGAGAAAACCTTCAGGCTGCGGCTGGAGTTTTCAAAGACGGGGCCGCTCGGGGTCCTATCCCACAGGGAGCTGATGACCGCCATCGCGCGAGCCATGAGGAGGGCCTGCCTGCCTGTTGAATATTCGAAGGGTTTCCACCCGGCGCCGAAAATCTCCTTCGGGCCCCCGCTTGGAGTCGGCATAAAGGGCCTCAGGGAGTACCTTGACGTCTCGCTAACCGGCTATGTCCCGCCGGACAGGACGGTCTCGCTTCTGAATTCCATGCTCCCGGAGGGCATAAAGGTCCATGCCGCAAAACCGGTGTCCGGGAGGGCCTCCTCGCTTCAGAATTTCATATCCGGCTATATTTATGAGATAATAGGCGTTAACCCAGAAATGGCCTTGGAATTCATGAAAAAAGACGATTTTTGGGTGGACCGGGAAAACGGCAGGGTAAATATAAGGCGCATGGTGCGGGAGGCGAGGGTTACACGGGCCGATGGCGTGGAGGTCTGGCTTCTGGACGATAACGTAAATGCTCCTGCCGGGGGCCCGAAGGTGAGGATAGAGGAGGCCGTAAGGGCCATATTCGGGCTTTCGCTGGCGGATGTGGACGTCAAGAGGGTAAAACTCCTTGGTGAAACGGATGGCAAATGGACGAGCCCCATGGATGGTGAAACCGCTTCCCTTAAGGCGGAGGGCGCCTTGAATGACGGGGATTAACAGCATACTTGTGAACGTTACCGGGCAGGAGACCCGTCTTGCTCTGCTGGAAAACGGGCAGGTCGTGGAGGTCTATGTCGAGCGCAGGAAGTATGCAAGCCTCGCGGGCAACATCTACAAGGGCAAGGTGATAAGGATACTGCCCGGCATGAGGAGCGCCTTCGTGGACATCGGGCTGGAGAAGGCGGCCTTCCTGTACGTGGCCGACATCCGCGCGGACATAATGGAGGACTATGCCCTCATGTTCGAGGATGAAAATTTTTCAGGCCTCGATTTCCTGCACGGAAAGGGCAGGCATGAGCTTCTCATAGATGAGCTGCTGCACGAGGGGCAGGAGATCCTGGTGCAGGTCTCAAAGAATCCGATAGGCGGCAAGGGGGCCCGCGTCACCTCCTATATAACGCTGCCAGGCAGGTACCTTGTCCTGATGCCCAATATCGAGCATGTGGGCATATCCCGCAGGATATCGGACGAGCAGGAGCGCGTGAGGCTGAAGGATATTGTTGATGAGATAAGGCCAATGGGTTTCGGCCTTATCGTGCGCACCGCCAGCGAGGGGGCGAGCCGGGACGAGCTGCAAAAGGACCTCGAATTCCTGATGAGGCTCTGGGGCAGCATCCTGAAGAAAAATGAGAAAAGCGGCGCCCCGGCCCTCATATACAACGACCTGGACCTGGTGCTGAGGAGCGTGCGGGACCTCATGGGCTCCGGCGCCGACGAGATGATACTCGATTCCCAGCACAAGTACATGGAGGTGAAGAATTTCGTCCAGAACTATTTCCCGAAACTCCTGGACAAGATAAGCCTCTACGACGGGGACGAGCCCCTGTTTGAAAGCTACGGCATAGAAGCGGACATATCCCGGGCCCTGGGCAGGAAGGTATGGCTGAAATCCGGGGGGTATATAGTGGTGGACCAGACCGAGGCAATGTCCGTCATAGACGTCAACACCGGCAAATATGTGGGAAAGCAGGACCTTGAGGACACGATACTCCGCACGAACCTGGAGGCCGTGAAGGAGATAGCCTACCAGATAAGGCTCAGGAACCTGGGCGGCATCATCATCGTGGACTTCATAGACATGGAGAAGCTGGAAAACAGGCAGAAGGTCTTTTGCGCCCTGCAGGAGGCGATGAAGAAAGACCGCACCAGAAGCACCATCTCGCAGATAACCGAGCTTGGCCTCATACAGATGACAAGGAAGCGGGTGCGTGAAAGCCTCCTGAGGACACTGCTTGAGCCCTGTCCGTATTGCGAAGGCAGGGGGACGATTAAATCCGTCACCACCCTGTGTTACGAGATATTCAGAAAGACCGAGCGCCTGGCCAGGCACGGCAGCAAGCACGTCGTCATAACCGCCCACCCCTCCGTCGCGGAGATACTAATGGACGAGGAGAGGCAGTGGCTTGAGGAGATCGAAAACACCTACGGCATGAAGGTCACGATAAATGAAAACCCCGCCCTCCACCAGGAAAATTACGAGATAACCGCCTTGTGAGGACGTTTGCCTTATGACTGAATCCGTTCTTTTCGAACGCCTGGCCGGCATTATAAAGGGTCTTGGCAGCGCCGTCGTCGCCTGTTCGGGCGGGGTGGACAGCACCTTTCTCCTGAAGGCGGTAAAACTCTCCGGCATAAGGGCGCTTGCCGTCACGTCGGCCTCCGCATCGCATCCCGAATGGGACGTGCGGACCGCGGTGGACATGGCCGCCGCAACAGGCGTTGCCCACCGGATCATCAGGACCCGTGAGCTTGAAAATCCGGATTACTCCTCAAACACCCCCATGCGGTGCTACGCGTGCAAGGACGAACTCTTCCGCGCGCTTGGGGAGATCGCAAAGAACGAGGGTTTCGCGCACGTAATCGACGGCAGCACGGCTGACGACATTTCGGATTTCAGGCCCGGCCTGAGGGCCGCAAGGCATCACGGGGTGAGAAGCCCCCTTATGGAAGCTGGCCTTGGCAAAAATGAGATAAGGCAACTCTCCAGGCAGCTCGGGCTTCCCACATGGGATAAACCCTCCTCCCCCTGCTTCGCCTCACGTGTGCCCTACGGGACCCCGATAACGGAGGCAAGGCTGGCGAGGATCGCCCTTTCGGAGACCGCCCTGAGGGAGCTTGGGCTCCGGGAATTCCGGGTAAGAGACCACGGGGACGTGGCGAGGGTGGAGGTGGCTCCGGAAGAGTTTCCGTTTGCATTCGGGATTCGGGAGGGGATTGTGGAGAGGCTCAGGGCGCACTTCAGGTTCGTCTGCCTGGACCTGGAGGGTTTCAGGACCGGCAGCTTAAACAGGGTTCTGGATGGCGGGCGGGATATGGACGGCGGGGCGGGTGATGAAAAAAAATAGTCCGGGGGTGATTGCCGGCAGGACGATTTCCGGCAAAGCGATTGCCGGCAGGGCGAGGGCGGTAGCCGCCACCGTCAGGGAGTTTGAGGGGGGGCTTTTAGGGAAGCTCCTTGAGGGAAACTCCATGGGCAGGGACCTGGAGCCGGGGGCAGGGCAGCGGCTGCTCGCGAAACCGGCCGGGGGCAAGGCGGCCCTGGAAAACTGCGCCAGGTGCGGCAGTTGCAAGGCCCGCTGTCCCGTATATGAAATCACGAGGAATGAGGCATTCTCTCCAAGGGGAAGGCTCATGCTCCTAAAGGGGCTGGCCGAGGGCGAAATCCCGCCCACAATGGGGCTTTTAAAACGGCTCTGGTCATGCGCGCTCTGCGGCCAGTGCGATGTCTCCTGCCCGGTGGGCATCAGGCCGACAACGTTCATCTACAGGGGACGCGAGGAACTAAGGAAGCTGGACACGGAGAGGCTTCTTCTGAGGACGGCCCTGCGGATGAGTCTCAGGCAGCCGGTATTGGGGCTGCGGGCGGCAAGGTTTCTTGGAGGGCTCCGCTACGGGTTTGTAAAAAAGGTCCTTCCCGCCGGTTTCTCCGATTTCGCCGCCAGGATACCCGAGCGGCGGCTGGGCGGAGAGATGCAGGTGATAGGGCCGCGAAAACCCGCCGGACGGGTGGCGGTGTTTGCCGGGTGCACGGCGAATTACCTGATGCCCGAAACCGGTGAGGCGCTTGTGGCAATGCTCGTCTCGATGGGCTACGAGGTGGTTATGCCCCGCGGCGAGGTCTGCTGCGGCATGCCGCTGAAAAGCCTCGGGCTTGTGCGCGAGGCGGAAAGGTTCGCGGCCAAGAATATCGAGATCTTCGGAAAGCTCAACGTGGAGGCAGTCATAAGCCCCTGCCCGACCTGCGCCGACATGATCAAAAACCGCTATCCGGAGCTTGCCGGCGTAGGGATTGAAAAGGCGACGGACTCCGCGATGTTTTTCCTGAAGAAACTGGCGGAAGGCGGCCGTCCGGATGCGGGGCAGCGCCCATTCACGGATCTCATGGTCTGGCACGAGCCGTGCCATCTCAAACACGGGCTTGGCTTCAATGCCGGCCCGCTGCTGGACCTCCTGGGCATCGAAAGGCCGGGGGATGAGGGCTGCTGCGGCCTCGGGGCCTACCTTACCGACCGCGGGATGTCGGAGGAGCTTCTTTCGAGGCGGGTTGGTGTCTACAGCCGGCTGACGAAAGGGACAGGCCGGGTCGTCACATCCTGTCCCGGATGCCGCATCCAGCTTGAGCGCGGGGGGATAAAGACGGCGCACATACTGGAGGTCATCGAGGAGAGGTTTTTCCCTTCCGCTTTACAGCAGGAAGCGGCGAAGTAGAAGTGATGCTATAATAATCTGCTTTTCAAAACACAAAAAAATTTCTGAATGGGGAGGCGGTCTGATGAAGATTTTCATAGACACCGCGAACTTGGACGAGATAAAAGAGGCAGTCCGCATGGGAGTTGTCGACGGGGTCACCACGAACCCGAGCCTCATAAGCAAGGAAAACCGCGAACCCTTCGGCCTGCTCGCGGAGATATGCCGGGTGGCTGGCGGGCCGGTGAGCGCGGAGGTAGTCTCGCCGGAGGCCGAGGGGATGGTAAAGGAGGCAAAAAAACTCTCCGGCATCGCGAAAAACATAGTGGTGAAGATACCGATGACCGAGGAGGGGCTGAAGGCGGTAAAGAAACTCTCCCAAATGGGCATAAGGACGAACGTCACGCTCGTCTTCTCCCCCACCCAGGCGCTGCTGGCGGCAAAGGCGGGGGCCGCCTATGTGAGCCCCTTTGTAGGCAGGCTTGACGACATAAGCCAGTCCGGCATGGAGCTTATCTCCGACATCATGACCATATTCGAAAACTACATGTTCAAGACGGAGGTGATCGTGGCCAGCATCCGCAACCCTATGCACGTGGTGGAGTCCGCGAGGCTTGGCGCCCATGTGGCCACCATCCCCTTTGCGGTCATAAAACAGCTCACGAAACACCCGCTCACGGATGCCGGGATTGAAAAATTCCTCAAGGACTGGCAGAAGGTCCCCCAGGCCGGCAAGGCGAAGGCCAGGCGGTAAGCGCAGCTTTTTGCGGCCGGGTCTGTTACAGGTTTTAAGGGGCTGGCTGCTGGTTTTGAGGAGAAAACGGGCTCTGGTACGGCTGTTGGGGAGTGTTTGACACCCCGTTGCCGGGCTCCTCGGGCGAATTCTGGATGGGGTTCTGGATGTCCGGCGCGTTTTCGACGCCTCCCGGCCCTTCTTTCTCCATGCGGCTTACGGCCTTGTCAAGCTCCCTGATCGCGCCCCGCTCCACCATTATTTTGTATATCGCCCTTGAGCGGGTTCGGACAAAACGCGAAGACCCGGTAGGGGGGAATTTTATCGGGTTTGGCAGGGCGGCGGCCAGCCTTGCCGCCTCCATGGGGGTAAGCGCGCTCGCCGGTTTTCGGAAATAGTGATAGGAAGCCGCGCCTATGCCGAAAATCCCGTCGCCCCATTCGGCCTCGTTCAGATAAAGCTCCAGTATCCTTCTTTTCGGCAGGTCCCTGTTGAGCCTCCAGGTAAGCACCGCCTCCTTGATCTTCCGGAGGGGGTTTTTGGCCGGAGAGAGCCAGAGGTTCTTGGCAAGCTGCTGGGTGATGGTGCTGCCGCCGAATTCGAACTTGCCCGCCTCTATGTCTTTCAGCATGGCGGCCTCTATGGCCTTGAATTCGAACCCGTTGTTGTGCCAAAACCTGTCGTCCTCGCTGATGAGAACGGCCTTTTTGACAAAAGGGGATATCCTCGAATAAGGCACCCATCTCTGGATTATCTTCTTGTTTAAAAGCCCCTCCCTTCGCCACTGCCTTTCGCGGTAGCGCATGAAGGCTGTCTTCGCGGGGTGTTTTTCGTTCAGCGCGGCAACATTCGGATAGAAGAAATAAATCCCCGTGTCGGCAAGGAAGACGGCCAACAGCACGGAAAGGATGAGCCTGATCTTTTTCATTTTTTCACGGGGAGGAGGACTTACGAGCTTTTCACGAAATCTCCGAACGCCTTCAGCATCCTAAGCCCCATTGCCTGGCTCTTCTCGGGATGAAACTGCGCGGCCAGGACGTTGTCCTTCCATATCATGGAGGTGTATTCAAGGCCGTAGTTTGTCGTAGCGGCCACGATGGAGGGATCTTCCGGAAGGACGTAGTACGAATGGACGAAATAGAAGCTTGAGGCGTCGGGGATGCCCTCCAGGACCGGGGCGCGCCTCTTTATATTTATCGTGTTCCAGCCTATCTGGGGAACTTTCAGGCCTGGGACCTCCGGGAACCGGACGACCTTGCCCCTGAAGATGTCTAGTCCCTCGTACCTGCCGAATTCGTAAGATTCCGTAAAGAGCGCGTGCAGGCCGAGGCAGATGCCGAGAAAGGGTTTCCCGCCGGTTATCGATTTTTTCAGCGGCCCGACAAGCTCCAGAGCCTCCAGGTTTTTAATGCAGTCCCTGAAAGCGCCCACTCCGGGGAGCACCACTCCGCTTGCATCGTTTATCTCCCTGGCGCTGTTTACAACGCGGGCCTCCACGCCCACCTTCGCAAACCCCTTCCAGACGCTCCGCAGGTTGCCCATCCCGTAGTCCACTATCGCAAGCATGACGGTTTAATTATAACCCACCCGCCCGCCCTTATGGTATGGGGCTGCGCCCCATGCCCCGCCACAGCAAAAAACACCTGCGCGGCCTCGGGATTGCCATCGCCCGGCGACTCCAAACAAACATTATAAGCAAACGCGTGGAGCCAGCAGGCGGGGGAAGACACAAACGGTATTGTTTGAAAGCGGGCGATAAAAAAACCGCCTTTCGCTTTTTGGGGCTTTTTTTCTGCCGCTGCATGGCCTCGCTCCACTGCATCTCCGAAACTCGCCTTCGGGGACTGGTCCCCTGGGACTGGTCCCCTTTGGCTCAGACAGCCGGAGATGCAGACGTTTCGCTTCGCCGGCATCGGCAACGAAAATAAGCCATGTCGCTCAATCCGGCTTTTTTATCGCCCACTTTCAGGCAATGCCGGTATAAGTGCTTGTGAGGCGGAAGGCGGATGGGAGCGTTCCGGCACAATTGGCATGGGCCTTGTTATAATTAGACATAATGTCCGTTTCCAGGCACGCTAGAGTCCAGGAGTTTTTCTCCATAACCGAGGAGCCCTATTACCTGCCCATGGGCAGGGAGATGGAACTCTTCGAGGCGGCGTATAAAAACCGGATACCGGTGCTTCTGAAGGGGCCGACCGGATGCGGCAAGACCCGCTTCATGCTCCACATGGCGTGGAAGCTGGGCAGGCCGCTCGTGACGGTCTCCTGCCATGACGACCTTACTGCATCCGACCTGGTGGGCCGCTACCTGGTGAAAGGCGGCGAGACCCTCTGGGTTGACGGGCCGCTGGCCAGGGCGGTGAAGGCGGGCGGCTTCTGCTACCTGGACGAGATCGTCGAGGCGAGGAAGGACACCACCGTTGTGATCCATCCGCTTGCGGACGACAGGCGAATCCTGCCCATTGAAAAGCGCGGTGAGACGCTGCAGGCGCCGCCAGAATTCCTGCTTGCGATCTCCTATAACCCAGGCTACCAGAGCGTGATGAAGGATCTCAAGCAGAGCACCAGGCAGAGGTTCATGTCGCTGGAGTTCAACTATCCGCCCGAGGAGCTGGAGATCGAGATCATCAGGCACGAGGCCGGGGCCTCGCAGGACCTGGCCAGGAGGCTTGTCCTTTTCGCCGGCAAGACCAGAAATCTCAAGGACCGCGGGCTCACGGAGGGAGCGAGCACCAGGCTGCTGGTGCACGCGGCAAAGCTCGTGAACTCCGGCATAGAGCCGGCGGCCGCCTGCCAGTCGGCAATCAGCCTCTCCCTGACGGACGACCGCGAGATGCAAGAGAGCCTGTCGGAAATCCTTGGCTCGATAATCTGAGGGATTCGTATCGGGCGGTTGAAAGGGAATTCAGATAAGAAACCCGGCAGACAAAGACAACCAGGAGCGCCTGAGGCGGGAGCTTAGGAAAAACCTCCGCCTCCATTTCTTCGAGGAAGCGGAAATCGATGAGATATCCAGGCAGATAAACGCCTTCGGCGGACTGGGCGGCAAGGTGCTCGCTCTCTGCTGGCAGCTTTCAAATACAAGCTCGAACCTTGTCGCAAACACCCTTGGCCACATAAAAAAAGCCAGTCTCGTATTCTCGCAGGCCGAGCTTGAAGCCTGGCTGGGCAAGGCATTCGACCTGCTGGACTCCTCCGGGCTGGATGCGGCGGCGGGTTTTCTGGCGAGAAGCTCAGCCCATGAGCTGGCCGAGTTCAAGGATTCCTCCGTTGTGAGGCTGGAGAGTATTTCCGCCAGGCTGGAGGTCTATCTGAACGGCCTCTCCGGCATCGGTTTCCACATATCGGCATCGGCGGGGCTGGCGGGGACTGGGGCCGGGAATTGTTATACAAACGGCTCCACGATATTTCTGCCCAAAGAGCTGGGCGTCTTCGACGCCGCGCAGAAAAACCTCCTTCTGTACCGCCTGATGGCCGTGCACAAGTGGGCTCAGGCGGCGGAGGGGACGTTCGCCCCGCTGCTGGAAAATCAGTTTTTTCCCCAGGATCAAACCGGGCAGTCTCAGAAAACCGCCGGGGACGGGCAACTGGCCCTGGACCTCTACAACATCCTGGAGTCCATAAGGCTTGATGCCTTTCTCGAAAGGCAGGTGCCGGGTCTGTTCGAAAAAGTCCGCCCCCTGAGGCTGGAGTTTCTGGCCCGTCGGGTTTTCCCTTCGGGGCCCGGGACGGCCCCGTCATCAGGGACAACCTTTGTCGAGGGGCTCTTCGAGCTTTATCTCGCAGGGGGCCGGGACGATGCTCCATATAAAGTCGAGATAGCCGAAGGGGCAAAAAAGGCGTGGCAGAGGGCCCGGCGGCATGAATCCGCGGCTGAAAGCGCCCGGGCCCTGTCCGATCTCTGCAGCCTGATCGAGGATTCCCGGCCCGGCCTTTACATGCCCATCGATACCCTTTTCATAGGCGTTATAAGACCCGATGAGGTCCGGCATGAGGCGCAGAAAAAGGCGCTTGCCCTGAGAAAGAAGTTCGAGGAGACAATCGAAGACATCCTCGATATGCCAGGTTTTGGGCCGGAGGCGTTGCGGAGGCGCGGGAAAATCCCCTTCAGGCCGGCTGAGCCGGGCAAGACCTATCTTTTCATCAGGGGCAGGCTGATTGAGCTGGACCCTGAACTGCTGAAGGAGTTTAACCGCCGCGGGGAAGCTGAAAGAGCATTCCCCGGCGGGGTGCTTGTCGACGGGGCCGCTGTGGGCGGCAGGGCCGTCTACAGGCTGGGTGATTTCACTTTCACGGAGGAGGGCGGGCGGCAGCAGGAGGCCGGCCAGGGGGGCCTGAAATATGACGAATGGGACTACCACCGGGGAGGCTACCGCAGGGGCTGGTGCACGCTTTACGAACACGACATACATGAGGGGCATGAGCCCTTTGTGGAGCAGACGCTGAAGCGCTACGGAGGATACGTCAAGGCGCTCAGAAACAGGTTCGAGCTGCTCAGGCTGGAGCCAAAACTCCTTCGCCGCCAGAAAGACGGCGACGACATCGACATAGACGCCATGGTGGAGGCGCTTGCCGACACGAAGGCCGGCCTGCCACCGTCCGGAAACGACCTCTTCGTCAGGTACGAGCGCAAGGAGCGCGACATAGCCGCGCTGTTTCTCCTGGACATGAGCGGCTCCACGAAGGGATGGGTGAACCAGGCGGAAAAGGAGGCCCTGGTCTTGATGTGCGAAGCACTCTCCGCCCTGGGCGACAATTACGCCATCTACGGTTTTTCGGGGATGACGAGGGGCAGGTGCGATTTCTACAGGGTGAAGGGTTTCGGGGAGGGCTACGGCCCGGATGTCAAAAAAAGGATATCCGGCATAGAGCCGAAGGACTATACCCGCATGGGGCCGGCCCTGAGGCATTCGGCCTCGATACTGGGGCGCATCGAGGCAAGGACAAAGCTCCTTGTCGTCCTGAGCGACGGCAAGCCAGAGGACTACGACGCCTACAAGGGAGACTACGGCATCGAGGACACCAGGAAGGCCCTGATGGAGGCGAAGCAGCGTGGGTTTCATCCCTTTTGCATAACGATAGACAGGCAGGCGCGCTCCTATTTGCCGCACATGTACGGGGCCGCGAACTACATGGTCATAGACGACGTGAAAAAACTCCCGGACAGGATAACCGAGATATACAGGAGGCTGACGGCCTGATGGAGCGTGTAAAACTTCGCAAGACGGCCAGGCTGCTGGCCGGACACCAGTGGGTATTTTCGAACGAGCTTGCCCAGAGCCCACGCGGCTTTGCCCCGGGGCAGCTCGTGGAGATCATGGACTCAAGGGAGAATTTCCTCGGGATAGGCTACATAAACCCCAGCAGCCTCATCTCCGTGCGGGTGTTGACGAGGGTTAACGAGCCGGTTGACGTTGGGTTTTTCAAGAAACGGATAGCGGCGGCGATGCGCTACAGGCAGCGCTTTCTGGGGGATGAGACGGCCTGCCGGCTCGTCTACAGCGAGGCCGACTACCTGCCCGGCCTTATTGCCGACAAATACGCGGATGTCATCGTGGTCCAACTGCTCACTGCGGGCATGGAAGCGATGAAGGGTGAAATCCTGGAGGCGGTTGATTCCCTCCTGTCCCCAAGGGCCATAGTGCTTAAAAACGACAGCCGGATGAGGGCCCTCGAAGGGCTTCCGCTTTACAAGGAGGCCGTCAAGGGGGTGATCGATCCCTTGCCGGTCATCGAGGAGGACGGAGTCCTGTTCGAGATCGACCCGCTTGGCGGGCAGAAGACGGGTTTTTTCCTTGACCAACGGGAAAACCGGCTCTCGTTCAAGCGCCTGCTGCAGGAGGGCGGCACTGGCCTGGACCTCTTCTCGTATGCCGGGGGCTGGGGATTGCACCTTGCCAGGGCGGGGGCTGAGAAGGTGGTCCTGGTGGATGAATCCGAAGGCGCGCTTGCCAGGGCAAGGAGGAACGCCGGGCTGAACGGCCTGGCCGGCGGGCTGGAGTTCGTGCAGGCCGACGTCTTCGATTTTCTGGAAAAGGAAATCCAGGGCGGCCCCGGCCGCTACGATTTCATCGTGCTGGACCCTCCGGCCTTCGTCAAGAGCGCGAAAAAGATAAAGGAGGCGGTAAAGGCCTACACCCTTTTAAACAGCCGGTGCATGAGGCTTTTAAAAACGGGCGGGCTCCTGGCGACCTCCTCCTGCTCGTACCACCTGGCCAGGCAGGAGTTCCTCGATATGCTGCGGGCGGCGGCGCGTGGCGCGGGCAGGAACGTAAAGGTCGTCGAGCAGCGCTTCCAGGGGCGCGACCATCCGGTGCTTCTTTCGATGCCGGAGACGGAGTATCTGAAGTGCGCCTTTCTGGCGGCGGATTAGCAGGGGACATGCGCATCCTGATCGTAGAGGATGACAAAAAGATAGCATCCTTTATCGCGCGCGGACTGAAGCAGGCCGGTTTTGCCGTGGACCATACGGACAACGGCGGGGACGGGCTCCATTGCCTGCTGGCAGGCTCCTACGATTCCGCCGTTGTCGACATCATGCTGCCCGTGATGGACGGACTGGCCCTGATCGAGGAGCTTCGCCGCCAAAAGGTCAACACGCCGGTAATAATCCTGAGCGCGAAGCATTCCGTGGACGACCGCGTCCGGGGCCTGCAGGCCGGAGGCGACGACTACCTCACAAAACCGTTCTCTTTCTCTGAGCTGCTTGCGCGCCTGCAGGCGCTTATCCGGAGGGCCGCCGGCGCGGCTGAAACCACGCGTGTTGCCGCCGGGGGCGTCTCGCTAGATCTCCTTACGCGGGAGGCCTGCAGGGAGGGCAGGAAGATCGATTTGCAGCAGCGCGAGTTCGCCCTGCTCGAATATTTTTTGCGCAACGCGGGCCGGGTGGTGTCAAAGACCATGATACTGGAACATATCTGGGGGTATAACTTCGACCCCCAGACGAACGTTGTGGACGTGCTGGTTTGCAGGCTGCGGAACAAGGTGGACAGGGATTTCGACCAGAAGCTGATCCGGACGATGCGGGGAGTCGGTTATGTCTTTAAGGTTTAGTTCCCGCAAGACCATCGGTTTTCAATTGACCTTCTGGTATTCGGCCATTTTTATCGCCAGCGCGCTGGTGCTGTTTTTTTTCACATATTTCTCCCTGAGATTTTCCCTCAGGCAAAATGACCGCAAGCTGATCCAGTCGGAGATGGAAGATTATATCGCGGATTTTCATCTTGGGGGGATCATGAGACTGGAGAGGGCGCTGGGCGAGATAAAATACAAGGACTCAAGCGGCGAGGACCTCTTTGTCGTGCGCCTGGCGGACGCGAAAAACAATACCCTCTTTCTGTCCATACCGCAGCAGTGGCCCGCGCCGGATTTGAGGCAGCCGCATGAGGGGAAAAACATGCCTCCCTGGTCCCGTGTCCCTTCAAACGGGGTCAAAAATACCTATGAAATCTTCTCCAAACCTCTTTCCCCGGATTTGACCCTGCAGGTAGGCAGGCTGACGGTCAACACGGAGGAACTGATGGAGCATTTCCGCTCCATCTTCATACAGATAATCATACCCATATTCATAATCGGTTTTGCCGCGGGCCTGTTCCTGACATTCAGGGCGCTCAGGCCCATCCGGTATCTGGTAAACACCACGCGCCTGATAATAGACACCGGCGAGATCAGCGCCCGGGTGCCGGCCGGCGGCAGCAATGACGAACTCCGCGAACTAAGCAGGCTCTTCAACACGATGCTGGAGAAGATTGAAAACCTCATAAAGGGCATGAGGGAGGGACTGGACAATGTGGCCCACGACCTGCGCACCCCGATAACGAGGATCCGGGGCGGCGCGGAAATGGCGCTTCGCTCCGAAGACAATCCCGAAAACCTCAGAGGCGCCCTTGCCGACTGCATAGAGGAGGCCGACCGGATACTTACGATGCTCAACACCATCATGGACATCTCGGAGGCCGAGACGGGGACGATGAGGCTGAGCCTGCAGAATGTGGATATCTCAACCCTGATTGGGGAGGTGGCCGACCTGTACGGCTATGTCGCGGAGGAAAAAAACATCTCAATCCGTACGGGCCTTCAGGACGGCCTGACCCTGTGTGCGGACCGAAACAGGTTGCAGCAGGCTGTCGCGAACCTGCTTGATAACGCCGTCAAGTATACCCCCGCCGGAGGGACCGTGGAAATCCGGGCATTCGAGGCGCGTCAGAATTCCGCGCATCTGGATGCAATGCATCTGGATGCCGTCATCACCGTCAGGGATACGGGCATCGGCATCCATACCCGGGACATATCGAAGATATGGGACCGCCTGTACCGGGGCGACAAGAGCCGTTCGCAAAGGGGACTTGGGCTCGGGCTGAGCCTTGTCAAGGCCATCGTCCTGGCCCACAGGGGGCATGTGGAGGTCTCAAGCGAGCCCGGCAAAGGCTCCATTTTTACCATCCGCATTCCGGCGGCGGACCCGGCTGTAAATACCTTTCAAGCTTGTAATATTCGCGCAACCTTTGCGCAATCTTCGGCAACTACACTAAACGGATGCCTCAGGGATTGCCGGGGGAAACAGGGACGCAGCAAGACGGATTCATCCGCGGAAACCGGGGAATCTTTTTGAAGCCTTTTTGTGCCGTCCTGCTCGCCGTCCTCTGCGGCTGCGCCACCTACCGGCCCAAACCGCTGGACCAGGCGGCGGTGGCAAAAATCCTTGCCCCCCCTGATCTCACCTCCATCCGCATAAAGGCCGGGGAGATAAGGCATCCCATACTGAAGCCGCGCGTTATAGATTTCAGGAGGGGAATATCCCCCCAGGACGCGGCAGTCATCGCAGTCATAGCGAACCCGGCCATACGCGCGGAGCGGGACCGCAGGGGCATAGCCAGGGCCCAGCTCCTGCAGGCGGGCATCCTTCCGAACCCCACTTTCGGCTACAGCCTTGATGTCCCGACCGGCGGCAGCGACGAGGGCACCGTGAACGGCTATGGACTGGGGCTGGACTGGAACATAAGATCAATCCTTACCAGGGGCGCCAGGGTGGAGGCGGCCCGCGCCAATTCGGCCCGTGTGGACCTGGATGTGGCTTGGGATGAATGGCAGGTGGCGGAGTCCGCGAAGCGGCATGTCTACAGGCTTTTATATCTCGAACGCGAGCTGAAGACCGCCTTGAGGGAAGATGCCGGGCTTAGGAGGAACCTGGAGGCGGTGAGAAAGGCCGTGGACATGGGCGACATGACCATCATAGAGCTGGATGCGGCGGATGCCGCGGAGAGGAAGATACACGCGTCAGTTCTCGTCATCAGGCAGAAGCTGGAACAAGAGAGGCTCGCCCTGAACCGCGTCCTCGGTTTTCCGCCGGGAAGCAGGATACCGCTGGCCCCCGGCATAAAGGCGCCTTCCCTGAAAAATCTCCCTTCCCTGCGGGAGATAATGAACGGCATCGAGGGCAGGCGGCTCGACCTGCTTGCCCTCAGGATGGGCTATCAGAGCAAGGAGGCGAGTCTCAGGGCCGCGGTGCGCGCCCAGTTCCCCGGGATAGATATCGGCATCACGCATGCCAGGGACACGACCAATGTCGTAACGACGGGTTTCTCCATATCGATAAGCCTGCCCTTCTTTGACCGCAACCAGGGCCGTATAGCGATTGAGAAGGCGGGCAGGCGGGAACTCTATGACGATTACCTTGACCGTGTGTATCAGGCCAGGGCGGATGCCGCGGGCATCCTGGCGGACATCCGTTCCGTGGAAAAGCAGACCGATGCGGCGAAGAAGGCCGTGCGGACGCTTGAAGAGCTTGTAAAGACCTCCCGCAGGGGCTTCCTGGAGGGCAACATCGACGTCCTCAGCTATTACGCCGCAGTGGACCGGCTCTTCTCCAGGCGGCTGGAGGTCCTGAAGCTGCAGCAGGAGCTTGCCGGCCTGCATGTGGCGCTTGAAATAACAGCCGGGGAATTTCTGCCGGCTGGCAAGGAGGTGCAAGGATAATGAGACGGTCCGCGAGGGGCGTCCTGGTTGCGGTCATAATCCTCTGCCTGGCGGCCGGGGGCTACTGGTTTTATCGCGGACTGGGGCCGCATGCGAAGACGCCGGAGGAGGCGGCGGAGCAGTCTGCCCCGGTGGCGGAAGTCAGCATCGTTCCTCTCAAAACGGGCCGTCTGTCAACCTTTGTCACGGCTTATGGGGACGTTGTCCCCGCCCCTGGTGCGATAAAGGTGGTTTCCGTCCCTTATGAAAGCAGGGTGCGCCGTGTCATGGTAAGCGAGGGGCAGAAGGTCTCCAGGGGAGAGGCCCTGGTGGAGGTCGAGCCCAGCCCCAACACGCAGCTTCAATTCGAGCAGGCGCAAACAGCCAGCGGCATAGCCGCTCAAAAACTTGCCCACGTCAGGGAGCTCTTCGCCCTGAAGCTTGCAACGAACGCGCAGCTCCTCCAGGCGGAGGAGGCGGCCCGGCAGGCCTCGACGCGGCTTGAGAGCCTCAGGAAGCGCGGGGTGGACGGAAAACGCATTATCCGCTCGGTGGCGGCGGGTCTCGCGAGCAAGGTCTACATCCAGGAGGGCGCGATAGCCGGGGCCGGCAACCCGCTGGTGGACATCGTCTCCCAGAACCGCCTTGAGGTGCGCCTCGGGGTGGAACCCGGCGATGTGGCCCGGCTTGTTCCTGGCCAGTCCGTCCGGCTCAGTTACGTGAACATATCGGGCGCGCCGGAGATTTCAGGCAGGATCAGGAAGATATCCCGCGCGGTCAACCCTTCGACACGCCTGGTTGACGTCTTCGTTGCGCTGCCCCCGTCCGCCGGCTACCTTCTTGGCGAGTACATAGAGAGCAGGATAAAGACGGCCTCGTCCTGCGGCCTGATAGTTCCGCGCAGCGCCGTGCTGCCCGAAAACGGAGAGCATGTCCTCTTTACCGTTCAAAACGGACATGCGGTCAGGCATTCCGTGCAGGTGCTTCTTGAAAACGACAGGCAGGCCCTGGTCTCCGGGGCCGGGCTGAAGCCGGGCGAGAAGGCCGTGGTCCTGGGCAATTACGAGCTGACCGATGGGATGGCGGTCCGGATAACGGGGACGAGATGACCTTCTCTGGATGGATCCAGTATCACCGCCGTTCGATCCTCTTCCTGCTGGCGGTGCTCATGCTGGGGGGGCTCGCAAGCAGCGTCAAGCTGCCCGTTTCCCTGTTTCCGAACGTGAGCTTTCCCAGGGTGGTTGCCGAGCTGGACTCCGGGGACCGTCCCGCCCGCCAGATGGCCATCGAGGTGACCTGGCCCGTGGAGCAGGCCGTAAGGAGCGTGCCCGGGGTCGTGAGCGTCCGGTCGACAACCAGCCGGGGAAGCGCCGAGGTTGACATAAACTTCGGCTGGGGCAGGGACATGGTGGCGGCGATGCTCCAGGTGGAATCGGCGATAAACCAGGCGATGCCGCAGCTTCCGGCGGGCACGACTTTCAGGGTGAAGCGTATGGACCCCACTGTGGACCCGGTGCTTGCCTACAGTCTGACCTCCGATACCCGCTCGCTCACGGAGCTTCGGGACATAGCGTACTACCAGCTCCGTCCGCTTCTCTCCGCGGTGGACGGCGTGGCCAGGGTGCAGGTCCAGGGCGGAAACGTGGAGGAATACCGCGTCATGGTAGACCCGGCCAAACTCGCCTCTTACGGCCTTTCCCTCTCCGACGTGGCCAAATCCCTTTCGGCGGCGAACGTCATAACCGCCATCGGCCGTCTTGAGGACCACTACAAGCTCTATCTCGTGATGTCGGATACAAGGTTTACCGGGCTGGGCCAGATCAGAAACACGGTTCTTCGCTCCGGGGCCAACGGGCCGGTGCTCCTGGAGGATGTTGCGACTGTCAGCCGCGGCACGGTGCCGCAGTGGACCCGCGTGACTGCGGACGGCCACGACGCCGTCCTTTTGAACGTTTACCAGCAGCCCGGCGGAAACACCGTCAGGATAGCCCGCGAGCTGAAGGCGAAACTGGCGTCGTTCAAAGGCCAGATACCCTCCGGAGTCAAGATCGCCAACTGGTACGACCAGAGCCAGCTCATAGTGTCGTCCGCGGACAGCGTCAGGGACGCGATACTGATAGGGGTGGTGCTGGCCGCCCTGATACTTTTCATCTTTCTCAGAAACATGAAGATAACGCTCATAGTCATTATCACCGTGCCCGGCGTGCTGGCGGCCACCGTGCTTCTGCTCTACGTGATGCACCAGAGCTTCAATATAATGACGCTGGGCGGGATGGCCGCGGCGGTGGGCCTCATAATCGACGACACCATAGTCATGCTGGAGCACATCATCAGGCGTCTGCGCGGCGGCACTGACCGCAGCGCGGGCGAGCACCGCAGGAAGGTGCTGCATGCCGCAAGCGAGTTTACCAGGCCGCTTATGGGATCTTCCGCCTCGACGATCATCATCTTCGCCCCCCTGGCCTTCCTCTCCGGCGTGACCGGGGCGTTTTTCAAGGCGCTTTCGCTGACGATGGCGGCCAGCCTTTTCATCTCCTATTTTGTGGCGTGGCTTGCGGTGCCCCTGCTTGCCGACCACATGCTCGGACAGAAGGACGCCGACCAGAAGGAGGGCGGCTTCGCCACGGAGAAGGCGCATAAGGGCTATGAGAGGATAATGGGCCGCCTTCTGGGCCGTCCGGCGCTGTTGCTGCTGCCGGCCATCCCGCTTGTCCTTGCGGGATGGATGAGCTACAAACACCTCGGGTCCGGGTTCATGCCGAAGATGGACGAGGGTGGGTTTATCCTTGATTACTACGCGGCGCCCGGCACCTCGCTTGCCGAGACGGACCGCCTGCTGAGGCAGGTGGAGGCAATCCTGCACAAGACACCCGAAGTGCAGACATACTCCAGGCGCACGGGGCTCCAGCTCGGCGGAGGGGTGACGGAGGCCTACGAGGGGGATTTCTTCGTGCGGCTGAAACCATTCCCCCGGAGGCCGATCGAGGAGGTGATGGACGATGTCCGCAGGCGGGTGGAGCGCTCCGTGCCGGGGCTCCACATCGAGATGGCCCAGCTCATGGAGGACCTCATCGGGGACCTTACCGCCGTCCCGCAACCCATCGAGATAAAGATATACTCCGACAACGGCAAAATCCTTGGGGAACTGGGCCCCAGGGTCGCGGACCTGATAAGCAGGATACCGGGCGTGGTGGATGTGGACAACGGGATAGTCCTCGCGGGCGACGCCCTCGATATCAAGGTGGACAGGGTGAAGGCGGCCCTTGAAGGAGTGGACCCGGAATCCGTCACAAAAGACCTCGGGGCCCTTTCAAGCGGCCTCGTGACCACCCAGGTCCAACGCGGGCCGAAAATGGTAGGTGTGCGGGTATGGATACCGAAGAATTTCAGAGCGACCGAAAGGGATTTCAGGCGGCTCCAGCTCAGGGCGCCCGACGGGCATCTCTTTCCCCTTGGGAGGATCGCGACGATAAGCGTGATCACCGGCCAGCCGCAGATAATGCGCGACAACCTGAAAAGGATGATAGCGGTCACCGGGCGCATAAGCGGCAGGGACATGGGATCGGTCATCCGCGACGTAAAGAGGGTGCTCCGGCGTCCGGGCCTCTTTCCGAACGGGGTCTATTACAGCCTGGGGGGGCTTTACAGGCAGCAGCGGATTGCCTTTGCGGGCCTCATGGCCGTGTTTGCCGCGGCCGTTGCGCTCGTTTTCCTTCTCCTTCTTTTCCTCTATGAGAGTTTCCGCGTGGCCCTGGCGATCCTGGCGACCACCCTGCTTGCCCTGACAGGGGTGTTCATCGGCCTGTTCGTAACGGGCACGGAGATGAACATCACGTCGATGATGGGCATGACGATGATCGTGGGCATCGCCACCGAAGTGGCGATCTTCTATGTCTCCGAATACTACGACCTCTCGGGAAAACTGGACAGGAAAGAGGCGCTCATACAGGCCGGGAAAAACCGCATGCGGCCAATCGCGATGACGACCTTCGCCGCCATCCTGGCCCTGCTGCCGCTCGCGCTCGGTCTGGGCCAGGGCGCGGCCATGCAAAAACCGCTGGCAATAGCCATAATCTCCGGGCTGGCGGTCCAGTTGCCGCTGGTGCTCGTGTTTCTGCCCGTGGCGTTTTATATCCTGCGTGTAAAGGGCAGATAGAACTCCGCTATCTGCCTCTTTCGTGTAAACGGTTGCCGCCCCAGCCTCCCTGCCGCTCAACCGACGGGGTCACCTCTATCCAGGCCCGCACGATCCCCTTGCTCCAGACACGGTAAGAAGTCTCAAGGATGTCGCTAAGACCATAGACGAAGGGCTGGTAAAGCGGCCGGACCTCGTAGCCTATGGGATTGCCTTCGGGGTCCAGTATCCGGTTTATCGTGGTGCCGGTGAAGTTCGGGTTTATGGCCGACAGGAAGCGGGTGGCCGCCTCCAGGGCCTGCGGCGCGCTCAGGTCTTTTATTACCCTGTAATCGAATTTTGGCGCATAGGGTAAAATCCTGTAAGGGGCCCCCCTGATGACCAGTATGGCCATGCTTTCGAGGTCTTCGCTGTACCTGCCGCCAAAGAGTATGGCATCGTAATGCAGCTCTTCAATGCCGGGTGCGGGCTCCACCCTCAGTACCGGGCCGTAGGCGCAGGCGAAGAGAGGCAGCAATACGGCAAGCAGCAGGACGGCCCGGCACGAAGTTTTCATTTCCTGGAAAGCCCTACCAGCTCGGCCCGGGCGATGATATGCCCCCTCATCGCGGCCTCAAGCTCCCGTTTGCCCGCGCCGCGCCCCAGGGAGAGCATTGTGTTCAGGGCGTAGAGCTTGAAGAAATAACGATGAACGCCCGAAGGCGGGCAGGGGCCGCCATAGGCCGCCTTCCCCCAACTGTTTATACCCTGTACGGCGCTTTTCGGGGCCGAGCCAGCCTCTATGAGCCTGGTTTCGGGCGGTATGTTCCACTGCACCCAGTGGACCCACGTGCCCGCCGGGGCGTCCGGATCGTCCACGATCATGGCGAGGGATTTGGCGCCCGCGGGCACATTTTCCACAAGCAGCGGCGGACTCGTGTCCTTGCCCTTGCAGGTGAACTCCACGGGGATGTATTCGTTCATCCCGAAAGACGGGCTCTGGATGGACATGCCGGCCGTGACCGTCCGGGCCATCTGGACCACCTCCGTTTTTTGTGTTTGTGCTGCCGCCGCGCCGGCAAGCAGCAGACATGCGAGGAAAATAAACAGGGGAAAATCATTTTTTTGCCCCAACAGGTTTCCTGCCTCCTTTTTTCCTGAACTCGGTCCCCTCGCAGACGCACTCCTGCAAGGTATCGGATTCTTTTTTCAGCGTCTGTTCGGCCCCGCATTCCTGGCAGACATACGTGCCCTTGCCCGGCTTCTCACCTTTTTTAGGCATCCTGCACCTCCCTGAATCCCGATTGGGAAACTTTCCACGATTAAATTCTATCAGGACGGGACGAAATTTCCATAGCGGAAAACTATTTACAAGTCTCTGATCCGTCATTCCCGATTTCGCGCTTGCCGATACCTGCCAGGCCCTTTCGTTCGGTCGCGCGGTTCCGGACGTATCCAGACGGCGGGATTTAGATCGTCTTCGAGGGCAAATGGCGAAAGATTGGCAGGATGCGGCGCGTCGTGATCCGTCCGCCTGCTCTCTCTCTCAAGGACCGGGCAGGTATCAGCCTTATACTCCCGGAAATCTCAGTGATCTACCCACAGGAATCTGAAGAGCCAAAATAATAAGAAAGAGGTCCCGGCCTTGGATCGTGTGGACGGGTCGTTTGACACCGCATCAATCTCTGATATGTTTTGATTACGGATATTCAAATTATTATTGCCTGTCCCTTGTGAACGATGATTAATTCAGCCCATGAAATACCCTGTGCCGCGTGCGCAAAGGATAACAATTCATGCTGTCAGGATGTCGAAGTTTACGTTACGGTCAACGATGTTATCCGGATATCCAAAGCGGGGTATGTAAATTTTTTTTCCTTTGAGCTGCCGTCCATTATATACGCGCCTTCCTGTAATGACCCATCGTGGGGGAAATACGTTTTTCATCCTGACGGTTCAAGAAGAATACTTCTCCGAAAGGAAGAAAAAAAATGTTTTTTTCTGGCGGAAAACGGCTGCCTGCTGCCCCTCGCAATCCGGCCGCTGGTTTGCCGCATTTATCCTTATTTGTTCACGGACAAGGAAATTTCCGGCATCAGCAATTTCTGTCCGATTTCCAGGATGGCGGACTCCCGGCGTATCCTTGAGCGCATGGGTATGGCCGTTGAAAATATAAAAAGATGGCACGCTCAATTGTACAGGGAAATAGAAAGGGAGGAATGGGAGAGGGTTGGGGTGAGGGAGCTTGCCGCGGAGTGATTCGTTGTATTGGCAGAAGGGATTTTCACATTGACATTCCCCCGGAGAACTGATACATTGATATCCATGTTCGGCAAAGGCCTGCTGCTTATAGCCTGTAAACTTCATGGCGCAAGGCTCCTTAAGGGGCCGTGGCCGGGAGGGTCCGTTTAAGGCAGAAAGCAGGCAGCCATAAGCGAAACCAGAAGGCCACGGATAAGAAAACTCCGCGGCCTTTTTTTATTTCGCAAAAATCCAGACCCTGAAGGAGGCGGGCTTATGAGATGGGATGCGGACAAGTACGATTCGGTAAAGGCGCCGCAGATCGACGCGGGAAGGGAGCTGATAAGGCTCGCCCAGGTGAAGGCTGCGGATTCGGTGCTCGATATCGGCTGCGGGACCGGCAAACTCACGCTTGAGCTTGCGCGCCTGGCCCCAAAGGGGAGCGTCCTGGGGATTGACCCTTCGGATGAGATGCTCCGGAGGGCCCTGGAAGTTTCCGCCCGGATGGCAAACCTCAAGTTCATCAAGAGCGGCGCGGAGGAGATGGATTTCGAGGGGGCGTTCGATCTGGCATTCTCGAACTCGGCGCTTCAGTGGGTGAAAGATCAGCGGCAGGCAGCCCGGCGGACATACAGGGCGTTAAGGCCCGCGGGCAAAATAGCCTTCCAGATGCCGGCAAAGGATTTCTGCCGCGAGTTTTTTGAATACACGTCTCTGGCCATAAAGCGACTGGGCTTTGAGAGGTTCTTTGAAAGTTTTGAATCGCCATGGTGTTTCGCGTCCAGGCAGGAGTATGCGGGCCTGCTGAAAGAGACAGGATTTTTAAATGTGAAGGTCTTTTACAGGGATTACAGGCTGGCATTCAACTCCATAAAAGAGGTCCTTGACTGGTGGAGCTCGGCAGGGCTCAGGCCTTACCTCGCGATGCTGCCGGAGCAGGAGCAGGAATTTTTTAAATACGCATTCGCCATGCAGTTTGAAAACAACAGGACGAGCAGAGGCATAGAGTTCAATTTCAGAAGGCTCTTTGCCTTTGCCAATAAGTAGAAAGGGCAGCTCGTCCTTAAGGCGGCAATAAGAAAACATGGGGGAAATAAATGAATATCAGATACTATGTCATTGATGCTTTTTCGGAGAGGGTCTTTGGCGGAAACCCGGCGGGCGTATGTTTTCTTGATAATTGGCTGGAAGACCGGATGCTCCGGTCAATAGCGGCGGAAAACAATCTGTCCGAGACCGCCTTCCTGGTGCAGAGGGCCGGCCATTATGAACTGCGATGGTTCACGCCCAGGACGGAGATAGACCTTTGCGGTCATGCAACACTTGCAAGCGCCTATGCGGTTTTCGAGTATGTGGATAAAACCGGCCGGCGCGTGGAATTCGAGACGAAAAGCGGTCGGCTCTCAGTGGAAAGGCAAGAGGACCTGCTTATGATGGATTTCCCGTCGCGCAAGCCTGTGCCCTGCCCGCCGCCCTCAAATATCGCCGAAATACTCGGGCTGCCGCCCTCCCTTACTTTAAAGTCGCGGGACTTCCTGGCGGTATATGAGGATGAGCGGCAGATCAGGAGGCTCACGCCGGACATGGAAAAGGTCGCAGCCCTGGATTTCCTGGGCGTAATAGTTACGGCGAAGGGCGAGGGCAGCGATTTCGTTTCACGTTTTTTCGCTCCCAAGGTGGGCATCCCCGAGGACCCGGTCACCGGCTCCGCCCACTGCACGCTGATCCCGTACTGGTCCTGGCGCCTCGCAAAGAAGAAATTGCATGCGCTTCAGCTCTCGGAGCGCGGAGGAGAGCTATTCTGTGAGGACAAAGGTGAAAGGGTAACTATCGGAGGCAGGGCGGCTGCATACCTTTCCGGCACTATAAAGGTGTGAGAGAAAAAATGACTGAATTCTATGCGACGCATGAGGAGCACAATACGCCGGAAGAATTCAGGGACAGGGTAAGAAAACTCTTTTGCCAGCCTAAAAAGACCATGGTGGATATAATCCTTGACAGGGACAGGCCGGCCGTATCGATGAGAAATAGAGAAAGCCGCACAAAATTTCAACGTAGGAGGGGCATATGAATACAAAGAAACTGATGGCGGCATTATTTGCTTTCCCGGCCTTTATCCTGATCGTTGTCCCGGAATCATTCGCCGGGTCCGATTTCAGAGCCATAGATACGGCCAGGCTGCATTCACTGGTGGTGGACAATGCGCACCGCATGGAAGCCCGGCAGGCCACAAGGTTCACGGTCATCGACGCCCGGCCGGAAAAGGAATATGACAAGGCGCACATCTTAAGCGCAATAAGCATCCCGGAGGCGGATTTCGGCAAGTCAAAGGCCCTACTGCCGAAGGACAGGAATGCCTTTCTGGCCGTTTATTGCAGCAGCGTGAAAACCGAATGCAGGGCCTGGGCTGAAAAGGCGGCTGCGGCGGGATATGCCAACGTATTCATATATTCGGAGGGGTTTACGGTCTGGAAAGACAAAAAAATGCCGGTGGCGCCAATTGGGGGAAGACTTTCGCTTCAGAATCAATTTTGAGGCCGGGCAGATAAGGAAAAGATATTTCACGGGCAAGTTCGTAATGGGAAAGGGACAAAGCGCGGAGAGCCTCTCAGGGTAAGCCTTATTCAAGGCGCGCGAAAAGGAAGCGCCATTCTGGATGGACAATAAAATCCCTTGAACCTACTGCCGGATCCCGGGAGGTCTCCTGATCCCCTCAAACGGTGAGGCGTTTGGAGAATCCGGGGACGATGGGCCCCCCCCGCGTCTCGCCGCGTGGAGGACAAAATGTCAGCAGGAGCTCTTGCACTTGCAGGTGAGGGACGACTTTCTGTTCACTTTTTTGATCTTCATGCGCGCTCTCCCTTCCTGAAAATATAAAGAATTTAATCAAAGTATACCATACAAATGGCATTTATAAAGGTCTTTCCCCAGAGGATCTCCGAGGGTCTCCGCCCTGAACCTGCATCCCCCTCTGCAGGTCTCGATAAGGTCACAGTCGCAGCCAAGGTCCGAAAGTCTTACCGGCTTCAGGCGGCCCCAGCATGCAGGCAGGCCGTCTTCGATGCGGCCGAGAGTCCTGTCGGAATAGAACGAGCACTTGGCCACGCGTCCGTCCGCGAGCACGCAGACGAGATGCAGGCCGCAGCCGAACCCCTCCTCGCCCCCGTGCGGACCGCTACCGAACCCGTATTTCAGATACCTTCCGGCCACCTCCGGGCCGGGCTGCAAGCCCCTGTTCATTTTGAGGGCCCCAGCCGCGCAAGGCACATCCACTGTCCAGTCCCTGACGCCGAGGCCCTTGAAAACCTTTTCCATTTCGTCGAATTCCCCAAGGTTGCCCGAATGCACCATCGTTGCCACGGAGACATCAAAGCCGTAGTCTCCGGCCAGCCTGAGCGCCTCCATCGCCCGCCTGAATCCGTCGGCCCCGCGCAGGGCGTCATGGCCCTTTTCCATTCCGTCTATGCTGATTTGGATCTCGTCAACATTCAACCCCCGGAGGACCTCTCTTGTCAGGAGCGTCCCATTTGTGAAGAGGACTTTTCGCACCCTAAAATCCGGCAGGAAGCGGTTTATCTCCCCGAAGCCCGGGTGGAGAAGGGGCTCTCCTCCGCTGATGAGGACCCTCAGGCCCTGCATCGCCTCGAATCCGGACAGGACGGAGCGGACCTCTCCGACGGACATCTCATGAGACCCACCTCCGCCGATATAACAGTGGCGGCATTTCAGATTGCATCGATCGGTGATCTGGAGTTCCAGGTATCTCAGAGAAGGCACCGGCGATCTCTTGACAGGAGGATGCGCACGGGAGGTCTTTCGCGTATCGAGGATATGCTCCTTTAGACAGTATTCGATAAATTCGTCCCTTTCATGCAAGGCCCCCCGAGGGGACGCACATTGCTTAAGGAAGGCGAAGGACTCGTCATCCAGCTCATACAGATCGTCCCTTCCCGTGTGATAAACACCCGGTTGCTCGATCCATCTGAGGACCGCCTTTTCCTGAAGAAAAAACCTCTCCGTCTTTCCCATTTTGCCCGTCTTTTTGGCTTTATTCTGCCCGTCGTTTATTCTGATAGTATAATAAAAACAGCGGCCATGGATAATGGACACAGGGAAAACATATGCGCGCGATTCTGTTCCTATTACAAACCGGGCAAATCCGGGGAATCGGCCTGTCTTGGATTTCTGGTCATCCAGGACCTTGCCGGAAGGGGCTGCCGGATAGAAATCCCCCCGTCCGGGACAGGTCAGTACGATGGCGCGGCGGACTGTGAGCTGGGGGAATACTGCGGCTACCGGGCCGCCGACTGCGACTTTGCCGCGGGGGTCAGGGGAGCGCCGCCATGCGGAGGGCTCATCGTTGTCAGGCTGCTTCTCGGCAGTGGGATCATTACCGCTTCCGAAGTTTGGGATTCGGCGCGCAGGCTGCATCATTCCCCACAATGACAACCGGCCCCAGGTTTATCCAGTTTTTTCCAACCATGAGGTGCAACAGGCGCTGCGGGTTCTGCTTCAACAGAGGCATTTCCCGCATGCGGGATACATCCCTGCCGGCTCTCGAAAAAATGGTGCGGGACCTTGCCGGAAGCGGGATCGGTGAGATCGACATCCTTGGAGGCGAGCCCACGCTCTATCCCGGCCTCGAGCGCCTTGCCGGGGCCGCGGCGGAAAATGCCGTCCATGTCTTTCTGAGCTCAAACGGTTCCGACCCGGCCGCGCTCGGCCGCCTGATGGACAGATTCGGCAGTGCGCTCACACTGGGGATCTCCCTCAACGATGGGGAAATTCGCCCCTCACTCCATGAATTCATCCGCAGGCGCCGGCCGCTCCTGAAGTCGGTCTGCAGGCGCGGGGCGGCGCTTCCGCAGCACGTGGAGCGTTATCTCGATTCCGGGCTTCATTTCCGCCTGCTGTTCATGGATGCGCTTTCATCCGGCGACCTCAAAGACTGCATGGCCTTCAATGAATATATGCGGGCCCTTGATCGCCTGCGGCGGGACCACCCGCAGGCCGGAGGGGTGTTTTGCTCCGGCTTCATCCCGCATGGGGACGAGCCGGTCTCGGCAATGAGGTGCCCCGCAGGCAGCATGAAGCTCTCGGTCCTGCCGGACGGGTCGGTCTATCCGTGCTATCTCCTGTTTGCGCGGGAGGAGTTCCGGCTTGGAAACATCTTCGAGGACGCGATCTGTTCCATGCTGGAAAAACCGGCGCTGGATTTCTTCAGGGAATTCCGGGGAAACAACTGCCGCCGGAGGGAATGCGCCTTTTTACCCAAATGCCGGGGGGGATGCCCGGCTGTGAGCCTTTTGGTTACCGGACGCCTCGACGCCCCGGACCCAAGGTGCTCCGGCGATATCCCCAATCAAAACTAAGACTTCAGGGGACCCTGAAACGCGGGAAGCAATTCGCGTCCTCATTCGAGCCTGGCTGACTCACATATTCTGTAATAACTCACATGTAGTTGCAAACTTGACCTTTCGGACGACATTCGATCAGTGCGTGTCTTCTATAGTGGTGCATTCTGATGCGCAATGGTGTATAATAAATTTATGGGAACAACTGAAAAAGCAATCCGTCAAAGCGTTACTCTTCCTTTTCCATTGGCCAAACGGGTGAAAGCCTTGGCAAAAAGCCAAAAAATGAGTTCGAATCGGATACTCGTAGAGCTCGTTGAAACGGGACTGCGATCAAAAGAAGAGGAGAAGCGCAGATTTTTCGAATTGGCGGATCGATTAAGCGCGTCAACTGATCCGAAAGAACAGCAGAAATTGAAGGAAGAACTTGCCCGAATGACTTTCGGAGAATGAGTGCCGAAGATTCAGTGGACAAATCTTCCTCTTGCTCTTCGCGATCATCCTTTTGACCGGCTTCGTGATCGTCAAATCACCGCTGAGGATCTCCATCAGCTAAAACTCTGGCGAGAATCCGGGCCTGAAGCTCCGGATGGCGAGTGGTATAAGGATTTCGGCTCATTCAAAATTTGCGGTACGGGAAAGTATCCCAAGACGTTTCTTCTCCAGGGACAATCTGCCAAAGGTAAAAAATTGTAAATGATGGGATTTTTTATTGGAGGACCTGCCCTATTATTATTCCCCGAGCATTTTGACTAGGCCGCCTGGGTTACAATGGAATCTTAAATAATGCGGGATGTGTCCCTCTTAATTTCCAACTCTTAATTTCCTATGGATGCACCGGGTCAGTATCCAGGCGCCCGCTTTCACGTTTGTGCAGGGTCTCCGAGGGACTGCCACAAAACAGAAGGCGAAGGCCGGAGCAGCGGATGAAAAAATGAGGACCAAGGCAATAAAAACCCTTCTTATATCCATCTATAGTGATATAGGAGGTGGCAACTTTAGCGGGCTATTTTTAGTGGGTGTCTTTAGGTCAGGGAAGCAGGTTTCTACTGGAAAGAAACGTTTTTGCTCGCCGGTGCCGGGTTCGGGCTCCCCCTTCAACTCTAGACTCCCGAGCTAACACCGGGGATAGCAGAGTATGCCCTATACTCCACGCGCTCCAAATCTCTTTTGGAATGCATGTTTCTCTTGGAAAGTAATGCGTGAATGAGATAGTATCTTGTGCGATTACCTTATTTATCCAATGTTACTGCGGTCCGCAATTAAAGATTCCTCGCCAAAGAACCGATAAAAAGAGAACAAGAGGGAAAAGCCTTGAATCTCGGATTCCAAATGAAAAACAGTTTTATGTCTCTCGAATAAGTTTAACTTAATTATAATTAACTCCTAAGGAGAAATTGTGAAACCGTCTGTAATTCGTTTTAATCGCTGTTGCCTTTTTATTGTCTTAAGTCTTGTTCTGATATCCATCCCCCTGGCTCTTTCCGGCTGCGGGGGGAGTTCCTCCGGCACCGGAGGGGACGCCGTTATCAACACCTACAAAGCGGGAATTTTTCCTTTCGGCGATGCCATAGACTCCCACGGAAACGTATGGGTGGCGAATCAGGGCGATGCAATCCCGGGTCCTGGCATCGCGAACAGCAACGTTATGGAGCTTAACTCCTCTGGTGCCGTTGTCAACAGCTGCGTTGCGGGAAGTGTTCCTATCGGCATAGCCATAGACAAATCCGGAAACGTATGGGTGGAGAATTACGGCACCACCGGAAAACCGGGGAAGGGTCTGATGGACAGCAATGTTACGGAACTGAGCCCCTCATGCGCCAAAATCGGCACCTACGTTGCGGGAACTTATCCTGCCGGAGGCATAGCCATAGACAAATCCGGAAACGTATGGGTTACGAATTGGGGCGCGGCCTCCGGAACGGCGGGAACCCCGGGACTTGCCAATGGGGACAGCAACGTTACGGAACTGGGCCCCTCCGGCGCCGTTATCGGCACCTACGTTGCTGGAAGTTCTCCCGGAGGCATAGCCATAGACAAATCCGGAAACGTATGGGTGGCGAATAAAGGCAACGGGATCCCGGGACTTGCCAATGGGGACAGCAGCGTTACGGAACTGAGCCCCTCCGGCGCCATTATCAACAGCTGCGTTGCGGGAAGTCATCCTGAAGGCCTGGCCATAGACCCCGCCGGAAACGTATGGGTGGTGAATAAGGGCATTGACAACGGCACCCCCGGAATCCCCGGAATCGCTAACGGGGACAGCAGCGTTACGGAACTGAGCTCCAAATGCACCGTTATCGGCACTTACGTTGCAGGAAGTCTTCCTGAAACCGTAGCCGTGGATTCCGCCGGAAACGTATGGGTGGCGAATGGGTATAACCGGGGAACAGGAACGAGCCTGGCAAATAGCAGCGTTACGGAACTGGGCCCGACAGGCGCCGTTATCCACACTTACGCCGCTATTGGATATCAACCTTACAGCCTGGCCATAGACCCCGCCGGAAACGTATGGGTAACGAATTACGGCGACGGGACCCCGGGAATTGCCAATGGGGACAGCAACGTTCAGGAATATATGGGAGCTGCGAAAGGGCCCCAGTATTTCCCTTATTCCGAACCGCAGTGGCCAGGCGCGGAGTGATAGTCATAACCGGCGAGGGCTCCGACGATAACAGGCCTAATTCCGCCGAAGGAACGTAAAAAAGCATAA
>JAKAHV010000003.1 GCA_021825295.1 Nitrospirota bacterium
CGATCTGCCGCCGATTTCGAAATATTTTTGCCTGAAGACAATTTACCGGTAAGGGGGACCATCATGTGGGGCAGGGACACCGGCTCGGATTCTTACAGGGTGTGGCGTTATGGAATAAGGTTCGACGAGGAGAGTGTAAAAACCATCGCGGGGAAAGCGGACCTGTTCGGCCGGCTCTCCGCCCCGCCGCGCGGCGGAGGAAAGGGCAGATGATCTCCCCGAAAAACAATGCCATCATAACCGCCATATCCCTGTTGGTTCTTCTTTTCCCCAGGCCGGCGTCCGCAACTTCCTACGGAGTCGCCGCGGGCACGGAAATGGACACCGACAGCTCCGGGTATTCATATCTGGGGTTCGTGGCGGAAAAGCCCGTCAGCAAGGATATCTCCATAATGGGCCGATTATGGCTCGATTATCTGAGATACTCGTTCGACCAGGGCAGCGGCAGGACTTACGCCTCCGCCCCGGGCATACAACCCGCCCTGGGCATAAAAAAATATTTTTCACTCGGTTTTTCGGGCTCCATCTACGCGGGCTGGGAGAGCAGGAACACGTCGGTCCGCGGCGTGGTAAACGGGGTAAGCGTAAAGGGCGTTACAAACAGCGCCGTCCTCCAGGGCGAGCTAGACAAATGGATAAAAAACAACAATATTAATTTCGGCGTCAGCTACAGCACCGGGACCGGTTTCATTTGGTCGCGCCTTCGCCTGAAAAAAGGGGTCTCCGGCGGCCTCCTTCCGATAAGGCTGGGCCTCGAATTCATAGGCATGGGAAACAGCGATTACAAGGCGTTCGAGGCAGGCCCGCTTGTGGAGTTCTACTGGCCCGGGGCGAATGCCTCCGTAATATTTGACGGAGGATATAAAAACAGCTCCAGCATGGATAACGGCGCATACGGCGGGATTGAATTGTACCGCGGGTTTTAATTTTGGCTCTTCAGGGTTTAGCATGGGTTAAAATAGTTTTTCTTTCCTGAGGAAGATGGCAGGGGCACAGGGTTGAGAGGGCGGGGAAGGCCGTTATCTCCTCTCCCTTGAGGGGAGAGGCAGGGAGAGGGTGAAGGGAGGGGGAATATCCACAGAAAACCTGGTAGAGCCTTAATTTTTAACCCCGGCCTGAACCGGGGCCGCGCAAAAAAACCCTGCCGCTTGCCCCCATCCTATTTCCCCAGATTATTTGCCGGCCTGAAATCTCCTTCCCAGAAATGCCAGGCCAATCAGCCCGAGCCCAAACAGCAGGATGGCGGACGGCTCCGGCACGGACGTCGTCAGGGTCATATCCGACACGTGTATGTAATCCCAATAGTTGTCCGCCTGGTCCACTACAAAGCTCAGCGTGTTCAGGCCCGTCTGGAATCCGCTTGACATTGTAAAGTCCTGCCAGGCAGGCCAGCCCCACTGATAAACCGTTCCAGTGGCCCTGACGCCGTTTAAGTAAACGCCGTCCATGGCGTCATCGGCCGCCCAGTATCCGGTCAGGGTAATGTCCGCAGGGTCATAAGCGGCCAGATTGAACCTTGTGGTGTAGGTATACCACCCGGTGCCGGCCACGTCCGGATAGAGCGTGCTGCCGCTGGAGACAGTGCCCGGCCAGAAAGGGTTCGGGGACAAATCCTCTACATAAGCAGGCAGCGGCGCGCCGACAACGCCCGGATATGAGGTGATCGTGTAATTCTGGTCGACCGCCCCCTCCGGCAGGAATGCCCCGGATGCATCCTCGCCCGTTCCAAAGATAGTGAAACTGTTGGCGTGCGCCTGCGCCGCAAGCCCCAATGCCACCACCAGGACAGAAAGGATTAATGCCGTCTTCTTCATCTGCGTTTCACCCTTCCTCGCTGAAATTTTATTCCCTCTACCACCGCTTAATCCCATGCGGCGACCGCGCCAACTTTAACATATAAGCAAATAATATGCTAAAAACCACCCTTTAAAATCAAACTTTGAAATCAAACATTTTTTGACCCGGCAAGAATTTAAAAGCAGCTACCAGTGTAAAGTTTCACGACAGGTTGTAAGAAAAAGATTACAGATATTTCCTGTCTTCTCAACCGGAGCATATTGAGATACAATTGCCAAAAATAATCCGGGACAAAACGCGCTGAAAACAATGACAAAGGTGGCTGGGCGATGAAGGGGCAGGCAAGCTATCTGGAGCCCGGGGAGGGGCGCGGGGGTTTTTGGGCCGGCTGGATGCTGTCGACCGACCACAAGCGCATCGGCGTCATGTACCTGGCAGCGCTTTTGTCCTTCTTCTCGGCGGGAGTCGTCCTCGGCCTCCTCATAAGATTAAACCTCATCGACCCCGGCCTCGTAATGGGCCCGCAGCGCTATAACGAGGTCTTCACCACCCACGGGATAATCATGATATTCCTCTTCATAATCCCGGGGGTGCCGGTTGCCTTCGGCAATTTCTTTCTGCCCCTGATGCTGGGCGCAAACGACGTGGCCTTTCCCAGGATAAACCGTCTCTCCTGGTGGGTATACCTGGCCGGGGCCACCATGATTGCGGCCGCGCTCTTCATAAACGGGCACCCCCCGGACACGGGCTGGACGTTCTACGCCCCCTACAGCATAAGGACCCATACGAACGTGACCCTGGCCGTGATGGGCGTCTTCGTGCTCGGGTTTTCCTCGATACTCACCGGCCTGAACTTCATCACGACAGTCCATACCATGAGGGCGCCTGGCATGACCTGGTTCCGCCTGCCGCTGTTCGTCTGGACGCTTTACGCCACGGCGTGGGTGCAGTTGCTCGCCACCCCGGTGCTGGCCATAACGCTTGTTTTCATAGCGCTGGGGAGGGTCTTCGGGGTCGGGTTTTTCGACCCGTCAAGGGGGGGCGACCCCATCATCTACGAGCACCTCTTCTGGACCTACTCCCATCCCGCGGTCTATATAATGATACTGCCGGCGATGGGGATAATAAGCGAGGTGGTGCCCGTCTTCGCCAGGAAGGCCATCTTCGGCTACAAGGCCGTGGCATACTCCGCCATCGCGATAGCGGGCGTCGGGTACCTGGTCTGGGGGCACCACATGTTCACAAGCGGCATGAGCGGCAAGGCGAGGATCATATTTTCGCTCATCACATTCCTTGTAGCCGTGCCAAGCGGGATAAAGGTCTTCAACTGGGTGGCAACCCTGTACAGGGGCTCGATCAGGATGGACGCGCCGCTTTATTTCGCGGCCTCCTTCATCTTCCTCTTCTCCCTTGGCGGGCTTACCGGGCTCATTCAATCCGCGCTCGCCCCGAATCTGAACCTCCACGGGACCTACTGGATAGTGGGGCATTTCCATTACGTCATGTTCGGCGGGGCGGGCTCCGCGTTATTCACGGGGCTGCACTACTGGTTCCCAAAGATGTTCGGAAAGATGTACAGTCAGCGCCGGGCGAAGATCGGCTGCCTGATATTTTTCATAGGGTTCAACCTGCTTTACTTCCCCATGTTCATACTGGGCCTGAACGGAATGCCGAGGAGGTATTTTGACTACCCGAGGAGGTATTTTACGGGCCACCTCATATCCACCATGGGGTCCTGGGTGCTGGCGGCCGGCCTCATCGTGATATTCTCAAACCTGATAAAGGCCCTTATAAGCGGGGAGCCGGCCCCGGCCAATCCCTGGGGCGGCAGGACGCTCGAATGGCAGACGTCATCCCCGCCGCCGCATGAGAACTTCGAGATACCTCCTTTTCTGGAAGAAACCGGAGAGGGCAAAAGCGGCTTCAGGGCCGGGGAGGCCGGATGATCGCAAGGCACGCAGCCTCCAGGGGCCCTCTGGTATCCAGATACGGGATGTGGTTTTTCCTCTATACGGAGCTTTTGCTGTTCGGCGCCATGTTCCTGGTCTATTCGGTCTACCGCTACAGGTTCCCCTCCGATTTCCACAGGGGCGCGATGGAGGAAAACCTGGTCACCGGCTCCATAAACACACTCGTGCTTATCACCAGCAGCATGACGCTGGCCATGGCCGTCTCCGCCATGAAGACCGGGGAAAACAGGCGCTCGGCGAGGCTGCAGCTTGCAAGCATCCTCCTTGGGGTGGTCTTCCTCTGCATCAAATACTACGAGTGGCACGCGAAGATAATAAAGGGGCTTTATCCTAATTCCCCCGTCCTGCTTAAACTCCCGAAGGGGCAGATACTCTACTTCGGGCTCTACTATGCGATGACGGGGCTTCACGGGCTCCATCTGCTGGCCGGGATAGGGGCGCTCTCGTTCACGCTGTGGCTGACCGTAAACGGAAGGCTCACCAGGGACAACCACGCGGTCCTGGAGAACACCGGCCTCTACTGGCACTTCGTGGACATCGTCTGGATGTATCTTTTCCCGCTTTTTTATCTGATAACCTGAGGGCGGAGGCGCAGGGGATTCACATGGCGGCGGAGCGGCAACAAATACCGGCAACGGGGGGCAGGACATTCCTGGCCGTCTGGGCGGCCCTTGCGGCGCTGCTGGCGCTCTCCATCGCGGTCGCCCTTCTGAGCCCGTCAATGGCCGTTGTGCTGAACATCGTCATCGCCTCCTTCATGGCGGCGCTGAACCTGCTTTTCTTCATGAACCTCAGATACGAGGGGGCCTTTCTGAAAACGATACTCTTCATGGTCATACTCGCCCTTGCCGCGATAATACTGCTGACCTTCTCGGACGTTTTCTACAGGCGGGCCGGATGATGCTTCCCGTATGGCTGTCAAAGACGGCGTGGCCGTCAAATACGGCAGACAGCGTGCAGAGCGCCTTTTTAATCGTTACCGCCGTCTGCTGCGTCCTGCTGCTCGGGGTCACGGCAACCATGATAGCGTTCCTGATCAAATACAACAGCAGGAGAAATCCCGTGCCGGGGCCGGACCGCGAGAACCTGTCCCTGGAGATAGTCTGGACGGTCGTCCCGGTGGCGATAGTGCTGGGGATGTTCTACGTGGGCTGGGTGAACTTCGACTACATACGCGACGCGCCGGCGGACACGATGAACATAAGCGTTCTGGGCAGGCAGTGGCAATGGAGCTTCACATACGCAAACGGCAGGCAGAGCGGCAAACTGAGGGTGCCCCTGGGAAAGCCCGTGAAGCTCGAAATGACCTCGGCCGACGTCATCCACAGTTTTTACATCCCGGCTTTCAAGGTGAAGGAGGACGTGGTGCCCGGAATGAAGACCCACCTCTGGTTCATCGCGGACCGGCCCGGCGCCTACGACATCTTCTGCACGGAATACTGCGGGCTGGGGCACTCCCGCATGAGGGCGAAACTGATCGTCATGCCGGTGGCGGAATTCAACGGCTGGTACCGGCAGAAGGCGGAGCCGCCGCCCAACAGGGGGCTCGCCCTCCTGCAGGCCAAGGGCTGCCTGGGCTGCCACAACGTGACGAGCCAGGTAAAGGTCGGCCCCGGCTTCAAGGGCATATACGGCTCCAGGGTGACCGTGCTGGTCAAGGGACGGGAGCAGGTCATGACGGTTGACGAAGCATACCTGAAATTCATGATAACGAACCCCGATGTATGGGTCGTCAAGGGTTTTCCCCCGATCATGCCGAAGATACCGCTTACGGAGGAGGAGACCGGGGAAATCATCCAATACATAAAGACGCTGAAATGAAAAAAATAAAAAAACTCGGGGCCGTCGCGGGGCTCTTCAAGATAAGGGTCTCGGCCTTCACGGCCCTGTCCTCGGTCACCGGGCTGCTGCTTGAAAATGGAAACGGCGGAAATGCGGGGCATTCGCCTTCGCGCCTGGCCGGCCTCGCCGCAGGGGTGCTGCTTCTTGCGTCCGGCGCTTCGGCCCTCAACCAGTTTCAGGAGGCCGGAACCGACGCGCGCATGCCCCGGACGCGCACGAGGCCGATCCCCTCGGGCCTCATCAGGCCGGCCCATGCGCTGCTGCTCTCCCTGATGCTGATGCAGGCGGGGAGCATAATCCTTTTCGTCTTCGGAGGGGTGATGCCGGCCGCGCTCGGCGGCCTGGCGGTCTTATGGTACAACCTGGTCTATACGCCTCTAAAGAAAATAACGCCGTTTGCGGTCATCCCGGGGGCGCTGGCCGGCGCCATTGCCCCTGCGATAGGGTGGGTATACAATGGCGGCTCCCTTTCGGACCCGAAGGCGCTCATCGTCTGTTTTTTCTTCTATATATGGCAGATCCCCCATTTCTGGCTTTTCCTTTTAAAGTACGGCGAGGAATACGAAAAAGCCGGCCTGCCCTCCATTACAAGCGTGTTTTCCAGCCGCCAGCTCCGGCGGGTGATCTTCGTCTGGGATGCCTGCACCGCGGCCTCGGCCATGCTGCTTTTTTCCCTGCACGCGGCAGGCAGCCCGCTGACATGCTCGCTGGCCGCACTGGCCGCCGCCTGGATAACCGGCAGCGGGGCCGCCGTCCTCGGCGGAAATGGCAAGTGGCATATCTTCGCCTGGAGGAGCATCAATGCATGCGTTCTGGCCATAACTATCCTGCTTTGGGCCGGCACCATCCTGCCTGCCTGAATAACCGGTTGCACATACGGCCAAAACCGCTAGAATTGGGGAAGTGATCTAAAACAAGACAAAGGAGATCCGGGAGATGAAAAAAATGCGCCTTTTGGGGGCCGCGGTCCTTTTGGCGGCCGTCTTTTCAATGGGGTCTTTTCCGGCGGAGGCCGCTGCCGCGACGGGAAAGGAGCTGTTCAATGCAAACTGCTCCAAATGCCACTTCGGGGGCGGCAACGTGATAAACCCCAAATTCACCCTGCACAAAAATGACCGCCTGAAGCATGGCGTCAGGACGGCAAATGATATAATCTCCAGAATGAGACACCCCGGCCCGGGGATGCCCACATTCACAAAAGAGATGATACCCGATGCCGACGCCAGGAAAATAGCCGAATACGTGCTGAAGACGTTTTGAAAAATTATCCGGGTTAGAAACATCACAGAATTTCAGTGCATGAAGATACATAAGGCGAATGCCTGCGGCCCCCGTGACGCCGGCCATCCCGGCACTTGCGCCCTATACTTTCAAATTCAATTTATTTTATAATAAATGCATTGTTTTAAACAGTTTTTCCGCTTTTTCCTTTTCTGGGGGAGGGAGTCTTGGGCAGTTCTGGCGGACAGCGCGGGAGAATTTTTTTCATGCTGAAAAATGATCTGCCAAAAGGCTTCCTCGGCATACTGCTGACGTTCATCATCTCCATTGTGCTTTTTTCGGCTTACAATATCGCTTTCGTCTTTCCTTCGTTCTTCGGCATGCTGGCCGAAAACTCAGAAAACGAGTGCGTGCGCATAGCCCAGCACGTCAGTAACAACCTCCTGGCATCCGGGTTCGAAAGTGGGTTCTCTCCCGCCGCCTTCAGGCCGGAGGACGAACGCCTGAGGAAGGGTTTCGGGTTATGGAAAATAATCATCTTTTCCTCCAGGGGACAGATCCTCTATTCCAGCGACCCCTCAGACCTTGGCCGGGCGATGAAAGGCAGGTTTTTTTACAATATCGTGGCCAAAGGCGGCGTCTACAAGAAATTCATCCCGAAAAATTCGCTTACGCCAGGCGGCCAGGTGGCGGCAACCGACCTGGTGGCGGTATATGTCCCCATAATGAAAGACGGAAGGTTTTCGGGGGCTAGCGAGGTCTATATGGACGTAAGCCGGATGAGGCGCCGCGCGGACGGTCTGCTGTTTAAATCCTTCCTTACGCTCTCCATACTCGTCTTCGGTCTGCTGGCCGCCTTCGTCATCGCCGCGCTGAAGGCCGGCAGATACCAGGCGGCAAGAAGAAAAGCCGAGGACGCCCTCAGGCAAAACGAATATCTGCTTCGGACCATCATCGAGACGGAGCCGGAATGCGTGAAGCTCCTGGCACGGGACGGCACCCTTTTGATGATAAACCCGGCCGGGCTCAAGATGCTCCAGGCCGGCTCATTTGAAGAGGTAGAGGGCCGGCGCGCCGCGGACCTCGTCTCCCCGGAGCACCGGGAGGCATTCAACAATCTTGTCAGCGACGTGTTCGCGGGCAAAACCGGGACGCTCGAATTCAAGATCACGGGCCTGAAGGGCAGGGCCCTCTGGCTTGAGACCAACTCGGTGCCCCTGCTGGATGACCGTGGAGAAATAGCCGCAATGCTGGGCATCACCCGGGACGTCACCGCAAGAAAAGCGGGGGTTGAAAACATGGAAAAGTCCCTCCGGGAGAAGGAGACCCTGCTCCGGGAGCTTTACCACAGGACAAAGAACAACATGCAGGTAATCACCAGCCTCATCAGCCTTCAGTCCGCCTCGATCGCCGACAGCAGCGTCCTGCAGATGTTCGACGACACCAAAAGCAGGATACAGGCCATGGCCCTGGTGCATGAAAAACTCTACCAGTCGAAGGACCTCTCCAGCGTCGGTATGAAAGACTATATCAGGGACCTGGCCGATGCGCTCCTCATGAGTTTCAGCAAACGCGCGGGCAATGTGGAGCTTGATCTCGATGTCCAGGACATCCCCCTGCCCATTGACATTATCATACCGTGCGGACTCATAGTGAATGAGCTTGTGTCCAACTCGCTGAAATACGCCTTCCCGGAAGGCAGGCCGGGCAAGATAACGATATCGTTCCATAAATCCGGCGGCCGGATGGAATTTGCCTACAATGACAACGGCATCGGGCTGTCCAATTTAGACCTGGACAGCGTTAAGACCCTGGGCCTGAAACTGGTGAAGAACCTCGCCACCAAGCAGCTTGGCGGGGAACTGGAACTCATGCCCGGACCGGGCTCCGGGTTCCGGATCACATTTAAAGCCTGAGAGAAAGGCGGGCAATGCCCGAATGGGGAAAGAAACGAAGAAAAAGAAGATACTCATTGCTGAAGACGAAAGCATCACGGCGATGAGCATGGCCGACCTGCTGGAGCTTTGGGGATATGAGGTTTGCGAACCGGCGGCCTCGGCCGCGGAGGCCCTGAGGCGGGCCGAAGCGGAGAGGCCGGACCTGGCCATTCTCGATATAAAGCTCAGGGGAGAGACAAGCGGCATCGAACTGGCCGGGCAGCTCATGCGGGACTTCCACATTCCCATAATCTTCATTTCGGGCTATGCCGACAGCGGAATTAAAAAACAGGCCGACACGACCGGGGCCGCCGGTTTTCTTGTAAAGCCATTCGATCTGGACCAGCTTAAGGCAACCCTTGAGGACGCCCTGAGACCGGACTTTTAGCGGCCACCGTCACTGCTTCCGTCCTTCAGTGAAAAAATGCATCAGGAAATCGCAGTCCTTCGGGGAGAGGTCAAACTGCAGGCAGGCCTCCTCGATCAGTTTGTACAGGCTTTTTTCAGGCTCCTCGTCGCGCTGCTTCGACACCCACCTGACCGCCCGCCTGAGCTGTTCGCCCTCTGGAAGAATGTCCGTCATGACTCCTCCTTCTCTCCTGCCCGGTCCGAAGACTGAATAACCCCGGCAGGGCGAATTCTCTTCATTCCCGTATGATGCTCCAATGCGCCATGGCGTCTTTTGCAGCCGCGGCCCAGTCCCGGCGCGATATCGCTATGGCCCCCATCCTTATCCCCGGAGCAAACATGCCCACGCCCTTTTCGCACGCCTCCCGCGCGCCTGTCCCGTCCGCTATCATATCATAGACGGCCCTTGCCAGCATCTTCCTGATGCTCTCCTCCCCCAGTCCGGTGACGGCCACCGCGCCGCGGGCGCCGGCATAAAACCCGCATCCCGGCATCGGCGTGTCGCCAACCCTGCCGACCATCATCGGAGAGGCCCCTCCCGTGGAGGAAGCCACCGCGAAAACCCCTTTTTTATCCAGGGCGACGACCCCGATCGTATCGGAAGGAGCCCTCCGGCCGACCCTCATGGAAAAATCGCGGAAAGGCGCGAAGCCCAGTTGCCTGGCGAAGACCTCCGCCCCCCGGCCTGCCAGCGCAACATGCGGAGTTCCGGTGACGGCCCGCGCAAGCAGCACCGGGTTCTTCACTTCCCTCACATTGATGACCACCCCGATCTTACCGGCCGAATCCATCACCGCCGCGTCCATCTCAATTGTCCTGCCGTCGATTCGCAGCACCGAGCCCGTCCCCGCGTTGAACCTCCCGTCGTCTTCAAGGATGCGCGCGGCCTCGACTGCCGCGTCGAGCGAACCTTCCCCCGCATCGAGCATCCTGATAGCGGATTCGCAGGCCGCCCTGCACCCGTCTGACAATTCCATGGGGGAGCCGGCCCCTCCATGGGCCACCACCCCGTATGAGATCATGAATCAGTATAGCTCAAAACGGGCCGGCCTATTCACATCATGCGTATTTCCTGATATGTTTAGGTCATGCGGGAGTCCCAAATGCGTCATTCCCCGCTTGACCGGGGAATCCACAAGTTTTTTCTTTTCCTCCTGCCCCTCTTATCCGTGCTTTCCGGCCTTCTCATTCCCGCGGACTGCCGCGCCCATGGATTTGCCGGGAAGAGGTTTTTCCCTACCACATTCCAGGTGGACGACCCCTTCATTTCCGATGAGTTTTCGGTTCTGGTAAACAATTCGAAGCCGGCAGGCCCTTCCGCCAACTCCACCGAAATCAATATCGACTATTCAAAGCGCATCGCGCCGCGCTTCGGGCTGGAATTCCATGACGCCTATCAGCACATTACCTCCGCCAGCGGCGACGCCAACGGCTGGGAAAATTTTGACCTGGGCGCAAAATGGCAGTTTCTCACAAGGGCGGAGCATGAGGCAATCGCCTCATTCGGCACGGATGTCGAGATCGGCGGGACCGGGGCGCGTCAGGTGTCGGATTCCTTCTCGACCGTCTCACCCGCCCTCTTTTTCGGCAAGGGGTTCCCCGAGTTCTCCCACGCGCTAAAATATCTGAGGCCGCTTGCCATAACGGGCGTCATCGGGCCGAATTTTCCCACAAAAAGGACGAACCTCACGGAAGCCGGAGTCGAACGGAACCCGGTCACGCTAACATGGGCCTTTACCGTTCAATACAGTTTCATATACCTGCAGTCCTTCGTAAAGTACCTGGGGCTTCCAGCCCCTTTAAACCATATGGTGTTTGTGACCGAGTTTCCCATGCAGACCAACCTCAGCCGGGACGACAAGGGCCTTACTACGGGGACCGTCAACCCCGGCGTCGTCTGGTTCGGAAAGTTCATGGAGCTGGGGGTCGCAGCCGAGATCCCGGTGAATTCCAGCTCCGGCAGGGGGGTGGGCGTGCTCGGCCTGATCCACCTCTTTGTGGACGACCTGTGGCCCACCGGCATAGGCGGACCAGTATTCCATTAAGATGGATAACGGGCGTATTTCTCTTTTCATCTCATTTTTTCTGGCATATATGCTGATTTCGTCCATTCCCGCCAGCGGCCACGCTTTCCCCGACCATTCGGAGCCCGAGGTGGGCTCGACGGTCTCCGGTCCGGTCACCAGTGTGCGCATCTGGTTCGACAGCGACCTGGAGCCACTCTTCTCCACGATAGTTGTCAAAAATTCAGCCGGCAAACAGGTGGACAAGGGGGACAGCCACGTGGCCCCCTCCAACGATGCGCTTCTGACAGTGGATGTGCCGCCCCTGCCCCCCGGGAAATATCACGTATACTGGAGCGTCGTGGCAAGGGACACACACAGGACAGAGGGGGATTTCACATTCACAGTCAAATAAGCCGGAGACCCGATGATGATAGTTGACGTGGCCGCGCGGTGGATAGAGCTTGTCTCGTTCGTCTTTCTGGCCGGAACGGTCATCTGCCGCCTGTGGGTCCTTCCGCCGGCCCGCGGCGGCCGCTCTATCCAGCCAAATATGTGGCGGCCTTTTGGCCCGGCAATCGGAATAATGGCGGCCGCGGCCGCAGTCGAACTGCTGGCGCGCGTCTCGGCAATAAGCGGCACATCCTTTTGGGCCGCGGCCGGCCTGCTTCCGCTTGTCGTCTCCCATACCCACTTCGGGCGCGTGTGGCTGATACGCGTGGCGCTGCTGGCGCTGCTTGCCATTGTATTTCTTGGCTCGGGAGCGAAGCGCCGCGAAAGACGCCCGGCTCTTCTTTTGATGCTCCTTGCCGTACTGCTGGTCTCGATGACCGAAAGCGCATACGGGCACCCTGCCGACAAGGGGGATTTCACATTCCGCGAGGCGAACGACTGGTTCCACCTGCTGGGGGCGGAGGCATGGGGCGGCGGGCTGCTTGCCCTGTCAGTGCTCGTCCTTCCGCAAATCCTGAGGCCGGGGGGATTTCCGGATGATGAAAACCGGCCTGCCCTGATTGCGGGCGTCGCGCGCAGGTTCTCGGCCCTGGCAGGCATCGCTGTGGCGGTCATGGCGGTTACCTCGTCATTCAATTATCTGCTTTACATCGGCGGCTCCCGGGCGCTCCTGGATACGTCTTACGGACTTACTGATCTCGCAAAGATATTCTTCTTTCTTGCCCTGCTGGCCCTCGGCGCGTTCAACAGGTATATAAGCGTGCCGGCCCTGGAGAGGTGGGCGGGATTGCCTGCCCGAAAACGCGGCGTTGCCGGACGGACGGCCGCCCGGTTTTACTCGCCGTTTGCGGGAGGGCGCGAGGGCCGGGAAATGGCCTTTTTGTTCAAACGCATGGTGGCGGCGGAGGCGATCATCGCCATTGCGATTCTTTTCTGCGCCGCGCTCCTCGGCCATGAAACCCCCGCAAAACATGCCATACACATGAAACAGATGCAGGCTTCGGCCCATGTCCATGACCCGGCGTGGGATGATGGACGGCATGCAGCGGGCGTTTGGTATAATCAATAAATGCCTGAAATCAAGCTGGTCCTCAAAAAAGACGAAAACGCGGCCTCCGGCCGGACTTGCTGTGCGCCGGCAGCCCTGCCGGCAGGACCATGGGTGGCAGGCTCCGTGAACACCCCCTGCGGCCAGGCGCCAGGGATATCGACGGAGCTTACCCGCAGGGACCGCTGGGATAATTTCAAATGCAGGGTAAGCTCTTTCAGGAACGATTACGCCGTCCCGCCGGGATTATATGCCGTGGGCGCGCCGGACAGGGAATCCGAGGTGTTCGTGAGCGCCAATTACAAATTCAGTTTCGATACGCTCAGGCGGCAGTTAAAAGGCCTGAACGCCTGGGTCCTCGTCCTGGACACTAAAGGCATAAACGTATGGTGCGCCGCGGGCAAGGGCACTTTCGGGACAAACGAACTGATCAGACGGATTTCATCCGTCAATCTGGCGGCGGTGGCCGGTCACGGAAAGATCGTGCTGCCTCAGCTTGGGGCCCCCGGAGTGAGCGCGCATGAGGTAAGTAAGGCGACGGGTTTCAGGGTCATTTACGGGCCTGTGCGCGCAAAAGACATTCCGGAGTTTATCAAGGCGGGATACAAGGCCACCCGGGAGATGCGGACCGTAAAATTCACCTTTTGGGACAGGCTTGTGCTCTCCCCGATGGAGATCATCCCAGCGATGAAAAAGTATTATCCGCTTTACGCCCTCTTCGCCCTGGCCGTCTTCGGCCTGCAGCCCTCCGGCATATTGTTCCGGAGCGCCTTCACAGGCGCGCTGCCTTTTCTTCTTCTGGGATTGGCATCGGTCTTTAGCGGGGCCTTTCTGACGCCTGTTCTCCTGCCTTATGTCCCGTTCCGGTCCTTCGCGGTAAAAGGCTGGATAATGGGCGCGGCTGCGCTGCTTTTTTCAATGGAATCGTCCACATGGTTTAAGCTGGTGCGGACAAACGTGGAGCTGCTTGCGCTCTGCCTTCTTTTTTTCCCTATGGCAAGCTCGTATATCGCGCTTCAATTTACGGGTTCCACGACTTTCACCGGGATGTCCGGCGTCAAAAAAGAGCTGAAGACCGCCATCCCCATCTACATGGCCTCGGCCGTAATATCCCTGCTCCTTCTGGCCGCATACAAGCTCACAGAATGGAGGCTCATATGAAATATCTTGCAAACACAGCCACCCTGCGGATATCCCCTGAAAAATGCGTTGGCTGCGGCATGTGCGCGGAGGTCTGCCCGCATGCCGTATTCAGTTTCGAGGGCGGCAAGGCGGCCATCTCCGGCCTGGATGCCTGCATGGAGTGCGGGGCATGCGTGAACAACTGCCCGGCGGGCGCCCTGAGCGTAAACAGGGGAGTGGGATGCGCCGCCGCCATCATAAACGGCATGCTCACCGGCGGAGAGCCCTCCTGCGACTGCAGCCCGAAAGGCGGGAAAGGGAGCTGCTGCTAATGTCCCGTCCCAAAAGTTCGCTGCAAAAAGCTTTGTCATTCCCGCAAGCGGAGCGCACCGGGAATCCTTCTTAAAGAATGTTTCCGGACAAGGAGTGAAGTCCTGTTTGCCGCATTTACGGCAACGACGTGATCTCCTAATTCCGGGTAGAGTAGGAAGCTGATTCCCATTGCAGTCCAGAGTTTCGGGACGCCTCGCCGCACGCGGCTACTACGTATCAACAGACTGGGCTCGTTCATCAGCCTCCCCTCATCAAACCGTGCGTGCGATTTCCCCGCACACGGCTTTCCGATGTTCTTCACCATCAGGCATGCGCCTTCTTCCAGGCCGCTGATGTTGGCACTTTATAAAGCCCGTACCGTTCATATAACGCCCGTTGTGGAAACCGGACGTATCCCGTTTTCCTGTTTCTGACCTTATGCCGCTTACGCAAGTGCGTTATCAAACGCTCTTCCAGATGGTATCTCACAAGAGCCAGTATCTGACTGCAATTGCGATAGTGAAAGTAACCCACCCACCCGCGAACGGTGGCGTTGACCTCATTCACTACCCATTCAAGAGGCATGATTGTCCGCTCTCGTGAAGTGAGTCCGGTAATCCGGTCTTTAACGGTTTGCAGGGACTTCTTTGAAGGCTGAACGTGAGGATAGTAATTCCCTGTTTTTCTGCCCTTCCCCATCCAGATTGTAAATCCCAGGAAGTTGAACTTGTCATTATAGGCATCAACCGTTCTGGTCTTTGCCTCATTCAGAGCAAGTTTCATCCGCTCCAGTATCCGCCGCAATGCCGCCATCGTGGACACAAATTCCGGCAAATTCCGGGAATTGGCAAATTCCGGGGACACAATACTTATCTCCTATTTCCTTTGTTGACAGGTTTTGGTCCCGGCTTCATCCGTTTTAACGTGCGCTCCAGCATTTTTTCAAGCTTGTTCATAAATTTATCCGGCAAATTCCGGGGACATCCGGCAAATTCCGACAGTGCAAATTCCGGGGACACAATACTTATCTCCTATTTCCTTTGTTGACAGGTTTTGGTCCCGGCTTCATCCGTTTTAACGTGCGCTCCTGACAGTGCAAATTCCGGGGACACAATACTTATCTCCTATTTCCTTTGTTGACAGGTTTTGGTCCCGGCTTCATCCGTTTTAACGTGCGCTCCAGCATTTTTTCAAGCTTGTTCATAAATTTATCGTTTCCGATCGGTCTGCCGGTGCGCTCGTGGCTGCGTAGCGCCTCCATTTCCTGCTGCGATATTGCCGTATTTAAAAAATCCCTCCAATTCCCAGCCATTTCAAGTAACGGTTTCACTTTAACCAGGCCGTCATCCTTGCCTGAAATATGCGGGGCGGCGCTGCTCCAAGGGTATTGCTCCGGTTTTTTTACAATCTTTGCCCTGACAGGATTCATTTCCACATAACGGGTCGCTGCAAGCAAATAAGTCTCATCCATCGGGAAAGAAGCAAATCTCCCCTGCCATAAATAACCAGTCCACTTCTTACGAAAATTAATGTACCTGGTATATCTGCGATGTGCCTCGCCAATGGCTTTCCTAAATCCCTCTTCCGTCTTTGGCACTGCTATAAGATGTACATGGTTGGGCATAAGACAATAGGCCCATAGTTCGACTATGTATTTATTACACCATTCCGTCATTAAATTCTTGTACTCCCGATAATCCTCATCACAGAAAAAAGTCTTTTGACGGCGGTTCCCCCGCTGCGTAATGTGATGCGGAAAACCTGCCGCTACAACACGCGCTATCCTTGCCATGGACGAATAATACAGTTAATCTCTCGCGTCTGTCAAGAATTAAGTATTGTGTCCCCGGAATTGGGAATTGGGCTATTATTTGTGCTTCCGGGTATTTAACCGGGGCACCTGATAAAATAAGGTCATGAAAAAAGTGGTTACAAGCGTCGAGGAAGCCAGGACCACCCTGAGAGAGCACAAGGATGAGGTTGTCCGGAGATACCATGTGAGCGAGATCGGCGTCTTCGGCTCATTCGTCCGCGGCGAGCAGAAAAAACGGAGCGATATTGATATCCTTGTGGAGTACGACGAGGTCCCGGACCTGTTTGAGTTCATCAATCTCGAAAGATACCTCCAGCGCCTGTTGAGAAAAAAATCGACCTGGTGAGGAAAGAGGCCATAAGGCGGGAACTCAAGGATAGGATTTTAAGGGAAGTTGTCTATATATGACGCGGATTACAGGTTTATAATATAGAAAAGCAACGAGGGAGGCTCAAAGTGCCTAAAATAGTGGCTCAGATTCCGGACGACATCTACCGAAACATCAACGAGGAGATAAAACTGGGAGTGTTCTCTGACGCGTCGGAGGCCGTTGTCTCGGCTCTAAAGAAAGCCTATGCCCGAAAGAGCAGGTCCTTTCTAAGGTGGCTCATGAAAAAAGAGGGCATAACGGAGGCCGATATGCTGAAAGAGCTTGAAAAAGCGCGCCGGTGAGATATAGGGTCTTCCTCGATACGAACATTCTGCTATCGGGGCTCTTTTTCGAGGGAAACGAGGCCCGGATTCTCGATCTTGTCGAACTGGACATTGTGACGAGTGAAGACGTGGCCGAGGAATTGCGGATGATCGTAAAGAAGAAGCTTAAGTACCTTAATAATAGGACCCTTGAAATAGCTCTTGCCGAAACGGATAAAGCCCTGACCGACATCACGGTCATCTCCAGGGCGAAGTATAATCACAAGCTGAAGGATGCGGACGCCCTGATATCTCACAAAAAAGACGTTCCGATTCTGGCCGCAGTCCTTTATGTTAAGCCAGACTATTTTCTGACCGGAGACGCGCACTTTTTCACGGACAAGGTAAAAAGTGCCGTAAATGTTTTAACGGCAAAAGATTTCCTTGCCAAAATCAAATGATTACACGCGATAAAAAAGCATGGATGGATGTTTGGCGGCCGCCCTGGCCGGGCGGCCGCACAGACTTTATACGCCGGCCGTGATGTGCAGTTTCAGCCCCAGGGCTTTTGCCACCTTGATCACGGTGGCGAATTCCGGATTACCTTCGGGAGAAAGCGCCTTGTATAGGTTTTCCCTCGCCAGCCCCGTTTTGCGGGCGATCTCGGTCATCCCCTTGGCGCGGGCGATATTGCCAAGAGCAACGGCAATGGCCGCGGGATCGCCGCCCGACTCCTCGATCATGGCCTCAAGATATAACGCCATATCCTCCTCGGTTTTCAGGTGTTCGGCTGAATCCCAGGGTATGGTTTTGGTTTTTCTGCCTTTCATCTTTTCGCCTCCTACAAATTACGCGCCAGTACGAGCGCCGTTTTTATGTCCTTATTTTGTGTGCGCTTGTCCCCGCCGGCAAGCAGGATAACCAATTCTTTGCCTCGCTGAACGAAATACACCCTGTAGCCGGGGCCATAGTGAATTTTCATTTCCGATATGCCCTCGCCGACCGGTCCGCACTCGCCGAAATTACCGACTGATGCGCGGTCTATCCTCGCCTGGATGCGCGCCTTGGCCCGTTTGTCTCGTAGCCTGGCAAACCAGTCAGCAAATATTTCGGTCTGGCGAATTTCTATCACCGATCTTATTGTAACTTACAAATTACAATAAAACAAGTTGCCGAGGGTAGTTCGCCCTTGATATGAAGCAGCCTTATGGCTAACCCCCGAAAATGTTTCTGGTGGCTGCAAGCTGTTCGTCGAGAGTGTGGCGGCCGCCCTGCCGGGCGGCCGCCTGGGGCCTTCTCTGCCCGTTCTTGCCCAGCTTTAGCCTGTACCTTGCCGTATAGGCCCGCCCCCGCATCTTCCTGACAACTCCCTTTGCCACGCCCTCAGGCAGCCCGTAATTGATTTTAAGCTCTTCGGCTACCGTCCCAACTGAAAGCCGTCCCCTGGCGTTCAGGTAACGGTTCAGGACGTACCGCTCGGGTTTGGTCAGGTCCAGCTCCTGGATGAATTTTTCCCTTTGCGCCTTTGACTTGATCCGCATCCTGAGGCTTAATTTCAGCCAGGCCAGGTCCTGCCATATTTTGCTCAGGTCCGAAAGGAAATCCATGTTCCTTTCGGTCAGGTCTGCCTTGATTATCCCGCGCCTGATGAGAAACCTCACTGAGGCCTCCGTCATTCCGTATGCCATTGCAATATCTCCAACCATTTTTCATCCTCCTTCGGTTTGCCGGGCAAATGCCTGCCCGGAATCTCACAAATTCGAAAAGATAACAAACAAGTTATCGACTCTCACATTTTCATAAAAGAAGAAACTTCATTATTGTCTCTTCCAAAACCCCCTCTATAGATATATACGCGGGGGGCAACTTCTGGCCGTCAGAAAATGGCCGGGAATCCGCCGGGAATGCCGCAAGAAAACCTAAATGAAAATTTTTTGAGACAGGCCCGGCGGAAGAGGAAATTATTCAGTATTATCCGGCGCTTAATTTTTGATGTGTGCACAAAAATTTTTTTATCCTGCCTTTTTGAGCAAATATTCCAAAGAAAACAAAACCTGATGGAAACAAGCAAAGGCATTGAAAAAAGGGGAGAATTCCCAATGAGAAAACAAGAATATAAAGAAAACAAAGCGAGAATTTTTAGGACATTAAAAAGTTGCCCCCCGCCTATATCACTATAGAGGGGTAATTTTTTCGAGTGGTTGCCCCCCTCGCTATTAATACTTGAGGACGGTAACGACCGCATGAAAAAGAATGCGCCGCAATCACAAGAAGGCCCATTGAAGGTTCTCGATTACGCCCGACTCTATCGGTTGAAGGGATTTTCCATCATCCCTGTGGTAAGGGGCTCAAAGCGACCTGCCCTAGCCTCATGGAAAGAGTTCCAGGAGCGGCGGGCAACGGATGAGAAAATAAAGGCGTGGTTTGGGAATGGCAGCCGCAACGGCATCGGAATTGTAACAGGAGTTATATCCGGCATTGTTGTTGTTGATCTTGACGGCCCCGAGGCTGTGGCGTTCGCAAAGGCCCACGACTTTCCTCCCACGCCGCTTGCGAAGACCGGGAAGGGATACCACGCCTATTACCGTTACAGCGCCGGCGTAAGGAACTTTCAGAAGCGGGACGACTTGCCGGGGATCGACCTGCGCGGAGACGGCGGATTCGTTGTCGCTCCGCCATCAGTCCATGCCTCCGGTCATCTCTATCAGTGGGTGGAAGGTAAAGGGCTCGATGATCTGCCCCTGGCGGAGCTGCCCTCGATAATCCAGGCGCAACGTCCGGAAGATAAAACACCGCTTGTGAACCTTTACAAAGGCGTTGCCAGGGGCTCCAGAAATGACGCCTTGGCCAGGCTCGCAGGCTCATGGGCAAAAGACGGCCTTCCCTTCGATGAATGCCTTGAGATGGCTTGTGCCTGGAATTCGCTGAACAACCCGCCACTGCCCCGCAAGGAAATCGAAAGGACAATAAGGAGCATAATCGACAAGCACCGCGCGAAACAAAAAGATTCGGCAAAGACCGGCATGGTCCTGACTTCCCTTAGCGACCTTCTGAAAGAACCCGAAGAGAATGTTACCTGGCTTGTTGACGGCCTCTTGCCCACAGGAGGCTTTTCCATAATGGCGGCGAAGCCGAAAGTTGGGAAAAGCACCGTGGCCCGCGACCTGTCCTTCTCCATTGCCCGGGGAAAGTCCTTCCTTGGCAGAGATGTGGCTCAGGGGCCTGTTATTTATCTCGCCCTTGAGGAGAAAAGAAGCGAGGTCCGCCGCCATTTCAAAGACATGGGGGCCTCGGGCGAGGAGCCGATTTTCATCTATTCTGGGCGGGTCCCCTCGGATGCGATAGAGCAGATCACAGCGGCCGTCCGGGAAATAAAACCGGTGCTTGTCGTCATAGACCCGCTTTTCAGGTTCACAAGGGTAAAGGACACGAGCGCCTATGCGGAGATCACCGCGGCGCTCGAACCTCTACTGCTTCTTTCCAGAGAGTCCGGAACGCATGTCCTCTGCATTCACCATAGCAGCAAGGGCAACCGCCAGGGCGGCGATTCCCTGCTTGGCTCCACAGCGATCTTCGGCAGCGTGGATACCCTTATCCTGTTAAATCGTAATGACAGTTACAGGACTATCCAGAGCATTCAGAGATACGGCAGCGACCTGCCGGAGACCGTCTTGGGCTTTGACAACGCGCAAAGGACCGTGACCATCGGCAAATCGAAGCACGAGGCCGACCTGGACAGTCTCAAAGAGGCCCTGCTTGATTACCTGGCAACATCCGGCGAACCTCTGACCGAGGCCGTTATCAGCGAAGAAGTGGAAGGGCGGACGACCTTGAAGAGGAAGGCCCTCCGGGAGCTTGTGGCCGAGGGCGCGGTAGCCAGGACCGGCAAGGGAGGTAAAGCCGACCCCTTCAAATATTCTTGTTCCCATGTTCCCATATATATAGAGGGAACAACAAAACAAGCACCTAGAAAAACCCGCAAACCCAATACCGTAGCCAATTATTCTTGTTCCCGCAATTCCGGGGACGATGAAAAAAACCGGAAACAAGAACCGGCTGCCCCTGGCATTATTGACCTTGAGCACGGGGAAGTGGAGATACTGGAATGAAGTGCCGGGTATTGAAGCTATTCAGGGTAAAGACCTCCCAGGGTGAAATAGAGCTGCAGCCGGGACAGATCATCATGCTTGAAAAAAGCAAGGCGATAAAGCTCCTCACCGAGGGCAAAGTCATCCCCACCAACAACGTCGCCTACAAAATCTATTCAAACATCCTCCAGGCGTTTCTGTGGGTGGTCGATACCGATGAAGACATGTGGGCGATGAGAAATGAAGGCGTCACGGAGCCGGTCTATACCGCCGATGAGGTGCGCAAGCTCAAAGGCATCAGCAAGGAAGGTCTGAAGCGGGTACACAAAGTCAAGGAAGTATTCGAGGGCTCGAAGGTCAGAGACGTACAAAAGAAAAATCGGCCGCCTGAAAACTAAGGGAAATCTCTCTTGGAAAGTCCTACTCATAACAAGGCGCGCCGAAGGGCAAATTTGACCACAAATGCCCCGATGGAGTACAACCCCGAAAATTCAGGGGGGTTTCCGTATTCCATGAAAGGCAAGATTTGCACGCGGGAGCAGTGCAGATGCGGTGGTGTCTTTACCGAAACCCATGTAAAGCGCGGGAATAAGTCTTTCCTCGATATGGTCTGCTCCAGTTGCGGCAACAGGCCCCGGAGCTTCTATATTTTCCTCTATCTCTCAAAGGACCAGTGCCCCGATCCTAATGAACGGAAAGTCCGGATTGCCCGAAATTCAGACGGGCATATCCTCTCCTCTTACGAGGAGGCAAGCCGCCTCTTAAACGAAATAAGAAAGGCAGACGATGAAAACAGCCTGAACATCGCCCTCTATCTTCCCAAAGAGGCCAACCAGTTCAGGGGCTCGGTTCTCCTCGACCGCTGGCTCAAGGTGAAGCATTCCCAGGGGCGCCATCACACTTAAGAGAGCTTTCCCGCTATGTCCGGCATTATTACAGGCCGTATTTGGAGCGGGTGGACTGCCGCCATTTGCTTACCCATCATATCGAGGGTTTTTTGAGCGGCCTGCCCGAACACCTGAGCTTAAAGACAAAGCAAAACATTATGACCGGCCTAAAAACCTTCTGCAACTGGCTTATCGAGCTTGAGATACTAGCAAAGAGGCCGAAGTTCCCGGTCCTCTCTCCGCCTGAGCCGGCTATCGAGTGGATAGACAAGGACGCGCAGCTCAAAATCCTTTCCTGCCTGGATATACACCACCGGCCCATATTTGAATTCATGATGTACCATCCTGTGCGCCCCGGAGAGGCCCGTGCGCTAAAGGTGAAGGACTTTGACCTTGCCCTGGGGGAAGTGCTCATCCAGAGGGCTTTTAGCTTGAAGGAAGTGCGCTCCCGAAAAAATAAGAAGCCCTACCGCCTGCCCCTTTCGGCATCGTTCGATTCGGCGGTCCTCAAGGGGAAATTTCCTGACATGTTTGTCTTCCTGAATAAAGCGGCCAGGCCCTACACGTCAGAGGGCCTTAGAAAGCTCTGGCACAAGGCCAGGGTGAAGGCCGGAATCCCCTCCATAAAGCTCTACAACGCAACCAGGCATTCAATCGCCTCTCAGGCCGTCCATAACGGCGTTGACCTTTCTCTCGTTTCCCGTGCCCTCGGACACAGCTCCCTAGAGATGACAAAACGCTATGCGAGCGTAAGCGTCAGAATGCTCCGGGCAGTGGTCGATGGTGCACGTTTGGTGCAAAACGGGAAAAAGGCCGATTCTAACTAATTGATTTTATAAGGGAAATTTGGCGGGGTGGACGGGGCTCGAACCCGCGACCTTCGGCGTGACAGGCCGACGTTCTAACCAACTGAACTACCACCCCTGGGGGTAAATATTTACATGGTAGGCGGAACAGGGATCGAACCTGTGACCTCAGCCTTGTAAGGGCTGCGCTCTCCCAATTGAGCTATCCGCCCGGTTTTTAAAAAAAAAATTCAGCACCCTCCGGGAATTTATATTTAACACCAGGGCAGACGGGTTTGTCAAATCATCCTCGCAAATCAAGGCCGCCTGCCGGGCGCATTAAAACTCTATCCCCTCCCTCGCCTTCAGGCCGGTCTTCAGGGGGTGTTTCACGGCCTTCATGTCCGTCACGTAATCCGCCGCATTCACAAGGGATTCCGGCGCGCGCCTTCCCGTCAGCACCAGCTCAACCTTCGGCGGCTTCTGCCTCATGAAGGCCAGGGCCTCAGCCTCCGTAACGAGTCCGTAGGAGACCAGGTGCATGAACTCGTCCAGGACCACGAGGTCATAGCCCGGCATGAGGAGTTTCAACTGCTCCAGAGCGCCCAGCGCCCGTTCACGGAGCTGGCCCAGGTCCGCGCCCGGGTGGAAGTAGGGAGAGAGGACCTCGCCGAACTTGATCACCCGCACCGTGAGTTTCTCAAGCATGGGGATTTCGCTGCCGCCAACCGGCTTCATGAACTGCGAGAAGAGCACCTTCATGCCCCTGCCCTTCGCCCTCACCGCAAGGCCAACGCTGGCCGTAGTCTTCCCCTTGCCCTCCCCGGTATATATATGAATGAACCCTTTTTCCATCGGAGGCGAATCTTACAGGGCAATTATAACAGATGAACCGGGCTGAGATTTTTCCGGGAAAGGAAACGAGATTTTCTCCGGAAAAGGAAACGCCTGTCAGGAGGCGAAGAACTCCCGCACAAGGCCCGCCACATGGCGGACATCCTCTTCCGGCATGAACGGCTCTATGGGGAGGCTCAGCACCTCTTTTACCGCCTGCTCGCTTTCGCCAAGGCTGTAGGGCCCGGCGCACCTGCCGTGGAAAACCTTCATCTTGTGCAGGGGCACCGGATAATAGACCATCGTATCGACGCCGCGCTGCCTGAGATGGTCCTGCAGGTCGTCCCTTGCCCCGTTTCTGAGCCCGGTCCTGCGTCCGTCCGGCAGGACGCCCCTCACACGGATCGTGTATTGATTGTAGACATGGAGACCCTCGCTGGGCGCGGCCGGCAGAACGATCTCCTGCATCCCTGAAAGCGCCTCGGAGTAAATGCCCGCGACAGCGCGCCTCCCTGCGTTTAGTTCCTCTATGTGGCCGAGTTTTGAAAGAACGACCGCAGCCTGCAGGGTGTCCAGCCTCGCGTTATAACCCACGTGCTCCACGTTGTACTTGTCCCTGCCGCCGTGTTTTATGAGCATCCGGACGATGCTGTCCAGCCCGGCATCCCCGGTGGCCAGCATCCCCCCGTCCCCGAAGCCGCCCAGATTTTTGGAAGGAAAGAAGCTGAAGGCCCCGGCGTCCCCGATTGAGCCAAGCCTCCGCCCCCCAAAAACCCCTCCGAAGGCCTGGGCCACGTCTTCAACCACAAAGAGCTTGAACCGCCTGGCCAGCTCCATTATCTCTTTCATATCGCACGGACAGCCATAGAGGTGAACGGGCACTATTCCCACGGGCCGGCCGGCCCCCGATTCGAGGTAGCGCTTCAGCACGGCGGCATCCAGGTTATACGTCGCCGGGTCTATGTCTATGAAAACCGGAGTCGCGCCGGAGCGCAAAATGGCGTCCCCAGTGGCGGTGAAGGTAAAGGGCGTGGTTATTATCATATCTTCCCTGTCGAAGTATTCACGTCCGCTCTTTATGGCCAGCGCCCGCAGGGCCAGCACCAGCGCCTCCGTTCCTGAAGACGTCCCGACACAGTGCGCCGCCCCAAGATATGCGCCGGCTTTTTCCTCCAGCTCGCGCACCTCCGGCCCGAATATCCATCTCTGATGGTCCAGGCACCTCGTTATCGCCCGGTCGACGTCCTCTTTCATCCGTTCGTACTCCAACCTGAGATCCAGCATGGGGATCATCCTTCTCTGCGCGGTCTGTGCCTTCATATCATCTCCTCTATAGGGACGAGTTTTTCATCCTTCCGGCCGTCAATGCTCAACTCGTAGGTGCTGCCGCACTGGGCGCACACGCCCCGTTTTTTTTCATCGAACCCCTTGAGCGTGGCGCCGCATTTGCAGACCCAGCCGATCCTCCTGGCGGGAACCCCGGCATACAGGGCGTAAGCCGGCACGTCTTCCCTTACAAGCGCCCCGGCCCCTATAAAGGCATACTCCCCTATCGTTGTGCCGCACACAATAGTGGCGTTTGCGCCCACCGTGGCCCCCTTTTTAACGAGCGTCTCCCGGAATTCCCTTTTCCTCTCGATGAACGCCCTCGGGTTGTACACGTTTGTAAAAACAGAGGACGGGCCGCAGAAGACGCCGTCTTCCAGCCTGACGCCCTTGTAGAGCGAGACGTTGTTCTGGAGCTTACAGCCCTCGCCTATGGTCACATCCGGCCCGATCATCACGTTTTGGCCTATGGTGCAGTTTTTCCCGATCTTCGTGCCCGAAAGCACATGGCTGAAATGCCAGATCCTCGTGCCGGGGCCTATCTCGGCCCCGGTGTCGATAAAGGCGCTTTCGTGGGTGAAATACGCCTGCCCCCCCGAACTTATCCGTCCCCCTCCCGAGAGGGACCTTTCGGCGGCCTCGAGGATCTGTAGCACCTTCAGGCCCTCCTCTCCGTCGGTAACGGGCCTCCGCCTGCCCCTGACGCACTCTATGAAGTGGCTGAGCTCGGCCTTCAGAGGCTCCTGCCTTTCAAAGGGTATGACGGAGAAGTCGGCCCGCCTTGCAACCGGTATCTTGCCTTCCTCCCAGTCGATCTGGTGCGGATAGAGAAAGAGTTTTTCCTCGCTTACATCATCAAAGACGGCCATGGCCTTCGATCCGACCACTATCAGCTTCTGCTCCTTGAAGGGGTTTAGCCAGCTTACGAAGATATGCCCCTTGATGCCGTTTTTAAACTCAAGCGTCGTGAGCGTTATGTCGGAGACTCCCCTGTTCAGGTAGTCGCCGCCGAAGGCCGACACCGAGGAAGGCTCCATTCCGGTAAGAAAGAGCATCACACTGATGTCGTGAGGGGCGAAGCTCCACCAGATGTTCTCCTCGGTCCTCAGCTTGCCGATGTTCAGCCGGTTTGAATATATGTACTGGACCTTCCCCAGCCCGCCCGAATCGATCAGTTCCTTGAGCTTCGCGACTGCCGGATGGTACCGGAGTATATGCCCCACCATCAGGAGCCTGCCCAGCCTGCCGGCAAGTTCCACAAGCTCCATCCCCTGCCTGACCGTAAGAGAAAGCGGCTTTTCCACAAAGATGTCCTTACCCGCGCGCAGCGCCCTCACGGCAAATTCGTGATGCGTAGCGGCCGGAGTGGCAATGGCTACGGCCTTTATCTCCGGGTCGTCAAAGATGCAGTCGAATGTGGATGAATAGGCCGGTCCCGGATACATGCGGCCATGCTTTTCAAGCACGGCGGGGTTTTGATCGCAGGCGGCGCGCAGCACACCCATTTCATGGAAGTTCCTCAGGAGATTTTTGCCCCAGTAGCCCAGCCCCAGAAGGCCTATGAATCCGCCGTTATTCGCCATTTTTCACCTGTTGTTCCTCTGAAGTGAATTGAATTGTCTTTGACGAACTTTGAACGCCCCGGGATTCTTGTATAAGACTAGCAGCAAATGAGGGGATGCGCAACAGGCTTGCCGGCAAATGGGAAGAGGGCCCCGGATGCCCTCGGGCACCCCGGAATCCCCCGCGGCAAAACGCTTAAAAAAACGCTTTCCGGGAGAAAATCAGGCGGATGCTACTTCATTTTTCCGGATCGGCGGGCTTGCCGGCCATGGCGGCCATTACAGCCCTGCCCGGGAAAAGCCAGCAGGCCAGCCTGGAGCGCGACTTAAGGTAAAAAAGGGCCGTCACGGCCCCGGCGTTTATGAAACCAACCATGGTGGCCAGGCTGATGCCCCAGGCCGCCAGCCTCTCCTCCTGCACGGAACGCCCCACCAGGTACAGCGTCAGCGCCGCGGAGCATAAAAGGCCGATGGCTATGCCGTCCCGGTAAGGATGGGAGACCTTCCCCCGCGCCCGGTGAGTCATGTAGAAATAGAGTGACAGAGGGATGAAGCTCAAAGCGAGTGTAAGAAGCGGCACCGTTACCCACAACACAAGCATGCAAGCCATGTCAAATTCCCCCGTAAAATAAAAAAAAAGCACGGCAGGGCTGATAGCCTTACGCTTCTACCCTACCTTAATCGGACCCATAAATTCCAGTGTCAATTCCCAGGCATCAGGCGGGCTTATTATTGGAATTTCATGGAATTCCTGGTGCCCCCTGCAGGAATCGAACCTGCGACACCAGGTTTAGGAAACCTGTGCTCTATCCTACTGAGCTAAGGGGGCTCCGAATATATTAGCAAAAAAGATCCCCTTTCGTCCAGAAAACCCGGCGCCAGCGCCAAGGGCCTTCTTCAGATTTGTGGGGCAAGGCGGGGCATCTGCCAGTTCCTTCCGTTCAGCGCGCGGTTCCGGGCGTAAGTCCCGCCGCGGCGGGATTGCCGCTAAGGGCGAATATCAAGTCATTGTTAAGATGCGGCCCGCCGTATCCGTCCGCTCTTCGCTTCTCTCCAGAAACAGGCAGATACCAGCCCCGCAAATCCGAAGAAAGCCCTTGGCCCTAAAAAGCCCCGGGGATGGTTTTTAAGGCGACCTAAACCTGTAGTTTTAATTTTTACTTGACTTGTACATGGTAATTGAAGTATAAAAAAACATTATGTCCAGTTACGGGCTGCCCCAATATCTTCCGATCTTCGTTCTAATGCTCATATCCCTGGCTTTCGGGCTGGGTTCCCTTCTTGTCGGCATGCTTGTGAGGCCACGGCGCCCGTACCGCGAGAAACTCCTGCCGTATGAATCGGGCAATCCGCCGGTCGGCGAGCCCCGCTACAGGTTTTCCGTCAAGTTCTATATCATAGCCATGCTTTTCGTCATCTTTGATGTCGAGGCCATTTTCCTTTATCCTTGGGCCATAACCTTTGACAAGCTGGGCCTTTATGCGTTTGTGGAAATGGTGCTATTTATAGCAATCCTGCTGGTGGGGTACATCTATGCCTGGAAAAAAGAAGCCTTCCGATGGGAGTGAAACAAGGCTGCTAACCGGCAACGCCGGAGTGGTCGAGCTTGAAGCGGGGCTCAAGGTCATCCCTGGAGCCAATACGATCATTGCCTCTCTTGACAAGCTGGTAAACTGGGGCAGGCAGTCATCCCTCTGGCCCATGACGTTCGGGCTCGCGTGCTGCGCCATAGAGATGATGACCACCGGCTCCTCCCATTACGACCTTGACAGACTGGGCGTAATATTCAGGGGCTCCCCGAGGCAGGCGGACTTCGTCATAATCGCCGGCACCGTAACCAAGAAGATGGCCCCCATAGTGCGCCGGGTCTACGACCAGATGCCGGAGCCCAGGTACGTCATCTCGATGGGGAGCTGCGCGTGCTCGGGCGGCATCTTCAATACATACAGCACGGTGCAGGGCGTGGACACCTTCCTGCCGGTGGATGTCTACATACCCGGTTGCCCTCCGAGACCTGAAGCGCTCCTGGAGGGCATAATCAAGCTTCAGGAAAAGATAAAAAAGGAGCAATTAAGGTGGAGCCCCTTCAGATAGCGGAAAAGATCAAGGAGACCTTCCCGGACGAGGTTGCGGCCGTTTCCCAGTTCCGCGACCAGGTCTCGGTGCACCTTAAAAAAGACCGTATCTTCGAAATCTGCCAATATCTGCACGATACGCCGGAGCTGGACTTCGACTACCTGGTGGACGTCTGCGGCGTCGATTACCTTGGGAAAAAGACGCCGCGCTTCGAGGTCGTCTACCACATGTATTCCATAGCGCAGAGGCATTTCATCAGGCTGAGGGCCCAGGTGCCCGAGGAAGAACCCGTAATCCGGTCCGTGGTGCCTGTCTGGAGGGGGGCGGACTGGCATGAGAGGGAATGCTTCGACATGATGGGCATACGGTTTGAAGGCCATCCGGACTTAAGAAGGATACTGCTGCCGGAGGACTGGGTGGGCCACCCCTTGAGAAAAGATTATCCCGTTGAGGGGTATTCGGGAGAGGAAGACTGGGCCGGCTACAGGGAAGTAGTTGAAAAGTCGAAAAAACTCAAGGAGTTTGAATGGGGGAGATAGAAAAGGAGACACCGGGCGCAAACGGCGACGGTAAAAATCTGAGCACGCAGGAGCTCACGCTCAGCATGGGCCCCCAGCATCCCGCCACACACGGGGTCCTCAGGCTTGTGCTGGAACTGGACGGCGAGACCGTCACCAAATGCACCCCTTATGTCGGCTACCTCCACAGGGGGGTCGAGAAACTAGGCGAAAACAGAACTTATCTTTCGGCCCTGCCGCTTTCCGACCGGCTGGACTACATATCCTCCATGGCAAACAACGTTGGCTACGTTAACGCGGTCGAAAAACTCTTCGGCATAGAGGCCCCCGAAAGGGCCAAGTACATCCGGACCATAATGGCCGAGATGACGAGGATATCGAGCCACATAATATGGGTCGCCACGCACGCCCTCGACATTGGCGCGATGACCGTCTTTCTCTATTCCTTCAGGGAGCGGGAATGGCTGCTGGATCTGTTTGAGATGACCTGCGGGGCCAGGCTCACCGTGAGCTATCCAAGAATAGGGGGGGTAAGAAACGATGTCTCCCAGCAGTTCCTGGACAGCCTCTATGAGTTCACGGAGGAGTTCCCCCGAAGGATATCCGAGTACGAGACCCTCATAGACCAAAACCGCATCTGGCTTAAAAGGACGAAGGGCATAGGCGTCATCTCCGCGAAGGAGGCCATGAACTGGGGCCTTACCGGCGCGACGCTGCGCGGCTCCGGCGTGAACTACGACGTAAGAAAGGCCTTCCCCTACGATGCCTACGACAAGGTGGAATTCGATGTGCCGCTGGGCACCGAGGGCGACGTCTACGACAGATACCGCTGCAGGATGGAGGAGCTGCGCCAGTCAAACCGCATCATAAGGCAGTGCATCGAGCAGTTGCCGAAGGGCCCCATACTGGCGCCCGAGGCGTCGAAATTTGTCCTCCCTCCAAAGGAAAACCTGTTTAAGAACATGGAGCCTCTTATCCATCATTTCGTGCTCCTCACGAAAGGGCCGCTCACCGCGCCGGAGGGCGAGATATACTGCGGCAGCGAGGTGCCGAAGGGCGAACTGGGCTTCTACATAGTGAGCGACGGCACCGGCAAACCCTACAGGATGAGGGTAAGGGCGCCCTCCTTCGTGCATGCATCGGTGCTGCCCAGGCTCTGTGAAGGCGGACTGGTCGCCGACGTGATAGCCAACATAGGGACCATAGACATCGTTCTCGGGGAATGCGACAGATGAGTCCCGCGCCGTCAGCCGAAAAACCGCTGGCCGGACTGGAAGAGATAAAAAAAAATTACCCGGCATCCAGCGCGGCGCTCATGCCCGCTCTCTACGAGGCCCGGAGGCAGTTCGGATGGCTCAGTCCCGAGGCCCTCTCGGCCGTTGCTGACGCGCTGAACCTGCCGAAGGCTGCGGTCAGAAGCACAGCCAGTTTCTACGGCATGTTCAACCAGGGAAAGACAGGCAGGCACCTGGTCCGCATCTGCACGAATGTTGCCTGCATGGTCCTCGGGGCCGGCAGCGTGCTTGAGAAGCTGGAGGCCCGCTACGGCCTCACGCCAGGGGGGACGAGCCGGGACGGGCGCTTCTCGCTTGCGGTCACTGAATGCATCGGGGCCTGCGACAAGGGGCCGGCGATGCTCGTAGACGACGACATGCATACGGATTTGACGGGGGAAAGGATAACAGAAGTCCTGGAGCGCTACGAGTAAATGATAAAATACCTTCTGGGCAACATCGATAACCCCAACGCTGCCGAGATTGAGGAGTACGAAAAGGCGGGCGGGTATCGGGCGCTCACGAAGGCCCTGTCGATGGAGCCGGAGGATGTCATCGGGGAAGTAAGGAAATCCGGCCTCAGGGGAAGGGGCGGGGCTGGTTTCCCCACCGGGATGAAGTGGATGTTCGCCGCAAACGACCCGAAATTCCCCAAATACGTAATCTGCAACGCCGACGAGGGCGAGCCTGGCACCTTCAAGGACAGACACATACTGGAGAAAAACCCCCACGTCCTGATAGAGGGCATGGCGATCGCCGTACACGCGCTGAAGGCTGAGCGCGGCTATATCTATCTGAGAGGCGAATACCCGGAGGCGGAAAAGTCGCTGCAGAAGGCCATAAACGATGCGTACCGCAAGGGATACCTGGGGTTCCCCCTCCATATCCACCGGGGCGCGGGCGCCTATATCTGCGGCGAGGAGACGGCCCTCATAGAGTCGCTGGAAGGCAAAAGAGGACAGCCCAGGCTGAAACCGCCTTTCCCCGTCAATGCGGGATTTTTTGGTGGACCGACGGTCATAAATAACGTGGAGACCCTCGCCAACCTGCCCTTCATCATGGCAAGCGGGGCGGACTCATACCTTAAGATAGGGAGCCCGGAGTGCCCGGGCAACAAACTGTTTCCGGTAAGCGGCCATGTGGAGAGGCCGGGCGTATTCGAGCTGCCGATGGGGACCACCCTGAGGGAAATCATATACGAGCACGCCGGGGGCATCAAAAACGGCAGGGCGTTGAAGGCCGTCATCCCGGGGGGAATATCCGCCCCGGTGCTGCCGCCGGACAAGATCGACTGCCCGATGGATTTCGTCTCGGTCCAGAAATATGGCAGCATGCTCGGCTCCGGGGCCGTGATGGTTTTTGCCGAGGGCACATGCCTGGTGAAGGTGGCCTGGCGGGCACTGAAATTCTTTGAACACGAGTCATGCGGCAAGTGCACCCCCTGCCGCGAGGGTACGGGCTGGCTCAGGTCCATACTGGAGAGGATCGAAAACGGACAGGGGCGCGAGGGCGACATAGAACTCATGGAAGACGTGGCCGGCAATATCGCCGGAAACACTTTCTGCCCGCTGGGTGACGGCGCCGCCAGCGTGGCCCTCAATTTCATCAGGCATTTCAGGAGCGAGTTCGAGGACCATATCGGGACGGACTGCCGCAAGATGGCGGTCCTCTAAGGGACAGCTTTAAACAGGTACAAATACTTCCGATGATGACACTGACCATAAACGGCAGAAAGGTGGAGCTTGAGGCCCCGGTGACCATTCTGGAGGCCGCAAAAAGAAACGGGATAGACATCCCCACCCTCTGCCATCACCCCGCGCTTGAGCTCTGGGGCGGCTGCCGCATGTGCCTGGTGGAAGTGGAAAAGATGCCAAGGCTGCAGACCGCCTGCACCGTGCGTGTGGCCGACGGGATGGCCGTTCGCACCGAAACGCCCAGGGTCGTCGCGGCCAGAAAGGCCATACTTGAATTCCTCCTCATAAACCACCCGCTTGAGTGTCCCACATGTGACAAGGCCGGCATCTGCGCGCTTCAGGACCTGACAGTCAGGTACGGCGCGGTCGCCGGAAGGTTCGAGGAGGGCAAGCGGGTATTCCCGGAAGTCGTGGACGACCCGGTGATAGTCAGGAACATGAAGCGCTGCATAATGTGCACGCGCTGCGTAAGGATGTGCGACGGGGTGCAGGGCGCCTCCGCAATCGGGGTCATCGAAAAGGGCGCGAGGTCCCATATAGAACCCTTCTCTGGCGGCAGATACAACTGTGAATACTGCGGCAACTGCCTGGCCGTCTGTCCCGTCGGGGCGATCATGTCAAAACTCCACAGGTACACCTACAGGCCGTGGCAGATGGAAAAGACGGTAAAGACAATATGCTCCTTCTGCGGGGTGGGCTGCACGCTCCGGCTGGAGGTAAGGGACGAATCCATAAAGCGGGTCAGCGCGGAGTTTGGCGACGGGGTGAACAATGGTCTTCTCTGCGGGCGGGGCAGGTTCGGTTACGAGTATGTGGACAGCCCGGAGAGGCTCAAAACCCCTATGATCAGAAGAGACGGACGGCTCGAGCGCGCGACCTGGGACGAGGCGCTGGACTACGCGGCCGGAAGACTCCTCGAGATAAAGAAGGAAAACGGCGGCGGGGCTATCGGGGGCATTGCCGGCGGCAGGGCCACGAATGAGGAGATATATCTGTTCCAAAAACTCCTCCGGGCGGGCTTCGGCTCCAACAACATAGACTCCATAGCCAGGCTGGGGCTTCTGCCCGCGCAGAAAATCCTGGAGGACATCTTCGGGCAGGGCGCCGTGGCCAACCTGATTTCCGGCATACCGCGTTCCGAGGCGGTGCTGGTCGTAGCCTCCGATCCCACGCGGACGAACCCAGTGATGGGGCTGGAGGTGAGGGCAGCGGCCAGGGCCGGCAGGAAGGTAATAGCCATCGGGCACATAGACGGGCTCAGGCGGCACAGGACCCGCCGGCTCGAGGCGAAGACGGGGCCGGGCCAGGAAACCATGATCATGGCCGGCCTCCTGAGCGAACTCCTGAAGATAAAACCCCTTTCGGGGGAAAACCCGGAGTTCGAGGAGGCGATAAAGGCCTGGGGGAAGACGCTTCCGGGGCCGGATGAGGTCGAAAAGGCCACCGGAGTCTCCGCGTTGCTGATATCCGGGACCGCCGCGGACCTGAAGGACGTCTCCACTTCGAGCATAATCGCCGGGCGCGAGCTGGCATCCAGCATGGATATCAGGACAAACATGATGATGCTTGCAGCATTGGGTTATATCCTGAACTCCCGCATCTTCCTTATCTCGGAGCACCCCAACGAGCAGGGCCTCATAGAGATGGGCTGTTCTCCGGAGATGCTGCCGGGCGAAAGGCCGGTTGATGTGCGCACATTCAGGGAGAAATGCGAACAGGCCTGGGGCGCCGGCATCAATCCGGAGGCGGGCCTGACGCTCATGGAGATGATCGAGCAGGCAGGCGCCTCCATAAAGGCCCTCTATGTGATGGGGGAAGACCCCGCCTTCGGTCTTCCTTCAAGAGGACGAGTGAAAGAGGCCCTGGGGAGGCTCGATTTTCTGATAGTGCAGGACATATTCATGACCGGGACGGCCGCCATGGCTGACGTCGTGTTCCCGGCGCTGGCCTGGTCTGAGAAGGACGGCACTTATACGAACCTCGAAAAGAGGATCCAGAGGCTCAAAAAGGCGGTTATAAAGGAGGGGATAGAGGATTGGAGGATACTGGCCGAAATCGGCAAGCGGGCGGGGCTTCCGTCACGTTACCGCGGGGTGGCGGACATATTCAGGGAGATCGCCCAGGTCTCGCCCATTCACGCGGGGCTGGGTTTTGAGTCGATAGAGGAAGGCGGGGTCCTTTGGCCCTACAAGGGCAAGCCCCTTTCGGTATCGTCTTCCCCTTCGTCCGCGGCCGGCAGATTTCCAGGCTCCGGTAAAGCGGTAAGCATCAGCCCGCCCCCGGACCGGAACGTGCTTAAACTCGTGCTGGACAAACCGCTGCTTCATTCGGGCACATTAAGCACTCACTCGGACGCCCTCATGGACCTGACGGGCGGGCCCGAGGCGAGGCTGTGCCCCGAAACCGGCGGCAAACTGGGTATAGCGGACGGAGACGCCGTAAAGGTCTCGACCGGGGAGGGACAGATATCGCTCAGGGCAAGGCTGGAGAGCGGCCTGCCCGAGGACGCCCTTTTCATAAGCAACGATTTCAGGGAGGCCGGGGCCTTCGAGCTTTTCGGCTATCAGCTTGAACCGGAATCGAAAACCCCGGTGTTGACGGTCCAAAATCTCAAGGTGGAGAGGCTATGAACTTTTTCGAGGTGGTATTTCAGCCGGGGATAATGGATATAATAGTAAAGATGCTTATCATACTGGTAAAAGCGGTCGTCGTCGTGGGCGTCCTCATGCTCCACGTCACCTACGCAACTTATTTCGAGAGGAAAAGCATCGGCCACATGCAGGTGAGGCTGGGGCCGATGCAGGTGGGCCCCCACGGGCTGCTGCAACCCATCGCGGACTTCATAAAGCTCTTCTTCAAGGAAGACATCATCCCGGCGGGCGCGGACAAGCCGATATTCTTCATAGCGCCCGTGATATCGATCTTCGCGGGGATGACGGCCATCTCGGTAATACCGTTTTTCAACGGCTTCGTCATCGCGGACATAAACATCGGGCTGTTGTTCATACTGGCCATGAGCTCGCTGAACGCATACGGCGTGATGCTGGCCGGATGGGCGTCCAATTCGAAATATTCCTTCCTGGGGAGCCTCCGGTCGTCGGCCCAGGTGATCAGCTATGAGATCGCGATGGGGCTGTCGCTGGTTGGAGTGATGATGATGTCCGGCTCGTTGAACCTCTCGGACATCGTGCGGGCGCAGGAAAGGTTCCCCGGCGGGTTTTACTGGCCGCAGGCGCTCGGTTTCTTCGTATTCATGGTTGCGGCCTTCGCCGAGACCAACCGCACGCCGTTTGACCTGCCGGAGGCAGAAAGCGAGCTGGTTGCGGGCTACTTCACGGAATACAGCGGCATGCGCTTCGCCCTCTTCTACGTGGCCGAGTACGTCGGGATGATCCTTATGTCTCTTGTGGCGATAACCTGTTTCCTGGGCGGCTGGGACGGCCCGTTTGCGATACCCTATGTGCCCTTCGCCTGGCTGTTTTTAAAGCTCTACTTCTTCATATTCCTCTTCTACTGGATAAGGGCCACGGTGCCCCGCTACAGGTACGATCAGCTCATGGCGCTCGGCTGGAAACTGCTTATCCCCCTTGCCCTTCTGAACATATTGGGCACGGGGCTTGTAAAGGTGCTCCTAAGATAGGGGAAAAGATGAACACCAAGAAAATCGTAAAGACAATATTCATGACCGAGATCCTCCAGGGGATGGCCCTCACGCTTAAATCCCTCTTCTCCCCGGCCGTGACCAGGCAGTACCCCAAGGAAAAAAGGCAGCCCTTCCCCGGCTTCAGGGGGCAGCACGCCTTCGTGCGGGACGCGAAGACGGGGAAGGAAAAGTGCATAGCATGCGGTCTCTGCGGCGCGGTGTGCCCCTCCAAGTGCATATACATATACACGAAGGAAGACGAGGAGACGAGGAAAAAGACGATAGACCGCTACGAGATCGAGCTGCTCCGGTGCGTCTACTGCGCCTTCTGCGTGGAGGCCTGCCCCGTCGGGGCGATAGCGCTTACGGAAAACTACGAGTATTCGGACTACTCACGTGAGGCCCTCTATATGACCAAGGAGAAACTCCTCGACAACTGGGACAGGTTCATGGCGGGGCCGAAGGGCGATGAGTATTTCGAGAAGTTCTGGACCCCGAAGCAGCAGAGCTTCCGGGCCCATGACGATCAGGCGGTCTTCAGGCCGAAGGGCTCCAACGGGGCGGCGCGGCCCGAAGCGGACACCAGGCCGGAGGGGGTAAAATGAACCCTTATCTCTTCGGATATCTTGCCGCAGCCATAGTGGGGCTTTCGGCGGTCGCGCTGACGCGGAAAAACCCGGTCCATGCCGTCCTGCTGATGATAGTAATGTTCTTCCACCTCGCGGTCCTGTACCTCGGGCTTGGGGCGGAGTTCCTGGCGGCCGTCCAGATAATCGTCTACGCCGGCGCCATCATGGTCCTCTTCCTGTTTGTCATCATGATGCTGAACATAAAAGAGGAGATCGAGGGGGAGCGGTTCACGGGGGGCTGGCCCCTGGGCATTTCCCTGGCGAGCGGCCTGTTCCTGCTGCTGATCATCATGACCGGCAATGTGCTGCCCGGCCAGCAGGGGATATACACCGCGCAGGTGATTGCAAGCCAGACAGACACGAAGGCCCTGGGCTCGGTCCTCTACACGCAGTACATCTTCCCCTTCGAGCTGGCCTCCCTGGTGCTGCTTGTGGCGGTGGTGGGCGCTATCGTGCTTGCCAAAAAGAAACTGAGATGAAGGGAGAGATGATATGAACCCGGTCCCTCTTCAGGGGTATATATGGCTCAGCCTGGCCCTCTTCATGACGGGCGTGTTCGGATTCCTCACCAGGAGGAGCATCATCCTGATGTTCCTCTCGATAGAGGTGATGCTGAACGCCGTGAACCTGTCTCTGGTGGCGTTCTCCCATTTCCTCAATGACCTGCGCGGGCAGGTGCTCGTGCTCTTTGTCATAACGGTCGCGGCGAGCGAGGCGGCCATAGGGCTCGCCATACTCGTCTCGCTCTTCAGAAACAGGGCCACCGCCCAGATAGACAAGATCTCGGAGATGAAGGGATGAACAACACCTATCTGCTCATTCCGGCCTTGCCCCTCCTGGCCTTCATCGTGAACATCACGCTTGGAAGGGGCTTCCTGAAGGACAAGGCGTACCTGGTGTCCATACCGGCGCTCGCCGCCTCATGGGCGCTGGCGATGTCGGCCGTCTATCAGGTCATGCACGGCAGGACGTTCGAGGGCGACCTTTACACGTGGGTGGCCGCGGGCGGCTTTAAAGTGAGCGTGGGCTTCCTGATAGACCAGCTCACGGCCGTGATGCTCGTCGTGGTCACCACCGTGGGGCTCCTCGTGAACATCTACTCCGTGGGCTACATGCATGGGGACAAAGGTTTTTACCGTTTCTTCGCTTACCTGAACCTCTTTGTCTTCTCCATGCTGATGCTCGTAATGGCCAACAACTTCCTGCAGCTCTATTTCGGCTGGGAGGCGGTGGGCCTCTGCTCCTATTTCCTCATAGGTTTCTGGTACGAGAAAAAGTCCGCCTCCGACGCCGGCAAGAAGGCCTTCATCGTGAACCGTTTCGGGGATTTCGGCTTCGGCCTCGGAATCATGCTCATATTCCTGACCTTCGGGAGCCTCCAGTACGGCACGGTCTTCCAGGCCGTCCACGGCATCGCCGGCCGGACTGTCGACATCCTCGGCCATCCCGTGGGGCTTCCCACACTGATTGCGCTTCTTCTTTTCTGCGGCGCGATGGGCAAATCGGCCCAGTTCCCGCTGCACGTCTGGCTTCCCGACGCGATGGAGGGCCCGACGCCAGTCTCCGCCCTCATCCACGCGGCCACGATGGTGACCGCGGGCGTGTTCATGGTATCCAGGTGCAGCCCCATATTCGACCTCTCGCCGACTGCGATGGCGGTAGTGGCCGTCACCGGGGCCTTCACTGCCCTTTTCGCAGCCACCATAGCGCTCACGCAAAACGACATAAAGCGCGTCATCGCGTACTCCACCGTAAGCCAGCTCGGCTACATGTTCCTGGCCTGCGGCGTGGGCGCCTACGGCGCCGGCATATTCCACCTGTACACGCACGGCTTCTTCAAGGCCCTGCTCTTCCTGGGCGCGGGCTCCGTCATGCACGGCATGTCCGGGGAGCTGGACATCCGGAAGATGGGCGGGCTGAAGAAATTCATGCCCGTCACCTACTGGACCTTCCTGCTTGCCTCAATAAGCATCTCGGGCATCCCGCCCTTCGCGGGCTTCTTCAGCAAGGACGAGATACTGTGGCGGGCATACTCCTCCGGCCCGCTCGGCAAGGTGCTCTGGGCAGTGGCGGCCTTCACGGCGTTTCTGACGGCCTTCTACTCGTTCAGGCTGATCTTTGTGGCGTTCCACGGCAAATTCCGCGGCACTCACGAGCAGCAGCACCATCTGCATGAATCCCCCAAGTCCATGACCGTGCCGCTGCTGCTGCTGGCCATTGGCGCCGTGGCCGCGGGCTGGGTCGGCATACCTTCTTCCATCGGCGACCTGCTCGGCCTGCACATGGACAAGATAGGGCCCTTCCTCGGCCCGGTGGTCGGGGAGCCGCAGGGCGCGGGTGCGCCGGGGGCGGAGATGCTGCTGATGGGCGTCTCGGTCCTGCTGGGGGTGCTCGGCATACTGGTTGCCGCCTACATGTACGTTTGGAACCCGGAGCTGCCCGGCTTGCTTGCGCGCATCTTCAGCTGGCCGTACAAGGTCTCCCTGAACAAATATTATGTTGATGAGTTATACGACCGCACGATCGTGAGGCCCACCCTCTGGGTCGCAAACAGCATCATAGTGGGCATCACCGACGGCAAGTGGATAGAGGGCATCGTAAACGGCGTGCCCGCGGCCATAGGCCGCTTCGGGCAGTCCCTCAGGAAAATCCAGACCGGCGTTGTGCAGCATTACGCGGACATGATGGCGCTGGGGCTCTTCGTATTCGTCGCGGTGGCCCTGGTTTTGTTTATAAAATAGCTCTGTTCATGAAATAGTTTCGTCCATGAGACGCAGAGAAAAAATAAAAAATTGCCTTTTGTGTAAGAAAGCGGGGACAAGATGATAATGAATTCACTTCCCTACCCGGTGTTGAGCACGGTGATATTTCTGCCGGTTGCGGGCGCGGTGCTGCTGGCGCTGATATCCAGGAGGCAGGAGGGGCTCATAAAGGCTCTTGCGCTGCTGTTTACGCTGGCGAATTTCGCGGCCTCTCTCCCCATATTCCTGAATTTCGACAAGACCACGGCAAACATGCAGTTTGTCGAATGGCGCGAGTGGATACCCGCTTTCCACACGGACTACCTGCTGGGCATAGACGGAATAAGCGCCCTCTTCGTGCTGCTGTCGGCGCTCGTCTGCATACTCTGCGTCCTCATATCGTGGAATGCCATCAAGAACAAGGCGAAGGAGTTCTACATGTCCATCCTCCTCATAGAGGGGGCCATGATAGGGGTCTTCTGCTCGCTTGATTTCCTTCTCTTCTACGTGTTCTGGGAGGCGATGCTGATACCCATGTACCTGCTCATCGGCGTCTGGGGCGGCCCCAACAGGCTCTATGCCTCCATAAAGTTCTTCCTCTACACCCTGGTGGGCAGCGTGCTGATGCTTGTGGGCATCGTCTATCTCTATAACTACGCGGGGACCTTCAACATCCTGAAGCTTGAAAGCCTCAGGTACCCGCTTGCGATGCAGATGTGGCTTTTCTGGGCCTTCTTCGCGGCCTTTGCCGTGAAGGTGCCGATGTTCCCGGTGCACACCTGGCTGCCCGACGCCCACACGGAGGCCCCGACGGCAGGCAGCGTCATACTGGCGGCGGTCCTCATAAAGATGGGGGCCTACGGCTTTTTGCGGTTCTCCATCCCCATGCTGCCGGACGCGTCCAGGGCGATGGCCCTGCCCATGATGGTTTTGTCGGTAATCGCCATAATTTACGGGGCCGTTGTATGCCTTGCCCAGACCGATCTCAAGAGGCTTATCGCTTACAGCTCGGTAAGCCACATGGGTTTTGTGACGCTCGGCATCTTCGCCCTGAACATCCAGGGCGTGGAAGGGGGCATCCTCCAGATGCTCAACCACGGTGTTGTGACCGGCGCCCTCTTTTTGTGCATAGGCATCATCTACGAGCGGACGCACACCCGCCAGATCGCCGATTACGGCGGGGTGGCCACCGCGCTTCCCATATACGCGGCCTTCTTCATGATCTTCACCCTGGCCTCAATAGGGCTTCCCGGCACCAACGGTTTCATAGGCGAATTCCTGATAATACTTGGGGGCTTCACCGCAAACAGGCTCGCCGGCGTGTTTGCCGCCACAGGGATAATCATCGGCGCCGGCTACATGCTCTGGCTTTATCAGAGGGTCTTCTTCCTTGACGTAAACCAGAAGGTGAAGGGGCTCGCGGACATAAGCGGCCGGGAGCTGCTGGCCATACTGCCGATGGCCGCCCTCGTCTTCTGGATCGGGGTCTACCCCAACGCCTTTCTGGGGTTTCTGCAGCCCTCGGTCGCCAACCTGCTTGGCAGGATGCAGCCGGGCGGCGCCACGGGGTTGACCGCCTTCACACAGTTTATAAGGTCAGTCTTCGCCTAAAGGCAAACCCCGGATTCACCGCCACATATAACAAGGGGCAGATGCTTGGCATCTGCCCCTTTCTTGTTTATCCCCCATCACCCCTTTTTGGGCTTTACGGGATTCCTGCGGGCAGGTAGCTGGCATTCCCGGGGAATGCTGATATCCGTATGGTCCTTGAGGCAGGGAGTGAGCAGGACCCCCGCGTGGCTGAGTGTGAGGGATGGATGGAAAGTCCGGCGGCCGGCGCATGACACCGTCGGCCACCGGGAATTTTTCCCCCGTGGGTTCACGCGGTTTCCCGGCAGTGGAGGACTGATATCCGCCCGGTCCCGCGGTCAAACGAAAGGACCGGGCGGATACTGGCAGTAACACAAATCGGAAGGGCAGAAACTATTTTATCCTGACGAATTCAACCCTTCTGTTGTTCGCCCTTCCCTCGGGCGTATCGTTGGTGTCAATGGGCTTCGAGTCTCCCCATCCCTTCGACTGCAGCCTGTCTGAGGCGATTCCCTTGCTCACCAGCCATGCCAGGACCGCCTTTGCCCGTCTTTCGGACAACGGCTGATTAAGACCCTTCGTGCCCTGATTGTCGGTATGCCCTTCTATGGAGAATTTAAGGCCGGGAGATTCTTTCAGGAGCGCCAGAATCCTTTTGAGTGTGGGAAGGGATTCCGGCCTTATCCTGTCGGACCCCGTGTCGAAAAGAATGCCGTGCGTCACGATCCGGCCGTCCGTATCAAGCGCCGATTTAATGTCTTTTCCGCCCTCGGCCACCCGGAAGCCGGTGAACATTACGGTATCCGAATAGCCGTGGTTGGCATGCAGGAGGATGCCTATATATTCTATCGGCCTGGTTACGGCGTCCGGGTCGTTCACCACCCTCTGGTTGTCTATGTACGCCTTTACAAATGTCCCGTTGACGCTGACGGCGATGTGATGGACCCTGCCGTCGTTCTTCTCGACCGAAGTGGTGGTATTCTTCGAGCGCCCCGCTTCGCCGGAGATGTAGATTGTCCCATCGCCGTGGTCCGGCCATCCGTTTTTGCCGTACATAAGAAGATAATACTGATTGGGATACTCCGCCGGACTGCCAAGCACGGCATCGAACTCGACAGTGAATTTTTCGGGCATGTCCCCTTTTGTGTTCAACCTTATGTACAAGGTTGCCGAGGCAAGCCCATCCTGCTTTGAGGACGGGGGGACAGACCGGAGGAACCTCCTGCCCTTGTATTCAACCACCTCCACGGTGTTGCCTCCCCCGTCGGGCCCTTTCAGGGTCCACTTGCGGGGGAATTCGCCTATGTCGGTGTCGCTGAAATCGTCGGAGAATATTGTCTTGTCGCCTGGGACGAAGTCATACTTGCCGTAAATGCCTTCCGCGGACACGATGTCCGCGCCCTCCCCGGCCGCGCTGCCTGTCGCCCGGGCCTGATTGCCCGGCTTTTCGTTGCCGGCATTCGATGAAGGGGAGGACTTGTTGCCCTCACTCCCGGATTTGCCCGCATTTTTCAATTGCCCCTTGGCGCCTTCGTACGCTTTGTCCGCCCCTTCGTTGACGGCCTTGCCGCCGATGCCCTGGACTGCGCCTTTAAGCACGTCGCCAAACCAACCTGCATAAGCCGGTCTTAGGACAAACATTGACAGGACAAAAAATACTGCTGCAGTTTTCTTCATAACGCCCCTCCCGCGTTTGGTATTTCAGGAGGAATTATATCACAGGGGCACAATGCCCGGCGTCCGGCAGGTGATAAAAAACATATCTTCCCACGGGACACCTGATTTGACAATTCACCCGCCCCCTAATAGTTTTTAATAAGATGATAAGGAAAATCCCCTGCGCGCTGCTGATCGTATTTCTGTCCGGCCTGTTTCAGACGGCCGTGGCAGCCACCCCTTTGAGCATCGAGGTGAAGGTGGAGGGGGTCGAAGGGAAGCTCAAAAAAAACGTCCTCAGTTTCCTCAGCATCGAGCGCCAGAAAAAGGCCCCGGAATTAAACGAGGAGTTACTGAAGGCCCTGTTTGACAGGGCCCCGGATGAGATACGCACGGCCCTTCAGCCATTTGGTTTTTATACCCCCTCCATAAAAAGCTCGCTCATCAGGAAAGACGGGGGCTGGCAGGCCGTCTTCAGGATAAATCCAGGCCAGCCCGTGATAATCACGAAGCTGGACCTCCGGATTACGGGAGAAGGCGCGGGGCAGGCGCTTTTCGTCAATTTCAAAAAAGACTATCCCCTGAGGGTTGGCCAGTCGCTTGACGAGCAGGCTTATGAAGAGTCCAAGCGCAACCTGGAGCAGACGGCCGCGGACCACGGTTTTTTGAATGCCGCGTGGATGGAACACCGCATCCTGGTCAATCCGGCGCTGCATACGGCCGAAATATATCTGGGATACGACACCGGCCCGCAGTTTAAATTCGGGGATGTCTCGTTCATACAAAGCAAAAAAATCCTCAGCACCCGGTTTCTGGAGAAGTTCGTCACATTTAAAAAAGGCGACCCCTATGACGTCACGGTCCTCCTGGCGCTCCAGAACGCCCTGAGCACGAGCGGATACTTCAGCCGGGCAAACGTCACGCCGCTGCCCAAAAAGGCCGCCGGGCTTCTCGTCCCGATAGAGGTCAGTCTTACGCCGGCGAAACGTTACGAGATATCCGTGGGCGCAGGCTACGGGACCGATACCGGCATCAGGGGCCGCATCGACTGGCTGGACCGCTGGGTCAACAGCCGGGGGCACCGTATGGAGGTGAACCTGGGCATGGCGATGATAAGGCAAAGTGCCATCTGGCGGTACATAGTGCCCTATCGCCCCCCGGCCACGCACCTGGACTACACGCTCGGATATCTCGCCGAGGACACTACAATCGAGACGAGCGAGACCTACATGGGCGGGGTCAGTTTTACCCGGCCGCTTAGCCCCCGCTGGCTTCAGACGCTCTATTTCAATGTGGAGCGGGAACATTTTACTGTCGCCGGGGAGACCGCGACCTCCTGGCTGGTGCTGCCCGGCGGCACATGGACCTATAAAAAGGCGCCGGACACGCCTTATGTCAATGAAGGCATAAGGCTCATTGCGGACGCCAGGGGCACCGCCAGGGCCATGGCCTCCAGCGTTTCGTTTATCCAGGGGCGGCTGCGGCCGAAATACGTCCGCGGGATAGGCGGCTTCGGGAACCTTGTCCTGAGGGGCGACATCGGGGCCACCGAAGTGGACAATTTCCAAAGGCTGCCCGCGTCCCTCCGGTTCTTCGCGGGCGGCGACAACAGCATCCGCGGCTACAGTTACAAGACCCTGGGCCCTAAAAACGCGGAGGGCCTCGTTGAAGGGGGCAAATACCTGCTCGTTGGCAGCATCGAATATGACCAGAAGGTCTATAGGAAATGGGGCACGGCCATCTTCTACGACGGCGGCAATGCCTTCAGCAGCTTCCCGCCGGTCTGGAAGTCCGGGGCTGGCGTGGGCATCAGATGGCTCTCCATCGTGGGACCCGTGAAGATAGATTTCGCCTGGTCCATTAGCGATCCCAGCCCGGCCTTCCACGTCTATGTAAGCATAGGGCCCGAGATATGAGCCGCACGAGACAGATTCCCATCAAGGCGGCACTCGTCCTGATCGCCGCCATCGCCTCCGCAGGTTTCTTCCTGTTTAACTCCCAGTTGGCGCTGCGGATGCTGTTTGCCAGGTTTGCCCCGGAGGGGCTCTCTGTTAAAAAAATCAGCGGCACCCTCGCCGGGCCTGTAAGGCTGGAAGGGATAACCTACAGCCGGGGCGCAAACGGGACCCGGGTGAGCATTGAGAAACTCGGCATGGACTGGAGGCTGACTGAACTCATGGCCATGGACCTCCATATTACCGGGATCACTGTCTCAAAAATGCAGATAAAGATCGAACAACCTGTAAAACCGCGCCCTCCGGGGCCGCTTCCAAGCCTGCGGCTTCCGGCTTTTTTCTCCATTACACTGGACAAGGCCGTGGCCAGGGATGTTGAATATATGCCCCCATCCCCCCAAAAACCACTCCTTCTGGAGAGGTTAAGCCTGAGCGCGCACATGCGCGGCGACATCCTCCACATAAGGCATATGGAGGCGGAGGCCCCCCGGTATTCGGTTTCCATTCGGGGCAGGATAAAGACCGCGGGCAATTACCAGATGGCGCTCAGGACAAAATGGGGTTTTGCGCCGGTGGGCTATCCGCGCGCGGAGGGCGCCGGAGACCTTTCGGGCTCGCTGAAGCAAATCCATATACTGCAAACGATAGGGCCTCCGTACAACACAAACATTGACTTTACAGTTGACGGTCTCCTCCCCCAGCCCGGCCTTAAACCCGGCGCCCGGCCTACCTGGAAAGGAAAGGTCAGATGGCGCAGCCTTCAATTGAAAGTCCCCCCCGCGGGCAATAAAACACTGAACAGCCCCAGGGGTGAGCTGGCCACGGAAGGCAGCACGGGGGCCTACCGCTTCCGCCTGGATACCGAGATTTACTTGAAGGGAAAAGCCCTGCCAGGCCGGCTCCGGGCGGAGGGCTCAGGCAACATGGCCGGCCTGAGGATCGAGAGTTTCAGGGCGGCTTTTCCCGGCGGGCAACTGTACGGGAGCGGCAGTCTCACCCTTAGGGCCGGCCCCCCGGAGGCCAGCCCCCTCGCGGCAAAAACAAAAACCTCTGTCGGATGGATGTTTACAGTTGCCGGGAAAGGAGTGAATCCCGCCTGGGTCTCGCCAAAATGGGGTGGCAACATCAATTTCGCCGCCAGGATTTCGGGCAGCATTGCGGGTGTGAAGCGAAATATCTCTCTGGATATAGACAGCCTCGGCGGCAGGCTAAGGGGATATCCGTTTGGCGGAAGCGGGCGGATCCGCATCACGGACCACGACTATTACATCCCAGGAATCCACATGCGTTCCGGCTCGGCGGTCATGTCCGCTTCCGGCAGTTTCGTGCGGGGGCGATGGGACCTTTCCTGGGACCTGAACGCAAAAAATCTGGGCGAACTTCTGCCGGATGCCGGGGGATCTTTATTGGCCAGGGGGACTTTCACCGGGCGGGGAAAACCCGTTGTAAAGGCCCTCATAACGGGAAGCGGCACCCGGTACAAAAAATATAAAACCAAATCCCTTTCATCGGCCATCGATATAGACCTCTCGGACCGAACGAATTCAAATATCGACCTGTCGGCAACGGGCCTTGAATTCCCCCAGGCAGGCCGCGAGATAAGAAAAATCCGGCTGAAGGCCTCGGGACGGCTCGTCCGGCACCGGATATTCTTGTCGGCCGTTGGCCCGAAGACCTCCATGGGGCTGTACGCAAAAGGCGGCTACAGCCGGGGCGCATGGGCCGGAAGCATCAGCAGGCTTAATATTTCCGAACAGCAGTACGGGACATGGTCCCTATCCCGTCCCGCGCCCCTGAAGGTCTCGAAGGAATTCGCATCCGCGGACATCTGTCTTTCAAAGCGTAACGGAGCCGCTGCGATCTGCCTCAACGCCAACCTGCAAAGACCCAAAGGGCTTCGCGCCCGGCTAACCGCTTCACGCGTGCCGCTTGGCCTGTTTCAACCGCTTCTTCCGCCGGGTCTGCTCGTTGCGGGAACGCTCAGCGGAAACGCCGGCATTTTCTACTCCAAGGCCGGCGCGCTTGCAGGCAGCGCGGACATAAGGCTTTCCGGAGGCTCGATTGTCTACAGCCTTGCGGGGAAAAAGGTGCGGCTTGCCTTCAGGGAAAGCACTATACGGATGCAAAGCGCAAACCAGACGGTAACGCTTGTCCTGAACATGCCTTTCGCCCCCGGCGGTGGGATAGCAGGCAGCATTATCGTCCTCCGGCAGACGGGCGCCCGGGCGGCAGCCGCCCCCGCAAAGGTGCATGTCCGGCTCGCGGCTTCCCGCGTGCCGCTTGGCCTGTTTCAACCGCTCCTTCCGCCGGGCCTGATCGTCACGGGGACACTCAACGGAAACGCCGGCATTTTCTACTTCAGGGCCGGGGGCTCCACAGCCGGGGCGCTTGCGGGCAATGCGGACATAAGGCTTTCGGGCGGCTCGATTATCTACAGCCTTGCGGACAAAAAGATTCAGCTTGCATTCAGGGAAAGCGTCATGCGGATGCAAAGCAAAAACCGGACGGTAACCCTTTCCTGGAATATGCCTTTTGTGGAGGGCGGGGGGATAACAAGCAATTTTGTGGTCTTCAGGCGGCAAAAGACAAGCCTCGTTAAGGGAGGCATCCGGATGAGCATCCCGAATATCGGCATCATCCCCGTCGTGCTGCCTTCAGTAAGGGACGTCCATGGCGTCCTGACGGCGGCCCTCGATATATCGGGACCTTTCCGGCGGCCCGACATAAGCGGAAGACTGGCCGTAGAGAAGGCCTCCGCCGCCCTGCCCCGCCTCGGCATAAGCCTTACCGGGGTCTCCCTTGCGGCGGCGAGCGAAGGAAAAGGCAGGTTCCGCATCGAAGGCGTTTTTCATTCCGGCGCGGGCTTCATCGGCGTCAACGGCAATCTGGCTTATTCCCGCACTCAGGCGGGAATAAAAAACTTGCAGGCCTCACTGGGCATAAAAGGAGAGAACTTCCAGGCCCTGAAGGTCCCCGAGGCGCAGGTGGCGGTGAACCCTGATCTCAACGTCTCGTTCGCAAATAACGCGGTCCGCCTGGGCGGCTCAGTGGAAATCCCCCAGGCGGACATAAGGATAAAGGAGATATCCGGGGCGGTCAACCCCTCGCGGGACGTGGTGATTACAGGCAAAAAAAGCGGCCTGAAAAAAACCGCGAAACTTAAACTCCTTGCCGACATAAAGGTGATGCTCGGCAATAAGATAACCTTTGCCGGTTTCGGCCTTACAGCCCGCATTGCCGGAGGCGTCACTGTCCACGAGGAGCCGGGCAGGATCGCCTCGGGGCAGGGGGAGCTGGTGATCGTGAAAGGCAAATACAAGGCATACGGACAGAACCTCGATATCAAACAGGGGAAACTCTTCTTCACCGGAGGGCCGGTGGACAACCCCGGCCTCGATATCCGGGCCACCAGAAAGGCGGAAGACAATGTGATTGCAGGTATTAACGTATCTGGGACGCTGAAATCGCCAAGGCTCAGCATATTTTCCGAGCCGCCCATGGACCAGACGGACGCCCTTTCCTATCTGGTCCTGGGCAAACCCCTGCATTCCGCTTCCGGTTCCCAGGGCAACCTTCTCTACAGCGCCGCCACCACGGCGGGACTTGCCGGCGGAGAATTTTTGGCCAAAAGGATCGGGGCCATATTCGGAATAGCAAAGATATCCGTGGAGAAGGGGCCTCCGCAGGCAACCACGGGACAGCAGCAGGCCACCCTCTTTCTCGGGAGGTATCTCTCGCCCAGGCTTTACGTGGCATACGGGATAGGGCTGTTTGAGACAAGCAATGTATTCCGGGTCCGCTACCGGATCACCAGGGATTGGGTGGTGCAGACCGAAACCGGGACGGCAACCGGCGGCGACGTGCTCTATAAACTGGAATGGGAATGAAGGTGGCGCTCGCCTGCAAGCCGCTTCAATATCTCCCTGGCCGCGATTACGCCGGATACCGAAGACTGCACAAGCCCCCTGCTCACACCCGCGCCGTCGCCCACGGCGAAAAGGTTTTCTATCTCGGTTTCGAGTGAGCCTGTTAGCCTTGGCTTCATCGAGTAGAATTTCACCTCCACCCCGTAGAGCAGCGTGTGTCTGGAGTTCACGCCGGGAGCCAGCCCGTCAATGGCTGTTATCATCTCGATTATATCGGTCAGATACCGGTAGGGGACAACAAAACTCAAATCCCCGGGGGTTGCGTCTTTCAGGGTCGGACTGCAAACCCCGCGCCCTATCCGCTCCGGCGTGGAGCGCCTGCCGCTCAAGAGATCGCCCAGCCTCTGCACAATCACGCCCTGCCCCAGGAAGTTTGCGAGCCTGGCTATGTGTCTGCCGTAGGAGACAGGCTCATGGAAGGGCTCGGTGAAGGTGGTGCTCACCAGCAGGGCGAAATTGGTATTTGGCGTCTTTCTTTTTGCGTAGCTGTGGCCGTTTACCGTCCAGATGCCCTTCAGGTATTCCTTTACGACCTCGCCGTAAGGGTTCACGCAAAAGGTCCGCACCTTGTCATCGAAGGCCTTCGAATAAAAAATGAACTTGGGCTCGTACGTGACTTCCGTGAGGCGCTCCATCACCGGGGCCGGCACCTCAACGCGCACCCCTACGTCGACGGGGTTGTTGACCGTGGAGAGTTTCAGCCTCTTTACCTCCTGCTCCAGCCACTTGGAGCCCTCCCGGCCGGGGGCCACCATGACGAAACCCGCGCCGATCTCCTGCCCGCTTTTCAGCCTTACGCCGGCCGCTTTGGCCCCGTCGGCGGCGGTCAGTATGCGTTCCACCTCCGTCTCGAAGAGCACATCCACCTTGCCTTCCAGGTGCTCCCTCATTTTTTTCAGGAGCCCTTTTGCCCTGTCCGTCCCTATATGTCTTATCTTCGAGCGAACGAAAAAAAGGCCGCATTTGGCCGCCTCTCGGCCTATGTCGTCCAGCCGCTCCTGGTCGCCCCCGAAATATTGCCTGGGAGCGCCAAACCGGATATATATGCCGTCGACGTAGTCGATCAACCCGGCCAGCTCGGCCTCTGGAATGTATTCCTTGAGGTAGCCCCCGACATCGGGGGAGAGACTCAGCTTGCCGTCGCTGAATGCCCCGGCCCCGCCCCAGCCGCTCAAAAGCCCGCATTCGGCGCAGGCCGCGCAGGATATCTCACGGAGCTTCATGGGACAGCTCCGTTTGGTTATGTCCCTTCCCTTTTCGATCATCAGGACCTTCGGCCTTTTGCCCCTTCCCGTCTTCAGTGAAAACCCGGAGAGTTCGAGGGCGGCGAAGATGCCCGCGGGGCCGGCGCCCACGATTACGACATCGTATTGATTTTCCCGTTTATTCATTGACATTCCCCCTCCATGAAACCCTCACCACGGGAGAGGATTTTTAATCCCCGATAAGTTGAGGGAACCCGGGCTTCAGCCCTGTATGATCTTGACAACGCACCTTCGGTGGCGGGGGCCGTCAAACTCGCAGAAATAGATGGACTGCCAGGTGCCCAGAGTAAGTTTGCCATCTTCAACCGGCACGTGAAGGCTGACCCCGGTCATGCTGGATTTGATGTGGGCGTCGGCGTTTCCCTCGCGGTGGGAATATCCCAGGTCGTGAGGCACCAGGCGGCTGAAATTGTTTATGACGTCTCGGGCAACGGCGGGGTCTGCCCCCTCGTTTATCGTGACGCCGGCGGTCGTATGGGGCACGTATATGTAGCAGATGCCTTCGGAGACGCCCGATTCCTTCAACGCCTGTTCGACATCGCCCGTGATGTCTATGAACTCGTTTCTCTGCCTGCTGCGGACGTTCAGGTACTTGATCATGATTTTTTCAGCGGGCCCCGCCGGGCAGGTTCCGGACCCGGTCAAGCACCCCGGTAAAAAAACCCTCCCCCGTGCGCATCTCCACGCAAAGGGCATAAAGGCCGGCCCTCTCCTTCCCAAGCCTCATTATATCCTTTTCGGTGGTGATAATCCACAGCCCCCGCGCTTTTTCCCTGATCCGGCCCAACTCAGCCTCCCGGAACATGTGATGGTCGCGAAATTTCCAAAAAACCTTTACATCGGCGCCCGCATCGAGGAGGCTCTGCCTGAAGGCGGAAGGCTCCCCGATCCCGGCGAATGCAAAGACCTCCCTGCCCTTAAGCCATGCCGGGGGATATTTTTTGCCGCTGCCGCAGTCGATCACACCTGAAGCCTCGAACCATGCCGGGAATATGGGCGCGTGTGGGTTGTGCACCCTTATCCGCCGCTCGAAATCAGGCGGCACTTCCCTGTTTTCGCACTTGCTGACCACGATTATCCCGGCCCGTCCAATCCCGGAGGCCGGCTCCCTCAGGTCGCCGACCGGCAGGAGCTTGTCGTGATAAAAGGGGGACCGGGCGCTCAGCACGAGTATATCCAGGTCCCGCTTGAGCCGCCAGTGCTGGAAACCGTCGTCCAGGATGAACGTATCGGGCTTCGGCTGAAGGGAAAGCGCGTAGAGGCCCGCGGCATACCTGTCCCCGCCCTTTACAACCGGCACGCCCGGAAGCCTTGCGGCCATAAGGAGGGGTTCATCGCCCGCGTCCGCCGCGCTCATTTCCGCGGTTATAACGGCGGGCCCGGCAAGCGCGCCCTTGTAGCCCCTGGTGAGGATGCAGACGCGCCGGCCGTTCGCTGCGAGTCTTTCGGCAAGCGCGATTACAAGCGGGGTCTTGCCGGTGCCGCCGGTCGTAAGGTTGCCTACGCTTATTACCGCCGCGCCGGGCAGCGATCCAGCCTTCGCCGATTTCCGCCGCCGGTCGAATTTTTGGCCCAGCAGATAAGCCAGTTCAAATAGACCCTTCACCGTTTTCTATCTTACCGCAAGGCATTCTCATTTTATATGCCTCCCAATACGCCCATCATCGCATTCACCGTCTTTTCCACGGCCCCGGAGCGTTCGAGATAGAATTTTTTTGCGGCCGCGCCCATCGCGGCCATCCTGCCCTCATCCATCAGAAGCCCCGGCAAAATTTCTAACAGGGTCTCCCTGTCGGCCATCAGGGCGCCGCCGGACTTCAGGAAATCCGGCATGAACGGAAAATTTCTCATATCGGGCCCGCAGATGACCGGCTTCCCCCAGTACGCCGGCTCCAGAGGGTTTTGCCCGCCTCGTGCAATGAAGCTGCCGCCCACTATGGCAACATCCGCCTTGGAGTAAATACCGAAAAGCTCCCCCACGGTGTCCACCAAAACGACGCCCGTCAGTTCTTTCCCGCTGGCGCCGGCCGCCGAGCTTTTCAGATACCCGAGGCCCGCCTTTTTTATCAGCGCCTCCACCTCCGGCACGCGCTCCGGATGCCTTGGGACAAGCACCAGGGAAAGCAGGGGGAATTTTTGCCTCAGTTTCCCGTAAGCATCAATTACAAGCTCTTCCTCTCCCGCGTGCGTGCTGCCCGCGACGATGACGGGACTGGTGACCCTCTGCGCCCAGGCGGGGGCTGGGGGGATGCCTTTTCCGCCCATCTCGAATTTGAAATTTCCGGTCACGAGGACCTTCCGCTGCGGCGCGCCTATCAGGGCCGCCCTTTCCGCGTAGACCTCGTCCTGCACGCACATCAGAGACAGCCTGCTCAGCACGGGCTTGAAGAAAAAGCGAAGTCTCCGGTAGCCCGCTGTGGACTTCTCCGAGAGCCTGCCGTTTACGATGAAAACCGGGATGCCCAGCCCGTGCATGGTCCTTACCGCGTTTGGCCAGAGCTCCGTCTCCATGAGGACGAAGGCGCCCGGTTTCAGCGCCCTTGCCGCCCTTTTATATGCAAACGGCAGGTCGAATGGCAGATAGACTATCCGGCAGTCCGGGAGTTTTTTCCGCGCAACCTGCTGCCCCGTCTCAGTGATCGTAGAGACGACGGGATCGAACCCCCTTGCCTTCAGGGCCTCGATAAAGGGGACTGCCGCCATCACCTCGCCCACGCTTACCGCGTGGACCCATACTGTTCTGCCTTCTTCTTTTCGCGTCTGGCCTGCCTCTTTCCCGATGCGGCCGAATTTCATGGCAAGCCACTGCATGCGCGCTGCCTTCGGCCTTTTCAAAAGCTCCCCTGGCAGGAAAAAAGGAAGGATGGCGGCGTATAAAACCGTATAGATGAAAAACAAGGGCCCCCTTTACCTCCAGCCCGCCATCTCGCAGACCATTTCAGCAACGCGCGCCGAGGCGCTCCTGCCCCCGAACATGGCCCGGACATCACGGAACACCGAGACCATCTGCCTCCTGTAGCCGGCATCCTTCACTATCCGCCTCAGTTCGGCCATGACATCGCCGGAATTGGCCTTGTCCTGCAAAAACTCCTTCACGGCCTGCCCCCCGGAGAGGATATTCACAAGCGAGACATATTTTACCTTTACGAGGGCCTTCGCTATATGAAACGTCAGCGGCGAGAGCCTGTAGACGACGGTGAAAGGTCTTTCAAGAAAGGCGGCCTGCAGCGTTGCCGTGCCGGAGGCGATAAGGGCGGCATCCGATGCGGCAAGCGCCCCGACGGCGTTTTCCTTCCTGATGACGACGCCGCTTTCACGGAATGCCCTGAATTGTTCGCTGAAAGGCCCGGTCTTCAGATTGGGGGCAACAGGCATGAAAAACTGCCACTCCGGGAATTCCCGCCTGAAAAGCGACATGACATCGAAGAAAAGCGGCAGATGCCTTTTGAGTTCGGACGGCCTGCTGCCCGGAAGAAGGGACAGAAGCGGCCTGGCCCCGTCCAGCCCCATGTCCGCCTTTTTGGGCGGCGTCATGCCTGAAATCTCATCCAGGACCGGGTGGCCCACAAACTCATGCGGTACTGCCGCCTTCCGGTAAATCTCCTCCTCGAACGGCAGGATGAGGGCGACCCGGTCCGCCAGGGCCTTCATCTTTTTTATCCTGCCCGCCCGCCAGGCCCAGAGCTGCGGGCTTACGTAATAGAGGACGGGCACTCCCCTTCTTTTAAGCTCGGCGGCGGCCCGGAAATTGAAATCTGGGAAATCTATGAGTATGGCCGCCTGCGGCCGGTCTTGATCTATCCTTTGAAGGATCTCCCGGAATGTGGCCCGGAGCTCCCTGATGTGGGAGACAAGCTCGGTAAGCCCGAACGCCCCTGATACCCGCCGGATGATCTCGACGCCCTCGGCCTCCATCCGTTCCCCCCCGACGCCCATTATCCTCACATCGGGGGCCATCCTTCGAAGCTCCGCAGCCAGGAGCGCCCCGTACAGCTCGCCCGAGGACTCTCCGGCCACTATGAGCAGTCTTTTAGACACCGATTACGATCTTCGAGATGCGCTCTATTTCTGCGTCCTCCAGTTCAGGGTATATGGGCAGCGAGAGCACCTCGCGGCAGGCAGCCTCTGCGCAGGGGAAGTCCCCCTCCTTGTGCCCCATGAATCCCAGGGCCGGTTGAAGGTGCATGGGGACCGGATAATAGATCATGGAGGATATCTGCTGCTGCCGGAGTTTTTCCTTCACGGCGTCTCTCCGGCGGTGCCGAATGGTGTACTGGTGAAAGACGTGCCTTGAACCGCCGTCTTCGCCCATAGGCGGGCATTTGATGCCGTCTAGGCCGGAAAGCAATCTGTTGTAGAGGGCGGCCTTATGCCTCCTTTTTTCATTATAGTCGTCCAGCCGCTTGAGCTTTACAAGGAGGATTGCCGCCTGAAGCTCGTCCAGCCTGCTGTTGAAGCCGATGGATTGGTGGATATAACTGCCTGAGGAGCCGTGATTCCTGAGAAGCCTTATCTCCCTCGCCATCTCATCGCTGTTCGTCGTTATAAGCCCGCCGTCGCCATAGGCGCCCAGGTTCTTGCTCGGATAGAAGCTGAATGCCCCTGCATCCCCGAAGCCGCCGGTTTTCCGGGCATTTTGTCCAAGGGTGGCGCCGAAGGACTGGGCGCAGTCCTCGACCACCTTCAGATTGTGCCGGCCTGCCAGCTCCATGATCCTCCCCATCGCTGCGGGGTACCCGAACAGATGAACGGGCAGGATGGCCCTGGTCCTCTCCGTTATCTTCTCTTCGACCTTCGACGGGTCGATATTGAAAGTCTCAATATCCATGTCGGCGAAAACGGGCTTCGCGCCCAGGTAGAGTATCGCCTCTACGGTGGAGAAGAATGTGAAAGGGGTGGTGATAACCTCGTCCGCGGGTCCTATCCCAAGGGCCTTCAGGGAAAGGGCCAGCGCATCGGTCCCCGAGGCCACGCCTATTGCGTGCCTTGTTCCGATATAGGCCGCGGCGCTCTCTTCAAACCGGCCGACCATCCGGCCCAGGATGTACTGGCCGCTTTCAATGACGCCCAGAACCTCGCGGACCACTTCATCTCTGATTCCGGCAAGCTGTTTCTTCAAATCGAGCATCGGGATGGAAGACATTTTTCAGAAAGCGCTCCTTATGGTCGCTGATATGCCGAGCGCAAGCTCAAGCGCCCGGCGCGCCTCCAGGGGGCTTACCCTGGGGGCCATTCTGGTCTTTATGCACCTCGCAAAATCCATCAGTTCCTCTCTAAGCGGCTCGGCGGGGCCGGCCTCCGTCCGCTCCTCGGCGTCCTGCGTCTTAAGCGTGACCTGCTTTGCCAGAAGGTCGGCCTTCACGAGCCTGCCGTCCTCGACGAATTCCATTACCCTTCTTTTTTCCGCCGCGACCCGGCTTACGCTGAAAAACGCGGACCCGCCGTTATCAAAATCCACCCACGCCTGCGCGGTGTCCAGGTTGCGGGTGATTATGCGGGCCCCGGCCGCCTTTATGTCCTTCACCCCCGGACAGCCAAAGGCGGCGAGCGCAAGGTCTATGTCATGTATCATCATGTCCAGCGTGACATCCACGTCCAGAGACCTCTCGGGAAACGGGGACGTCCTCTGGGCCTCTATGAAGACAGGCTTCCGCAACAGCGAGAGGGCCTTGCGGGCGGCCGGGTTGAACCTCTCTATGTGCCCGGCCTGGAGGATGAGGCCCCTTTGCCGGGCCAGCTCGCAGACATCTTCGGCCTCCGCCATCGTGGCGCAGATGGGTTTTTCCAGCAGGACGTCCTTTCCCGCCTGAAGACAGCCCATGGCCACCCCATAATGCGCGCTGGTCGGCGTCACGATGCTCACCGCGTCCACCAGGGGCAGCATATCACGGTAGTCCGTGAAAAATCTTGCCCCGTAGGTCTCCGCCACCTCGCGCGCCCTCTCAGCGTCCGTGTCGCAGACGGCGGCAAGCTCCATGCCGCCCGTCTCCTGCCCCAGAACGCAATATACCCTGGCGTGGTGCCGGCCCAGATAGCCGGCCCCGATTACTCCGAATCTAAGCATATGCCCCCATTTTCAATACCATCTGATATTTTGCATTAAAACCGGAAATTTCGGCAAGTTTTTTTACCCGCGGGCCTGCGTCAGATCTGTGGGGCAAGGCGGCAGGGAAAACTCTCAGATATTATTCGAGGGGCAGATGTCGAAGAGCACGCACTGCCCGTGCTTCGGGGCGCGCGCGGTGCAGATGCGGCGGCCATGGAGTATAAGCATGTGCGAGAGGTTCGCCCACTCGCTCCCGGGCGTCATGGCCATGAGGTCTTCCTCTATCTTGTTGGGGTCGGTCTTTTTTGTAATCCCCAGCCTCTGGCTGAGCCGCTTCACATGGGTGTCCACCGCTATGCCTTCATTCCTGCCGTAGGCGTTTGAAAGCACGATGTTGGCCGTCTTCCTTGCCACGCCCGGCAGCTCGACAAGCGCGGCCATGGAGTCCGGCACCTTCCCCCCGTGGCTTTCGAGGATTATCGCCGCGCACCTCTTAATGTTTTTTGCCTTGTTCCGGTAGAAATTGATCCCGGCCACGTCCCTTTCAAGCTCCTCAAGCGGAGCGGCATCAAAATCCTTCACGCTCCTGTATTTTCTGAAGAGTTTTTCCGTGACGCGGTTTACGCTGGCGTCCGTGGCCTGGGCCGAGAGGATTGTGGCGGCCAGAAGCTCGAAAGGGGTCTCGTAATTCAGCTCGGTCTTCGGGTTGGGATACAGTTTCTTGAGGCGCCTGATTATCTCCTGCACATGCTGCCGGTTTCCGAACATCCGCCCGCCCCCTTCCAGCGCAGTTTAGAACCTATCTCAAAATAGCCTTTGGCTGCAAGAGGCCGAAATCAATTTTGAGATAGGTTCTAGGCTTTTTCAAAAGCCCGCCTTCCTTTTTTCATTATTACCGGCCCCCTCGGCCACGACCATTGCGACCCCGTATTCCTCCTCATGGCTCAGGCTCAGAAACAGGTTTTCTATACCCGATTCGGCAAGCGCCACGGCGAGCCTGCCTTCCTTTTTTATCACGGGAGCGCCGCCCGCGCGGTTGACGATCTCGATCTCCCGGAAGGCTATCCCTGAGAGTTTCCCCCCGGAGGCCTTTATGAGGGCCTCTTTCGCGGCGAAGCGCACCGCCAGGGAGGCGTAGGGCTGCGCCTTTTCATAGCAGGCGGCTATCTCGGCCGCGGTAAAGACACGGTCGAGGAAACGCCTCCCCCATCTGTCCACGGCGGATTTGAGCCTCTTTATCCTCACGATGTCCACGCCGACGCCCTTTATCATTTCCGGTCCGGGCCTGCAATGAGGGCCTTCATCCGGGCCACGGCCTCCTGCATCCCGACAAGCACCGCCCTGCTCACTATGCTGTGGCCTATGTAAAGCCCCCTGAGCCCCGGAAGAAAGGCTATCCCCGCGACATTTGAGTAATCCAGACCGTGCCCCGCGTTGACCAGAAGCCCCGCGCTTTTTGCAAGGCCCATGGAGGCCTCCACCTTCCTGAGTTCCTTCGCTTTGGCCGCCGCGCCGGCGTTCGAGTAGTAGCCCGTGTGCAGCTCCACCATGTCCGCGCCCGTCTTCGCGGCCCATTCGACGGCTTTCTCGTCCGGGTCTATGAAGAGGCTGACCGGGATGCCGCCGTCCTTCAGCCTTTTTACCGCCTCGGATATTTTTTTGAAATCCCCTTTCGCGTCCAGCCCGCCTTCGGTCGTAAGCTCGCGCCTTTTCTCGGGCACAAGGGTGGCCATGTCGGGTTTCGTTTCGAGGGCTATCTTCACCATCTCCCCTACCGGCGCCATTTCCAGGTTGAGCTCTATGGAGACAAGCTGCCGCATCAGCCTCAAGTCGCGGTCGTTTATGTGGCGCCTGTCCTCCCTCAGATGGACGGTGATGCCGTCCGCCCCGCCAAGGATGGCGAGGGTTGCGCCCATCAGAGGGTCCGGCTCCCGGCCGCCCCTTGCCTGCCTGAGTGTTGCGACATGATCGACGTTTACTCCCAGAAGGACCACTTCAGATCCACCCCCTAATCCACAAGATCCGCCAGGTTTGTCACTTCAGTAAGCCTCACCAGCGCCCCCCTCTTCTTTGTGCCGGAACGAAAGACCGTGATTCCCTTGCACCCACTATCATAAGCCAAAAGATATGCTTTTGCCACATCTTCCCTGGTGGCGTTCCGGGGGAGGTTGATCGTCTTTGAGACCGCATTGTCGGTGTATTTCTGGAACACGGCCTGCATCCGGACATGATCTTCGGGGGCGATCTCGTGGGCCGTCCTGAAAATTTCCTTTATGTCCGCGGGCACCCCTCTGACGCCTTTCAGCGAGCCCTTGTGTACGACCTGCTGCATCAGCTCATCGCTGTAAAAACCGCGCTCCCTGGCCATCCGGACGAAATGCTTGTTTACGTCGAATATCTCGGTGTCCAGTACAAGGCGCTTGAAGGCTATCTTGAATATGGGCTCTATGCCGCTTGAGCAGTCGGCTATTATCGATATGGTGCCGGTGGGCGCTATCGTGGTGACGGTCGCGTTTCTCATGGGCGGCGCACCCGGCCTGTCCCATATGGAGCCCTTGAAATTCGGGAACGCGCCCCTTTCCTCCGCCAGGCCCGCGGACGCCGCATGCGATTGCTCCTGTATGAGGCCCATCAGTTCCCCGGCCAGATCGAAGCCGCCGGGGCTGTCGTAGCGGATGCCAAGCAGGATAAGCAGGTCCGCAAAACCCATCACGCCCAGGCCGATCTTTCTGTTTCCCCTGTGCATGGCCTCTATCTCCGGCACGGGGTATTGGTTCACGTCTATAACGTCGTCCAGGAACCGCACGGCCGTCCGGACGTCCGCGGCGAGCGCGCCCCGGTCCAGCTCCGCCCTGCCGCCATCCGAAACCACGTATTTCGCCAGGTTGATGGAGCCCAGCACGCACGCCTCATTGGGCAGCAGCGGCTGCTCGCCGCAGGGGTTGGTGCTTTCTATCCGGCCCAGTTGCGGGGTGGGGTTGTGCCTGTTGATGACGTCTATGAATACAAGCCCGGGGTCGCCGGTCTCCCAGGCGCAGGAGACGATCTCGTCGAAGACCTCCCCCGCATCCGCCTCTTTTACTGACTCTCCCGTGCGGGGGTTTACGAGCCAGTACCTTCCGCCCCGCTTGAGCGCGTCCATGAAGGCGTCGGTCACCGCGATCGAGATATTGAAATTCGTAAGCTCGCCTGCCGTCCTCTTGGCCCTTATGAAATCCAGGACGTCCGGGTGGTCCACGCGGAGGATGCCCATGTTGGCTCCCCTCCGGGCCCCGCCCTGTTTTATGACGTCCGTTGCCGTGTTGTATATCCTCATGAAGGAGACGGGACCGCTGGCTATTCCCATGGTGGAGCGAACTATGTCCGATTTCGGCCTCAGGTGGGAAAAGGAAAACCCGGTGCCCCCGCCGCTTTGAAGTATCTTGGCGGCGTTTTTGAGGGTGCCGAATATGCTGTCCATCGAGTCGTCCACGGGCAGGACGAAGCAGGCGGCAAGCTGGCCCATCGCCTTGCCCGCGTTCATCAGCGCCGGGGAATTGGGGAGAAACTTCAAGCCGGCAAGAAGTCCGTAATAACGCCCTTCCCAGAGGGCGGTCTCTCCGCCGTAATTCTTCTCCGCAAGGCCCGCATGATGGGCAACCCGCCTCATCAGTTCCTCTGGGGTCTCGATGGCGGCGCCATGCTCGTCCTTCAGAAGATACCTTGCCCTCAGCACCTTCTGAGCGTTCCGGGTAAGCTCCAAGGCCTTATCTCCTGACCCTCCCCCTTCGACGTTTCCTCTCCGGCAGAACCGGGCAACAATTTACCCTTCGCACATCCTGCCCAGCAGGACGGAGCATTTGGCATGGTCCAGCACCCTGCGGGAGACGCTCCCCATCATGCCCCGTATTCCTCTTAGTCCCCTGCAACCCACGGCTATGAGGTCCGCCCCCGTCCGGTCGGCCTCCGCGAGTATCTCCGCCGCCGGGTCGCCGATCCTGGTTTCCTCGCTTATGTCCCTGAATTTCACCTGGAGCCGGGCTCTGGCCGCCTTCAGGAGTTTGCCGGAGGCGATGTACTCCTTTTCTCTTGCCCTTGCTATCTCCTCCCGCACCAGTTGGTCCACTTCGATTATGTAGCGCTCCGGGACGTCGGAAACCGCGGACCAGGTCGCGTTCACCACACAGACCGTTGTGTCCTGAGGAAACGGCAGAGTGATGAGAAGATCGGCCGTGGCCATAGCCGAATCGGAGCCGTCTGTGGCCAGCAGTATTTTGGTTTTCCCCGGCGCCGCGCTTTGCGCGCCCTTCACCACGAGCACCGGCCTCATGGAATTAAGGGCCACCGCCCTTGTCACGCTTCCAAGCAGAAAGGCCCCCGCTCCCTTCAGTCCCCTCGCCCCCATGACGATAAGGTCCGCGCCTGAGGCCGCCGCGGCGTCCAGAATGGCCTTGTCCGCGAAACCCTCCTTGACAGCGGTGCTTATCCTGGCGGGGACAGGTTTTAATATGTCCACGGCCGAGTCCAGGATTTTAGCGGCGACCTCTTTCCGCAGGAAAGCGATATTTCTGTAAAGGGATTCGATATCCTCCTGGAAGGGGACCCAGCCTATGGCGTGCAGGACGGTTATCTCGTCATCCGGGGTGAGTCCGAACCTGAAGAGAAACCTTGCGGCGTTTTCCGAATGTTCCGAACCGTCGGTGGCAAGAAGGATTTTCATCTTAACCGAATCCTACCACAGAATGAAGCGGCCCGGAACAAGCCTCCTTAATAGCCGGCTGCCGTCTTTCCCAGGTTTTCCCTCACCTGCCTGGCGAGAATCCGGCAGGCCTCCGGGTACTGGGTTTCCACCGCCTTCTGTTCGCTCCAGAAATTTGCTATCCCGGTCTTCGCGGCAAGCGGGGTTGATTTGCCGCCGGCCGTCAGCCTGTAATCTATCTGCATGTACCAGCCCGCGGTGTAAGCGCTCCGGAATTCCGCCCCGGTGATTTTAATTTCGACATACGGGCCGCGCAGGCCCTTTTTGTCAAACACTATCCTTGCACTGTCCCCGAACTCCTCCGCCAGGGCCTTTGCCACGCAGATATCCGCGTCCCCGCGGTTGACCGGCCCGAAAAGAGACGCGCCGAACGACCCCCCGACCCTCTGGCTGATCGTGTAGGGATCAACGACAAATACATATTCCGGCGCCTCCGGGTTCGGCAGATTGAGGTCCTTCAGGCACTGCGCCCTGGTGGCGCAGGCAGTGCCGGTCACGGCATGGTTTAAATTGACGGTCTCGCATCCCGCGACGGCAAGCAGCAAAAAAAGGGCGGCCAGAACTTTGAAGGTTCCAGCCCCTCCCGCTGCCCGTCCCGATTCAGCCCCCCGGGATTTTCCGCCCATACTGGGTATATATACGTCTTTATGGGGAATCAGTCAAGGCAAATTGCAAAATTGTCAAGGCAAATTGCACAACCCGGATAAGCTCCGGCCCCGCCCGATAAGGAAATCATCAGCCGGATGTTTATGTATACTATAGAAGAAACCGCGGAGGCATAAGTCCGCCCGTTTAACGGACGATAAAAATTGCGGCATGGAAGACCAATGAGGAGGCGCTGATGGCTGACGAGCATTCTTTCGATATCGTATGCGAGGTGGACAAGCAGGAAGTGACCAACGCCGTGACCCAGGCCGTGAAAGAGATCGGCCAGAGGTTTGACTTCAAGGGCAGCAAAAGCTCAATCGAATTCGACAAGGGGAAAGGAACCATCACGCTTGTGTCCGACGATGAGCAGAAGATGAAGAGCGTCGTCGATATCCTCCAGTCAAAAATGGTGAAGCGCGGCATCGCGCTCAAGGCGCTCAGTTACGGCAAGCTTGAACCGGCGGCCGGCAACACGGTGAGGCAGGTCATCACGCTCCAGCAGGGCATCCCCCAGGAAAAGGCAAAGGAGATTGTCAAGCTCGTCAAAGACATGAAGCTTAAAGTAAGCCCGGAAATTCAGAAGGACCAGGTGCGCATCAGGGGGAAAAAGATAGACGATCTGCAGGCCATAATGACGCATCTGAAGGAAAAGGATTTCGGCATACACCTGCAGTTTTCAAATTACCGCTGAGTGCGGATTAGGGCGGCATCTGAAAATTATTATCAGTCTCATAATAATTTGTACACTCCTCGCCCACTGATATCCGCCCGGCCCTTTCGTTCGGTCGCGCGGTTCCGGGCGTTACCATGGCTATGTTGCCTCATCCCTAGGGCGAATGGCGAAAGGTCGTCAAGTTGCGACACGCTGTGATCCGTCCGCTTGCTCTCTCACTCAAGGACCGGGCGGATATCTGCCTTGCCATAAAGGGCGCAGGCATGATGTTATCCTATTAGGAGACTGTTAATATTTCATCTCCAGCCAGGCGCGCCCGCTTCTCCAGCGCAGGGCTACGGGGACCCCGAAAAAAGAGGAGAGGTTCCCGGCCGTCAGGATTTTCCGGGTCTCGCCGGCGGAGTGTATCTGCCCGCCCTTTAAAAGAAGCACATGCGTGAAGACCGGCAGTATCTCCTCCAGGTGGTGGGTCACATAGATGAGGGTGAGGGGGGATTTCGCCGATGAGTTCGATTCGGCGAACCCGTGAACGCCGGCCAGGAATTCCTCTCTTGAAAAGAAATCCAGGCCGGTCGAGGGCTCATCCATTATCAGGAGCCTGGGGCGGCTCACGAGGGCCCGCGCTATAAGCACCTTCTGCTTTTCACCCTGCGACAGCGAGGAGTAATTATGCCCCGCCAGGGGACCGCACTTCAGTCTCTCCAGGATGGAGCGGGCCATGGCAATGTCCTTGCGGCGCGGAGAATCGTAAAGCCCGATGGTGCTGAATATGCCGCTTAGCACTATCTCCAGCGCGGTCTCTCCGCCGTAAAACCTTTCCTGCAGCGAGGAGCTTATGAATCCGACTCTTTTCCTGAGCGCCCTCCAGTCGTATGCGCCGTAACGCCTGCCCAGCACCCGCATCACGCCCGATGAAAGCGGCACGTAGCCGTTCAGGAGGTTTAGCAGGCTGGTCTTGCCGGAGCCGTTCAGGCCCAGCACGGCCCAGTGCTCGCCGGCCCTCACAACCCAGTCTATCCCGCGCAAAAGCTCCGTGTCCCCCGTAATCGAGGAGGCCGCCTTAAGCTCTATGATCATCCGCATATTAAAATAAAATTGCCTACAGGGCCTTCCCTATGGCCTCCAAAACCTCGCCGGCTTCGATCTGCATGCACCGCATGGCCTTGCAGGTCCTTTTTCTGCATGGCGAACAATCCGCGCGCCCTCTTATCACTACCCTCCTGCCTTTTCCGTAGGGCCCGGTAAGCTCCGGGTCGGTCGGGCCGAAGATGGCAAAGACCGGCACCCCGAGGGCGGCGGCCATATGCATCGGGCCGGAGTCGTTCGTGACCATGAACGCGGCATGGCGTATTATCTCCACAAGTATTTTCAGCGAGCTTTTGCCGGCGAACTGGACCGCCCTCCCCCCGGAACACTCCACCACCTGCCGGGCAAGCCCGATTTCATCCGTCCCCCCGATTATCAGCGATTCGATGGGCAGCCGCCGGGCCAGCTCGCCGAACCTCTCAGCCGGCCATCTCTTTGACGGCCACCTGGCCCCTGGCGCAATCACCGCATATTCCTTCATGGGCGGCACAAAATCCTCGATCACCGGAAGCGGGAACTCCTCCACGGCCTTGAAGCCCGCGAATTCGGCCATCCTCAAGTATCTCCGGACGGCGTGCATCTTCCCGGGGACGCTCACCTTGTGGTCATAGAAAAGGCCCGCCCCCTCCCTTGCCCCCTTGAAGCCGATGGCCGTCCGGGCCCCCGCGGCCCGCGCAATGACCGCGCTCCGCAAAAGGCCCTGCAGATCGAAGACGGCATCGAACTTCTCCGCCCTGAGCCCCTTTGAGAGGGCCGAAAGCTCCCTGCCCGTTTCAAATATCCTGCCCGGTTTTTTCCATTCGTCCTTTTTTATCTTCCAGAGCCGCTCTATAAGCAGATGGTTTTCCAGCAGCGGCGCAAGCTGCTCCGCTATCACCCAGTGGACCCGCAAACCCGGCATCTGCCGCTTCAGCGAATAGAGGAAGGGCAGGGAATGGATGACGTCCCCGAGGGAGCTTGGTTTTACAACGAGGACCTTTCCCCTTATGATTTCCGGTAGAGACTGCTCGTCCATATGACGTTGAAGATATAGGACTCCTGTGTCAGGAAGTCCTCCAGCGTGCCCCCGGGGTTTTTGTTCTTTTTATAGCGCGCAAACTGGCTGCCTATTGAGTCTGTAACGGACTGCCTCATCGAGGGGCTGAAGGGATACATGCAGGCGCCCATGACATCCTGGCCGGCCAGCCGCATGATCCTGGTGGCGAAAAGGCTGCCGGCCTGCAGGCCCTGGAAAGGGACGGTTTTCAGCGCGCGGGTCCCGCCAATGAGCGCGTCCTCAAGCTCCGCCCCGCCGCCGGCGGCCGATTTCACTTCATACAGGCTTATGTAAGAGCGTTTAAGCGCAGCAAACGCGGCCGCTTTCCCCTCGTCCCCCTCCTGTCCCGTCTCCTCAAGGTAGAGGTCCGTGACATAATTCGTTTCAGAGACGTTGTAATTGCATATGAACCAGTCCTCGAAGTTCATGAACCCAAGCTCCAGGGGCAGGCCGCTCAGGAAATCCTCCGGGTACTCCTCCTCCCAGAAAAACTCGTACGCCGCGTCTATAAGCTCCGGGTGCTTCTGTCTCATGTAAACAATCACTTCGTTGTACAGCGCCGCCCTTAATCCGTTTGCGTCCTGAGCGTTATTTTTTTCGTTCACCTATGCGTTCTCCGATTCGATTATGTAATTGATGGCCTCCTCCAGAGACCTTGCCGTAAAATCGGCCTTTTCGATTCCGTCCTTCGCCCGCCCCTCCGCCCCGATAATTATCGCCTTTGCCCCGGCCGCGCGGGCGGCCAGGATGTCGGAGTCCCTGTCCCCTATCATATACGAATTCTTCAGGTCTATGCCCAAATCCCGCCTCGCGTTGAGGAGCATGCCGGGGGAAGGTTTCCTGCACGAACAGAACTCCCCGGGATAATGCGGACAGTAGTAGAACGCGTCAAACCCATACTCCCTGCCGAAATACCCGTTCACCTCTTTTACAAAATCCTCCTTTATGATCCCCCTGTTTATGCCGGACTGGTTGGTGACGCCTATGAGTTTGAAACCCGCGCGCCTCAGGCGGGAGAGCCCTGAAAGCCCTTCCCTGAAAGGTTCAAAATCCTCCCAGCGGGACAGGTAATTGGAATCCCGGCAGAGGGTGCCGTCCCGGTCGAAGAAAACGGCCCTCTTGCCTGGCAGGACGGACTTCAACCCGGCGAAAACCTCGGAGACCGTGATGGCGTCCATGCAGCCGGCCAGGGAGGCGGATGCGCCATCTTTGGGACACTCCCGCTTGAAACACGGGGAGCAGGGCAGGTCCTTTTTTATCACGACGGCGCTGCCCTCCGGCGGGCCGGTAAAGGCAGGCTCGGTCGAGCCGAAAAGGGCGACAAGAGGAGTGCCCACCGCGTAACCCACGTGCATCGCGCCGGAGTCGTTTGAGACAAGGGCGTCACACTCCGAGATAAAGGCGGCAAGCATCCGCAGCGTCGTCCTGCCGGCCAGGGAGACCGCGCCAGGCAGCCCGCTTGTGATCTCGTGGGCGGCCTCGGCCTCTTTTTCGGAGCCGAAGACCAGAACGCCACCTCCAAGCTCCCCGGTAATCGCCTCGGCCAGCTCCCTGAACCTGGCCGGGGGCCATCTCTTTGCGGGGCCGAATGCCGCCCCCGGGTTAAGCCCCACGAGGGGTCTGCCAAGGCCAAACCCCGCAATCGCCTCGCGGGCCCTCAGCCGCTCTTCAAGCGCGAGATAAATCCAGGGGTCCTGCCGCCCGCTGTCCTTGATTATCCCCGCTTTTTCGAGGAGGTTCATATAATATTGCGAGTGGTGCATCTGCCGGTCCTCCCCGTGCCATGGGATGGACCTTGTCAGGAGCCATCCCCTGGCATCCCTTCCGTATCCGATCCTCTCCGGTATGCCGGCGAGAAAGCAGATGAGCGCGGCGTCAAAGGCATTTTGAAGAAGGACCGCCTCTTTAAAATCCTTTTGCCTCAGAGCCAGGGCGAGTCTGAGTTTTCCGTTTATGCCGCCGAACTCCGCCCCGTAAAGCATCAGCCCGTCTATGTTGGGGTCCTTCTCGAAAAGCCCCGAGACCCAGGGTTTTACAAGCAGCGTGACCGCAGCCTCCGGCATCGCCCGCCTTATCGCCCTTATGGCTGGCATTGTCATGACGGCATCGCCGACCCAGTTTACACCGCGCACCAGAACCGAAAACTCCCCGGACCCCATCTGATTAGTTTAACTCATATGCGCCGGCAAGGGACAAGGCGGGGGATAGTTTCTTGCATGGCCAAACTGAGGCACTACCTGCAGGGGCGCGGCGGCGGAGCCCCATGTATTAATTGGCTAAAATCAATCGGCCGCCACCACTACGGCCATTACGACCAGCCTCTGCCCCTTTGATGCCTTGAAACCGTGCTCCACCATGGGGTCGCAGAGGATGGCCGTCTGAGGGCCCGCCTCTATCTGCTCCCCGCCGACGGTGAATGCGCCGCTACCTTCCACCGCATACATCAGCAGCCTCATTGGCGCCTTGTGCGGGGCCAGTTCCTGCCCTGGCTCCAGGCACATCAGAGCAACCCTCATCTCCGGGGTCTCGGCGAGCATCTCCCTGGATACCTTGTCCGGATAGAATTTCATGAGCTTCTTCAGATCAAGCACCTGAAAGGCCGATTTTTCCTGTTTCATGATTTTAATTTTCCTCCTTTGGTGTCTCCATGGGCCCGGTGCCTTCACGGGCCTGTCTGTTCCCCCAAATTCTATCACCACCGCCGCCCCGCATCCAAAAAAACTCCCTTGACAAGCCGCCGCAATTGGGGCAGTCTTTTGGGGAGGCAAAAAAATGGAAGACAAAAAACCGGAAAAGAGGAAAGCGGCAAAGGGCTCCGCCTACAGGCTCATCGTCCTCATGGGGATGGTGAGCCTTTTTGGCGACGTAACCTACGAGGGGGCAAGGAGCATCACGGGCCCGTATCTTGCCGTGCTTGGCGGCGGGGCTGCCATCGTCGGCCTCGTATCGGGCCTGGGAGATTTCCTTGGTTACGCCCTGCGCCTGGCCTCGGGATATATTGCCGACCGCACGAAGGCATACTGGCCGCTCACCTTCACCGGATACGCCCTGATATTCGCCATTCCCGCAATGGCGTTTGCCGGAAACTGGAAAATCGCCGCCCTGCTCATAGTGCTGGAACGGCTCGGAAAAGCGATAAGGACCCCCGCCAGGGACACGATACTCTCGCACGCTGCAAAGGAGGTGGGGCGGGGATGGGGGTTCGGACTCCATGAGCTTTTCGACCAGATCGGGGCGGTGCTCGGCCCCCTCATCTTCACTACCGTCTTCATCTTCCGTGGCAACTACCGCCAGGGTTTTGGCATCCTCTGGATACCGGCGGCCCTTGCAATGCTGTTTCTGGCCAGGGCCGCGATAAAGATGCCGTCTCCCGAGAAACTTGAAATCCAAAAAGCCGGCACGGGCGAGCGTGCGGACATCCTGAAAGAGGAGGAGTTGAAAAAACTGCCCCGCCTGTTCTGGTTTTATGCAATTTTCACGTTCTTCAGTGTGGCGGGGATAATGCATTTTCAGCTTATCGCGTTTCATTTGAAAGTGCAGCGTCTGGCCCCGGATGTGCTCATACCGGTGCTGTATATAATCGAGATGGCCGTGGACGGCGGCGCTGCGCTTGTGATGGGAAAGGCGTACGACACCGGGGGCATGAGGTTTCTCGTAATAGCGCCGCTGCTGTCGCTGCCCGTGGCATGGCTGTCGCTTTCCGGCGGTTTCGGACTTGCGGTGGCAGGCATTGCATTCCTGGGCGTGGTCATAGGCATTCATGAGACCATCATGCGGGCCGCAATCGCGGACCTGACGGTCACCGCCAAAAGGGGTGTCGCTTACGGCATTTTCAACACCGTTTACGGGCTGGCTTATCTCGTGGGCGGGGTGACAATGGGCCTGCTCTACGAGAAGGTCTCCATTGCCGGCGTGGTCGCATTCTCAGCCGTCATGGAGGCGCTGGCCATATCGGTATTCGTTCTGACCGGCTTCTCGCGCCTGAAGGCCGCGAGGTAAGAAGCCGGTCTTCTCAAGGCAAAAAAGGCCGGATGGCTTTTCCCCATCCGGCCTTCTCATTTCAAGTGATTCCGGGAAACGGCTAGCAGCCCTCTATCATCCTCCTGGGCGGCGCTGCCGCTGCGGGCTTTACACTCGTGACCATGCCGTTTGAGACCACTATCTCGGCCTTGCCCGTCTTTATGCTCCTGATATTCAGGCCATGACCGACCTTCAGGTTCTGCTCCTTCGTGGTGCCGGCGGGGCAAAACGAGATCGTGCCGGCGCTGATGTTTACGGATTTTATCGTGCCGGACATGGATTTGGCCGCGGCGGCCGCCACGGCTACCAGAGACAACGTGAGGGCGATAAATACAAGAACAGTCAACGTCTTTTTCATCCCATCCTCCTTTTTGGTTTTTAATGAATGCATGAATTTCTGGACACTAATTTATCATATTTCCATAATTTTTTAAACCCCCGGTTTCCGTTTTTTGTTTTTCAAGGGGTTTCACATTGCTAGAGAAAAAGCCTTTGAAAAAAGCAAAAAACGGGGCCGGATCCGGCCCCGTTTTTTTGTCCATTTCCCGCCAGGGACGGCTTATATGTCGTAGTAAAGGAAGAACTCGTAGGGATGGGGCCTCAGCCTCAGGGCATCCACCTCGCTTTTCCTCTTGTAGTCCATCCAGGTCTCGAGCGCGTCCTCCGTAAAGACGCCGCCCTTGAGGAGGAATTTATGGTCCTTCTCCAGGTTGTCAAGCGCCTGCTCAAGAGAGCCCGGCATCTGCGGCACTTTGGCAAGCTCCGCGGCCGACATCTCGAAGATGTCCTTGTCCAGCGGGGCGCCCGGTTTTATCTTGTTCTCTATGCCGTCAAGCCCGGCCATCAGCATGGCGGAAAAGGCAAGGTACGGGTTGCAGGAGGGGTCCGGGAACCTTACCTCCGCCCTTTTCGCCTTGGGGTTTTCGGAGTACATGGGTATCCTTACCGCGGCCGAACGGTTCCTGGCGGAATAGGCAAGGTTGACCGGGGCCTCGTACCCGGGCACGAGCCTCTTGTAGGAGTTCGTGGTCGGGTTGGTGAGGGCCGCCAGAGCCTGGGCGTGTTTCAGTATGCCGCCTATGTAATAAAGCGCCATCTCGCTTAAGCCGGCGTATTCCTTGCCCGCAAACAGGGGCTTGCCGCCCTTCCAGAGGCTCTGGTGGACGTGCATGCCGGAGCCGTTGTCGCCGAACACAGGCTTGGGCATGAAGGTGACCGTCTTTCCGTTTTTGACCGCCACGTTCTTTATGATGTATTTGAAGAGCAGCAGGTTGTCGGCCATTTTTAAAAGCGGCGAGAAGCGCATATCGATCTCGGCCTGGCCGGCGGTTGCGACTTCGTGGTGCTCCGCCTCCACATCTATGCCGCACTGCTGCATCACGGCGACCATTTCGCACCTGAGGTCCTCGATGCTGTCTGTCGGCGGGACCGGGAAGTACCCTTCCTTATACCTGGGCTTATATCCGAGATTGGGGTTTTCCTCCTTGCCGGAATTCCAGATGCCTTCCTTTGAATCGAGGAAGTAATAGCCGCTGTGCGAAGTCTGATCGTACCTGATGTCGTCGAAGATGAAGAACTCCGCCTCCGGGCCGAAGAAGGCTGTGTCGGCGATGCCGGTGGACTTAAGATAATCTTCGGCCTTTTTGGCCACGTACCTGGGGTCCCTGGTATAGGGTTCCTTCGTCACCGGGTCTATGATGTTGCAGACCAGGCTGAGCGTCGGATACTTCCTGAACGGGTCCAGTATGGCTGTGGCCGGGTCCGGCACAACCAGCATGTCGGAGGCGTGTATCGCCTGCCAGCCCCTTATCGAGGAGCCGTCAAAACCCAGGCCGTCCACAAAGGTCTTTTCGTCGATTTGGCTCACGGGCACGGCGAAGTGCTGCCATATGCCGGGGAAATCGATGAATTTCAGGTCGACCATCATGACCTTGTTCTTTTTCGCAAACTCCAGTACTTCCTTTGGCGTCATATCTTCCTCCAGATTGGTTTTGGATGCCAGGCCAAAAAATGCCCGTTTTACCTGTGATTGTAATCGGCAATAGATTGCCGAAGGTAGTATAGAAAAAGGCTTCTCACGGTGTCAAGCGGAAAAAAGTGCCGGAAAATACAAAAAAGTACGCTCCTCCGGGCATGCGGCTATTCGTACTTCACCCGGCCCGCGCCCTTCACGGCGCTGCCTATGACGGAGGACTCATAACCCGCCTTCCGCAGGACCGAGACGGCCTTTTTCGCCTCTTCCGCCGGGGTTACGGCCACAAAGCCTATGCCCATGTTGAAGGCCTTCTTCATCTCCTCTTTCGAGATGCCGCCCGCCTCGCGGATGAGTCCAAAAATCGGAGGGGCGGTCCAGGCGCCTTCATCTACAAGGGCGTCTATCCTCCGGGGCAGTATCCTGTTGAGGTTCCCCGGTATGCCGCCTCCCGTTATGTGCGCCATCCCCTTTACGGTCACCCTGTTTTTCCTCAGGGCCTGAAATGCCTTTACATATATCCTGGTCGGCTCAAGCAGCTCCGCGCCGAGACTCCGCCCGGCCAGAACGCGCGGCCGCGAGGCAAGCGAATAGCGGGCGGCCTCAAGAAGCGCCTTTCTTGCCAGCGAATAGCCGTTTGAGTGCAGCCCCGAGGAGGCAAGCCCTACCAGGGCGTCGCCGGGCCGGATGGAAGAGCCGTCTATTATGGCCTCTTTTTCAACCACGCCCACGGCAAAGCCCGCCAGGTCGTATTCCCCCTCCCCGTAAAACTCAGGCATCTCGGCCGTCTCGCCGCCAACCAGGGCGCAGCCCGCCTCCTCGCATCCCCTCGCGATTCCCCCGATCACCATGGCGGCCTTCCTTGCCGCGAGCTTCCCCGTCGCGAAATAGTCCAGGAAAAAGAGCGGCTCGGCCCCGCAGGTGAGGATGTCGTTTACGCACATGGCCACAAGATCGATGCCGACCGTGTCGTGTCTGCCGGTCATGAAGGCGATCTTCAGCTTCGTGCCAACCCCGTCCGTGCCGCTTACGAGGACGGGGCGTTTGTATCTTTTCGCGTCCAGCTCGAAGAGCGCGCCAAAAAGGCCGATACCCTTCAGGACTTCCCTTCTTTTCGTCCTGCCGGCCATGGGGGCTATAAGCTCCACAAGCTTCTCGCCCTCTCTTATGTCGACGCCCGCCTTTTTATATGTCAAACCCATAAGAAACACCTTCCCCCTTTTGAAGAAACCCCGCCTTCAGCATGAAGCCATTTGGAAATCCATTAATGATACAATTAATCATGAAAAAAATAATACTCGTCACAAATGACGACGGCGTCCATTCCCCCGGCATAAAGGCCCTTTTCAGGGCGATGGAGCCAATCGGGGACGCGTACATGGTGGCGCCGGACAGGGAGCGCTCGGCCGTAAGCCATGCCCTTACTCTTCACAGGCCCCTGAAGGTGGAAAAGCTTGGGTCAAATGTCTGGAGCGTAAACGGCACCCCCACGGACTGTGTCGCCCTCGGGATAGAAAAGCTCCTTCCCCGAAGGCCGGACCTCATAGTGTCCGGCATTAACAGGGGGGGCAATCTGGGCGACGACATCACATATTCCGGGACCGTCTCGGCGGCAATAGAGGGGACTATTTTCGGGATAGCTTCCCTCGCCTTTTCCCTGCTGTCAGATGGCCCCCCGGACTCGAAACTCGACTATGGCACCGCCGCGCACCTGGCCCTGCAGGTCGCCCGGTTCACTCTTGAAAACGGACTGCCCTACGATACCCTTCTTAACGTGAATATCCCCAATGCCGCTATAAAAGGGGTACGGTTCACCAGGCAGTCCAAACGGATATATCACGGGGCCATACACGAGACCAAATCCCCGTGGGGAGAGGTCCACTACTGGATTGGAGGGGGCAAACCCTTCTGGGAGCGCGGAGACGATACGGACATGGATGCCGTAATGGAGGGTTATGTATCGATAACCCCGATACACCTGGATTTCACAAACAACGCCGCGATGGACTGGCTAAAAAGGAAATGGGGCGGGGACGGGTTTTCAGTTGGATGAGTTCGTAGAGTTGCGCCGCCGGATGGTCGACATTCAGCTCATCGCGAGGGGGATAACGGATGAGAGGGTGCTCGATGCCATGGCCAGGGTCCCGAGGCACCTTTTCATGACCCCGGAGTATGCGGGCATGGCCTACAGCGATATGGCCCTGCCTGCGGGGGAGGAGCAGACGGTCTCTCAGCCGTACATGGTTGCGGTAATGACCGAGGTGCTGGGTCTGAAAGGGGACGAGAGGGTCCTTGAGGTGGGCACGGGCTCCGGTTACCAGACCGCGGTCCTCGCCGAGCTGGCCGGGGAGGTCTACACAATCGAATACCGCCCGAAACTGGCCGCGGCGGCAAAACGGAGGCTGGATGAGCTTGGTTACGCCAACATAAGGTTCATGACCGGAGACGGCTCCCTTGGATGGCCGGAGGCAGCCCCCTTCCAGGGCATCCTTGTGACCGCCGGCGCCCCGGCCGTGCCGCCTCCGCTGGTGGAGCAGCTCGATGAGGGCGGCATTATGGCCATCCCCATAGGGCCCAGGGACTCCCAGAGGCTGCTGAGGGCAAAAAAACAGCGCGGGCGGCTCATCGAGGAATATCACACCTTCTGCGTCTTCGTCCCCCTCCTGGGAGAGTACGGCTGGCACGATGCCTGAGGGGTAAAAGGGCCCGTTACATTTGACACCCCACGCTTTTTTATATAGCATTTTGTTGAGGACAGAGTAAAAAACCCTGGATTTTTTCCCAAGGACGCATCACGTCAGGGAGGTGCCGGATGATAACCATCGAAATCGACGAGGAGGAGAAAGGGATACTCAGGCACGCGCTGGAGATATACCTTTCGGATTTAAGGGAGGAGATTTACAAGACCGAAAGCCACGAGACGAAACCCCCGCTCAAAAAAGAGGAAACGATAATCAAGGGGCTTCTGAGGAAGATCGAAGCCGTCAAGGAGGCGGGAGTGTAGGGGAAATCAGGGGTTCGAAAGCTGCAGCCTCGAGACGGAAGACGCCCTTCCGTCTTTTTCGTTTATCTCAACCAGCAGGGCCGACAGCAGCGCCCCGCCTGCGGGGATTTCAAACCTTGTGGGCATCTGGGTGAGGAACTTGCCCACTATCTGCTCCTTTTTTACCCCTATGACCGATTCGGCGGGTCCAGTCATCCCGGCGTCCGTGATGTACGCCGTGCCGCCTGGCAGTATCTTTTCATCGGCGGTCTGGACATGGGTATGCGTCCCGATGACCGCGCTGACCTTGCCGTCAAGGAAGTAGCCCAGCGCGGTCTTCTCGGATGTGGCCTCGGCATGAAAATCCACGATGATACTGGCTGTGCGCTGCCTGAGCCGTTTCGCCTCATCCAGGGCGGCCCGGAAGGGACAGTCTATGGCCGGCATGAATACACGCCCCTGAAGATTGATCACGGCCAGGACGCCCGCGCCCGGCACCTCCGCCACGACGCTGCCGAAGCCTGGCACGCCGGGCGGAAAGTTAAGCGGCCTGAGCAGCCTGTCGTCTTTCGTGATAAAGGGGATTATCTCTTTCTTGTCCCAGATATGGTTGCCGCTGGTGATGATGTTTATGCCGGAGGCGAACAGCTCGGAGGCGGAGGACTCGGTTATTCCGAAACCGCCGGCGGCGTTCTCCCCGTTTGCGATGACGAAATCGACTTTATATCTTTCGATTATACGGGGCAGAAGGGCCCTCACCGCAGTCCGGCCCGGCTTGCCGACGATGTCTCCGATGAAAAGGACCTTCACGGTTTCGCTGAGCTGAGGCTATTTGGCGTAGTCAACGAACCTGTTTTCCCGGATGACGGTCACCTTTATCTGGCCTGGATAAGTCATCTCGGCCTCAATCCTCTTGGCCAGGTCCTTTGAGAGCATCCACGAGGCTTCGTCCGTAACCTCCTCGGGCTTTACTATTATGCGGACCTCACGGCCCGCCTGAATGGCGTAGCACTTCTCCACGCCCTTGTAAGACATGGCCAGGTCTTCAAGCTTGGCCAGCCTCTTCAGGTAATTTTCTATACTCTCGCTCCTCACACCCGGCCTCGCGGCAGAGATGGCGTCCGCGGCGGCAACGAGCGCGGCCTCCACCGTCTTCACCTCGCCGTCATGGTGGGTGAGTATCGCGTCCACCACGATCTGGGGTTCACCGTATTTCCTGGCCAGGTTGGCGCCTATTTCGGGGTGCGGGCCCTCGACCTCATGGTCCACGGCCTTGCCAAGGTCGTGCAGGAGCCCGGCCCTTTTGGCGATCTTTACATCGACGCCCAGCTCGGAGGCCATGATGCCGGAGAAATACGCCACTTCCCTTGAATGCTGAAGCACGTTCTGGCCGTATGAGGTCCTGTACCTGAGCCTGCCTATCAGTTTTATCACCTCCGGGTTCATGCCGGAGAGACCAAGCTCGAAGACCGCCTTTTCCCCTTCTTCCCGGATGGTGTTTTCCACTTCCTTCCGGCAGCGTTCGACAATCTCCTCGATCCTGGCGGGATGTATACGGCCGTCGGCGATCAGCCTCTCCAGGGCAAGCCTGGCAACTTCTCTCCTGACTGGGTTGAAAGTGGAGAGGGTTATGAGCTCCGGCGTGTCATCGACTATAAGATCAACCCCCGTGGCCGCCTCGAGGGCGCGGATGTTCCTGCCCTCGCGCCCGATTATCCGGCCTTTCATGTCGTCGCTGGGCAGGCTCACGGCGGAGACGGTCGCATCGGCCACATATTCCCCCGAATACCGCTGCACCGCCAGCCCGATGATCTCCTTTGCCTTCTTCTCGGCGCCCTCGCGCGCCTCGTCCTCTACCTGTTTTGCTAGCTTCGCGGACTCAAAGCGGGCGTCTTCCTCCACCTTCCTTAAAAGCTCCGCCCTGGCCTCCTCGGCGCTGAGCCCCGCCAGCCTCTCCAGAAAACTCTTCTGCTGGCCGATAACCTCATCGAGCTGCTTTTCCTTGCCCTGAAGCCCTCGTTCCCTGGCCGCAAAATCCTTCTCTCTGCGGGAAAACTCACGTTCCCTGTGCTCCTGGTGGTCCAGCTTCCTTTCGAGGGTCTCCTCTCTGGCCCTGAGCCTTTTCTCCTGGTGCAGGAGCTCTCCTCGCTTTTCCTTGATTTCCTTCTCCGCTTCGGTGCGCGCCTGGTAAAGTATGCCCTTGGCCTCGTACGACGCGTCCTTTTTTATCCTTTCGGCAGTGCTCTGGGCTTCCGCGGCGAGGGCTTCGGCTTCGCGCCTCATACTCTCCCATTTGTTCTTGAGACTGAATCTGTAAACAAGGCCGACGGCAACGCCCACGGCAGCAGCAATTACAACATAGAGCGCCTGGATCATCTGAAACTCCCTCCTCTCCTTTATGTGCATAGGGAGGCGGACGAAGTTCTATGGGACGGGTTTCTGCCCTTCAGCTCTCAGCCCGAAGGCCCGGGGAGATATCCGAAGGGGATCTATATTTTGCTTTAAAATTCAAAATTTTCTTACCTTTCCCCTTTATGCTGAAGGCGGTTTCGCCAGCGCCATAGAATAAGACCCACCCTGCCGTGCAAGCGAAAGCGTTAGATCCACTTGTTCCAAGTGGGTGCCCAAAGGGGGACATCAGGCTATCTTCAACTGGGAAGACATGCACACCGTACCCCCTTATCCAGCTCCCTAAAGATCTAACTTGGTGGATTAACATCATCCCTTGTCACGCGCAGGGCAGGCTCCAATTTTGTCCGACCCCTTTATCCTTTTATAGCAGAAAATAACGTTTTTTGGCAATCAAAATTGATTGGGGGCGCGGGCGGCGCGTTGTTTTTAATTGCTTGTTTATGTTAATTTCTCTGAATGGTAAAAAATGACCGCTGGATAAAGGAAATGGCGATGAAGGGCATGATAGAGCCCTTCGCCGACAGGATGCTGGTGAAGACGGGGATATCATTCGGCCTGGGCTCATACGGCTACGACATGAGACTTTCCGAGGATTTCAAGCTCCTGAAACCCGGCAACGGGGCCGTACTGGACCCCAAAAACTGCGATGCCGCATATTTCGAGGCGATAAAAGGCCCCAGTTGCGTCATTCCGTCCGGCTCTTTCGTCCTTGGCCGTTCGCTCGAATATTTCAGGCTGCCCAGGGACATAATCGTCTTAAGCACCGGGAAATCGACCTACGCCAGATGCGGGGTCATAGTAAACGTCACACCGCTTGAGCCCGAGTGGCAGGGATACGTGACAATCTGTGTCGCCAACACCGGGCCGTTGCCGGTGAAAATCTACGCTGGAGAGGGGATATCCCAGCTGGTCTTTCTCGGCGCAAGCGAGGCCTGCCAGGTCTCCTACGCGGACAAAGCTGGGAAATACCAGGCCCAAAAAGAGATAACCCACTCAAGGACATAGGATGCCCGTTTGCGGCAGGACCGCCGTTGACTGTCTGCGCGCAGACAGGGGCATCACCCGGTAAGCATGATCAGGGAAGCGGTTTCACTCACCAAGGCGGCGTTCCTGGAAGAAATCGAAAAGGCAGCGGGGGCCGTGCCGCCTCTCCATCTGAAAATCCCCTATGCCAGCCCGCATGAGCTCTATCCCGCCTTTCCCGGGCGGGGCAGTCTGCTTTTTGAAAGCGTAAAAGGTCCGGAAAACATAGCGAGGCATTCCTTCATAATCTTCGAGCCTTACGCCTGCCTGGTGGTGAAAGACGGGCTTGTGGAGGTCGAATGGGGCGGCAAGCGGGCCATATCCTCGAAAAAAGATCCGCTTGGAAGGCTCGAAGAGCTGATGGGCGCATATAACCAAAAGCCCGCGGCCGGGCTTCCGCCGTTTCAGGGAGGCGCGGCCGGGCTTATCTGCTACGACTTCGCCAGGTACCTTGAAACGTTCCCCGATAATGGCCCCCCCGACGAACTCGGCCTGCCCGATGCCTGTTTTTTCATGGCCGACCGCCTGCTCGCCTTCGACCATGTCCGGAGGGAGGCATGGATCGTGGTCTGCCCCGGGGCAAGGCATGCAGCTTTCGCCCTGGGTTACGGCGGCGCGCCTGTCCCGGATTGGGCCGAAAGCTATGATGAGGCCGTGGAGCAACTGGGACGCATCCTGGAGCGGACGGCCCGGCGCACCCAAAGCCCCGCCCCCCTGGCCGGAGGCGCAATAAACATAGAGCATGAGATGAGTGAAAGCCGGTACGTTCAGATGGTCGGCAGGGCAAAGGAATACATAGCCGCGGGCGATATATTCCAGGCAAACCTTTCACTGCGTGTGCGCGCGCAGATCGGGCGGACGGACCCATGGGGGGTATACTGCCTGCTCAGGGAAATAAACCCCTCCCCTTTCGCGGCCTTCATGGATTTCGGGGATTTCTTCGTAGCCGGATCCTCCCCGGAGAGGCTGGTAAAGCTGGCCGGCGGCGTGGTCGAAACCAGGCCGATAGCCGGGACAAGGCCAAGGGGCAAAGACGCACGGGAGGACCTCGCCCTCAGGTCGGAACTGCTCCTCAATGAAAAGGAGAAGGCCGAGCACATAATGCTGATCGACCTCGAAAGAAACGACATGGGCAGGGTGGCCGGATACGGCAGCATCGAGGTAAACGAGCTCATGACAACGGAGGATTATTCGCACGTCATGCACATCGTGTCGAACATAAGGGGCAGGCTCGCCGGCGGCAGGGGGATGTTCGACTGCCTGCGCGCGACTTTTCCGGGCGGCACGATAACGGGCGTGCCAAAGGTGCGGTGCATGGAGATCATAAACGAGCTTGAACCGGCAAGGAGGGGGCCCTACACGGGCTCGGCCGGATATTTCGGCTTCTCAGGCGCAATGGACATGAACATAGTGATAAGGACATTCCTCATCAAAAACGGCATGGCATATGCCCAGGCCGGGGCCGGCATCGTGGCGGACTCCGTCGCTGAAAGGGAATACAGGGAAAGCATGAAAAAGGCAGAGGCCCTGCTCATGGCGCTCAAAATGGCCGGCGGAGGCGGCAGGGGGCGGAAAACGGACCGCATTCGCCAATGAACGGGTTATTTTGGATATAATAGGTCGATGAAAAAGGCCTTTATTGCCGTCTTTCTGCTGGCCATGCTGGCGCCGCCCTGCGCGGCCTGGGCCGGCAACACGGTAGGGGTCATACTGACGAGGGGGAACCCCTTGTATGAGGACTCTTATAACGCCCTTGCCAAATATGTGTCCGGCCCCTCCCACGGTGGGATAAGATTCCTGTTGCTGAGACCCTACCCGGACCCCATATCCTGGAGCAACTCGGCAAGGAAACTTATAGCCGTCGACGTCAACGCGATAGTCACTTTCGGGGCGTCGGCCACCTTCGCGGCCCTCAGGGAAAACCCGGGGGTTCCGGTGATATACGCCGGCCTCACCAGGACGACCGCCGCAATGATAAAGGGGAAAAACGCCGCCGGGGTATACAGTTCGCTTCCGCTTGCCAGCGTTATCCGGTATCTCAAGGATATCCGCGCAACCAGGACCCTCGGGATTCTTTACGACAGCAGGGAGGCGGACTCGGCGTACGATACGGCGGAAATCGCCAGGGTCGCAAAAGAATACGGAATGAACCCTGTCAGGCTGAACCTCGTAAAGTCCGGAGAGGTCGCCTCGCTTCTTGCGGGCGCAAAGATAGACTCCCTTTACGTGACGGAATGCGCGACGGCCGGCTCCGCATACCAGTCGGTCCTCGGAGAGATGTGGCGCAGAAAGATACCCGTGGCCTCGCTTATCAGCAACCCACAGCAGCCGGCGCAGGCCCTTATAACACTTTCTCCCGATCCGCAGGAGCAGGGACAGATGGCCGGACAGCTTCTGCTTCAGGCCCTCGAGAGGTCTTCGGCGCGCGGCCTGGGGCCGCTTGAAAGCAGGCGCTTCTCATTGATCTATAATTACAGGCAGTCCGTGGTATTGGGCCTCAGGATCTCCCTGGGCCTGGTCACGGAGGCAACCCGGGTGATTTACTGATGTTGAGAAAGATAATGCTTGCGATCGTTCTGGTGCTGTCGGCGGCATCCATTGCCCGGGCGCAGGAGAAGGTAACGCTCCTTATAGGGCTTGTCCCGGAGGAGAATATATTCCGCATGATAGAAAAGCACCTGCCCCTCGCCGACTACATAGAGAAAAGGACCGGAATAAAAATCCAGTTCACGATACTCTCCCGCTATGGGGATATCATCGACCGCTTCACGAGCAGGAATATGGACGGGGCGTTCTTCGGCGCCTTCACCGGCCTGCTGGCCAACCGCAAACTGGGGGTCCAGCCGCTGGTCCGGCCTGTCGGACCCGACGGGCTCGTGTCGGCCCAGAGCATCGTCATTGTAAGGAAAGACAGCGGGATAAGGACGTTCTCCCAGTTGAGGGGCAAGCGGGCCGTCTTCGTCGACAAGGCGACGGCCACCGGTTTCATCTACCTGCTTTACCGCCTCAAACAGATAGGAGTCACCGATTACGCCAGGTTCTTTCCCCAGTACTACTTCACCGGCAACCACGAGGAGTCCATATACGCCGTCCTGGACGGCAGGGCGGATGTCGGGGTGGTCAAGAGCCGCTTCTTCGACAAGCTCTCCGCCAGGGACCCCCTGGTTTCCGAAAACCTCCTCGTCCTGGCAAAGTCAGGCAAACTGCCCGACATCATCCTCTGCCTGAGGAAGAACATACCCGCGGCGATACGAAATGAACTCAAGAGTACCCTGATAAACATGAAGAACGACCCCGACGGGGTCAGGGTGCTGAAGACCCTGGGGTACTCGGGATTCGAGGAAGCCAACCTGGCCGATTTCGCCCCGGTCGCGGCCCTCACAAGGGACGCGGGCATAAACATAATGAAGTATCAGTACACCAGATGAAAAAAAGGCTTGTATATTCGCTGTTCCTGCTCTTTACGCTGTTCACGCTCGGCGCAACGCTCACCATCCTCTATATATACCGGACCACGTCCAACCTGCGCACGATCATAGCCCTGCACCGCGTGGAGATAATCAGGCAGAACCTGGTCATCAACGCGCAGACCGTCCAGAGCCACCTCTACACGATAGGGACGGTCTTCGGCCCGGACGTGGACCAGATAGTAAAGAGCGTCCTCAATCTGGACAACTCCGTCCACTCCTGCCTCGGCTGCCACCATACCCCGCAGATGACGGCCCGCCTGCAGGAGATGAACAGGCTGGTGGAGGACTACAAGGAGGCCCTGAGCTATCTCATAACCACGTCGGCGAACCAGGAGCGCGTGGAAAGGCTGAGGACCGCTGCCATCGGGATAGGCAACGTCTTTCTGAACAAGTCCCAGGAGATGGCGCTCATCGCAAACGAGAGGCTCAACGAGCAGACCGTGAAGGCCATGCAGCAGATAAACAACTCGCGCTCCATCCTCCTTGTGACGCTCATGCTCTCTTTCTTCATCGCGCTGGTCATAGCCGTCACGATGACCAGGCAGATAACCGTGCCGATAAACGAGCTTGTGGACGCGACAAGGCGCATAAAGGCGGGCAATCTGGGCTACATCACGCCTTACAAAAGCAGGGGCGAGTTCGGAGAACTGATAAACTCCTTCAATGACATGAGCCTTACGCTCAAGGAATCGAACGAAAAAGTACTGCGCTACCTCCACAACCTCTCCGACCTCTACAGTATTACCATAACGTTCCACAGCGTCACTTCCATGCCCGACATATTCAAGGAGCTTTCGGCCGGCATCGAGGAGCTTACGGGGGCCAGCCAGAGCGGCATATTGCTAAGAGACGAGAAAGGGGAGTTCTTCAGGCACATGTACCCGGCCTCCGGCATCTCCAGGGAACAGGCGGATTCGATAAGGATAGTATCGTCCGTCATGGACGGCCTTTACCACTCGTCCATGAGAAGGGCCCTCATGCTGAATACGGACATCCGGCGGTCTCCAACCGCGCAGGCGGACGGGCAGCTCGGGGTGAAAAACATCCTGTTCGTATGGGTCAGGAACAAGGGCGAGCTTATCGGGGCCATCAGGGCGGCCAATAAAAAGACTGGGGATTTCACGGAGGAAGACGCGAGCCTGCTGGCCATCCTGGGCAACAACTTCAGCGTCGCCCTGGAAAACGCGAGGCTCTGGGAAAGCCTGAAACTCCAGATGAAGGAGCTCAAGGACACGCAGGAGCAGCTCGTCCAGGCCGCCAAGTTCGCCGCCATCGGCGAGCTCGCCTCAAACGTGGCCCACGAGATAAACAACCCCCTTACGAGCATTCTGGGCTTCACGGAACTCATGAGGGAAGAGGCGGACATGGGCATCATCCAGCGGGACCTGGATATCATAGAGAAGGAATCCCTGAGGGCAAGGGACATAGTGAACCACCTTCTCGAGTTCTCCAGGAAGAGGCCCCTCAAGATAGGGCCGGTTGACATGAACGCGCTGCTGAAGAACGTCATGGAGCTTGTCAGCTTCCAGCTGAAGGACACCCTCATAAAGCTTGTCGCCGACTTCGGCGAGATCCCGCCCATAGAGGGCGACCCCGACCAGTTGAAACAGGTCTTTTTGAACCTGGTCAACAATGCCGTCTTCGCGATGGAGAAATCCGGCACCCTCGGCATCAAGACTTATGTGAAAGGCAATTTCGCATGCGTGCAGATAACGGACACCGGCAAGGGCATCCCCCCGGAGGTTATGGGACGCATTTTCGAACCCTTCTTCACGACAAAAAGCGAAAAGGGCACCGGACTGGGCCTTTCGATAAGCTACAAGATAGTGCAGAGCCACAAGGGGCTCTTCGAGGTGGAAAGCGCGCCAGGCAAAGGCAGTTTATTTACAGTGAAGCTGCCCCTCAGAGACAAACCCCCGGGGCAGAAAAATCCGGGGGAAGACAGGTCCGTCACGGCAAAGACCATGGCAGACCCTCCCGCCAAAACACCCGCCTGCGAAAACTAAACCCGGAATTGGATTGCCACCCGCCGGGCGATGACTGAAAAAAGGGCTCTTCAGGAATGCCTGTGGGTAGATCGCTGAGATTTCCGGGAGTATAAGGCTGATACCTGCCTGGTCCTTGAGAGAGATAGCAGGCGGACGGATCACGACGCGCCGCATCCTGCCAATCTTTCGCCATTCGCCCTCGAAGACGATCTAAATCCCGCCGTCTGGATACGTCCGGAACCGCGCGACCGGACGAAAGGGCCTGGCAGGTATCGGCAAGCGCGAAATATGCAAATTATTTTTGAGACTGCTGATAACCCACACAAAAGCCAGAAGAGCCAAAAAAAGACGCCATGCCAGGGCATCAGCCGGCGTCTGTTCTTATCTGAAGCGAATCCCTGCGGTCCGGGGCTATGCCATCCCGATGAGTTTTTCGGCTATCTGGACGGCGTTCAGGGCCGCGCCTTTCCTCAAATTGTCCGAGACGAGCCACAGGTTGAGGCCGTTTTCAATCGATTCGTCTTCCCTGATCCTGCCCACGAAAGTCTCATCCTTTCCGGCCGCGTATATGGGCAGCGGATAGATGTTTTTCTCCGGCGCGTCATAGACGATGACGCCGGGCGCAACCGAAAGCACAGCCCTGGCCTCGCTGGCGGACAATTTCTTTTCCGTCTCGATGTTCACGCTCTCGGAATGGCCCCTGAAGACCGGCACCCGCACGGTGGTCGCCGTCAGCCTGATGCTCGAGTCCCCCATGATCTTCTTCGTCTCGTTGACCATCTTCATCTCTTCCTTGGTGTAGCCGTTTTCAAGGAACTTGTCTATGTGGGGCAGCACGTTGAAGGCTATCTGGTGCGGGTAGACCTTGCAGGAGACGTCCTGGAAACTCAAAAGGGCCCTCGTCTGCTCAAGCAGCTCATCCATGGCCTTCCTGCCAGTGCCGGAAACCGCCTGGTAGGTGCTGACGACCACCCTTTTTATCCTTGCCGCGTCATGGATGGGTTTCAGGACCACGACCATCTGGATGGTCGAGCAGTTGGGATTGGCTATTATCCCCTTGTGCCATTTAAGGTCGTGCGGGTTTACTTCCGGCACCACCAGGGGCACCTCCGGGTCCATGCGCCACTGGCTGGAGTTGTCCACGACTACGCAGCCGCTTGCCGCGGCGACGGGCGCCCACTTCGCGGACCTCTCCGCTCCGGCTGAAAAAAGCGCTATGTCCAGGCCCTTGAAGGAGTCATCCTTGAGCGTCTCGACAACGACATCCCTCCCCATGAAAGGAAGCCTTTTCCCCTCAGAGCGCTCGGAGGCAAAAAGCCGGAGGCCCCGGACGGGAAATTTCCGTTGCTCCAGGACCTCTATCATCTCGTTTCCGACGGCGCCGGTCGCGCCGACCACCGCCACGTTGTATTTATCTTTCCTTTTAAGCATGCGCTTCAAACGCTCCTTGAATATGTATTGAAAAACTTGAATTTTATATTAGCGCAATTTAAACCGTACAGGCAAGGAACTTTCTGGCGCGGGCCCCTTGACGCCATGCGGGACGCGGCATATTCGCAAATGGCGCCCCTAAAAAAAATACAGGGAGTCAGCCGATATCCAAGGCCGACCCCCTGAAATGGAGGGAGTGCTTATTTCCCCTGGCCCTTGAGGGCCTTTATCTCGGCCTGCAGTTTTTTGATGCTCTTTAAAACGGAAACGAAATTGAAGTAGCTCACATCATCAGCCGGCAAGCTGGGATTGCTCCCCCACTGGATCCATGAGGCGTCATAGACCCGGACCCTCGGGAACCCCAATTCCCTCAGCACGAAATAGGTATTGGCCGCCCTGGTGCCGGTCTGGCAGTAGGTGACGATCTGCTGGCCCCTGTCCAGCTTCGCATATATTTTTTTCAGCTCACTAGCCGGCTTCAGCACCGTGGTATTTTTTTGGAAGTTCTCTGCGTAATTGATATTTATCGCGCCGGGGATATGCCCGCCCCGCAGGGACCTCACATCGGTTCCCGCATATTCGCCCGGAGTGCGGACATCCAGCAGGATTATGCCCGGTTTTTTCAGGCGCCCCCGGACAAAGGCGGTGGTGGCATACCTTGCGGGGTCCGGCCTGGCTTTGAATACGGCGGGGGAGAGTTTCGTCTCACCGGTCGCAAGCTGCCCTCTCCATTGCTCTATGCCCCCGTTTAGCACATGAATCCTCCGCATCCCGAGATAATCGAGCATCCAGAATTCCAGATATGCCATTTCCCTTCCCGCGCCGTAAAGGACCACATCCCTGTTGATGTCGAGGCCATCCGCTCCGAGTATCTTCTCTTCCCTTGAGACCGGAAACATGATGGCGTCTGGGCTGGTCTGCAGGCTGTTTACGGGAATATTTATGGCGCCCGGGAGATGCCCCTTGGCATATTCACTGCTTTTCCTTACGTCCACCACGACCACCTTGCCGCCATGCAGGCCGAGCCAATTCGCGTCCACAAGAAACTGCGGGCCGGCCACGGCCCCCGCACAAACCGGCAAAAACAATAAACTGGCGATTACAACGGCAGCCGGAACCAAAATCCTGAATGCGCCTCTCATATTTCCCATTTTCTCCTTTCACCCGATATGACTGTCTTTTTTCGTACTCCCCATTACAATTCCTGCCCGGCAGCTCCTTTTTCAGGGAGCCGGCGCTCGAAGCAGCCGCACCGGACCCCACGGGGCGCAAGGAGGATATCGAACCGGCGGCAGATGCCGGCCTCGCCCCTGACCGATCCGTACGCGGAACTGAGCGTGTTTAACCCCGGGATGGACATCTCTATCTGCCCGGGATTGTTGCTGAAATGCCTGCAGCCGAAACAGGTGACCGTCCGCTTGTCCTTTCCTCCTCTCATTTTATTTTCCGAGGGCCGACCAGTGCCCGCCGAACACATATACCGAAAGGACGAACCCCAGCACCACGTTTACGACCACGCCCGTTGTGAAGGCCAGAAAGGGCTTCAGGCCGGCCGACTTAAGCTCCCTGAACCGGGTGGTAAGCCCTATGGAGAGGAAGCAGAATATGAAGGCCCACGTGCGCAGGGAGACTATGGGCAGGATGAGTCCCGGCTTTACAACCTTACCGAAGTCGGCGCTCGCATAGCCGGCCGTGACAGCGGTCATGAAAAGAGAGGCGGCCAGGAAGCCTATCACGAACTTGGGGAACCTCCACCATATCTCCATGGCGTTGGGCGTTGTGCCGCACTCCTCCTTCTCCCATTTCAGGCATGCTATCAGGGCGAATATGAAAGACCAGATGCCTATCCACATGTCCCTGCCGATGACCTTCATTAGGGTGAACCCCTGGATGGCGGCGTTCTCGTTTCCGGCCATCTTGCCGTATGCCGTGGCGGCCGCGAAGCCCGCCGCATCGGCGAATTCGGAGGTGCCCACCCATGCGCCCGCTATGCCGGGGTGAAGCCCCAGGGCCTTCGACACGAAGGGGATAAAGAGTATCATTATCAGGGCGTAAACCACCACCAGTGTCACGGTCGTGTAGAGGTAGTCTTTTTTGGCGCCCACCGAACTGGCTATCGCCATCGACGCCGACACCCCGCAGACGGCGCCTCCCACCCCCAGGACCGAACCGAACCTCTTGTCGAGGCCGAAGACCTTTGTGGCCATAAAGTAAATCACGAGGCAGGTGGACACGGAGATGAGCGTTGCCTGGAAGAGGGCGACCGGTCCGGCCGAGACTATGAGGGTTATCGGGAAGGTCGCCCCGAGGAGCACGATTCCTGTCTTGATGTAGTACTCGACCCTGAAGCCCGAATCCAGCCACTTGGGGAGGCGCACCACATTTGCAATGATCAGCCCCGCTATCAGGGCCACAAGCGGAGGCTCCAGGTTGTACTTCGACGCGTTTGCCCAGCCGCTTATGGAGAACATCGCCACCGACAGCACGTAGAGGATTATGAAGGAAGGAATGAATTCCCGGGTCTTTATCCCCATAATCCTGGTCGATACGCCGAATACCGCAAGCCAGCACATCATCTGGATGAAATAAAGCGGCAGGTTCCTGCTGAAATGGTCCGCCAGTTGCCCGAAGGTAGACCATTTCAGCCCGCCCGGGTTGATCGACAGCGCCTTTACAACGTTGCTGCCGCTAAGGAATGAAACCAGGGCAACTATCGTGATGCCAATGCCCAGGTAAATGGCCCACCAGTCCTCCTTGAGGTACAGCTCCCTCCATCCCATCGCCGGTTTCGGCGGCGCCTCAGCGCACGCCTTGGTTTCGCAGTAGTCCATTGACCCGCTTGCTTCTTTCTCCGACATGTTCCCTCCTTCTGAAAAAATTCGCTAAAGACTCAATTGCGGCAATGCAATGAACATGCCATTGCAGATGGGATAAAAAATCATTAAAAATAGAAGGGTTTTAAAGAAGATAAACGCGTTTGGCGGGAGATCAGCGCAAAAATCCGGCGATGGTGCTATATTTTTTTTGCATCCCGCCTGAATGCGGAAGGCTTTATACCGTACTTCCTTATCAGGTGCTGGAGGGATTGCCTTTCGAGCCCGGCTTTTTTTGAGGCGAGCGTGATATTGCCGCCCGTTTCATTCAGTATGCGGCCAATGTAATGCCGGTCGAACTGCTCCAGGACGCAGCGGCGCCCCTTCTTGTAATCCATCCCGGCGAAAACGCTCATATCGCTGTCCCCCGGACAAAGGCTGATGGTTTCGCAGCCGAAGTCGGCCGCGGTGATGGTGTCGCTTTTTGAGAAGATGACAGCCCTTTTCACCTCGTTCTGAAGCTGTCTTACATTGCCGCTCCATTTTCTGGAAGCCAGCATTCTCATGGCGTCCTCGGAAAACTTCTTTTGCGCCACGTCCAGCTCCCGGCAGAAGGAGGAAAGAAAGCTCGTTGCCATCAGCGGGATGTCCTCGGAAATTTCCCTCAGCGGGGGCGTATGCACGGAAACAACATTAAGCCGGTAATAAAGGTCTTCCCTGAACTGGCCGGAAGAGATTTTCGCCTTCAGGTCCTGATTGGTGGAAGCCAGTATCCGCACATCGACTCTGCAAGTGCTGTTGTCCCCGAGGGGTTTTATCTCCCTTTCCTGCAACACCCTCAAGAGTTTTGCCTGAAGAGCGGACGATATGTCGCCTATCTCGTCGAGCAGTATAGTTCCGCCGTTTGCGGTCTGGAAGAGCCCGTCCTTGTCCGAGGCCGCCCCTGTAAAGGCGCCTTTTTTATAGCCGAACAGCTCGCTTTCGAGGATATTTTCGGGTATTGCGGGGCAGTTTACCGCGATGAACGGCCTTGTGGCCCGCCCGCTGAGCGCGTGTATCATCCTGGCCGCCAGTTCCTTCCCGGTGCCGGTTTCCCCGGTGATGAGCACGGTCACCTCCGCCTTGGCGACAAGCCGTATTGTCTCCATCAGCTTCCGGACCGGGGCGGACCGGCCAATGAATTGCCCGATCGTCTCGCTGTCCTTTATCCTCTTTTCGAGGTCCAGGTTTTCCCTGAAAAGGGCATTGTATTCCAGCGCCCTGCGGATTGTGTGCAGCAGCCTCTCCTCGTCAAAGGGTTTTGTTATGAAGTCGTAGGCCCCGAGCTTCAGGGATTCCACCGCATTTTCTATCGTCCCGTAGGCCGTCATCATGATCACCACGGCGGAACTATTGAGTTGCCTTATCCGCTTCAAGAGTTCCATCCCGTCCATCAACGGCATCCTGATGTCCGCGAGGACCAGGCTAACCTGCTCTCCGGCAATAATATCCAGGGCCGTTTTGCCGTCGCCGGCGCAACGCACCCCGATGTCTTTCATCTCCCTGGTCAGCAGTCTCTCAATGAGACTGAGCATGTCGCGCTTGTCGTCTACCACCAGTATTGTCTGGCTCATGAAACGGGCCCCCCGGCCGGCAGCCATATCCTGAAAGTGCTCCCCCTGCCCTCCTCGCTTTCGAGCGCTATCTCCCCGCCGTGCTCCCTGATAATACCATAGCTTACGGCCAGGCCAAGCCCCGTACCCTGCCCGGGCTCCTTTGTGGTGAAAAAAGGTTCGAAGACCCTGTTTTGGATCTCCTTCGGTATGCCGCAGCCTTCATCCGCAAACGAGATGAGGACCCGGCCGGAGTCTTTCTCATAACTCGTGGAGACATGTATGGAGCCCTTCTGCCCCATGGCCTGACAGGCGTTCATAAGAATATTCATGTAGACCTGCTGCATCTTGTCCGTGTCCATTATGACCCGCGGGAGGCAATCGCCATAGTCCCTTACGATGGACACGTCATTATTGCTGAACTTGCCCTCGAGCACGGACACCACGGGCTCGATCGAGGCGTTAATGTCCGCCTCCTCATACTGGGCTCCGGTCTGCCTGGAAAAGTGCAGCAGGTCCTCCACGATCTTTTTGCAGAGCTGCGCGTTTTTGTGCACCTTTTCAAGGTCTTCTTTAATCTGCGCCGGGGCATCCCTGATAATAAGCCTCGTGTAGCCGAGCACGACGCTAAGGGGGTTGTTTATCTCGTGGGCGACGCCGGCCGCAAGCTGTCCTATTGAGGCCAGCTTGTCGGTCTGCCTCATCTGCTGCTCTATTTTTTTCCTCTCCGTAATGTCCTTGGCAATGCACTCATAGCAGATATAGCCGTCCGGCTCCTTCCTCGTCGTGGCCGCAAGCAGCACGCTGGTTTCGCCGCCGTCCGTCCTTGTGAACACGGCTTCCAGGTCTTTAACGAAGCCCTCTTTTTCCATGCGCGCAAGGAAATGGTCCGCCGTTTTCACCGTCATGAAATCATGCAAGTCCATCCTGTTTGTCACTTCATGTTCATCTTTCGCCCCGAGCAGTTCAAGCCCCGCATTGTTTATCTCGGTCACGGTCCCCGAGTGGTCCGTGATTATTATGGCGTCCTTCGACGCCTCGAATATATGCCTGTACTTCAGCTCCGAGGAGTTTAGCTCATCCCGGGATTTTTTCAGGTGCTCAAGCATGGAATTGAAGGATTCGGCGAGCTCCGCGATCTCGTCATCCCCCTTGGCCTCGAATCTGGTCTCCAGCGCCTTTTCGCCGCCGACGACCGACTTGAAAAAAGAGCTCGCCTTTTTCAGCGGCCTCGCCGAGACCAGATAATAAAAATAATTAAGGGCCATGAAGAGAAGGGCCATCCCGGCAATGCCTATCAGGAAGATGGAAAAGGCCATTTTACCGATGCGGCCGAATGTCTTGTCAACCGGGATGGCGATGGACTCCACGCCGACGACGGAACCGGCATTCCAGTAATGGCCGTTGCTTGTCCCGTAACGGCTGATGAGGGATTTCGAAGAGAGCGCGGGGTCCCCATGGCAGGGCAGGCATTGCCTTTTCACCTTTATTGCCTTGAAATATGCAAAGTACCGGTTTCCGCCCTTTTCAATCAGCCCCTTCCATGTATCAATTCCCGCCCCCGCCAAGGAAAACCTGCTTATCAGGCCGGCCTCGAAACTGTCCGCGCGGTCTTTCGGGTTCATCGGGTTCAGCGCCACACGCCTGTATATATAATCCGGGTGCATGCTTATGAAGCGGTGCATGATGCCCTTGTTGACGAAGGACGTCGACATGGCCTCCCTGACGAATTCGTTCCTGCCCAGGACATGGTACATCTGCGGCCGCAGTTCGTCCTGCACATATTGCACGGTTGCCTCAACGTGCCCCAGAACTATATCGGCCTTCTCATAGGCTTCCTGCATATACAGATTTTTCAGTTCCTCGTAGAAGAATATGGAGAAAAGACCGACGGCGGAAATAAGGATCACGGCAATGCCAAACATGAATTTGGCCGCAAGTTTTCTCGGCCTGGGAAACAGTTTTTTAAAGTATTGGTTCCCGGTTTTCAAACCCGTCCAGGACCTTGCTGATGCATCTTCACCTTTTCAACTAATTTACCTGAGCGGGGAGGATTTTTCCAGCCGCCCTGAAAAGGCCCTGGGGTTCCAAGGAGTACATGAGCCCGCCTCCTGATGGCAAGGCTGATGTCCGTCCGGCCGGCCCCTACCCCTTGATAACCTTGTTGAGCACCCGGCAGAGCTCCGCTATCAGGTAGGGCTTGGCCAGGACGTCCTTGAAACCGTATTCGCCGAACCTGGACATCACAGGGTCGTTGTAATAGCCCGACGAGGCGACCGCCCTGACGGAGGGGTCTATCTCCAGCAGCCTGCGGACTGCCTCCTTGCCGCCGGTGCCCCCCGATACTATGAGGTCCAGGATTACGGCGTCGTAAGGGTCGCCCGCCTTGATGGCGGCCTTGTACATCTCGACCGCCCTGTCCCCATCGGCCGCCAGCTCCACGGTATACCCGCACTGCTCCAGCATCCGCGCGATGACCACCCGGATGCCCTCCTCATCATCCATGAGCAGTATCTTCCCCCTGCCGTAGACGGCGCTGCCTTTTTCTTCCTCCTGCCCAGCCTGTCTTGAGCCGAACCGGTCCGCGGAGAGGGCGGGCAGGTAGACGGTGAAGGACGTGCCGTCACGTTCTCCCGATTCGGCAAATATCTGGCCGCCGTGCTTTTTCACTATCGAATAGGAGATGGCAAGCCCCAGGCCCGCATTCTTCCGGCCGGCCTTGAAAAACGGGTCGAACACCCTGTGCATGTACTCGGAGGGTATCTGCCCGCCCTGGTCCTCGAACGAGACCTTTATGTAATCGCCCTTGGAAAGGGGTATCAGCTCCCCGTCCGAAAGCCGGACGTTTTCGGCCCTCACCGTTATAAGGCCTCCTTCGGGCATCCCCTGCTGGGCATTCATCAGGAGGTTGTTTATGACCTGGCTTATCTGGCCCTCATCGCACGGCACGGGCCAGAGGTCCTCCGGGACTGAAACCTCGAACTTCAATCCCTCGGCCGCGGACAGCGATATCGCGTCCCTTATCATGCCGCCTACCGAAACAGCCTTCCTGTCCGCCTCCCCGGTCTTCGAGAACATCAGCAACTGGTTGGCCAGATGCCTGCCCTTCAGGGAGGCCTTTTCGGCCTCATCGAGGATGTCCCTCATCTCGCCTGCGACAGGGTAGAGCTTCGACAGGGAGATATTTCCGATTATCATCGTAAGTATGTTGTTGAACTCATGGGCTATGCCGCCGGCGAGGTAGCCCAGGGACTCAAGCCGCTGTGTCTTCTGGAGCTCCGCCTCCATCAGTTTCCGCTCGGTCACGTCCCTTACATTAGTCACCACGCCTATGACATGGCCGGTCCTGGAATCCCGGAGCGGGACGCTCTGTACCTCCATCCATCCGTCCGTCCTGTCCCCGAGGCGGTCGAACTTGACGGTCCTCAGCGAGGGCTGGCCCGATTCGAACACGGCGGCCGCGGCGCATTTGGGGCACGGCTCGTTCCTGCCGTGGAAGACCTGGTGGCATTTCTTGCCGGCCAGCGGGGCCTCCCAACTGTAAAACTGCTCCATCATCCTGTTTGGGCGCAGAATGGTAAAGTCCCTGTCCAGTATGTATATCCCGTACTGGACGCTTTCGAACACGTTCGTAAGGAACTCCTCCTTGGCCTTTATCGTGTCCTCGTACCGTTTGCGCTCCGTTATGTCACGCGCGACCCCCAGGACGGAGCAGACCGCGCCGTGCTGGTCCCTTACGGGGATGAGGCGCATGTCAAGGGATATGCGCCTGCCGAACAAGGAGATGTTTTCCTCGATGCTGGCGGGCTCTCCGGTCTGGAAAACATTGTCAAGGCAAGCTCCCGGGAACTCGAAAACCCGGGCCGGGAAGACCTGTTCCACCGGCTTGCCGATTATGTCCTCGGGCGATTTGCCGAAAAAACCCGTCGCGTAGTCGTTCACGAATTTCAGGCGGCGGTCCTCGCCTACGATAAAGACTATGTCCAGGGAGAGTTCGGCAAGGATGCGGTAATGGTTTTCCCTCTCCATGAGGGACTCGATAATTTTTTTCAGCCTGGCCTCGGACTCCTCCTGCCTGGCCAGCCTCTCCTCACACGGCGCATCATCCGGCAACCTGTCTTCGTTCATGAAGGTTTTTTATAATCGTCCAGAAGGAATTTTTACCTTATATTCGGCTTCTTGCGCGAAAGACTTTAATCCGTCCCTAAAGAAGCTCCCCCGCCTTCTCGGCCAGGGCGCTTCTGGCGCTCCTTGCCAGGTTCAGATAGCAGAAGGACTCCTCATTTATGAACCTGCCTATCAGGTAAGCCAGTCCGTTGCTGTAGGAATCCAGATAGGGGGTGTCAATCTGGTCCAGGTCCCCGGTGAAGACCACTTTTGTGCCCTCGCCGGCCCTGGTGAGGATTGTCTTTACGTCCAGGGGTCTCAGGTTCTGCGCCTCGTCGATTATCATGAAGCGCCGGGGAAGACTTCTGCCCCTGATATACGTAAGGGGCTCTATGTGGACAGCGTCCGATTCCACCAGGTAGCTGGAGCTTCTATACCTGGAGATATGCCTGTCTTCCTTTTTTTCCTGAGGGGTGCCTACTATGACGTCCAGGTTGTCGAAGATGGGCTGCATCCACGGGCGGAGTTTTTCCTCCACGTCGCCCGGCAGGTATCCAAGGTCCTGCCCCATCGGCACGACAGGCCTGGCCACCAGCACCTGCTCGTAGCGGCCCTTTTCCTTCTCATGCAGCCCCGCGGCCAGGGAAAGAAGCGTCTTGCCCGTTCCGGCGCGCCCACCCAGCGCCACCACCTGGACCTCATCGGCCGTAAGCGCGTCTATGGCGCATTCCTGGTCCGGGTTTTTTGGCGCAATCCCGGAGACCGCCCGCTGCCTCTTTATCGGCATCTGGCTTGTCTCGCCCCAGAGCCTGAATATCCGGTCCCCGGAAATCTGGTATCTAACGGAGGAGATCATCCGGGCCCTCGGGTCGCCATCGTCAAGGACGGCCCCGAATTCCTTCGCGGCCGTGGTCTTGTCGTGCTTGTAATCCTGGGCCTCCACCCCCAGGGCCTCCGATTTTATCCTCACGGCCGTATCCTTGGATACGACGACCACGGGCGCCCCGCCGCCCTGCCCCTTCATGTCAACAGCGGTCTTTATTATCCTGTCGTCCCCGGAGAGCTGCCTGCCAGCGTGCGCGCCGCCGTCGCCAAGCACCACCCTTATGGAGCCGCCGCCCGGGAATTTTATGCCCCTGGCAAGGTCTCCCCCGCGTTCCCTCATGCCGTCGATGGCCCTCAGGGCCTGCCTCGATGAGCGGGCAACGCTGCCATGGCCGCGCTTCAGGCCGTCAAGCTCCTCTATGACCGTTATGGGTATGACCAGATGGTTGTCCTGGAATTTCTCCAGGGCCTGCGGATCATGAACAAGTACGCTGGTGTCGATAACGTATGTCTTCTGCATGAAGTGGATCCCTCCTACCGCTCTTCTTTCAGGAGCTTGTACTCTATGCTGTCCACGAGGGCCTGGTATGAGGCCTCTATGATGTTTTCCGATACGCCGACCGTGCCCCATTTCTCCCTGCCGTCGCCGGATTCTATAAGCACCCGCACGTTGGCCGCGGTCCCCTTGCCCGCGGCAAGCACCCGGACCTTGTAATCGTGGAGCCTCACGGCCCTTAGTTCCGGGTAGAATTTCTCCAGCGCCTTCCTGAGCGCGTTGTCCAGGGCGTTTACCGGGCCGTCCCCCTGGGCGGCCGTGTGTTCTATGCTGCCGCCTACCCTCAGCATTATGGTTGCCTCGTTGATCGGCACTTCGCCTTCGCTCCTTTTCTCGACGATGACCCTGAAAGCCATCAGGTCGAAAAACCTCCTGTGCAGCCCCAGGGCCTTCTTCATAAGAAGCTCGAAAGACGCCTCGGCGGCCTCGAACTGGTAGCCCTGGTTTTCGAGGTCCTTGAGGTCCCGCACTATGTCGGCAAGCAGCGGCGAGCGCTCGTTTATATCTATATTGAACTCTTTTGCCTTCTTGAGTATGTTGCTTTTGCCCGCCAGGTCCGAGACAAGGACGCGCCTGCGGTTGCCCACAAGCTCCGGCTTTATATGCTCATATGTCCGGGGCTGCTTCATCACGGCGTTTACGTGTATGCCGGCCTTGTGGGCAAAGGCGCTGTCGCCCACGAAGGGCTGGTGCCTGAAATGCCGAAGGTTGGCAAGCTCCGTGACGAAGCGCGATATCTCCCTCAATTTTCCAAGCTCCTCGCCGGTTACGCACTCAACCCCCATCTTAAGCTGCAGGCCGGGTATCACGGAGCAGAGGTTGGCGTTGCCGCAGCGTTCCCCGTAGCCGTTTATGGTGCCGTGGACCTGCACGGCGCCCAGCCCCACCGCGATAAGGGAATTGGCCACGGCGCACTCCGAATCGTTATGGGCGTGGATGCCAAACGGGGACCTGGCGCTTTTTTTAACCTCCCTTATCGTCCGGGCCAGGTCATCCGGGAGCGTCCCGCCGTTGGTGTCGCAAAGCACAAGGCAGTCCGCCCCGCCCTCACTGGCCGCCTCGAGGCATTTCAGCGCGTACTGCCGGTTTGCCTTGAAGCCGTCAAAGAAATGCTCTGCGTCGAAGAAGACCTTCTCCACGTGCGCCTTCAGGAAGGCAACGGAGTCCCGTATCATGTCAAGGTTCTCTTCAAGCGGTATGCGAAATGCCTCGGTCACATGGAAATCCCAGGCCTTGCCGAAGATCGTGACCGCTTCGGCCCCGGACTGGACCAGTTGCCGGAGGTTCTGGTCGTCGGCGGCCCTGTGCCTGGGCCTGTGCGTGCTGCCAAAGGCGACGACCTTTGCCCGCTTCAGCCCGAGACCTTTCACCTTCTGGAAATATTCGGAATCCCGGGGGTTGCTGGCCGGCCAGCCGCCCTCGATGTAATCTATCCCCAGCTCATCGAGTTTTTCGGTTATCCTCAGTTTGTCCTCAACCGAAAAGGAGATGTCCTCGGCCTGCGAGCCGTCCCTGAGCGTGGTGTCGTAGATATATACGCGCTTCATATCCCTGATAATTGAAGATTCCCAAGCATTTTAACACATCCGGGCCGGGTAATTCCCCTCGCCAATCTTGACCAAACCCGCGCGGCTATGGTAATTTTTATAGCTCGACAAGTTAATTTAAAAAAATTCCGGAGGTCTTTTCGATGCTTAAGCGCTACCTGCTGGCCCCGGGACCGACGCCCGTCCCGCCCGAGGTCCTTTTACGGATGGCCATGCCAATAATTCATCACAGGGCGCCTGATTTCATCCCGGTATTCGAGTCGGCCAAAAACCGGCTTAAATGGCTCTTTCAGACCAACAACGACGTCATTATCCTGACGTCAAGCGGCACGGGGGCGATGACCGCGAGCGTGAACAATTTCCTTTCTCCCGGCGACCACGTGCTCGTGGTCAACGGCGGAAAGTTCGGCGAGAGATGGACGAAGATCTGCAAGGCCTACGGCCTTCACACGGAGGAGATAGCTGTCGAGTGGGGGCGCGCCGTCAAGCCGGCGGACGTGGCCGGCGCGCTTGAAAGGGACCCGGCCGTGAAGGCGGTCTTCATGCAGGCGGTCGAGACCTCCACGGGCGTCTACCACGATGTGGAGGGCGTGGGGGCCGTGCTGAAAGGCAGAAATGACGTGCTCTACGTGGTGGATGCGATAAGCGCCCTTGTCGCCCACGACCTGAAGACCGACGCCTGGGGCGTGGACCTGATGATAGGCGGCTCCCAGAAGGGGCTCATGCTGCCGCCGGGGCTCGCTTTCCTTGGCGTCTCCGAAAAGGCGTGGCGGATGGCGGAGGACTCGAAGTCGCCCCGTTTCTATTTCAACCTGAAGAAGGAGCGGGAGGCGCTTAAAAAGAACCAGACCAACTACACCCCCGCCGTCTCGCTCATCATAGGGCTTGAGGCGGCGCTGGAGATGCTTGAACAGGAAGGACGGCAGGCGGTCTTCGCCAGGCACGCCAGGCTGGCATTTGCAATGAGGGAGGCGGTCAGGGCCATGGGGCTCGAAACCTTCCCGATGGAGTCCCCGAGCAATTCCGTGACGGCCATAAAGGCCCCGGCCGGCATCGACGGACAGGAGATTTACAAGAACCTCAGGGAAAGATACGGCATCACGGCAGCGGGAGGGCAGGACAAACTGAAGGGTAAGGTCTTTCGCATCGCGCACCTTGGCTATGCCGGGACCTTTGACGTTATCACCGCCGTCTCCGCGATCGAGATGGCGCTGAAGGGCCTCGGCCATGACGTCAGGCTCGGCAGCGGGGTGGGCGCCGCAGAAGAGATACTTATCGAAAAAAGGACATCATAATAATGAAAGTGCTGATCAGCGACAACATCTCCCCCAAGGGGGTTGAGATACTGAAGAACGCCGGCCTCGAAGTGGACATCCAGACGGGCATGAGCCCGCAGGAGCTGAAGGCGAAGATCGGCCCCTATCACGGACTGATCATAAGGAGCGCGACCAAGGTGACGGCCGAGATCATAGAGGCGGCGGAGAACCTGAAGGTCATAGGCAGGGCCGGCTCCGGCCTTGACAACGTGGACAAGACGGCGGCAACCAAGAAAGGCATCGTGGTGATGAACACGCCCGGCGGCAACACGGTGACGACGGCCGAGCACACGATGGCCATGCTCTTTTCCCTGGCCAGGCTCATCCCGCAGGCCTGCGGCAGCATGAAGCAGGGCGTCTGGGACAAAAAGAGGTTCATGGGCGTGGAGCTCTACGGCAAGACCCTTGGCATAGCCGGGATGGGCAATATAGGAAGCCAGGTGGCAAAGAAGGCCAAGGGGCTTGAGATGAACGTCCTGGCCTACGACCCCTTCCTCAACGAGGAGAGGGCAAAGAGCCTTGGGGTGGAGCCCGTGGGGATCGAGGAGCTCTTCAGGAGGTCGGACTTCATAACCGTACACACGCCGCTTACGGCCGAGACGAAAAACCTCGTCAACGCCGGCACTATAAAACTCATGAAGGACGGCGTAAGGATAATAAACTGCGCCAGGGGCGGGATAGTAAACGAGCATGACCTGCTCGATGCGCTCAACTCCGGCAAGGTGGCGGGCGCGGCCCTGGATGTCTTCGAGAAAGAGCCGCCGCCGGACTACACCCTCTGCAGGCATGAAAAGGTGGTCTGCACGCCGCACCTGGGCGCGGCCACGACGGAGGCCCAGGAGAACGTGGCCGTGGCGGTGGCCGAGCAGATCGCGGATTATCTCATCCGCGGCACCATAAGAAACGCCGTCAATTTCCCGTCCATACCGGTCGAGCAGGTCGCCCAGCTTGCGCCGTACATAAAGCTGGCCGAGCGCATGGGGGGGTTCGCCGCGCAGGTCTTCGAATACGCGGCCAGGGAGCTGACGATCGAATACAGAGGGGAGCCCTCCGGGTTCAATACCGCCCCCATCACAATGGCGGCCCTGAAAGGGTTCCTGGCGCCGGCCATGGGAGAGACCGTCAATTTCGTAAACGCGCCGCTCATAGCAAAGGAGCGCGGCATAGAGATAAAAGAGACCCGCACACCGGAGGCCGGCGACTACCGCAGCATGCTCTGCCTGAGGATAAAGGGCGAAAAGGAGGGCTATCTCTGCGGCACGCTCTTCAGCAGGAAGGACCCCAGGATAATAGGCCTTGACGGCGCACAGGTGGAGATAATACCGGAGGGGACGATGCTCTTCATGTACAACAACGACAGACCGGGCCTGATAGGGGCCGTAGGCACTTTCCTGGGCGACCGCGGCATAAACATCGCCCGCATGTTCTTTGGCAGGGAGTCCGAAGGCGGCACGGCCATCTCGGTGGTGAGCGTAGACAGTCCACTGACAGGCCAGCACCTGCAGGAATTGAAAAAGATACCCAATATCCTGTCCGTAAAACAGGTGGTCCTCTGATGCCCGCCCTGGTGGTGGCCGGAGCCCAGTGGGGCGATGAAGGCAAGGGAAAGCTCGTGGATTATCTGGCCAGGCAGGCCCACATCGTGGCGCGCTATCAGGGCGGACATAACGCCGGCCACACGGTCGTCATAAACAACGAAAAGTTCATCCTGCACCTGATACCCTCCGGCATACTTCACGAGGGGAAGCTCTGCATCATAGGAAACGGCGTCGTCATAGACCCGGCCTGCCTTATAGAGGAGATGGACGCCCTCATCAGCCGGGGGATCAGCATCGGGGACAATCTGCTCATATCGAAAAACGCGCACCTCATCATGCCCTACCACATGGCGCTTGAGTCGGCCAGCGAGTCCCTGATGGGCTCCAGAAAGATAGGCACCACGGGACGCGGCATAGGGCCCGCATACGTGGACAAGATGGCGCGCCGCGGCATAAGGCTGATGGACATACTGGACCCCGGACTCTTCATGGAGAGGCTGAAAAGCAACATCGAGCGGGCAAACCGCCTGCTGGATGCGCTTTACGGGGCGGCCGGTTTCGATCCGAAAGAGGTCTTTGACAGGTACATGGGTTATGCGGAGAGGCTCAAAAAACACGCCGGCAACGCGGGCGAGGTCATAGCCCGCGCGCTCCGGGAAGGCAAAAACGTGCTGATAGAGGGCGCCCAGGGGACGCTGCTCGATATAGACCACGGCACCTATCCCTACGTGACCTCGTCCAGCGCATCCGCCGGCGGCGCCTGCACCGGGTTGGGCATCGGCCCCACGATGATAACCAGGGCGGTGGGCGTGATAAAGGCCTATACCACGCGCGTGGGCGGCGGCCCGTTCCCGACGGAGCTGGACGACGAGCTTGGCGAGGAGCTCCGCAGGAAAGGCGGCGAGTACGGGGCGACAACCGGCAGGCCCAGAAGGTGCGGCTGGCTCGACATCGTCTCCCTGGCCCATTCCGTGCGCGTCAACGGTTTTGGCGGGTTCGCGCTTACAAAACTCGACATCCTGGACGGGCTCGACACGGTAAAAGTCTGCACGGCATACAGCCTGGACGGGCAGACCGTCCGCGAGTTCCCGGCCGACGCGGCCACGCTCGAACGCTGCCGGCCCGTTTACGAGGAGCTGCCCGGCTGGAAGCAGAGCACCTGCGGCGCCAGGAAGTGGGAGGAGCTGCCTGAAAATGCGCGCAGATACATCCGGTGGATCGAGGAAAGACTCGGCATCGGCGCGGACATGATATCCACGGGGCAGCGAAGGGACGAGCTTATAGTCACCAGGGAAAATTTCCGGTAGGATCGTGGCCTTCTGGAGGAAGGCGGCAGATCTGCTGATGAGGGGGTTTTTCCCCTCGCGCTGCCCGGTCTGTGGCGCCGCCTCCGACGATCCTGCAAGCCTTCCTTTCTGCTCCTGCTGCTGGCGGGGGATTTCCCCGTATGAGGGGCCGGCCTGCGCCATATGCGGGGAGCCGCTGCCCTCGGAGCATGCCATCCACTGCGGCCAGTGCCTTGCCGGCAGGCCCGCCTATACGAAGGCATTCACGTTCGGGCTTTTCGAGGGCGCGCTGAAGGAGGCGATCCACATTTACAAGTTCGCGCCGGCCAGGAGGCTCTCCGCCCCGCTTGCGGGGATGCTTTACAGCCGCGGGCTGCCGCAGGCGCAGGCGGTGACGGCCGTGCCGCTTTCGAAAAAGAGGCTCCTTGAACGCGGGTTCAACCAGAGCATGCTGCTTGGCGGACATATAGCGCGATGGTCCGGAGCAAAACTCCTCCCGCACGCGATTGTGAAGGTGAAGGAGACCAGACCGCAGGCCGGACTGGGCAGGCAGGAGCGCGTGCGCAACCTGCGCGGGGCATTCCGGGCGGATGGCTGCCTGGGCGGCATGACGGTGCTTCTTATCGACGACGTGATTACGACCGGCGCGACTGTGAGGGAATGCTCGGAGGCGCTTGTCAGGGCCGGGGCCAAAGAGGTCTTCGTGGCCGCGCTCGCGCGGACAAAAAAATAAAAAGTTTACATTTTCCCCTTAAATAAATTATCTTTTTAGGATGATCGATTTGCACACCCACACCGTCTTGAGCGACGGGGAACTGCTGCCTTTCGAACTCGTGCGGCGGGCCGCCGCGGCCGGCTACAAGGCGATCGGGATCACGGACCACGTGGACGCCTCCAATATGGACCTGGTCATCCCCCGGGTTGTCAAGGCGGCCAAAAAACTGAAGGGCCTTGTGCCGGTTGAAGTCGTGCCGGGGGCCGAGATAACACACGCCCCTCCGGAGCTGATAAAGGACATGGTAAAAGGCGCCCGGGAGCTTGGCGCGTGCCTTGTGATAGTGCACGGCGAGACACTCGCCGAGCCGGTGCAGGAAGGAACAAACCGCGCCGCCATTGAAGCCGGGGCCGACATACTGGCCCACCCCGGACTCATAAGCATAGAGGACATCCTCTACGCGAATGAAAAATCCGTCGCGCTGGAGATAACAGCCAGGAAGGGCCACTCGATCTCGAACGGACACGTCGCCCAGATGGCCGTTAAGTTCGGCGCCCAACTGGTCATCAATACGGATTCCCACAGCCCGGATGACCTCATAACGAAAGAGCGGGCGGAAAATGTGCTGATGGGGGCGGGGATCGGCAGGGAACGCATCTCGCTGGTATTCGAGACATCCAGAAACATCATTGAAAAGGCACTGAGGAGGATCTGATGCCCAAATCCATAAAAAAGAGGCCGCCCAAAAAAGCCAGGACCGAGGAGATACCGGTCTACAGCGAACTCAAGCAGACTATCGCGAGGCGCCAGAAGGCGGTGCTCGTTGCCGCGGTCTCGGCCGCCGTCGTGCTGGCGCTGGCGGCGGGCCTGTATTTCCACCACACAGGCACGGTGCGCCGGGCGAACGGCTACAACGCAAGGGGGTACGCCCTGTTCTACGGGCTCTCCCCGGAGGCGCCCGCCTCGGACCAGCTCAGGTATCAGCAGGCGCTCTCCTGGTTTGAAAAGGCGTACGGTGAAAGAAAGTCGGCCTACTCTCTCTATTACATCGGGGCCTCCCAGTACGAGCTTGGCCAGTATGCCCAGGCCGTCGCCACGCTTCAGCGCATTTACAGCCGCTATCCTGATGACGCGCAGTTCGTGCCTCTCAGCCTTTACAAGCTCGCCATGACCGAGCTCAAGCTGGGCAAAAACGACGACGCGCTGAAATACCTGAGGATGATGGAAAACTCCCAATTCGATTCCCTCAAGGACATGGCCTATTACGAGGACGGAAGGCTGCTGGAGTCCATGGGGAAAAAGGACGAGGCCAGGCAGAAATTCGCGGAGCTGATGCAAAAATTCCCCCAGTCCCCCTACTCGATGGACATAAGGGCCCAGGAGGCCGCGCAGCAGGGCGCCGCGAAAGCGGGCGCGCAGAAGCAGCCGGCCGCTCAAAAACAAAAAAAGCCGGGGAAATAGCTTAAATAGCCGACGAATTGTTCCCGGCTGCGGCTAACGGTTAGCTCCTCGCGCCAATGTGGGCCGCACATTCCATCCCGCCAAGGCGGGATTCCGCGTCGGCCCCCAGGGCGCGTTCCGCTCACCGCCAGCCGCATCCCTGATACCGCGGCGGTTGCACACGGAAGGCCGTTCCATGATGAAATCCGGCAGGGCAAAGATTCACGCGGGACGCCGGGCTGGAATATGGGGTGAAGGGCTGTCCTACTTGCTTGCGACCATGTAGGAGGAACGGTACTCTCCGGCCGGCGGCAGCAATATCCTCTCCCCCGGCCTTATCCATCTTTGCCGCCTGGTCTTGAGGTTATTGAGCTCCACGATCACGGTCACCGGCAGCCTGAACCTCCTTGCTATACGTGCAAGCGTGTCCCTCCGTTTTGCCGTGTATGCCCGAAGGGGCAGCCTCTCCCCGGGGGTCAGCTTGCTCAGATTGTCGAGGAATACCATGAGGGTGTTTTTAGGTATCCTCAGGATATAGCTCTTGACGTCAAGCGGGGTACACCATCTCGTCAGCTCCGGGTTCAGGGCCCTGATCTCGTCAACGCTCACCCCGGCGCACCTGGCCGCCACTTCCAGATCGACCGGCTGCCATAGTACGACCTCGTCATATGAGAAACCGCCCTCGTAGACTATATTGGCGAACCCATGGCCTTCGGGGTCCATGGCTATGGTCCTTGCCGCCAGGAATTTTGGGACGTAATCCTTCGTCTCATCGGCGATCCCCCTGGTAAGGCAGAGGTCCCAGTAATTGTCGCCGCCCACCTTCCCAAGGGCGCGCTTGACGGCCCCCTCTCCGGCGTTATAGGCAGCCATGGCGAGCCCCCAGGAGCCGAACATGTTGTGCAGGTCCTTCAGATACATGGCGGCCGCCATCGTGGATTTTATGGGGTCGCGCCTTTCGTCTATCCACCAGTTTATTTTCAGGCCGTATCTCTTTGCCGTGGCTGCGACGAACTGCCAGGGGCCGACCGCCTTGGCCCTCGAGTAGGCATATGGGCTGAAGCCGCTCTCTATCATGGAAAGAAAGACGATATCCCCGGGGATATTGTTCTCGTAGAGTATCTGCTTCATCACGGAGATGTATCTGCTTGAACGGGCAAGCCATCGGGAGAAGGGCTTCCTGAGGCCCTCCGTAAAGATGTTCAGATATTTTGCGACCGCCTTTTCCGCAAGGGGGCTGTCCTCGAGCGCGGATATGAAACCGCTGCTGTCCGCCGCCCATGCGCTGCGCGCCAGAAGAGATGTGACCAGCGTCACAACAAGCAAAACCCGCCTCATCGCGCTCCCGTTCATAGCTGCCATTATTTCTATCGCATATGGACGCCGGTTGTCAAGCGGTTTCTGCCCCGCGCATGCCTTTATATTTACAGAAACGAGCCCTCAGCGTTATACTACTGGCTTAAAAACGGAAGGAGATTCATGGCCGTAAATCTAAAACTGAAGCCCCTTGTCCTGGCGTGCCTGTTTCTTCTGTTTCAGTTCCTGGCCCTGGGCGGCGCCTTCGGGGCCGAGCCCACGGTAATCGGCATCGAGATAAAAGGGCTAAAAAGGATAGAGGAAGGCGTGGTCCGCAGGCTGATCTCACAGCAGGTGGGGCAGCCGCTGTCGCCCGAGAAGATAACGGCCGATATCAAGCATATCTACCAGACGGGCTACTTCGAGGATGTGAAAGTGGAGGGGGAGACCTTCGAGGGCGGCCTGAAACTCATTTACGTCGTGAAGGAAAAACCGACCATCCAGAAGATCGTTTTCTACGGCAACAAGAATATCAAGACAGAGGACATAAAGAAACAGATAAAGATATCGCCGGGCTCGGTTGCCGACACCGTGCTCATAAACGACAACGCGGCCAAGATCGCGGCCTATTACGAATCGGAAGGCTACAGCCTCACCCGCGTGGTGCCGGTCGTCAGGACCACGGCCACAAACCAGGCGGCCCTCACCTACGTGATAAACGAGGGCCCGAGGATAATGATAAGAAAGATACGGTTCACCGGCAACAAGGCCCTGAAAAGCGGCGAGATACTTGGCGCAATGAAGAGCCAGCCGCGCCATTTCTACTCCTTCCTCTTTAAAAGCGGCTATTACAAGAAGGACGACCTCATGGCGGACAGCGAGCGCATCAGGGACCTCTATTACGACCACGGCTACATCCAGGCCATGGTCTCGGACCCGAAGACCACCCTTAGCCGCGACAGGAAGTGGGCGACAATAACCTACACGATACACGAGGGCGGCCAGTTCACGGTCTCGAAGACAAGCTTCACGGGCAACAAGATCATCAGCACCAGGCAGCTCGCCAAGCTGCTTTCCACGAAGGTGGGCGAGCCGGTAAGCAGAAAGCTCGTGCGGCAGGACGTCATAGACCTTACGGACAGGTACTCCGAGCACGGATACGCCCTGGCGGTCATCAACCCGGAGCTTGTTCCTGATGTGGGAAAAAAGACAGTCGCAATCATATACCACATATCCGAGGGGGACCGCTACCGCGTCGGCAGGATCGAGATCGCCGGCAACCAGAAGACGAGGGACTGGGTCATAAGGAGGGAAGTGCTCCTGAATGAGGGCGACATCTTCAACAGCAAGCTCCTCAGAAAGAGTTACGAGAGGATCAACAACCTGAACTTCTTCTCCAGCGTCACGATGGACCCCCAGCCGGTGCCATCAAAGAAAGAGGTCAACGTGGACATAAACGTAAAGGAAAGGCCCACGGGCTTCCTGAGCGTCGGCGGCGGATACAGCTCCGTGGACAAGCTCATCGGCATGGTCGACATCTCGCAGGGGAACCTGGGCGGCAGGGGGCAGTCCATCAAGCTGAGGGGCGAGCTGGGCGGGCTCTCCAGCTTCTACGAGATCACCTTCAAGGAGCCCTGGCTCTTCGGCCGCCAGCTTTCCCTTACGACTTCCATCTACAAGGAGCACCAGGACTACCTGGACTACAACAGGGAGGCCACCGGCGGAGAGATAGGCCTAAGCAAGCCGATATCCGAAAACACATGGATAAGCGCGGACTACAGGCTGGAGAACGCGACCATAACCAACGTACTTACCGACGCCTCCCCCATTATTCAGGACCAGGCCGGCACAAGGCTCACAAGCAGCATAACACCAGGCATAGTCAGGGACACGAGGGACAACTACCTGGACCCCCATACCGGCTCCAGAAACAGCCTTTATGTCACCTTCGCCGGCATAGGCGGGGACAACAAATTCCTGAAGGTAGTGGCCGAGTCCGGGTGGTTCCTGCCTGTCACAAAGACGACCACGGTTTCGCTGCACGGGGTCCTGGGCTACGGCACCGGGCTCTTCGGCCAGGAGCTGCCACTTTACGAGAGGTTTTATGTCGGGGGGATATATACCGTAAGGGGGCTTGCCTTCGGCGAGGGCGGCCCTCTTGACATAAACGGGCAGCCTATCGGCGGCAAGAGCGAGGTGATCGGCAATTTCGATTACATCTACCCCCTTGTAAGCGCCATTAAGCTCAAGGGCGATGTGTTTTTCGATACCGGCACGGCTTACGACTCGCTTTTGCCCAGGGATTTCAGGTATACGACGGGCGTCGGAATAAGGTGGATATCCCCGCTGGGCCCCATAAGGCTGGAATGGGGCTACAACCTGAATAAGAAGCCTGGAGAGCAGACCAGCAGGTTCGAGTTTGCCTTCGGAACATTCTTTTAGTTGCTTTTCTGGATTTTTTTGAGAAAAACAGTTTTAAAATAAAAGACCGGCTCAAAGCGGGCCTGGAACAATTTCGAAAGGAATCAAAAGGAGGAACTATGAAAAGGATAAGAATAATCTTGATGACGGCGGCAGTACTGGTGCTGGCCGCGGCGACGGCTTTCGGGGCCCAGGCAGCCAGCGCGGGCGGCCGGAAGGCGGGTGTAAAAATAGGCTATGTGGACCTTCAGAGGGCCCTGAACGAGAGCAATGCGGGCAAGGCCGCCAAGGCCGAACTCCAGAGCATGATGAAGCAGATGCAGGCCACCATAGACCAGAAAGTCAGCGAAACGGAGAAATTGAAGGCCGAACTCGAAAAACAGGCCTTGGTCCTTTCACCCGAGGCAAAAAAGGAAAAACAGGACGCCATCGACAAGCTCTCCAAGGAGACCCAGGCCCTGATAAGCAACGCCAATACCGAGATGCAGAAAAAACAGCGGCTGAAGGAGATCGGCATACTCAAGAAAATAAAGACCGCCATAGATGATATCGGCGCAAAGGAAAACTATCTCATAATACTGCCGGCAGACGTCATTCTCTACTCCAGAAACGGCATAGAACTCACGGATGAGGTAATAAACCGCGTGAACCAGATGAGCTCGAAGCCTGCCGCCAGGGCCCCCAAGGCTGCCCCCAGGACGATGCAGAAAGCGCCGGCGAAAAGCGGCAAGTAAGGCGGACACCCCCAGGCGATGAAGCTGTCCGAGATAGCGGTCCTTCTGGGCGGCACGCTGCACGGAGACCCGGAGGCGGAGATAACCGGAGCGGGCGGGCTTGAGGACGCCGGTCCCGGCGACATCACTTTTCTGATGAAAGCGTCCCTGCTGCAGGCTGCGGCGGGCTCCATGGCCGCCTGCGTCCTGGTTAAAAGCCGGGTGGAGGGCCTGCAGAAAAATCAGATTGTGGTGCCGGACCCGCAGCTCGCCTTCATCCGGCTCCTGCGCCACTTTTATCCCCCCATCGGAAGGGCCCCGGGCACCAGCGCCGGAGCAGCCGTCCAGGCTGGGGCCGTGATAGACCCGGCCGCCTCTGTCCTGCCGATGGTCTTTGTCGACGAGGGGGCCAGGGTGGGCGCGGGAAGCGTGCTCTATCCGGGTGTCTTCGTGGGCAGGGGCTCGGAAATCGGCAGGGACTGCATTCTTTACCCGAATGTGACGGTGCGCGAGGGCGTCAGGATCGGCGACAGGGTCACCATCCACGCGGGAAGCGTAATCGGGGCCGACGGCTTCGGTTACGTGATGCGCGACGGAAGGCATGTAAAGATCCCCCAGGTTGGCGGGGTTGCCATAGAGGACGATGTCGAGATAGGGGCCTGCACCACGATAGACCGGGCCACCACAGGCAATACCGTCATAGGGAAAGGCTCCAAGATAGACAACCTTGTCCAGATAGCCCATAACGTGAGGATCGGCCCGGGTTCCATAATCGTGGCGCAGGCCGGCATAGCGGGCAGCACCGTGATTGGAAGTTATGTGGTCATAGCCGGGCAGGCGGGCATCGCCGATCACGTCAGCATCGCGGGGGGGGCCATAGTCGGGGCAAATTCCGGCGTAATGCCCGGCACGAAGCTCGAAAAAGGCGCCTTTGCGGGATCGCCCGTGATGCCGCACAGGCAGTGGCTGAAGGCGATGGCGCTTACTGCCAGGCTGCCGGAGCTTGAAAAACGGCTCCATGCGCTTGAAAGGAGGTTTCAAGAAGAGGATGATAAACGTCAGGGAGATTGAATCCATTCTTCCCCACAGGTTCCCCTTCCTGCTCGTGGACCGGATAATAGAGCTGGTCCCGGGAGAGACGGCGGTCGGGGTGAAAAACGCGACCATCAACGAGCATTTCTTCTGCGGCCATTTCCCTGGTAACCCCATAATGCCCGGCGTGCTGATAGTGGAGGCCCTTGCTCAGACAGCGGGGGTGCTCGCCTTCAAATCCGGCATGCAGGGCAAGGCCGTATACTTCATGAGCATCGAGAAGGTGAAATTCAGAAAACCGGTTACCCCCGGCGACCAGGTGCGCCTGGAGGTCAAGGTAATCCAGCACAGGGGGAAGGTCTGGAAATTCTCGGGGCAGGCGGTCGTGGACGGAAAAGTCGCTTCCGAGGCGGAGTTCACGGCAATGGTGAGCGACGGGGAGATATGAAAAAATGAAAATCCATCCTACCGCCATCGTGCACGAAAAGGCTGTTATCGCGAAGGACGCCTGTATCGGCCCCTATTGCGTCATAGGGGAGGGGGTAAGGATATCCCAGGGGGTCACGCTCCACAATAACGTCGTAGTGGAGGGGGACACCGAGATAGGGCCAGGCTCGGTCATATATCCCTTTGCGTACATCGGGGGGCAGCCGCAGGACCTGAAATACAGCGGCGAAAAGACTGGCGTCAGGATCGGCCGGAACAATACGATAAGGGAATACGTGACCATCCACAGGGGATCGGTCGGGGGCGACGGTTTCACGGTCGTGGGCGACAACAATTTCATAATGGCATACGCCCACATAGCGCATGACTGCCGGGTGGGCAACAGCGTCGTTATGGCGAATGCCGCCTCCCTGTCCGGGCATGTCGAGGTCCAGGACCACGCCATACTCGGCGGCATCATCGGCGTGCACCAGTTCGTCCGCATAGGAGCCTATTCAATGACCGGGGCATTCAGCGGCATCGCGCAGGATATCCCGCCCTACACCCTCGCATCGGGCCCCAGGGCGAAGCTCTACGGCCTCAACCTTGTCGGGCTCAAAAGACACGGCTTCCCGAAAGAGACCATCGACGACCTGGCAAAGGCGTATAAGATACTCTTCCGAAGCAAGCACACCCTGAAGGAAGCGATAAACAAGGCAAGGGAGGAGCTATCCTACACGCCGGAGCTTGAACGCCTCCTTGAATTCGTAAAAACATCCAAGCGCGGCATCTGCCGGCCGACGACGGCGAAAACCCCCTTTTAACGCGGATGAAGACCATAGGGCTCATAGCGGGGATGGGGAAACTGCCCCGCATCATCGCAAAAGACGCCAGGGAGCGCGGATTCCGCGTGGTGGCCGTCATGCTTGAACCCGTGGCCGACGACGAGAAGCTCGAAGGCGTGGTGGACGTCCTGGAAAAGATAAATGTGGGGAAGCTTGGAAAGATATTCGAGGCGCTCAGGAAAAACGGCGTGACCGAGGCGGTCATGGCCGGCAAGGTCCCGAAGGAGCTCATCTACAAAAGCCGCATAACTCCCGATTTAAGGGCGATGAAGCTGCTCTGGTCCCTGAAAGACAGGGCCGACGACACCGTCATGCTCGCCCTCACGCGCGAGCTGGAAAAAGAGGGCATAAAACTCCTGGAGACCACCGGATTTTGCAGCGAGATACTTGTCTCAGCCGGCCCATTTACCAGGAGGGAGCCGACAAAATCCCAGTGGAAGGACATCGAGTTCGGATTCCGGATGTCCAAGGAGATGGGCAGACTGGACATCGGACAGACTGTCGTCGTAAAAGACCTCGCCGTAATGGCGGTGGAGGCGATTGAAGGCACGGACAAGGCAATAAAAAGGGGCGGCAGGCTGGCAAACGGCGGCGCAGTGGTCGTCAAAACGGCCAAGCCCAGGCAGGACATGCGCTTCGACGTACCCGTTGCCGGCATGAGCACGATACATGCGATGATCGAGGCGGAGGCCTCCGTGCTGGCCCTGGAGGCCGGAAAGACCATTCTCCTGGAAGGGCAGAAAGTAAAGGCCGAGGCCGCGGAGGCGGGCATCGTCATCGTGGGCTGCAGTTTCAAATAAATAGAACCTATCTCAAATAGGTTCAAAAAAATCCGCTCTCCCCTTCAAAAAACCCTCAGGATGTGCTATATGTAATCAGACTGTTTCAGAAATCATCTTGCAAGGAGGAAGATATGCCAGCAAGAAAGGCCGCGGCAAAAAGGATTTCAGCGGCGGCGAAGCCCAAGAAGAGGGTCGCAAAACTTCCGGCCAAAGCGGTAAAGGCGCCTGCAAAAAAAGTGAAGCCCGCAGCAAGGGCGGCAAGGAAAGCCGCCCCGCGGAAGGCGGCGGCCGAAGTCTCACGGTACGGCTGCGAGGTCTGCGGTCTTGTGGTCAGCGTAGATGAATGGGGGGACATGAACGTCGTCAATCTGATCTGCTGCGGAGAGCAGATGCAGCCGGCATAGAAAACCCCCGGGGCCGGCGGAATCAGGACGGCAGAATCACTTCGTGTATCAGCTTCCTCTTCGCCGGCTCCCTGTCGCTTATCTCGATGCCGGAGAGAAAAACCTCCTCGGCCATCGCCAGCGTCTCCGGTCTGTTCGTATAGAAGGTCGCAAACGGTTCTTCCGCGCGCACGGCATCGCCCGGTTTCTTGCCGATGACGATGCCCGCAGCCGGGTCTATCCCGTCTTCCATCGTCGCCCTTCCCGCCCCCAGCAGCATGGAGGCCTGGCCTGTCGCAAAGGCGTCCATCCGCTTTATGTAGCCGTTCCACGGCGACAGCACAGGTTTTATATGCAGGGCCTTTGGAAGGAGGCCCTGGTTGAAGGCCGCCTCTGGGTTGCCGCCCCGCGCATCGATGAATTCGACGAATTTCTTGAAGGCGTCACCGTGCTCTATATAGTCCCAGGCCTCGTCCCGGTACCGTTTCAGGAGGTGCTCGCTCAACCTCTGCGGGGTTGTCTCCTCGCTCACGCTGTCGGCAAGGTGAAGCATCCACGCGGCAAGCGTCATTGTCACCTCCAGAAAGTCCGGCGCAAACCTCCCCTTCAGGGCGGATATGCTTTCCTTCACTTCCAGGGCGTTGCCCACCGTGCGTCCAAGCGGGGCGTCCATGTCAGTAATGACAGCGACCGTCTTGATGCCGGCCCCGTTTCCGATGTCGACCATAAGGCGGGCAAGCGCCCGCGCCTCATCCAGGCTGCGCATAAAACCCCCGGAGCCGGTCTTTACGTCCAGTACAAGGGCGTCAAGCCCCTCGGACAGTTTTTTGCTCATTATGCTTGCCGCGACAAGAGCGGTTGACTCCACGGTGGCCGTCGCGTCCCGCAGGGCGTAGAGCTTCCTGTCCACGGGGCCTATCTCGCCGGTCTGCCCGCAGATTGAAAAACCCACGTTTTTTATTTCTTCCACGACCTCCCCGCCCGTGACGTCCGTCCTCAGGCCGGGGATGGAGGCCAGCTTGTCGATTGTCCCGCCCGTGTGTCCCAGGCCCCGGCCCGCTATCGAGGGCATCTTGAGCCCCATGGCGGCCATGAGAGGGGCTAGCACCAGGTTTGTCTTGTCCCCCACGCCGCCTGTGGAATGTTTGTCTATCTTCACGCCCTGTATGCCGCCAAGGTCCAGGTTCCGGCCGGGGGCCGCCATCGCCTTTGTGAGCGAGATGGTCTCCTCTTCGCTCATCCCACGGTTATACACTGCCATCAAAAACGCGGCCAGTTGATAGTCGGGCACAGTGCCTTTGAGGTTGCCTTCCACCAGGAAGGAGATCTCCTCGCCGGAGAGCGCCCCGCCGTCCCGTTTTTTTCTTATCAGGTCAACCGCCCTCATGGGATATCTAGTTTAGATTAAAAAACGGAAGGGCGTCAAATGAACCGGGACAGGCGCAGGAGATGCCTGTCAAGGATTTCCGGAGCAAATCTGTTAAAATATTGGCGATATGCCAGGAGCCGGCGCCTATCACTTCCCAGACGCGGCCCGGCGAAACCCGCCGGGGATGATGCATATTCGTCTTTGCGGCCCTAAGGGTCCCCGCAGCCTCCGCTTCTTTTAGCGGGGCCTTAAAACAGCCATGAAGAGACAGCTTGCTTTTTTTATCACGGTTTCCATAGGGCTCGTCGCTCTCTACGCGCTCATTGAGTTTTCCATGCCCGTCAGCCCTTCAAAAGGCGCCGAGGAGGTGCATATCGCACAGGGGATGACTTTCAGGCAGGCGGCTGAGCTGCTGAAGCAGAAAGGCTACATAACCGATGCCAGGCTTTTTGTCCTTGCGGCCAGGCTCACGGGGGCCGACAGGCGGCTGAAACCCGGCTACTACGTCCTGAACGGCTCCATGAGCCCCTGGACTATCTTCGAACTGCTCAAAAACGGCAGGCTCATCGAGACCCAGGTGACCATAGTGGAGGGCGACAGCCTGCTTGAGATAAAACAGAAGCTCGTCGGCAAAGGGATTATGAGCGCGGCGGATTTCGACCGCCTGTCCACGGACAGCGCCTTTCTTGCAAAACTGAACATCGACGCTCCCTCCCTGGAGGGCTATCTCTTTCCAGACACATATACGTTCCCCAAAGGCGAGACCCCGGAGCAGGTCTTCGAAACGATGGTGGACCGTTTGAGGCAGAAATATAACGGCCAGCTCAGGGCAAGGACACAGACGATGGGCCTCAACTTAAACACGGTCCTCACGCTGGCCTCGATCGTGGAGAAAGAGGCGGTAGAGGACTCCGAAAGGCCGATTATCGCCGCGGTCTTTTACAACAGGCTCAAGAAGGGCATGCCCCTTCAGTCGGACCCCACGGCCATCTACGGGATCAAACCCTTTTGCGAGGGCGTGACGAGCGCCGACCTCAGGAGCTGCACCAGATACAACACCTACAAAATCAAGGGTCTGCCTCCGGGGCCCATCGACAGCCCCGGACTTAAATCCATAAAGGCGGTACTCTACCCGGCGAAGGTGGGCTATCTCTATTTCGTCTCCAACTATAACGGCACTCACACCTTCTCCGACACATATGACGAGCAAAAGGAGGCCATACTTCACTCCAGGGCGGAGCTGAAGGACAAAGAAGATGAGCAAACGCAGGACCAGCCGCAGGACAACCAGACTAATTAGGATAGGCGATGTGCCTGTGGGAGGCGGAAGCCCGGTGTCCGTACAGTCCATGACCAAGACGGACACCAGGGACTGGCAGGCAACCGCCAGGCAGATAAAGGCGCTGAAGAGGGCGGGCTGCGATATAATCAGGGTTGCCGTGCCGGACATGGAGGCGGCCGTGGCCCTGGGGCGGATAAAAAAGGCCTCTCCCATCCCTGTCATTGCGGACATCCATTTCGACTGGCGACTGGCGCTCGAGGCTGTAAGGCAGGGCATTGACGGCCTGCGGATAAACCCCGGCAACATAGGGGCCGAATGGAAGCTGAGAGAGGTGGTGGCCGCGGTCAGGGACAGGGCGATACCCGTTCGGGTGGGGGTGAACGCGGGCTCGCTGGAAAAGGGGCTTCTGGCCAAATACGGACATCCCTGCGCGGAGGCGCTCGTCGAAAGCGCGTTAAAAGAGGTCGCCCTGCTGGAGAAATTCGGCCACAGCATGATAAAGGTCTCGCTAAAGGCCTCCAATGTCCCCACAACCGTAGATGCCTACAGGATGTTTGCGGAAAAGTCGGATTACCCTCTGCACATCGGGATATCGGAGGCGGGCCCCCCCGCCGTGGGGATCGTAAAGAGCGCGGTCGGACTGGGCGTGCTGCTCTGGGAAGGGATCGGAGACACGATGCGGGTGTCGCTGACAGGAAATCCGGTCCAGGAAGTCCGCACGGCCCGGCAGATACTTCAAAGCCTCGGGATGGCCAAAGGGGCGGAGATAATATCCTGCCCCACCTGCGGCCGCACGACAATAGATATACAAAGGCTTGCGGACCAGGTGGAGAAGAGGCTGAGGGGGATCCAAAAGCCGGTCAGGGTCGCGGTCATGGGGTGCGTTGTAAACGGGCCGGGGGAGGCCAGCGAGGCCGACTTCGGGGTTACAGGGGCGAATGGCTCCGGCATGCTCTTTAAAAAGGGCAAAGTCTTACGGACCGTAAGGGAAGACGAGCTCCTGGACGAGCTGATGAAGGAGATTGGCAAATGGAGACCATAAGGCTGCCCCGCGTCATGCAGGAGATGGCCATAAGGGAAAAAAGGGCCGGCAGGACCATGGGGTTCGTCCCAACGATGGGCGCGCTGCATGACGGGCATCTGTCCCTGGTGAAAACCGCAAGGTCAGAGAACGACCTTGTGGCGGTCAGCCTATTCGTAAACCCCACACAGTTTTCCGCGGGAGAGGATTTTGACCGCTATCCGAGGGCCGTAAGCGAAGACCTGGAAAAACTGTCTTCCTCCGGCCTCGCGGATTTTGTGTTCCTGCCGGAGACGCAGAACATCTACCCGCCGGACTTCTCCACCCGGGTGGAGGTGGAGGGGCTGTCGGAGAGGATGTGCGGTGCCTTCAGGCCCGGACATTTCCAGGGGGTGGCGACCATCGTGCTGAAACTCCTGAATATCATCCAGCCTGCGAGGGCCTATTTCGGACAGAAGGATTATCAGCAGTCCGTCATAATAGAAAAAATGGTGAAGGATTTAAACCTGCCGCTGGAAGTGGCCGTCTGCCCGACCGTGAGGGAGGCGGACGGCCTGGCAATGAGCTCCAGAAACGCCTATCTCTCGCCCGGGGAGAGGAATGCGGCCCCGGCGCTTTATCGTGCGCTTCAGGCGGGGGCCGCCGCCCTGGCGGAGGGGCGGAGGGACGCAGGCGGGCTCCGGGCGCTCATGGAAGGGGTGCTCCGGGCGGAGCCGCTCTTCTCGGCGGTGGACTACATATCCGCCTTCGACGCCGGCACCCTCGAAGAGCTTGAAAATATAGACAAAAACACCGTCTTGCTTGCCGGCGCAGCCAGGATCGGGACCACAAGGCTCATAGACAACCTTCTCGTCAATAATTTAAAATAATCTAACATCAGGATGGGAACAAAAGATTGCGATGCTAAACAGGGTACACATACAGATATTGGATAACCCGACCAACTGGGTCCCCGGCACGGACAGCTTCGAACAGGAGCAAAACCAGATAATAGCAGAGGAGCTGAGAAACGACCTCAACTACAATTACCCGACGGTGACCAGCGTGGAGTACATAGACCTTTTCAATGACGAGAGCGAGAGCTTTCGGGAGATAAGGGAGCTGTTGAACCAGGGGATAATATCGGCCCCCGTGGTTCTCATAAATGGCGTGCCAAAGATACATGGGGGGATACCTTCCATGCTCATCAAGACCGAGGTGGAGAAGATCATATCCTCCGGTCCGGTCCACTGATTGAAGGCCCCCGCGTCCGGCCTGGATTCGGGCCGGCGCCCGGCGCAGCCCGGTTTCTCCACCGCCGCTTTTTTCACTCCGGCCTGAAATCCATAACATAACGGGTCCGGTTCGGGTATCACGACATGGCAAAAAGGAAAAAACATACGGCAGGCGGCCTTCGCGTCGTCTCCCTGCTGGAGGCGGCAAAGGGGCTGCTCGTGCTGTTAGCCGGTTTCGGCGTGCTTGCATTTATCCACAGCGACCTTCACTCCGTGGCCGAGCAGCTCGTCCGGCAATCCCACCTGAACCCGGCAAGTCATTATCCGCGAATTTTCATAGACGCGGTCACACGTTTGAATGACAGGCACCTCTGGATCATTGCCTTTTCGGCCCTGATCTACTCGGTTGTCCGCTTCATCGAGGCCTGCGGCCTTTGGCACCAGATGGAGTGGGCCGAATGGTTCGGGGTGCTCACCGGGGGGATTTACATCCCGGTCGAAGTGTTCGAAGTCATTCGCAAGGAGACATGGCCGGTGGTCACCCTGCTTCTCGTCAACTCCTGCATCGTGGGATACCTGGCCTTTGTTTTGTACCAGTCCAGGAAAAGCGGCAGGCGCGCGAGAAAATAGCAGGCATCAACATTAAGACAGTTAAATTTTAATATTATGAGGAGGCGCTTATGAATATAATAGCCTTGCTTGCGAGCCCGCACGGGCTCAAGGGAAACACCTCGGTCCTTCTGGGCCTCGTCCTGGATGGAGCGAAGGCCGAAGGCGCCCGCGCCGAGACCGTTGTCCTTAAAGACGATGAGGTGGCCCCCTGCCTGGGCTGCAACGCATGCCACAAGAAAGGCCGGTGCGCCCGGAAGGACTCATTCGAGCCCCTGAAGCGGAAGATACTGGCGGCCGACGGCCTGGTGCTCGCAAGCCCCAATTACATCTTCAACGTAAGCGCCCAGCTTAAGGCGTTCATGGACCGCTGCTGCGGGGTGATCCATTGCATGTCCTTCTGGGGCAAATACGGGGCCTCTGTGGCGACCTCGGGCGGCGGCGGCGAGGAAGCCGTAACCGCATACATGAACCAATTCCTGATTGCCACCGGGACCGTGCCCGTGGGTGCGGCCGGGGCCAATATGTCCGCCATGCCTGAAGGGGGATTCACGGAAGAGGTGAAGGATAGCGCGCTCGCGCTTGGAAAGGAGCTGGTTCTGGCATGGAAGGAGGGCGGCGTGCCGCCGGAGGTCGCGAAGCGCCGGGACGATTTCCGCAGGCGAATGCTCTCCCTTATCGCATACCGCAAGGACGAATGGCCTTACGAGTTCCAATACTGGAAGACCAGGGAAGGCAGCACGGCCTGACAGGCCGGGTGGAAAAACGCGGGCTTCTTGAAAATGGCCCCTTCAACGGCCGGCCGGGCAAACGGAGGAGGCGCGCAGCGGCGGAGTATTCATTGCTTTGCGTGCGCGTCTATCAGCTGGCCGCCCGCATCGGCGCTTCCAGGGAAGCCGTCTCCAAGTGCATGAAACAGCTTGTTTCGCAGGGCGCCGTGAGGCAGGAGGGAGAATATGCATATCAGGCTGCCGTGCGAAAAGAGGACAGGGGCGGCTATAATTTCGTTATCTTGACCCTCGCTATCTTCCTCTCCTCCATCTCGAGGACGAGAAAGCGCAGGTCCTGGTATCTTATCTGCTCGCCTACATTCGGCAGCCTCCCGAAGAGTCCGAAGACGAAACCGCCCAAGGTGTGAAAATCCGATTTTATCTCGACCCCGACAAGCTCCTTCACCTCGTCCAGGCCGGTCTGGCCGGAGACAATGAATGTCCTTTCGTCGATGATCTCCACCTCGCGCTCGGCCTCTATCTCCTCGAACTCGTCCTGGAGCCCCCCCACGATCTCTTCCATGATGTCCTCAAACGTGATGAGGCCGTCCGTGCCGCCGTATTCGTCTATGACTATCGCTATCTGGAACTTCTTTTTCTGCATCACGTCCAGCAGTTCGCTGAGCATCTTGTTTTCGGGCACGAAATAAGGCTCCCTCATTATCTCCGTCACGGACGTGTCCTCGTTCACCTTGCCCTCGGCCATCTTTATCAGGATGTCCTTGACGTAGAGGACCCCTGATATGTCGTCTATGTTCTCCCCTATCACCGGGAAGCGCGAATACCCCTCTTCCTTCACAAGCTCCATCGCCGAGGCCACCTTGGCGGTGCTCGGGATCGATACTATCTCCGTCCTGGGGACCATCACCTCGGAGACCATCATGTCTCCGAACTCGAATACCCTGTGCAGAAGCTCCCTCTCCTCCTCTTCCAGGGTGCCCGCCTCCTCGCCGATTGTTATCATGGCCTTTATCTCGTCCACGGTCAGATACGAGGGCAGCGGCTCACGCTTTATGCCTATGACATGCAAAAACCGGCTGAAGAGCCAGACGAGGGGGGAGATGACCTTCATGTACATCTGGACCGGCTTGGCAAGGGACAAGGCGAACTGGTCGGCATGGGACAGGGCCAGGGTCTTGGGCGTAAGCTCGCCGATAACTACGGTAAGAAAGGTCATCACGGCTGTGGCGATGATCACTCCCTTGGCGCCCATCAGTTTCACGGCGACGAGGGTCCCGAGGGCGGTGGCGAAGATGGTAAGAAGGTTGGCCGACACTATGACGGCGCTGAAAAGCTTGTCCGGCTGATCGAGGATCGCCTTTAATATCCTGGCGCGCCTGTCGTTTTTCTCTATGAGCCCCCTGATCTTGTAACGGTTTGCGGAGATGAAAGAGGCCTCGACGCTTGAGAGCACGGCCAGCGCGAGTATGGAAATCAGTATGAGTACTATGTCAAGAATGCCGGGCGGTTCCATCCAAAAGGATTTGAGGGTCAGAGGGCCTTCAGTTTCTCAGTGACGGCAAGGGCAACGCCGGTCGTCGAGGCGGCCGCCGGGTCCTCCGGCCTGGGCAGCATGTCATAGGTGAGGTGCCTGCCCTCCTCTATCACGCCCGCAATCGCCTTCCGCAGCCTGCCTGCCGCGTCGTATTCTCCAAGGTGGCTTAGCATCATGACCCCTGATAGCATCATAGCAAAGGGATTCATCTTGTTCAATCCCCTGTATTTGGGTGCGCTTCCATGAGTGGGCTCGAAAACCGCGCAGGCGCCGCCGATATTCGCGCCCGGGGCAAGTCCCAGCCCCCCTATGAGCCCCGCCGCAAGGTCCGAGACTATGTCCCCGTAGAGGTTGGGAAGGACAAGCACGTCATAGAGCTGGGGTTTTTGCACAAGCTGCATGCACATGTTGTCTATTATCCTGTCTTCAAAGGCTATATCGGGGTAGTCCGAGGCCACCTGCCTTGCCACCTCCAGGAAAAGCCCGTCCGAGAATTTCATTATATTCGCCTTGTGCACCGCGGTGACCTTCTTCCTGCCGTTTTTCCTCGCGTACTCGAAGGCGAAGCGGACTATGCGCTCGGTGCCGAAGACCGATATCGGCTTTATGCTTATGCCGGAGTCCTCCCGTATGTCCTTGCCGGAGAGGCCCCGGATCTCCTTTATAAGGCGCGCGGCCTCCGGGGAGCCCTTGGAAAATTCTATCCCGGCGTAGAGGTCCTCGGTGTTTTCCCTCACGATAACGATGTCAATGTTTTCATAAATGGATTTTGAGCCCTTGAAACTCACGCAGGGGCGCAGGCAGGCATAGAGGTCCAGCGCCTGCCTCAACTGGACGTTTATGCTCCGGAAACCCTTGCCCACGGGCGTGGTGACCGGGCCCTTTATGGCAACGCCGTTTTTCCTGATGGATTCGATCACCCTGCCGGGAAGCGGAGTGCCCTCTTTTTCATAGACGGCCTCCCCCGCGTCCTGGAAATCCCATTCGAACCGCACCCCGGTGGCCTCGAGCACCATGCGGGTCGCCTCGGATATCTCCGGCCCCACTCCGTCACCCGGTATGAAGGTCACCTTATGCATCGAAGGACACCGCAAGGATTTTTCTTGCAGTTTCGGGATAGCTCGCCACGAACCGCAGTTCGTCGTCCGTCAGGGGTTTCTGGGTATGGAGGTTTGCGTACTGGACAAGCTCCAGGGTCTGCCTTGCCTCGGCATCGTTTTTGAAACTTATGCCAAGCTTGTCATAAACGTATCTGAAACCCTTGATGCCGCCGTAAGCGCCGGTCGTTATCACGCGGCCGGTCTCCGTTATCATGGGCTCGCCCCTTCCCACGTCCTCGGGGTCGTAAAGCTCGTAGTTTCTCCTGTCCTTCAGGGCGCCGTCGGCATGGATGCCGGACTCATGGGCGAATGCGTTTGCACCGACGCCGGGCTGGTTTATGGGTATCGGCAGCCCGAAGGCGTAAGAGGCGTAACCGGCTATCTTCCAGGCCTTGTTCAGGTTGATATGCTCGTCCAGCCTCGCCCTCTCTTTCAGCGCCTGCGAGAATTTCAGCGCCAGTATCGTAGAGACCAGGTCGCAGTTGCCGCAGCGTTCGCCGTAGCCGTTTATCGTCGTGTTTATGTAGGAGTCCACGCCGCCGTCCACAGCGCCCTGCGCTCCCGCCACCGAGATGGCCTCGGCCATTCCCAGATCGTTGTGGCAGTGCATCTCTATGTCCATCTTGCCCGCGAGGGCGAGTGTCTTTATCCGGTCGTAGATGGTGATGGGGTCATCCGCGCCCAGCGTATCGCAGTAACGGAACCTGTCCGCCCCGGCCTCCTTGCCTGCATGGATGAATTCTATCAGCCTCTGGATGTCCGTCCTGGAGCCGTCCTCGGCGTTTATGCCGACCGTCCCGGCCCCAAGGGCCTTGGCCGCGCGCACCGACTCCCCGAGGGAATTGATTATGTCGTTCCACTGCCTTTTACCCTGAAACTTTCCCTGTATCATGATCTCGGAGGTGGAGATGGAGACGTTTACGTGCTTCAGGTCCGGACAGTTCTTGAAAGTAAGCTCCACGTCCGCCGGGACCGCCCGGCACCAGCCCTCCAGGTGGATCCTCTTTATGACGCCGAGCTTCGCAAGCTCCAGGTTGGCGTTTATATAACCCACCTCATGTTTCAGCGTCGGGAAGCCAATCTCGCTCTGGAATACGCCCATTTCGTCCAGATAGAGGTTCAGCATCGTCTTTGAGAGCTTTGGAAGCAGGATCCTCGACGTCTGGACCCCGTCGCGGTTCGTAACGTCCACCAGGTAAACCTTGTGCTCGGCCATATTCTCCAATCTCCTGAAAAATAATTAAGATTTATTATACACGTAAAGGCGCACCACTTTTCAATATGCCCCGGATCGGGGCACCGCTGCATGGCCTCGCTCAATCCCATCGCCAGGCAACTCCCAAAAAACTGGTATAGGCAAACGCGTGGAACTGGCCGGGCGTGGGCGTGGACGAAGTGCGGTTGGCGGCGAGCGAACCGCCCCTGGGGGCCGACGCGAAATCCCGGCCACGCGTGCTTTATGCCGGGATGGAGTGTGCGGCCCACATTGGGCGAGCAGCGAACCGTCTACCGCACTTCGCAAGAATGACGCGAGCCATGCCCTAACCGCCTTCTGCCCGGTCTGCATTCACCAAACTGACCCACTACCCGGATTCCCGGGCACGGAGCCGGGATGACGATATGCTAAAATCGGTGATGGCATTTTTCGACCTCGTCTTCCCCATGAAAATAAAACCGCTCACCTACGCGATGGAAGGGACGAAGACGCCTCCGCCCGGAACGGTGGTGGAGGCGGAGCTTAAAAAGACGATAAGGCGCGCCCTTGTGCTGGGCGAAAGCGAGGGCCCCGGGGCGGCCGGACAATTTCCGGCAAAGACCATAAAGTCGGTCATGCCCGGCGGACCGTCCGTAAGCGGACCGCTTCTTGGCCTTCTTAAATGGATGGCCGGGTATTACATGGTCCCGGAGGGCCTGGCGCTGAAGGTGATGTTCGGAGGGGACCTCTTCGAGAAGGGAAACCCGAGAGAGGCAAAAAAGCCGGAAAGGGCCGGGACCTTCACGGAAGAAGACCCGGCCCTCCTGTCCTCGCCGGATGCGCTGGCCGCGCTGGCCAGGGTCAGGCGGGCGCAGGGCTACCGCGCCTTTCTCCTGCACGCCCCAAACGGGCGCTTCGAAGGCGGGTTCGTCAGGGAGGCCGCAAAAGACCAGAAGGGCGTTATCGTCGTATGCCCCGAGCGTTCCCGGGTGCTGGAATACGAGCGCATCATGAGGCCGGTCTTCGGCGAGCGGCTGTGCGTCCTTCACGGGGGGCTGACAACCGCGAAAAGAAGGGCCGGTTATGAAAAGATACTCAATGGGGAAGTCGACGCGGTCGTGGGCACAAGGGTCGCTGTTTTCGCCCCGTTCAAGAAACTCTCCCTCATTGTCCTCACCGGGGAGGAAGACCCGAACTACAAAAACCGGCAGGACGTCAGATACGGGACGAGGGAAGTGGCCGTAATGCGCGCATATCTCGAGAAGGCCCGCGTGCTTCTCGGCTCGATATGCCCGTCGGCCGAATCATATTTCAACGCGCTCCGCGGCAAATACGAATACCTGCGATTCAGGGAGGAAAAACCCGGCATAAGGGTCATCGCGGACCTGAAAAGGGGCCATGGCGCAAATGGGGGAAATATCCTGGACGGCGCAATCACCGCCGCGTTCGCCGCGGCCCTTGGAAAGGGCAAAAACGCCATTCTCGTTGCGAACAAGCCCGGTCATTCCGTGCCCCTCTGCGAGGACTGCGGCCACTTCGAGCGCTGCCCCTCCTGCGGCACCGCCCTCGTTTTGCACAAGGCCTCCGGGGCGGAAAAGACCGTGGCTTCTCCTTCCCTCGTATGCCACCACTGCGGGTTCGTCAAAGACGCTCAGGCGGCATGCGGCGTATGCGGCGGCCACAGCATGAAACTGCTCGGCGCGGGCGTTGAAAGGCTGAAAGAAGAGGCGGTAAAAATCCTGCCCGGGACGATACGCATAAAAGTGGCCGGCAAAAAGGCCAATGAAAAATCAGGGGAGGACCCCGGGGCTTTTTTGCCCCTCCTTTATCTCGGCACCAGGCGGATTTCGAAAATAGCCGGGGGCGCGGGAGCGTCCAGGCCGCAAATTGCCGCGCTTGTCTATCCGGAGTCGGCCTTCTTCAGGCCGGGTTTCAGGGCAAGGGAAAGGGTATTCGCAGAGATCAACCACATGGCCGACAGGCTTTCGCCTGACGGAAAGGTCATTATCCAGACCAGGACGCCTGAACTCTTCAGGGCCATGAAGGCGCGCGATTATGAAGTGTTCATGAAAACGGAGTTTGAGGAGAGGAAGGCCCTGGGCTATCCCCCTTTTTCAAGGCTTGCGCACATAAGGATTGAAACGGCGTCCGGGAAGCCGCCCCTGAAAACCAGAAGCTGCGGCATGGAGGTCCCGGGCGCCGAAGTCCTCGGGCCCGTGGAGAAAACAGACGAAAAGGGAAGGAAATTTTTTTCGCTCCTTGTGAAGGCCCCATCGGCCCGGGCGCTCAAAACGGCCGTCGGCGCGGCGCTTAAATACGTAGCGCCGGGAGGGAAAGTGACGGTCGATATCGATCCGGTGTAGGGATCTCTGGTAGTGCCTCAGTTTGATTTGCCGGACGATGGCGATTTCGCTTTTTGGGGCTTTTTTTCTGCCGCTGCATGGCCTCGCTCCGCTGCATCTCCGAAACTCGCCTTCGGGGCTGGCCCCTTCGGCTCAGACAGCCGGAGATGCGACCGCTTCGCTTCGCCGGCATCGGCCACGAAAATAAGCCATGCCGCTCAATCCGCCAACTGCCAGGCCTGCATAGTCAAACTGATGCACTATCGGATCTCTCAGGGGATGGATTCAGGGGCGGGTTATAAAAAAATGTTACAATAATGAGCTGCCGATTTGCGGGGCAAATGCCCGAACAGGCTTCCTGCCGCTAAAAAAAGCAAGCAAAATTAGAAGGAGAATTTTCCAGTGTATACGAATTTCCATGATTTTGATATTTCGGACAAAGTCCTTGTCTGTCTCTCGGAGATGGGTTTTGAGGCGCCCACGCCCATACAGAAAGCTGCCATACCGCAGGCGCTGAAGGGGAAGGACATAATAGGCCAGGCCCAGACCGGCACCGGCAAGACGGCCGCCTTCGGCATCCCCCTGCTCGAACAAAGGCTTTCCCCGGAGCAACGGCCGCTTGGACAAGCGAAAACCGGCGGCAAATACCCCTACGCCCTTGTGCTTACTCCCACACGCGAACTCGCGGTGCAGGTATGCGAGGAACTGGGCAAGATGGGGGCGCGGGCAGGCGTTGCCTGCCTGCCTGTCTACGGGGGGCAGTCCATAGAGCTGCAGATAAAGAGCCTGAAAAGGGGCGTCGACATCGTGGTGGGCACGCCCGGCCGGCTTTTGGACCATATCAGGAGGAAAACGCTTGTCCTGAAGGAGATCAGGTCCATTGTCCTTGACGAGGCGGACGAGATGCTCAATATGGGTTTTATCGAGGACATCAAAAAGATCCTGGGTGAAATCCCGGAAGAACGCCAGACCATGCTTTTTTCGGCCACCATGCCCGCGGAGATTCTGGCCATGGCGAAAAACTACATGAAAAAACCCGCGCATGTAAGCGTGGATGCCGGGCAGATGGTCGTGGCCAAGATAAAACAGGTCTTCTACGAGGTGCGGGAAGAGGACAAGATAAAGGCTCTCACGCGCCTTCTCGATGTCGAGGGTCCGGCCCTGACGCTCGTCTTCTGCCACACAAAAAAAGAGGTTGATGACGCGGCGGGCAAACTGCAGCAGATGGGATACCCGGCAGGGGCGCTGCACGGGGACTTCACCCAGAGCCACAGGGACGAGATGATGCGAAAATTCAAAAACGGGGAGATCGACATCCTGGTGGCCACCGATGTGGCGGCCCGCGGCCTGGACATCCCTGATGTCTCCCACGTCATCAACTTCAGCATCCCGCAGGACCCCGAGGGCTACATACACCGTATAGGCAGGACGGGCCGGGCCGGCAAGCCGGGCATGGCAATCACCCTGGTAACTCCAAGGCAGTACCGCCAGCTAAGGCTCATCGAACAATCGGCAAAGACGCTCATCAGAAAAGAGAAGCTGCCGGGCAAGGAGGAAGTCAAAAAGGCGCGGGAGGACGACCTGGCCGCGGGCATCGAGGAGACGATTGGCGGCGGCAAACAGGCCGCCTTCCACGCCCTGGCAGACAGGCTCTTCGAGAAATACCCTCCCCGGGATGTGGCGGCCGCCGCCATGCATATGGTGCTGGGCGATGTGAACATCGAGGACATAGAGGAGATCAAAAGAGGCTACGACGGGAAAAAAGATTATATACGCCTCTTCATGACCATAGGCAGAAAAGACAGGATCAGGGTGGAGGACATCGTCCGGTCCATCGCCGCGGAGGCGAACATCCCAGCCCGCAGGATAGGCAATATCGCCCTGTACGACACCTTCAGCTTCGTGGAGGTGCCGGGCGACCTTGCCGACCGGGTCATAGGCGCGGTCAACGACAGCATCATAAAGGGAAGAAAGGTCAAAATAGGCCACGCCAAGGGAAAAAAGAAATAAAGCCTGCCTTGAATCTCAGACTATTTTTATGCCTTTTTCGGCGGCCAGGATCTTTCTTGCCTCCTCGACGTCCCTGGCGATGGCCGCCTTCAGGGCGCCGGGGGACGGGAACTTCTCCTCGTTTCTGATCCTCTTTATGAAATAGATCCTCAGGTTTGCCCCGAGGATGTCGCCGCTGAAATCCATTATGTAGACCTCGGAGGTGAGCTTGCCCGCGTTAAAGGTCGGGTTTGTCCCGATATTCAGGACGCCGTCCCATATCCTGCCGTTCAATCTGGCCCTCACCGCGTAAACACCTTCCCTCGGGATGAGCTCATGCGGGGAGAAGATGTTTGCTGTTGGATAGCCGAGGAGCCTCGCGCCACGGCCCGCGCCTTTTTCGACGGTCCCCTCTATCATATAGGCCCTGCCCAGAAGTTTTGAGGCCTCCAGGACGCGGCCCCTCTCCAGAAGCCCCCGTATCCGGCTGCTGCTGACGACTTGCCCGCCTGCGCGCACGTTGCGCACCACGGTGAGCCTGAACCCGTATTTCGCCGCCCTTCTTCTCAGAAGGGCGGTCGTGCCCTTTTTTGCCCTTCCAAAGGCGTAATTGTGGCCGACTATAATCCAAGCCGGATGGAGCTTGCCGATGAGGACGCGTCTTATGAAATCGTCCGCTTCCAGTCCCGCAAACTCCTTGTTGAAGTTTATGAGCAGCAGATGCTCAATACCCATAAGGCCCATTACACGGGCCTTCTCCTCGGTAGGGGTCATGAGGCTCGGGGCCCTTTCCGGCGCAAGCACCTTCACCGGATGGGGATCGAAGCTCATGGCCATGGATACTCCGCCTATGGATTTTGCCGCCTCGGCCACCTTGCCCATTATCTTCTGATGGCCGATATGCAGCCCGTCAAAATTCCCGATGGTCAGGACCAGATTGGGATAAGCGTCCCGTCCGGGTTTCAGCCCCTCCAGTCCCCTTATTATCTCTATTTCCTGTCTTTGCCGCATTTGCCCGTCAGCTCCCCGTATATTCGCCCCGCCTGTGCGGCGGTCTCCCCGATGTCCCCCTGATTGTTTATCACGTAATCGGCCTTCTTGATCTTCTGGTCAGCGGGCATCTGGACGGCAAGCCTCCGCCTCGCGCTTTCGCGGGACACCCCGCTTTCCCCGAGGCGCGCCAGAGCGGTCTGCTCATCCGCATACACCGCTATCACTTTGTCAAAAATGTCCTCGTAGCCCTTTTCATAAAGAAGCGGCACCTCAACAACGGCCATTTCGGCGCCTGATTTCGACAGCTCCGCCTCTATCCTCTCCATGACCATGGGGTGGATGATGCCTTCCACCGCCTCTCTCGCCGGCCGGTCGGTGAAGATGAGTTCGGCGAGCTTCTTCTTTGAAAGCTCATCGCCTTCAAAAACCCCACTGCCGGCGGCCTTCCTTATCCTCTCAAGCACGTCCCGGTCTTCGAGAAGCCCTGCAACCACACGGTCGGCATCGATGCAAAGCGCGCCCATACGTCTGAAAATCGCGAGCACCGTGCTCTTGCCGCTGCCGTAATTTCCGGTGAGTGCAACTTTTACCACACGTTATTATACACCAAGCCCAAACCCGCTCACCCCGGCTTCGCCTGCTCCCCCAAAAATTCTCCGGAAGCAGTTTTTAAAGATTGGCTCTTCAGGGTTTTCTGTGGGTATTCCCCCTCCCTTGAGGGGAGGGGATAAAGGGGAGGGTGTTCTAAACATGCTCCCCTATTGCCTCATTAAGCACCCTCTCCCTGCCTCTCCCCTTGTATGATAGGAGACGGAGTGTTTATACGAGAGGAAACTTGCTATGAACTTAATTAAGGGTGTGGCAGACCGTTCTCCCCTTGGGACAACAGATCCCG
>JAKAHV010000035.1 GCA_021825295.1 Nitrospirota bacterium
GAGCAGGTCTTATAGGGCTTCTCGATGTTTACGGCTCTTATAACTTACGAACCGCCGTATGCCGAACGGCACGTACGGTGGTGTGAGAGGACGGCAGGCGAACTAATCGCCTGCCTCCTACTCGATTGAAAAGCCTGGAAAGGTGATTAGAACCTATCTCAAAATTGATTTTGAGATAGGTTCTAGCCTTTTCGTCTTTCGCCGGCCGCCACATGCTTCGCGTGGCTCTGGATGAGCCTCATCCTCTGCGCCAGCTCCCGCAGGGCGTCGGCGAGGGAGAGGCCCTTTTCCTCCATCAGCGTTTTTACGAAGGCGGCCTTGGCGAGATCGCTCACGATTTTTTCATGGGCCTTGTCCCTGAGGCAGATGTTTTCCCCGGTCTCAAGCTGCGTTATTATGCAGCTTTCTATCTGCTCAGGGGTATATTTTTTCGCTATTTCCCTGATGCCTTTCAGAATGGGCCTCCAACGGCAGGTCTTTAGACCGCGACCACTTCCTTGATCCCCGGGACCCGCTCCTTGATCTTCTTTTCAATGCCCATTTTGAGGGTCATGATGGACATGGGACAATGGCCGCAGGCGCCAAGAAGTTTCAGTTTCACAATCCCGTCCGCGGACACGTCGACAAGCTCCGCATCCCCGCCGTCGGCCTTCAGAAATGGCCTGACCTCATCGATCACCACTTTCACTTTATCGTAAAGCGTGCCTTCACCCTGAAGCATGCCAGAATACCTCCTTTTTAATTTTATTATACATAAACGCCATCAATATTCACTGCCACAGGCGGCAGGCAATACGCTCGCTTTCCCGCTTATTTTAACTTTTCCCGCCCCGGGCAGGCGATGATTTTTATCATACCGGCGGGCAATTACCTTCAAGCCACATTTATTAGGTTTCTTTTTTTTGAAACTTTATGTTATTTTTAATAAGTTTTTGGGGAGGTGGATGAATTGAGGCTAGGCAAGTCCAAGGCCCTTTTCAAGAGGGCCGCGGCCGTGATGCCCGGTGGTGTGAACAGTCCCGTTCGGGCCTTCAAGGCCGTTGGGGGCACCCCTCCGTTTATATCCCGAGCAAAGGGCTCCAGGCTCTACGATGTCGACGGCAACGAGTATATAGACTACGTGCTTTCCTGGGGGCCGATGATACTGGGGCATGCCCATCCACGGGTGCTCTCCGCGCTTCGGAAGGCGATTGAAAAAGGGACGAGTTACGGCGCCCCCACCCAGCTTGAGGTCGAGCTTGCGGAGATGGTCCTGAAGGCGTATCCCTCGATGGACAAGGTCCGTATGGTGAATTCGGGCACAGAGGCCACGATGAGCGCAATCAGGGTGGCAAGGGGTTTTACGGGCAGGGACAAGATAATAAAATTCGAGGGTTGTTATCACGGGCATGCCGACGGTCTTCTGGTGAAGGCCGGTTCAGGCGCAACCACCTTCGGCGTTCCGGACAGTCCCGGCGTCCCGAAATCATACGCCAGAAATACCATCACGCTGCCTTTTAATGACAAGGCGGCGCTTAAAAACGCGATAGAGAAAAACTGGCGTGAAATCGCCTGTGTGATTGTTGAGCCCGTAGTCGGCAATATAGGATGCGTCCTTCCCAGGCCGGGCTACCTCGAGGCCATGCGCAGGCTGACGGCCAAATACGGGATTGTCCTTGTTTTTGATGAAGTAATGACGGGGTTCAGGGTCTCATACGGGGGGGCCCAGGCCCATTACGGGATAAAACCGGACATGACGTGCCTTGGAAAGGTCATTGGCGGCGGCCTTCCCGTCGGGGCCTTTGGCGGCAGGAAGGAGATAATGGAGATGGTGGCCCCCCAGGGCCCGGTCTACCAGGCAGGCACGCTCTCCGGCAACCCGCTTGCGATGACGGCGGGGATTGAGACGCTGAAGATACTCTCCGGCAAAGGGGTCTGGAACAGGATCGAACAGCGGGCGGCGCAGCTCGAAGCGGCGCTCGGGCAGGCCGCCTTGAAGGCGGGGGCAGAGGTGAAGTTCTACCGTGCCGGCACCATGTTTTGCACATATTTTACAGGCAGGGAAGTAGTCGATTACAAGAGTGCGAAGAGCGCCGATACAGCCAGATTCGGCAAATTTTTCAGCGGCATGCTTGAACAGGGCATTAACCTGGCCCCGAGCCAGTTTGAGGCTGGATTCATGAGCCTTGCCCATACCCCGGCGGACATCGCAAAGACCGCCAGGGCTGCTTATCATGTCTTCAGGAATTTATAAATTTATTTTTGATCAAATCCAGGAGGGACAGGTGATCGCATAAGAAACAGGATTTTGCATATCCCTGCTGACACTGTGATTGTAGGTAAATCTTCAATACGGGGGAAGGAGAATCTGCAATGGCATTAAGTTCGGGGAAGTCGAAACTGTATTTGGCCGCTATTTTATTAGTGGTTGTTGCGGGGGGGGCGTTTGGTGGCTACAAGTTTTGGGATTATAAGGAGAACAATCCCAAATTCTGCGTAGCCTGCCACCTTATGACCCCGGCGTACAAAGCCTGGTCCAGGAGCGTTCACACCGGCATCAGTTGCCATAAGTGCCACCACTTGAGCCTCATGGACCAGAACAAGCTTCTCGTAAGTTTCATATTCAAGAACCCTACGTCAGTTCCGCCGCGCCATGGGGAGACCATAGTGCCCTGGAAGCTTTGCGTGAACTGCCATTACAGTACGGACGAGCATTACCCGAATGCGCCCAAGATAAACAATTCGCCCATGCACCAGCAGCACTTCTTCGCCAGGCAGATACAGTGCACGAAGTGCCATGGGTATATAGTCCACCATTTCAGGCCCCAGCCGAGGTTCTGCGTAAGATGCCACCCCGGCAGGGAAGTGCACGGCACCGGAATGAAGGGGCTGGCCTGCCTCAACTGCCATACCGACAGGACCCTGGACCTGAAACCGGACAGGCTGAAATGCCTCTACTGCCACGGTTCCGACCAGACGAGGCAGCAACTGCTCAAGAACCCGACCATAGATGTCACCCATTATCAGCCGTCCTCCGCGCTTGTCAGGATGGCGACAAAGATAAAGTGGAGCCCGGACTCGCCGATGCAGTTTTACTGCTATCAGTGCCATAAGCCCCATGGCAGCCTGCTGCCGGACAGGGCCGTCTGCATGCAGTGCCATCCGGACATACTGCGCACGGGCAAGCACCAGATGCATATCCAGATGATGAATATGAAGTGCACCGATTGCCATACCCCCCATACATGGAGGGTAACGCCCGCTATCGCCAGGAAAAAGTGCACCAAGTGCCATGAGTACCGGGACCCGCTGAAGTTTATTTCCTGAGGGGGAAGTCCCGTAAAAGCCGTGAAAATGACAGGGGGAGCCCCGGGCTCCCCCCCTTTTTTTCCTTTGATTCCGGAAAATTCGATTATCCCCTTGGTTTTTTAGATGAAATACTGCTAAAATTAAATAGCGATGCAAGATTTTGCGTGGGAGGCGGTCTCTGGGTTGAAAAGGATACTGGTTACGCATGACGGCTCCAAGGCCTCTGACAAGGCCCTCAAAAAGGCCGCGGAGATAGCGGTAAAGTTCGAATCCTCCATCACGGTCCTCTCCGTGATACCGGAGCTTTATCTTACGGAGCTGGCCGACCTTGACAGGCAGCGGATAACCCAGATCATGACCGAGGAGACCCAGGCCTCACTGGAAAAGATAAGGGCCTCCCTTTCCGGCAGGTCCATAGACGCAAAGATCATCCTGAGGCAGGGCGACCCGGCCGAGAAGATACTGGAAACGGCGAGAAAGATGAAGGTTGACCTTATCGTGACCGGTTCCCACGGCAGGCACGGAGCCAAGAAATTCCTCCTGGGAAGCATCTCCTCAAGGATCGTCGATTACGCGCCCTGTCCCGTCCTGGTAGTGAAGTAAAAAGGGTTATTGGCGCCCCGAGGGTCAAGCGGACGGAAGAAATCCCCTCAGCGCGTCCCCGACGTTTTCCGGCTCGAAACCGAACCCCTTTTTGATCGAATCCGTGTCCGTTATATTGTCCGTCTCAAGCAGAGTGATCTGGTCCCGGCTGACCGGAGGAAATTTTTTATACCCGGCTGCCCTGGCGAGTTTAAGGAGGGAGATTCCCGTCTTCACGATTCCGGTGGGCACATGGATGAGTCTTTTTTTCACACCCATGGCCTGCATGTACATCATTATCAGCTCGTTGAATGTAAACCGCTCCGGGCCGCCGATCTCGCAAACCCTGTCCAGGTAGCGCCCGTCTTCCAGCATCACAAGGAAACATTTGACCCAGTCCGATATGGTGAGCGGCTGAAATTTCGCCTCGCCGGTGCCGGGCACAGCCATGACGGGGTAGGAATTTATCGAGTCAACGATCTGCTTTGAAAAACCGTCTCCCCGGCCCAGGATGAGGGAAGGGCGGAATATCGTATAGTGCATCCCGGACTCCATTACCGCCTCTTCGGCGCGGGCCTTGGATTTCTGGTACATGCTGGGGGAGTTGATGGAGGCCCCGAGGCTGCTCTGATAGAAGAAGCGCTTCACCCCCGCCTTCAACGCCTCGTTTACGAGGTTGGCCGTGCCCCTGACGTGGACGGACTCGAATGTGCTTGCTCCCTCTTCCGCCACTATGCCGACCAGGTGCACAACCATGTCCACGCCGTCCATGGAGCCCTCCGGTATGTCTTCCAGAGAGCCGGGGACGGTCTCGAACCCGGAGCACCGGGGCGCTTTTTTCAGGCTGTGCAAGAGACATCTGCCGCCGATGCCCCGCCGCGCAAGCTCGGCCATCAGATGCCCGCCGACGAATCCCGTCCCCCCCGTGATAAAGAGAAACATGTCAGGTTGAAAGCAGGCCCTCAAGCCTTTTTTGGGAGAGTTTTTCCACCTGGTCGTGAAGGCTTGCTCCCGTCGTGTCGATAGTGACCACCGCGGGGAAGTCCTCGACCCTGAATGCCCACATGGCCTCCGCCCGGCCGAACTCTTCCAGCATCCATACCCCCTCTATCTTTTTTATCTTCCCGGCAAGCAGGGCCCCGGCGCCCCCTATAGCATGGAAATAGACCGCGCCGGCCTCCTGCATCGCCTGTATCACATCCCCCGTCATGCCGCCCTTGCCGATGATGCCCCTTATTCCGTAATGCCTGATTACGAAAGGCTCGTACATCTGCATCCTCTGGCTGGTGGTAGGCCCGGCCGCCACGACCTCCAGTTTCCCGTCTTCTTCCTTCATCAGGGGGCCGGCGTGGTACAGGACAGCCCCGGCAAGCTCAAACGGGATGTCCCCGGGATTCGGCCGCTTGTTTACAAGATGTTTGTGCACCTTGTCTCTCGCGGTGAGCACGATGCCGTTTATGAGCACGGAGTCTCCCACCCGGAGCGCCCGCGCGGCGTCCTCAGTAAGCGGAGTTTCAACTCTTATTATTTTCTTCCCGGCCACGTATATGCTTTCTACCAGATGAGCCTGCTTCTGCGGTTTGCCCAGCAGGCGATCGATATATCCACGAAATAGGACCCGGTGTGCCTGTGGGCGTGTTTTATCTTCACCCCCAGGGCCGTGCAGCTTCCACCCAGGCCCATGGCCCCTATGCCCAGCTCGTTGATCTGGGCCAGGAGCTTTTTTTCGAGTTCCCTTATACGGTCGTCCCCCGGCTCATCCGTCAATTTGCTCATCAGGGCCTTCCTGGAGAGCGCCGCCGCGGCTATCCTGGTGCCGGCGATTCCTACCCCCACGGTATACGGGGGACACGCCCTGCCCTGGATCGAATAAACGGCATCCAGGACGCACTTTCTGACCCCCTCCAGGTCCCGCTCCGCCTTTAACCTCTCATCCGGCAGTTTATAGAACGTACCCGCGTTCTCACTTCCGGCCCCCTTGAGGGACAAGTCTATAACAAGGGTGTCTTCTTCGCTTTGCTCGAAATATATCTCGGGGAAACCGATGCCGGTGTTGTCGCCCGAGTTTTTGTCCGTCAACACATCCACGGCGTTTGGCCTGAGGGGGACGCTGCCAGTGGCAAGCCTCACCCCTTCGATGATGGATTTTTCAATGACCGGGAAACTCAGCCCCCTTGGAACGCGAGCATAGAAAATAGGCGTTCCCGAGTCCTGGCACAGGGGTTTAGATGAGCTTTTTGCAATAGAGACGTTTTCAAGCATGCTGGCCAGGACCTCTTTTGCGGGGCTGCCGTCGGCCTCGCCCTCGTAGGCCCTCACGAGAGCGGCCTCCACATCCCGGGGAAGGGAGGTGGCGGTTTTCCTGATGATCTCCTTTATCCCGTCCTGCAGCTTCAGCATCCCGGTCTCAATGGCCTCGGTCTGGCGGGCATCATGACTTCAAAGCCGGTATATCCGCAGGGGAAAAAACTATCTCATCCCTGAAGGATTTTATGAAATAGAGGGCCTTGCTGATTTCGGGGTCAAGCACGTCGACCATGGCCGCGTCCAGTCCAGCCCCGGCCAGATAGGTCAGAATGCAGGCCTCCGTCATCTTCCTCGCCTGCCTGGAGGATATGCCGGTGGAAACGTTTGATATCCAGGCGATGGTGTTTGCCGGCGGCTCCACCATCTCCTTTATAGCCCGTATGCATTCATGCGAGTTCAGGATATTGTCCTGCCCTGCGCCCCTGCCCAGATGGACCAGGGAGGGGTCCAGAAAAAGCCGCTCATTGGGTATATCGGCCCTGTTTGCCGCCTCCAGGAGTTCTTCGAGTATCTGCAGTTTGCCTTCGAGAGAGATGGGAATGCTTCCCCTGGAAGCCCTCAAAACCAGATACGCCCTCGCCCGTCCGGCCAGTGCCAGGCACTCGTCGCGCTCCCTGGGTTCGGTTTCGGAGATGTAGTTTATCAGGGGGGGCTTTTTTACCACGGAGAGCGTCTTTTTAAGGCCTTCCATATTTCTTGAATCCAGACAAAGCATGCCTCCGGTGGCCCCCTGGATTACTTCCACGGCCCATGGCAGCCGCTGCTCATCCCCGGAGCCGTCAAGTGAGCATTGTACGTTTATGACGTCGGCATGCGCCCCGGCAAGAGCCTTTGCCATGGAGGCGATACCCTTTGAGTCCTTGGCGTCAAGGGCGGCCATGTATGACTTGTTCCTCGTGTTGAGATTGTCGGCCACAACTATCATTTCCGCCTCCGTGGAGCCCCGTTTTTAACTTGCAATTCCCTGTAGCTTGTACAGGGTTTCCGCTAACTCCTCCCCCTTGAGGGGGGAGGTTGGGAGAGGGTGCCTGATTATTCACCCTCCCCTTTATCTTTATCCCCTCCCCTCAAGGGAGGGGATGATTTAGATACCCTGCAGCTTGCTGCAGGGTGGTTCATTTTTCTGCCGGATTCGTAAATTATTATAGCATCCAAAATCCGGTCGATACAGCGCAAATAATCGCGCAGCTTGTCAGGGACTAAAATTTCAAAAATAACTATTTACAAACTTTTAAATTTATGCTAACTTATTTTTGAAAAACTGGCTTTGCGCAAAGGGAGGGGGAACCATGCGTATTGAAGATGGCCAGACCAAGGACAGGATTATCATGCTGCTTAAGAAAACCGGCGGCCTTACCGCCGATGAGTTAAGCAGGCGGATAGGCATCACACCGATGGGCGTAAGGCAGCACCTCATCGCCCTTGAAAGAAAAAGCCTAATCAATTACGAGACGAAGAAACACGGCATAGGAAGGCCTGTTTTCGTCTATAAGCTTACCGACAGCGCCGACGATATCTTCCCAAAGGGCTATCCGGGATTCGCGCTTGACATCCTTTCGGACCTGGAGGCGATGGATGGCAGGGCCAAGATAGAGGCCCTCTTCGAAAAGCGCAAGGAGAGGCTTTTGAAAGAAAGAGTCCGGCTTCTTTCGCGGCATGATTTCCATGGCAAGATCAGGGCGCTTTCCAACCTGTTCGAGGAGGAAGGCTATTTTGTCGAGCTTAAGGATGAGGGGCAATATTACGCCCTCAACCTCTACAACTGTCCCCTTTCAAGGATATCAAGCCGCTACCGGGAGGCCTGCAACAGCGAAGTCGAGCTTGTTTCGGAACTCCTTGGCAAACCTGCCGTAGTGGAAAAGGCGGTCCCGATCGGGGACACCTTCTGCTCGGTCCAGATCCCCAAGGGATAGCGCTTTAACAGCCTGCTGAAAAAGGTCCCAACTTCGTCATTCCCCGGCTTGTTATGCCTGTTGGCTGGCCCTTTCACTCGGGACCCCCTCCCCAAAAACCTGAGCTTTTTGGGGAGGGGGTCCCGGGCGTAGGCAACATTTTGTCGCGGGTGTCTTCAGGGCGAAGCGCCGGAGGTCCTTTTTTATTTTGCCGGTGTATTTCCGGCGGCCGGCGCGGCCGCATCCAGCGCCTTTACGGCCTGCTCATTTATATCGACCTTCGTGGTCTTTTTGAGGGTATTTACATAATCCGTAAAGGCCTGCTCCTGCTTTGCGGCGACCATGCGTTGTTTCAGAAGGGCCTTTATCGCGTCGAATGGGACCACCTTGGCGGTATTTCCCGCGCCTTTCATCTTGAAATCGTCCTTGTGGGAGTCATAATACTGTTTGACTTCCGCATCCGAAACCGTGGGATTGCTGCCTTCCATTTTCTTCTGCAGAAGCAGTTTCACCATGGTTATTTTTTTATAGTCCTCAACCGCCTTTTGCAGCCTCTGGTCATTTTCAATTCCCTCCTTCATGGCTTCCTGGTAGAGCAGTTCCTTGTTGATGATCTCGTTCAGGAATGCCTGGCTTCCGCCCTGCTTCAGGAAGTAGTCCCTTATCTGGGGCGGGAGGGCGTTTATCTCATCCTCAAACATTGCCTTTGTTATGGCTTTGCCGCCAACCGTTGCCAGTACAGGGGAATTGTCGGCGGATTTTGCCTGATTTGCGGTTTTTGAGCAGGAAACCGCCAAAGCGAGCATTGCCACAAGCAGCACGAATTTCTTCATTTTATCCTCCTGGAGGTATGGAAAGACATCTACTTTTATAACATAAAAAGACGGGCTTTTGAAAGATTTTGGAGCCTGCGGGCCACCTGTTATAATATTATGTGCGCAAAAGGTTGTATTTAAAGACCGGCGACCGTGTGGAGCATATCAGATACGGTTTCTGGGGTGTTGGAGAGGTGGTGGAGGAGAAGCACTCCGTTTTGGAGGGAGGCATCTGCATGGTCAGGGTGTTGTTTGAAGACGGCGAGGAACGTTCTTTCATGAACGATATGGACAGCGAGCTTTGCTGTTATTATTCGGGTCTCAGGCTCATCTGTGAGAGATGAATATCTTTTATGACTGCTTCGAAAGCCCCGTAGGCCTCTTGTACCTGCTGATAAGGGGCAGGGAGCTTGCCGGCGTGTCAATCGGGCGGAAGCCTTCGGGTTGCAGGAAGGCGGCAGCGGACCGGGCACTGATAAACGAGTTCAGGCAATATTTTGATGGCACCCTCAAGGCGTTCACCTACCCTTTCTCGATGATCGATGGCACCCCATTTGAGCGCAGCGTATGGCTTGCGTTGCTAGAGATACCGTATGGGCAGACCAGTTCCTATAAATGGATTGCGGAGCGCGCAGGCCGCCCCCAAGCCGCGAGGGCCGCGGGGCAGGCGCTTGCAAAGAATCCCCTGCCGATAGTGTTGCCGTGCCATCGCGTTATAGAATCCGGCGGGGGCCTCGGCGGATATTCGCCCGATCTGGAGATTAAAAGACGGCTCCTGGAGCTGGAATACTACCATTCCATTCATACGGAGCCGCATCCACATCCTTTCTTGACTTAAAGTCATATTCTGATAACCTTAAAAAGAAAAGACAATCCATTCACTCTCAATGCAAAAGGAGGATATGAGAGATGAGATATTTGAAATCCCTGGGTTTGACAATCCTGCTGGCGGCCGCGCTTGTCAGCGTGGGCGGATGCAAGAAAAAAGAGATGCCCGCCGCTCCCGCAAACGCCCCCGCGCCTGCAGCGGCCCCTGCAAACGCTCCGAGCAATGCCGCGGCTCCCGCAGGCGGCGCGAACGCGCCAGCCCAGTAGTTTGGACCCGGCAATCCCCGGGTTTAGAGCCGCACTGTAAGACAGGCCTTGGCGCTCCGGTCCGGGGTCAGGGGAAAGGGCGGCATATTGCCCTTGACTCCGGTGCTCCCCGCATCCCCAAACGCTGTTTCCCCGCCTCTGCTTAAAGTTTTTCCCCGTTGATTTCGATTATATAATTAGGCTTTGAATTTAAGGTTGGCCCGGAGGATTGAATCCGTGAAACAAAAGGCAGCGCCGGACGGATTGGAGAGGGCGTGAGATGAAAGGGCTGTTCAGGAAATTACTGGCCATGAGGCTTAAAACCAAGGTGATGGCCGGCTATGCATTCATGAGCTTTTTGATAATTGGCATACTTGCCATCGTAAGCGTGAATTTCTTCAGGATCAAGGCCCGCTACGATTCGATAAACGCCATGAGCGGCGATGTCCAGCGCATCGTCGAGCTGAAGACAAACATAAACGCCGTGAGGGCCGCTTTCCTCAGGATGGCGCTTGCGAAGGACCAGTCCACCTGGGACCAGCAGGAGGCAGTCATCGATTTTTACATAAAAAAGACCAATTCAGACCTCGAAAAACTTCAAAACGGCGCCTATAAGGACCAGGTAAGCGATATTGAAAATTCCTGGACGCCTTTCATGCATACCATAAAGGGAGATCTCATCCCACTGGTCGAGTCGGGAAAACTCGGGCAGGCCATGAATATCCTCGAGACCAAACAGGCCAAAAGGTCGAGGGACTTCCTGACGGCAGCAAACGGGATTATCGACAGCTCCAGGGCGGAGTTCGCGAAACGGCTGGGCGCGGTCAAAGTGTATATAAGATCGACGATAATCTCGGTCATAACGATTGTTTTGGTCGTCTTTTCGGCCAGCTTTATCTTCACATTTCTCTTCATCAACAAATACATGATAAAAGTCCTTCGGAACATAGGCGCCTCCGCGCAGAAGATCGCGGCGGGGGACCTCACCATAAACCTGGAGGCAAAGACTGAAGACGAGTTCGGCGAGCTCGCAGACGACGTAAACAGGATAATATCCGCAATGAAGGATGTCCTGAGGAAGATTGCGGGCAAGACGTCCTATGTCCTCAAGGACGCAACGAATCTCACCATGCACGGCAAGAGCGTCTCCCAGAAGGTTGACAAGGACCTTGAGCGTACGACCACTGCTGCGGCCGCCACCGAGGAGATGTCGTTTACAGTGGGGGATATCGCCAGGAATGTAAACACCGCCTCGCAATCGGCCGAGAACGCAAAGGACATTTCCGCCAAGGGCAAGGTGATAATCGGCGAGACCGTCTCCTCGATCGAGGAGGTCAACGGGCAGATAGAAAGCGCGTCAGCGAAGGTAAAGGACCTCGCCGGGCTTTCAAAGAAGATAGACGAGATAGTCGTGCTTATAAAGGACATCGCCGATCAGACGAACCTGCTGGCCCTGAATGCCGCGATAGAGGCTGCAAGGGCGGGGGAGCATGGAAGGGGATTTGCCGTAGTTGCCGACGAGGTGGGCAAACTCGCGCAGAGAACGTCAAACGCCACAAGCGACATCAACGGCATCCTGGGGTCGATCCATTCCGGCATCGTTGAGGCGACGAACATCATGGACCTTGCGGTGGGCAAGGCCAATACGACAAGCGGGCTTGCGCGCAAACTGGAGGAATCTTTCAAGGAGATCAATGTGAGCTTCGAAAAAGTCTCCGACATGATACGCGAAGTGGTTACCACGACCGAGGAACAGTCCGCCACGGCGACCGAAATATCGAACAATTTAAGCGGCATCACCGAGGACGCGAAGAAGAGTTCCCAGACCGTCAAGGAGATGGCATTGTCGTTCAATAAGTTCAATTTGAACGCAAAGGAGTTTTTAAGCATACTAGAAGGCTTCACGGACCCAGTTATGAGAATCGGCGTTCTGAAGTCGGATTATGTGCTCTGGCTGCACGGGATACTGGATTTGCTTGAAGCCGGAGGCGCATCGATCTCCCTCGATGAACTGTATGCCGACAGGTCAGGCATAGGTAAATGGTATTACGGGGAGGGCCGCAGAGATTTTGGCGGCACGGCCGCATATAAGGAATTGGAGCTTCCTCACAAACGCCTCCACGATCTGGGGTTGAAGGCCTATGAGGCGGCAAAAAAGGGCGACAAGGACAACTCCGGGCAATACATCTCCGAGGCCGGCCTGGTAATTGATGAGATCATATCAATCCTGAACAGGTTCGATAAGGCCGCCTGAACAAAAAACGGTTTTACTTCTGCCTCCTCTGGACAATCCAGTCGACGCGCCCCAGGAGCCTGTAAAGCTCCGAATGGGCATCCAGTTCCTGCCTTGGCAGCTCTATCGGCGGGAAGATGGGGTTGTCCGATTTCAAAATCAGCTTTTCATACCCCACAAACACCCGTTTTATTACCGCCCCTTCGTACGGCATCCAGAAGGCATAGATTTCGCCGCTGACTATGTTCAGGACTGATGTGTTGACTCCACAGAGGGCACCATCCCAGATGGTGGGCATCATGGATTCGCCGCGCACCTTGACCGTCACAATTGCCGGCCCCCCGAATTCCTCCGGGAGCCTTATCGTCTCTATCGGCTCGTACTCGGTCAGCCCCTTGGGGGCCCCTGCGCCGGCAAACGTATAAACAGACAGCCAGGCCGTATCTTCGCCGTAACCCCCCGTGGCAATCGGATGCTTCACCGCCTTTGTCTTGGGCTGGCTTGAGAAATACTCCTCAAGGGAGCCTTCGCGTATGTTCAGGCGTCCTTCCACTTCGGATTCCGGCATGAAACCCTCGTTGGTTGCATAAAGCCTCTCGCCGGTATCCGGGTCTGTGCCTTGCCAGTGATTGAACGCAACAAACTTTTTGGTCAATGGGCCCTGTCCCGTCAGAAGCCAATTGGGGTTTATATCGGTATGTCGAATTATAAGGCTCAGCGTATCAGCCGAGGGCTTTGTTTTTTCATTTTCAATATCGGAAAGGGTCCCCTGAGAAATGCCTATTTTTTCTGAAAATTCCTTGACTTTCAGGTTTTTTTTCAAACGGTACCCTTTTATTCTCTTTCCGATGGTCATTTTAATTTTTTTCTTGACAAATTATCGCCATGCCGATTAAATTTACTGGGTGGTCGTCAGGTGCGGCTCCGGAAGGCAGGTGGAAGACAGCAGGGCCAGGGATGGACATGTTCTGTGCAACAACCCAAGTTATAAAAGAATATATCATTGTCCCCCTCTTTCCTCCAGAGAAAACCCGGAATCCGCGCCATGATCGGTCCGCAAAAAATTTGTCTTCGAGTCAGGGCTTTATCGTTTTTCCGATATTTTATCCGTAAGGAGAAATTTTTTTCAAGCAATCATTTAAAGGAGGGGTTTGAAGAAAATGCGTAAACGGGGGCAGACGGGATTCAAGACATGGGGTGATGTGGATGAGGCATTAAGGCAGATAAGCATTATAGAACTGGAATTGACCGGTATCGAAACGCGGATGAACGCGAAGATCACCGAAATCAAGGAGCGGGCGCGGCTTGCCAGCGGGCCTCTGGAGGAGAAAAAGACGTCTCTGGAGGCTGCAATGAAGGAATTTGCCGGCAGGCGCCGGGCTGATTTTGGCGGGAAAAAGCACATCGCCCTGGCATTTGGCGTCGTCTCTTTCCGTCTTTCGACGAGGCTTGTCATCCCCGACGAGAAGCGTACTGTCGAGTGTCTCAAGAATCTGGGGCTGAAAAACTGCATCCGGGTGACTGAAGCCCCGGATAGGGGGAAAATGGCTGCCCTTGATGAGGAGACGCTTTCGAAGGCGGGTGCCGGACGCGTGAAAGAGGATGTTTTCGGTTACGGTATAGATTTCGGGCGGGCAGGCAGGGACTGCCGCTGCGGCGGGGGTCTGAAGGATAAAGGCAAGGAGATAGCGGCATGACCGGCTGGAATCCTGACAACAATACAATCAATCCAACCCTTTTCACATCCATATGAGCGCATGGCTTGACGAGATAGCAAGAGAGATGCGGCCGGAGGACCTCCCCGAGGGCTACCAGGCCGTAGCCCGTGTGGTGGGCGTGGGCAACGCGCTAAAACTCTCGGAAGAGCTTGGGGGGCTGCCCTTCTACTTCCCAAAGATAGGAAGCCTAATCGTTAAAAAGCGCGACCAGAACATACGGAGGGAATTTAACGGCGCAAATTACAAGGAACTGGCCCTGAAGTACGGATTGACCGAGGTCTGGGTCCGCCGCATATTGAACCGGAGGCAAAGGGACCGTGAAGATTCTCCTTCCGGGCCCATTGCGGCCGGCGACGGATATTGCATCCGGTGACAGATTGACAGGTTATGACAGCCGGTGACAGACCAGGCAGAGGTCGGGCACGGGCAGGCGAAGCCTGTCCCTGGAGTCCGCCCCTTTCGAGGAAGCTCCGTTTTGGATTATTCCTTTTTGATGGGGATTGTGGCACGTTGAACAGGTTATGCGGTTTCTTGGGACAAGGGGAATTGTCACTGCCAGGCTCCTGGCATTTTTCTTCATATAATTAAGCATGCCTGCGGGAAGGGTGACTAGAAAATGCTGATCGAAAACCGGGCTGACCATGGGGGAATGACAGCGCCAGCAGAGGAATGCCACATCGGCCCTGAAAGAGACATCCTTTGTCCCGTCGCTCTTTGGGTTTGGCATTTTTTCATGGCATACGAGACATACGGGCCTGTCGTTTACCTTCATTATCACGCCGTTGTCATCCATCATGATGTGAGGATCTATTCCCGAATACTCCTCTTTGGAGTGGCACCGGAAACAAATCTCTCTCCGGTCGGAGTAAGGCCCCCCGCGCAGCAACTGTCCGCCCCCCCGGTGGTTCCGTGTATGGCAGGTAAGGCACTGCACCTTGCCGTCATATAAGGGAAAGACGGTGGTGTTGGTTACGATGGAGGGGACGAAACCGATTGGGTGATGATTATTTTTGTAATCGGCATGGCAGCTAAGACATTTTAAATAGCCTGTCCCGGCCCTGCCCGTCTCTTGTTCCACCTTTGCCGCATGGTCCGATTTTACCTCATTGGATGAGCGGCTGATACCTGCGGATGCCCAGGGGCTTGCAATAAGGATGATTGCAAGAAGCGTCAAAGTAAGCCCTAAGCTGGCCTTGGCCGGCATTTTTATTCCCTGTTTCAAAAAACCCATTTTGAGAAACGCAAAGGTTAGGAAACTATAACATCGGGCAGTGGAGATTTCAAGGCATACTGATTGAAGCTGTCAAGGCCTGAAAAAAAACATTGTAAAGGGCTTAAAAGCTTTACACCAGGCTATTTTTTAAACTAAAATCCAATTAGGTATCAAACCTGAATTCACCAGGAATTTAAGCCATGAGGAAAAATAAATTTTTTTATTCAGTAACTATCGGGCTTGGGCTGTCATTAATCCTGGCTGCTTCCGCCGCGCAGGCAACGCTTGGCGGCCCTGCGGGGTCCATCAAAAGCGATGCTTCGGCTTTGAGGGGCGCGAGGCGGACCGTGAGGACCCAAAAAAACTATACCATTCATGAGATAACCACCGCTGCCGTCACAATTCGGGAATACGTTTCTCCAGGAGGCGTTGTATTCGGTATTGCCTGGAACGGGATTGCGTACCCCGATCTTACGAAGCTCCTTGGCTGTTATGCGGGGGAGTACGCGGAGGCGAGGCGCCGGATGCCCCGTGCGCATGGCAGAAAGCCGCTGCGGGTCAAGACCGGCAATATAGTCGTCGAAAAATGGGGACATATGAGAGACCTCCACGGACGGGCCTATGTGCCGGCTTTGATCCCGGATGGTGTGAGCGCCAGTGATATACGGTAGTCTGAAGGCATATGGCGGGGCGCTCCTATTTTTTTTGTGTGTTGCTGTCATTGCCGGCTGCGGCGGGGGAGGCGGAGGCGGTAACGGCACGCCGGCCCCAAGCGGGGGAGGCGGCGGGGCAGACAGAACAAATAATGTGGTTGCCGTAAGTGTTAACGGATCGCTCTGCCTGCAGAACGGTTCTTATTTTAACGAGCCGTGCGTAAGCGTTACGGTCTGCACTCCGGGCACTTCCAACTGTCATACCATAAGCGGCATACTCCTGGACACCGGCAGCTACGGGCTCAGGATTTTCAAGTCCGCCTTAAACGGTCTTCCCCTGGCCCAGGAAACAAGCGCTTCAGGGGGGGAGCTTGCCGAATGCCAGCAGTTCGTTGACGGCTCTTCGGACTGGGGGCCGGTCCAGGTGGCGCAAATCATTCTGGGCGGGGAGCCTGGGGTAACCGTTCCAATCCAGGTAATAGATTCAACCTTCACAGGCGGCAACAACTGTCCGGGAACACCCGATACCCTGCCGTCACAGGCAGGTTTTAACGGCATTCTCGGTGTTGGCCCCCTTGTGCACGACTGCGGCATTACCTGCGCCTCCTATGCCACGGGAATTTACTGGTCCTGCAACCCCAACACCGGCGCTTGTGCGCAAACCGCGGTGCCTCTTTCAAACCAGGTCCGGAATCCAGTGGCATCGCTGCCGAAAGACAATAACGGCATACTGGTCGAACTCCCCGAAGTCGCACCCGGGGGGACATCTTCCATAAACGGCAGCCTCGTACTCGGCATCGGCACCGAACCTAATAATACTCCGGGCGCGGTCAGGACCTTTCCCCTTGATGCTTCCGGTGATTTCACCACGAGTTTTAACGGCGCGTCCCTGACAAGCAGCTTTGTCGATACCGGCTCAAACGGGCTTTTCTTCCCGGATAAGGATAAGGCGATTACGGTCTGCTCCGGCCACCCATCGTGGTACTGCCCGACCTCCACGCAGAACCTCTCCGCCACCCAGGAAGGGGCTTCAGGCGCTCCGCGCACAACCAATACCGTGAATTTCCAGATTGGCGACTTTGATAAACTCACCAGCAATACGTCCAATGCGGTTTTTTTGGAGATAGGCGGCCCGGAGATGGACTCCGACGCGTTTGACTGGGGAATCCCGTTTTATTTCGGGCGGTACGTCTTCATGGGCATAGAGGGGACGAATTCCCCTCTTGGCACAGGCCCCTATTTTGCATACTGAAATTCCGCTTCTTCCTTCCTTCTTAAACTGATTTCCTAAAGAGTTTAGGCGGACTTCCACCTGCCCCGTCTTTTAAACTCCATGCATGATGTATGGAGTTTTTAATATAGCCTTCCTTCACGCCCTCCTCACGGATGGGGGCGCTTTTATTCCGGGCCCTCGCCGCCAAATTATCCCCGTTTCTTCCCTCCGGATGGGGCCGGGTAATCCATTTATGATTGCCCGGCCTTCCTTTCACCTAGGCGGCGGATTGAAAGGGGTGTGGATAAGATAATGCGAGACATAAACGGTCTGGTCCCGGTAGTCAGGGGGAAATTTTTGAAGCTCCAAGCTGCGGCGAAGGAAAAGGGGATCGAGTTCATGATCACCTGCGCCCGCCGGACGGAGACCGAGCAACTGGCGCTGTTCGCCCAGGGCAGGAAAACGCCCGGTGAGGTGAACCGGCTCAGGCACGATGCCGGGATGCAGCCCATCACCGAGGCAGAAAACAGGATTGTCACCAAGGTCCTCACTTCAATCCACCAATTCGGCTGCGCCTTCGACGTAGCTATTTTAAAACCCGGCACGCATACGCCAACGTGGGACAGGAAAGCGGATTTCAATGAAAACGGGGTTCCGGATTACGAGGAGTTGGGAAGCCTCGGAGAGGCGCTCGGTTTGCGCTGGGGAGGCACATTCAAATTCGGGGACTTCTGCCACTTTGAGTATACGGGGGGGCTGACGCTGGCTGAACTGAAGGAAGGGAAAAGGCCGGAGGCATAACGGCAACAGGCTAAAAGCCTGCTGACCGGAGCGTACGGGCAATAAAATGAGGAGGTTTTAAATGATCGACGCAATCATAGGCTTGGTGCAAAACACGGTCACGCCACTTCTTACAGCCCTTGTCATCGCCCTTTTGGGGATGCTGTTTGCGTGGCTGGGGAAGAAATACCGCCTGGATATAAAGCAGGCGGACCGGGAGTATCTGGAGGGTTTGGCCACGCGCGCCATCGCTTATGCGGAAGAAGAGGGCGCGGAATTCTTGAAAACCCACGGGAGCCGCCTGCCCTCGGAGAGCAAATTGGGTGAGGCCGTCATTTTTCTTCTTCGCGCGGCGCCAAAACTTGACCAGATCAAGGCGCGTGACCTGATAACCGGCATGCTCGGGAAGGTGAGGGGCGCGGGAGCGACGGGGGACAAGGCGGTCAGTTGATTAACCCCTCCCCCTTTAAGGGGGGAGGCTGGGAGAGGGTGACAAAAAAAAGAAAGGAGAATCGAAAATGCTTTTGCTGGAGATCGTGGGACTTGTGGAGGAAGCGCTGCCGGAGCTGGTGAAGGTCGCCGAGGGGCTGTTCGGGTGGAAGAAGAAATCCGGAACGGAGAAGAAGGCGTTTGTCGCCGGGACTCTGAAGGATGTGGTAGGCCAGATAGACGCAAATTCCAGGGGCGGCCAGAAAAACACCTGGGATGCCCTGCAGCCGATAGTGGACGCCGGCATCGACGAGACGGCGTCCCTCCTCTTTCCGCATGCGGCGGGGCCGAACGCAAACGCCATCGGAGGAGGGGTGCAGCGGTAAGATGCTCTCCTGGCTCTCTCCCCAGATATGGCAGGCGCTCATCCAGGCCGGCGGCGGCCTGCTCATCGCCCTGGTGATACTGCTGGGGCTCTACCGCCTGGCGGACAAGCACGGCACCCAGTTCATCGCAGCGCAGCAGGCCCAGGCGGTGGCGATGGGCAAGCAGGCCGAGAGCATGGACGAGATGAAGAGCAGCATAAAGGAGTTTATCGGGCGGGACAACTCGGAGCACCGGGAGATACTGATCCTACAGAAAATGACGATCGGCAAGCTGAGCGGACTGGAGGAGCGGCTGAATGGACGCGAAAAAGGAAAGATATAGGCGCATTCGCGGAGCGATTCTGAAACTGCTGGCCTACGAACACCCCAGGCCGTTGGATTCGAAGGTCCTGCACGTGCTCCTGGACGACCTGGATTACAGGCTGACCGATGAGGAGTGCCAAAGCCACCTGGTTTACCTGGCGGAGAAGGGGTTTGTCACGATCCAAAGGAGAAAGTGCAGCGGCGTACGGCTTGAAATGGCAACTATTTCTCCGAAGGGGCTCGATGTGCTTGACGGTTTTGCCGGAGACATCGGCGTGGACGTGAGGTTTTAGCTCGATGGGAAAAAACAAGATAATGGAAGTCCGGCCCGAATTTGAGGGCATGCCCGAATTCGAAAAGATGATGGTGCGGAAGCTCGTGGCCCAGATTGAGAAATATGAACGTTATTTCGAGAGCATCGACGGCATAGACAACCAGGCCGTACACGCTTACACGAACCTCTTGAAAACCGTAATCGGGCTTGCCAGAAAAGAGACGAAAGAGAAGAAGTTTACAGCCAGGCAGCTCAAGGAAGAAGCGGAGCGTATTTTGGAGGCGGAGTATGGGATCAAAAGATAAAACATCATCCGCCCGCAGACCCTTTAATTCCGGCGGGGTACGCGTCTCCGGACCCCGGGAAAGGGCCGCAAAGAGCCGGCCAATATTGCTGCCCTATCAGCAGCGCTGGATGAACGACAGGGCACGGAAAAAGATATGGCTGGCGGCCAGGCAAATCGGCAAGTCATTCGCGCTTTCAATGGAGGCGGTAGCGGAGGGGCTTGAAAGAAAGTGCAATAATCTGGTCCTCTCCGCATCGGAAAGACAGTCCCGCGAGGTTATCCAAAAGGTGTACTCGCATTTGCGCGTTCTGAAGGTTTACTCCGACGAGATCATCCGGGCTGAGAGCGCCTCGAAAGAGGAAGTGCAGCTTCCAAACGGCTCCAGGATAATCTCGCTGCCGGCAAATCCGGACACGGTCCGGGGATTTTCCGGGAATGTCTTTTTAGACGAGTTCGCCTTCCATAAGGACAGTGAGGCGATCTGGCGGGCCATGTACCCGACGGTCACACGCGGCTATAAGGTCCGCATCAGCTCCACGGCAAACGGGAAGAACAATATGTTTTACCGGCTATGGAGCGAGGGCGATTTTTCGAGGCATGAAACCTCAATTTACGAAGCGAAGGCCTGCGGTCTCGAACTGGATATTGAGGCCATGCGCGGCGGCATCGCGGACCCGGATGCCTGGGCGCAGGAGTATGAGTGCCGTTTCATAGATGAGGCAACGGCATTTATAACTTACGAGATGATCCAGGCGTGCGAGGACGAAAACGCGACGAAAGAATTTTTCACCCTCTCCCAGCCCTCTCCCCTCAAGGGCGAGGGTTCAAATCCTGCTTCCCCTCCCTTGGGGGGAGGGGATAAAGGGGAGGGTGAATTCTACCTGGGCATGGATATCGCCAGAAAAGGGGATTTAACCATCCTCTGGCTTTGGCAGAAGGTCGGAGACGTCTTCTGGACGCGGATGGTCAGGGAAATGAGGAACACGCCTTTTTCTGTGCAGAGGGATTTTCTGTATGGATTATTGGACGGAAAAGACAGGGCGCAGCAAGCAGCGCCCCTACGTATAGATTCACAGCCGTCGTATGTAGGGGCGAACCTTGGTACGCCCGCCGTTTCCATTCGCCGTTGCTGCATAGACTCCACCGGCATCGGGGCGCAGATGGCGGAGGAGGCTGCGGAGAAATTCGGCCCCGTCGTCGAGGCGGTCACTTTCACGGCCAAGACTAAAGAGGACCTTGCCATCACCCTTCGCCGCAAATTCGAGGACCGGCAGGTCCGCATCCCGGCGGACCGCGACATCCGGGAGGACATCCACTCGGTCAAGAAATTTACAACATCGGCCGGCAACATCCGGTTCGACGCGGAGAGGACGGAGCTTGGCCACGCGGACAGGTTTTGGGCGGCCGCCCTGGGAGTGCATGCGGGCACGGGCGCGCCCTGGGTGGCGGAGTTCGAGACGCCGGAGCACGCGGAAAGGAGTTTTTCGGGGATGAGAGGGTTTTTCGGGGACGGCAGGAGGGTCACGGCATGGCAATAGGGCGGCGCAGCCAAATGCCCCAGGCTGGGCTTATGGGGAAAAAGCGGCCTCTGTGTACGGCGATTGCCCCGATAATGCCGCAAAACCGGTTTATAAACGCATTGGGAGGCATTTTAATCTGATGGCAGACGACCCTAAGAACCAAAAACCGGCAATAACGACGGACGCGAACCAGGCGCAGATAATTGCGGAGGCCTTATCGCAGCCGCGGCAGCATATGGACACGGTGAAAAAGCCGCTGGTCGACGTCGAGGTCGCCAGTCAGATCAGCGACCCCTGGTGGGCGTACTACACCGGCAAGATACTCCTCAACCCCGACAAGACGCTCCGCACCGAGGGGCTCCAGAACACGGAGCTCTACGAGGACCTGCTCAGGGACCCCCAGGTGAGGAGCAATCTCCAGACGCGACGCCTGGCGGTAATCGGCAAAGAGTGGCAGGTGACGCCGGGCGGTGAGAAGCGGAAGGACGTGCAGATCGCGGGGTTCGTGAAGCAGGCCTTAGAGAACTTCGACTTCGATTCCGCGCGGTTCGGCCTCCTGCAAGGGATACTTACCGGTTTCAAGGTCTCGGAGATCATGTGGGAATATTCGGAGGGCGACGTCTGGATAAAGGATATGATCGCCAAGCCCTGCAGACGATGGTCCTTCGGGCTCAAAAGAGAGTTGAGGATGCTCACGCGCTCCAATACCTTCGAGGGCGATCCGGTCCCGGACCGGAAGTTCCAGGTGTTCCGGATGCCATCCGATGAGGGCAGCCCTTACGGCGACGGGCTGGGCAGCACGCTTTACTGGCCGGTATGGTTCAAGAAAAACGCCATAAAATTCTGGCTGGTGTTCGCGGAGAAATTCGGGATGCCCACGGCGGTGGGCACATACCCTGCCGGCACCACTAAGGAGCAGCAGGATGCGCTTCTGGGCGCCCTGGCCGCTATTCAGCAGGAGAGCGCGATAAAGATACCGGAGACCATGAAGATATCTCTGCTGGAGGCGCAGAGGAGCGGGTCGGTCGACACCTACGAAAAACTGAACCTTTTTTTCAACGCGGAAATAACGAAATGCATAATGGGGCAGACACTCACGACCGAGATGGGCGCAAGCGGAGGCTCCTTCGCCGCGGCCAAAACGCATGACGAGGTGAGGGACGATTACATCAAGGCGGATGCGGATTTACTCTGTAATCAATTAAACGGACAGTTCATACGCTGGCTGGTGGATTATAACTTCCCGGGGGTAAAGCAGTACCCGAAACTCTGGATACGGGCCGAAGCCGAGCCCGACCTGCTGGTGCTCTCCCAGCGGGACCAGATACTGCAAACGATGGGCATGCCGATCACCCGGAAATACACCAGAGAGACGTACGGCATCCCTGAGCCCGAGGATGACGATATAGTCCTCAAGCCGGTCGCGGGCGAGAAGGACGCGATATCCGGCGGGAAAAACACGGCCTCCATCGCGCTTTCGGAGGGGGAATGCAAATGCGGACATGAATTCGCCGGGAAAAATCTGCCGCAGGCTAAAGACGTGGCCGACGATATGACGGCGGCGATCCCGGAAGAAAAAATGGCAAAAGGTACGCTGGAGATGCTCCGGCCGGCGCTGAAAATCCTTAAGCGCGAAAAAGACCTCTCCAGGGCAATTCCCGCGCTGGCTGCCGCCTACCCGGAGATGGATGACAAGGCTCTTCAGGATCTCCTTGCCCGGGCGTTCTTTGTGAGCGCGCTCTTGGGGCGCATCGAGGCGAATGATGGCGGACATTGACCTCTCTTATGTAATAGGGCTTCCGCCAAAAAAGGCCATCGAATATTTTGATCAGAAGGGCTACCGGTTTAGCTGGGACTGGCAGGACACCTGGCAGGAGGCCCACGCGAGGGCGTTCACCGCGGCCAAGGTCATGAGGATGGATATTTTGCAGGACCTGCGTGATGGCTGCCGCCAGGTGCTGGCCGAGGGGAAGCCGTACAAAGACGTGATTGAGGAACTAACACCCAAGCTCCAGGCGAAGGGCTGGTGGGGGAAAAAATGGGTGGCCGATGAGACAGGAGGCGCAAAGCTCGTGCAGCTTGGCTCTCCGCGGCGTCTGAAGCTTATCCTGGAGCAAAACACGCGCACGGCCTATAACGTGGCGCGCTGGCAGAGCTTTGAGGAGAACAAGGCTGACCGCCCTTATATCATGTGGGTGGGCATCGAGGACAGTAAAACGTGCCCCATATGCGCGCCGTTGATAGACACCGTCCACAGGATCGACGATGAGCTGTTTGATTCCTTTTTCCCGGGGAACGTCCACTGGAGGGACCGCTGCAGGGCGCGGGCGCTGAGCGACCATGACATAGAGCGCAAAAAACTGACGGTGCAATCGTCCGAGGGGCGCGTGACTCACCGCGAGATCGCGGACCCGGACGGCACGGTGCGCAGCCAGGCTGTCTACCATGACGGCCTTACGGGCCGGGACACATCTCCCGCCCCGGGCTTTTCGTACAACCCGGCCCGCGCAGCGTGGCAACCGGACCTGGACAAATACGACAACGACATCGCCAAGCAGTACGTGGAAGGGGCGGTTACCGGGCCGGACTTTACGAGGTTTTTCGAGGGAAAGACGGGCGGCAATTTCCCGGTCGCGGTGCTGGAGCCCGATTTTCAGGAGGCCATCGGCGCAAAGAGCCAGGCGGTGTATATGAGCGGAGAAGTCGGGGACTGGGGCGCAGGCCCCCCTCCCTCCACGATGCAGAAACAACTGCGGGAACACCCGGAGCTGACGCTGAAGGAATACCAGATGCTGCCAGAGATAATCTCGTCCGAGGCCCAGGTGATATTGCAACAAGGGGAACAGAAACTGATATTCGACAGAAAAAAAGGGCGTTATTACAATGCGGTCATCAAGGCCGTAAACGAAGGGTCTGAACTTTACCTTATCAGCTTCAGGCGCGTTCATTATGTCCGGCGCGATGTGGAAAGGTTAATGAGGCAGCATGATGTCAAGGTCATTAAAAATGAGCTTTAAAGGCTCCGGGCGGGGCCTCCCATTAGAACCCCGCATAGCGAACCATCCGTTTCCGGATGTCCTACGGCAGGGAGAATATCACCGTGTCGCCGGAGCCTTTGATCTTATTGTTAGCCGGGGAAGGCGGAAAGTCAAGTGCTGATACTGATCACCGTTGACGATTCCGGAGCGAAGGCAATGTTGGATACGCTCCAGGGGCGCGTGGCCGACATGAGCCCCGTAATGAAAAGCATTGCCGCCGCCATGCATGATGCCGTGGAGGAGAACTTTGAGCAGGAGGGACGCCCGAAGTGGATGCCGCTTGCCCCCGCTACGGTGAAGCAGAGGGAAAAACTGGGCTACGGCGGCGCGCACCCGATATTGCAAAGGAGCGGCGATCTGGCGAAGAGCATAGTGCCGGGGCATACGGCCACTACTGCGTTTGTAAGCACCAACTGGCCGTATGCCGCGATACATCAGTTCGGCGGATGGGCAGGCCGAGGGCGCAAGGTGTATATCCCCGCCAGGCCATTTCTCAAACTGGCGGATGACGACATAGCGGACATTGAGGGCCTGATCGGCACGTACCTGACAAAAGGACTGTAAAAAGGAGGGCTTTTTAAAAAATGCGTATAGCGGTTTTCAGGACTGGAAGACATACGGATTCGAAGGGCAACGAGAGGCAGTGGACGGAGGCTGATCTCGACCGCATAGCGGCCGGGTACGATCCTAAATCCCACGAGGCCCCGGTAGTGATAGGCCATCCGAAGGAAAACGCCCCGGCCTACGGCTGGGTGAAGGGCCTCGAGCGCGAGGGCGATATGCTCTATGCGCACGTGGAGCCCACCGTGCCGGAGTTCCAGGGCTGGCTGAAGGCGGGTCTTTTCAAAAAGCGCAGCATCTCCCTTTACCCGGACATGACGCTCAGGCATGTCGGTTTTCTGGGCGCCATGCCTCCGGCGGTGAAGGGGCTGCCGGATTTCGCGTTCGCGGAAAACGGCGATAGGTCCTATTCGACCTATGAGACCCATGATTACGCCGACGGCGAGGAAGAGCACGCGGCCCGGGCCGCAAAGCACGGCATAGGCATGAAGGTGGGCGGCAACCGGACGAAGCCCGGCAAATACGCGCACGTGCCGGATGACGAGTTCGGGGACCCGGTGAACTACCGCTATCCCCTGGACGAGGAGCATATCCACGCGGCCCTGGCCTACTGGGCCAAGCCGCATAACAGGGATCAATATTCCAAAGAGGAGGTGGAAAAGATAACGAGCCGCATACTCGCCGCGGCGAAGAAGCACGGCGTGGAGGTGGATAAAGACAAGTTCAAATTCATGGAAGGAGGATCAAGGATGAGTTTCTGGGAAGAGCTTAAGGCCTTCCTGAAGGGAAAGGGCGTCGACGTCGGCGAGCCCGAGAGCTTCACGGAAGAGCAGGTGAAAGCGGCGGCCGCCGCGGCGGTCGCAAAGGCGAAGGCGGAGATGGAGAGCAGCTTCGCGGAGAAGGGCCGCCTGTTATCAGATCAGGAATCTGCCCTGAAGGCAAAAGAGGCCGAGTTTGCCGCGCAGGCGGCAAACGCCAGGAAAAGAGAGATCGCGGATTTCTGCGAGGCCCTTAAAAAGCGGGGCGTCCTCACCCCGGCGATGGAGAAGGTGGGGATGGGGATCACCAGCTTCATGCAGGCGATCGCGGCCATCGAGACGACGTATGAGTTCGCGGAAAAACCGGAGGCGGGACTGTCCCGCCAGACGCCGCTTGAATTCATGAGGGCGTTTCTGGGGGCGCTGCCGCCCTCTATCGTCATGCGGGAGTTCGCGGACAATGCGGGCGATCCCGGGGGCGGAGATTACGCCGAGCGCAGGGAGCGCGCGATAACGCAGCACATGGAGAAACAGAAGACCGATTACAGGACGGCGTTCCTGGCGGTCTCGAAGGAAAGGCCCGAGCTCTTCGAGCTGGAAAGGAGATAAAAGAGCATGTCAATGCGCGCAACATCAGGAATCAGCAAGGCTGCGAAGTGCACGGCGGCGATTAATACCGCCTACACCTTCTGCACGCCTGGGGCGGACGACGACACGTTTTCCGTGGCGTCGGGAAGCACGCAGCCCATAGTGGGCGTATTCCAGACCACGACTACGGCCGCCGGCCAGACGGCTGAGGTGATGGTATCGGGCATCAGCAACGTCGTGCTGGGCGGCAACGTGACAAGGGGCCAGGAGGTGGCGAGCGACGCAAACGGCAACGCGGTGGCGGCGGCAAGCTACGCGCCGGCCTCCGGGCTGCACACGGCCGGAATCGCGCTTGAGAGCGGCGTGGCCGGCGACATCATCGCGGTGCTGCTGGAGCCGGACCACATGCAGCCGGTGGCGGCTGGCGGGATCAGCCAGGTGCTCCTGAGGACCAAGGCGATCGTGGCCCTGGCGGACGCTGCGGCCACGCTCACGGCGGCGCAACTGATAGGAGACGGCCTCTTCCAGATCACGCCGACGGTGGCCAGGAACCTGGCGACGGACACGGCCGCGAACCTGGTGGCCGCGATGCCGGGCTGCCAGGTGGGCACGACGTTCGAGTTTTCGGCCGCGTGCCTGGCCGCCTACGCGGTGACGCTGGTGGCCGGCACGGGGGTGACGCTGGTGGGCAGCGCCGTCGTGAACAACGCCTCCGGTACGTTCCGCGGCGTCGTCACCAACGCCACGGCAGGCAGCGAGGCCGTAACCATAATCAGGTGCGCGTAAGCGCGGAAAGGAGATAAAGACACATGCCACCTGTAAGATCTTTACATATTGACCAGGCCCTGACGAACCTGTCCATCAAGTACAGCAACCAGGCGATGATATGGCCGCTCGCGCTGCCGCTCATCCCGGTGAACAAGCGCTCGGACAAGTATTTCGTCTACAACAAGGAGGACGCCTACACCCTGGCGGACGACACCGTATTCCCGAAGGCCTTCCCCAACGAGATGGACTGGGGGACCTCGACCGGCAACTACTCCGTCACGGACCACGCCTTCGCGGACTGGCTGCCGGAGGAGGTGATCGAGAACGCCGATGTGCCGCTTCAGCCCGAGGTGGACACGAACGACTACCTGAACCTGCTGCTGGACATCGCGCAGGAGCAGCGCGTGGCAAACATCGTCTTCAACGCGGCCAGCTACGCGGCCGGCAACAGCGTCACGCTCTCCGGCACGAGCCAGTGGAGCAGCGCGAACGCCACGCCGATCGAGGACATCCAGAACGCGATCGAGAGCTGTTTTGGCCCAGACGGCAGGGCGAACACCCTCGTCTTCGGCGTAGACACCTGGAAGGCCCTGAGGAGCCACCCGCAGATACTGGACGCCGTGAAGGCGGCCACCAGGCTGCAGGCGGCGGGGGGCGGCCTGGCCAGCAGGGACGAGGTTGCCACGCTCTTCGAGGTGGACCAGATACTGGTTGGCCGCGGGCGCTACAACACGGCGAAGCAGGGCCAGAACCCCACGTTCGCCAGGCTCTGGGGCAAGCATGCCGCCGCCCTGTACGTGGAGAAGGCCCCCGGGATAAGGAGCATCACCTTCGGGGCGACCTTCTGCGAGACGAGGCGCCAGACGCAGAGGGACTTCGATGTGAAGAGGGGCGTGAAGGGCGCGCATTACCTGAAGGTGGTCTGGAACTCGGCCGAGGTGGTGATCGCGGGCGACTGCGGGTACTTCATCCAGAACGCGACGGCGTAGAGGGGGAGAGGGCAATGGGGATGGCCATGAACGTTTTCGTCTCATTCTCGCCGGACGTCCTGTCCGGCTGCGAGGCTGCTGCCTGTCCGGACTTCCATGTCCGGACTGCCGGCAGCAAAATCCGCTCAAACGCCCATGGCCGTTCCATTGCTGCTAAAAAAGACACTGAAAAGGCATCGGAAGGAGGTTTTTAAGGTGGCAGACAAAACCAAAAAGTACATCGTCCACGGGACGAGCATAAAGCACGGCAGGGGCAAAGAGCACAAGGTCTACGAGCACGGCCAGGAGATCGAGCTTACGGACGAGGAGGCCGCGCCGATCAAAAAGCATTTGAAAGAAGCTGAGGAGAAGAAAAAATGATCACGACGAGATTGCCGCGCCGCCCGCCATGGCTTTGCCTCGCGGCTTCGGCTCGCAATGACGGCCCTGAAGCTTTTTTTTGTTGTCATTGCGAGGGCGTAGCCCGTGGCAATCTCGTTGTTTTCAGCAAGGAGGTCTTATGTATAGCGCCTTAACAGACTTGCAAAACGTCCTCATCTCGGACGCCCTCGTCCAGCTCACGGACGACGAGGGGCTGGGGACCGTCAACCAGGCCCGGATAACCGAGGCGATCGCTGAGGGAGACAGCTTGATAGACGGTTACTGCGGCGCCCGGTACGTGGTGCCCTTCAACCCGGTGCCGGTCGTTGTGAGGAGCATCAGCGTGGCCCTGGCCATTCACAACCTCTACGCCAGGCGCGTGGAGGAGGTCCCCGCGGTGCACGAGAACCGCTACAAGGACGCGCTTGCCAGGCTCAAGGACATCGCAAGCGGCGCGATGACCCTGGGCGTACAGCCCACACCCAATATTGTGGAGGAACCGGCCACGAACTCCCAGAGCATAGACAACAGGACATTCACGACCGGCGCGACCGGCAACGATCCCAATAACCCGGGCGCGGGCCAGATCAACCTGGATAACTATTAGCCATGACCTTCCAGGACATCGAAGACGGCATCATAAGCGCGCTGCAGGCGCAGGTCCCATACCTGAAGACGGTCGAGACCTACGCCGGGCAACTGGATAAGGAGATCGCGGAGCTGCCCAGGAGCTTCCCCGCGGCGTACGTGGCATACCAGGGCTCGAAGTTCGAGTGGGTGGACGGCGAGAACTGGCAGGAGTGGCCAACCTTCAAGGTACTCATTGCGGCCAGGAGCCTCAGGATCGTCTCCGGCATTAACGAGGACGTGAGGAAGGGGACGGAGGGCGCTTACCAGGCGGTGACGGACGTGCTGGCCGCCCTTACGAACCAGACCTTCGGGCTCGCGATATACAAGCTGCGGCCGGAGAGGACGGAGCTTGTCTTCGTCAACAAGACAACGGCAATCTACGGCATCGACTTCACGACGATGTTCGATGCGGCCTACCAATAAAGGAGGAACATGGAACCCACCCACCCACCCTGTATACCTATCTGGGGGCTGCGCCCCCAGGCCCTCTATGAGGCAAAGGCGCATGACGGAGGAAACATGAAAAGGAGGATGACGGTGAAGAGGATATTTTCGATTTTCGCGCTCGCACTGGCGCTGGCCGTGGCGCAGGGGGAAAGGGCCTGGGGGGCGGGCAGCGTCCTCTGCGGGGCAAACGACAAGGGGCTGGGCTACGTGGAGATAATCTGCTCGGCCACCGGGGACGCTGCTACGGGCTCCTTCCCAGCGGTCTCCCTGGCCGGCATATGGCCGGACAACAGGCTCAATAACGGGGGCTTCTACATTTACCAGATGGAGACCGCCCCGGGCAGCCCGGCGCCCACGAACGGCTACGGCGTGACGCTCACGGACGCCTACGGATACGACTATCTTGGCGGCCAGGGGGCGAACCAGAGCGCAACGGCGGCAACGCTCCTGAAGGGGATAAACGCGTTTGCGGACTCCGCGCCTACGCTCGCCATCACGGGCAATTCCGTGGCCGCGGCGGTCGTGAACATCAAGATGGTGCTGGTGAGGTAGGAAATGGAACCCAGCTAACACCAGGAATGGCGTCTGCTGAAAAATGAAAAGGAGGTTCGACATGAGAAAACTCGCGATAGCGCTGATTCTGGTCTTCTTCACGGCGGCGGCCTATGCCGGCATGATACCGCCTTCTTCGGGTGGCTCGACCACGCTGAAGGGGCTCTCGGATGTCTCCATGGGCAGCCCGGTAAACAACGAGATATTCGTCTACAACGGGGCCTCGAACAAGTGGGAGGCCAGGGGCTCGATAAGCCTCACCTTCCAGGACCCCATAACCGGGGTCTCGCAGACCTCCACGCCGCCTAGCCCCTTGAGCGGGGATTATGAGCTTTACTTCAACTCCACGGCCGGGCACTGGTACGGCCTGTCGAACACATCCGGGGTGGTGCAGGGCCCCAGACAACTGGACGTGGGGAGCGCCGGCAGCAGCGCCTTGCAGAAGGCAAACGGCACTGGCGGCTTCACCCCGTATGCGGGGGGCGGCTGCGGGACATCCTTCGTCAACGCCGTGGCCGCGGACGGCACGCTCAGTTGCGCGGCGGTGGCCGGGACTGCGGGCGGCACCGTGACGTCGGTTGGATTATCGATGCCCTCGCATTTCAGCGTTACGGGCTCCCCCGTGACCGCAAGCGGCACCCTGGCCGTGACCGAGACAGCCCAGAGCTGCGCAGCGGGGGCGTTCGTAAACGGCACGGACGCAACCGGGGCAAACACCTGCGCCACGCCAGGCGGGGGCATCAGTTATGTTTATACTTCCGACCAGGCTAATTTGACCGCGAATATTGCATCGACCACGATGGCAACCCCTTCGACCGCGGGATTCTATTGCGCCACCACTGAAATAAAAATTACGGCGCCGGGCGGAACAACATCCACATTGCCTAATGTGGATTTACTCTGGTACGGCGCTCAGGATAATACCCAAATGTCGGGTGCACTAACAGCAAGCACCGCCCAGAATCAAAGCTATACCTATGAGGGTGGTCCGATATTTTGTTTTTATGCCGCCAGCGGATACGCAATTAAATGGAGCACCGCCAACTATGCCTCATCCGGGACGCCGCAGATGGCATATGCCGTTTCGATAAGACTTTACAGGCTAGGGAACTGACCGATGAAAAAAGCCATTTGGTTTTTTGTTTTTATAACAAGCCTGGTTTCCTTATGCGGCATTTCAAGGGCCTCCGATTACGCCTATATAAAGACGGGCGGCTTCGATTACCAGGGGGGCCTGTCGGGCTCCAAACTGCAATGGCTGGCGACGCACCACGATGTGATTATAGGCAATCCCGATGCCTCTACGGCGTCGGGCTATACTACCCTCAAACAGAGCAATCCCAACGTGCTGCTTATCTCATATCAGCCTTATACCATTACGGCTTCAGCGGCGTCCTGGATGGCCAACTGGTGTATCGCAAACGGTAAAAATCC
>JAKAHV010000059.1 GCA_021825295.1 Nitrospirota bacterium
CAACCGCTGAAGGGGCCAAAGGCGAGCCTGTACCGGTGCTTCTTCGCATAAAGGCCCCGGCCGTGCTTCCAAACAGGATAAAGGCCAATCTCAAGGGATGTTTCGTGATCGCCGAGGGCTACGGGAGCCTGGCCGACGAAAGGGCGCACCTGAGGCTTGTGACCCTTTCCTGCATAGCCAGAAACGGCGGCGCCGTGATCGACCAGCCGGTGAAAGGCTTCGTGGTGGACGATGACGGGAAAATAGGGCTTCGCGGCAGGGTGGTCTCCAAGATGGGCTCCGCCCTGGCCAGGAGTTTTATCGCTGGGTTTTTCGGGGGCATAGGGTCCGCCACACAGGTGGCCGCGCAGACCACAAGCATAAGCGCGCTTGGCTACACCCAGACCGTGCAGCCCTCGAAGATACTTGAGGCCGGAGTGGGCGGCGGTATCGCCCAAGGTGCAAATCATCTCGAACAGTTCTACCTGTCCCTGGCCAAGCAGTCCATGCCCGTGGTGGAGGTCGGCGCTACAAGGGACGTCACCCTCGTCATAAGCGAGGGGAGCAACCTTCAGATAAAGAATTTCTGTAACCAGATGGGAGACAACAAATGCGGAAATTGATTTTTTACTTCTTATTGTCCCTGGTTTTTGCCCTTACCGGATGCGCCGGGGCTATGAACCCTTACAGTTCTTCGTTTTCCTGCCCGAATTTCAAAAACGGCAGATGCGTCTCCGTGGAGACTGCGTATAAGGACAGCACGGATGGAAAGTACCAGGACCTCTGGAAGGAAAACGGGGCCGGTAAAAGCAAAAAAGAGAAGGTGGCGCCAACGGAGGCGGACCTCTACCAGAGCGCCCTTTACGGCAGACTTAACGGGCTTTTAAAAAGCCCAGTATCACCCATGGTCGTGCCGCCCCAGGTGATGAGGGTGCTTATTCTGCCCTACGCGGGAAGGGACAACGAGCTTTATATGGAGCGCTACGTCTACCTGTTTCTCTCCGGCCCCAGGTGGCTTCTCAATGACGCGGTGTCGTCTTCGGGGACGGCAAGATGAGTTCCCTATTTGACCTTCTTTTTGGAAAAAACGGCGGCCTTACGCACAAGGAGCTTGAGGCGATGACCGAGAGGAGCAGGTTTTCCGATTATCTGCCCTGGCTCGCTTATGACAGGGAGAACAAAACGTACTGGAACATTGACGGCACGGCGGGCTTTCTGTGGGAGTGCGGCCCCGTGGCCTTCGCGGGCGAAAAGACGGCCTCAACACTTGAGGGCCTGATGAGGATCGGGTTTCCGGAAAATTCGGTACTCCAGTTCATCATGTATGCCGACCCGTACATCGAGCCTATGCTGTCCCATTACGCTTCCCTTAAAACAAGGGACAACCCAGTGGTGAAAAAGGCGGTCAAAAACTTTTCCTCGTTTCTCGCCCAGAAGGCCAAGACCAACGGCGGAATACCTCTCAGAAATTTCAGGCTCTTTGTGGCCGTCAAAATTCCCTTGGACTCCGGTCTCAACCTGAATGATACGCGAGGGTCGATCGCGGAGATACTCAAAGGTGCAGGATTGGGGCCGGTCCCTCTGGAGCCTGAGGGATTTGTCGATCTTATGCGGAGGTTTTTCAATGAACACGCCGGTCCGGCAAACAACTGTTACGACCCCGGCATCCCGCTAGGTAAGCAGATAATCTTCTCCGAGACGGACATCGAAAAACACTGGTCTTTGTTACGTGTGGGCGGGAAATACTTCAAGTGCATCACCCCAAAGACGTTTCCGTCCGAAGCAGACATGCTCCTTTCTAACGCGATCATCGGCGGCTGGGAGGGGATCGTTTCGGACATGGACCAGTTCCAGACCCCGTTTCTGTATTCCTTGAGCGTCGTCTTTCAGGACATGAAGGCGGGCATACGCGCCAAGTGCAGCCTGGTGCTGCAGCAGCAGGTGGCGGGCAGCATCGCGCCCTCGCTCATGCGGAAGCAGAAGGAGTATCTCTGGGCCGTGGACGAGCTGGACAAGGGGACGAAATTCGTAAGGGTCATCCCGGAAGTCTGGGTCTGGGGGAAAAACGAGAAGGAGGCCTCGGACTCAGCCGTAAAGGCCAAAAGGATATGGGAGTCACAGGGGTTTACCATGCAGGAGGACAAGGGCATACTGCCCATACTTTTCCTTTCCGCTCTGCCATTCGGCCTTTATGCCTCTGGCAGAAACATAGACAACCTCGAAAGGGATTTCATTGTGCCAGCAGACACTGCATCTGTCCTTCTTCCTGTTCAGGCTGATTTTGCTGGGGCGGGCCGGCCCGCGCTTCTTTTTACGGGCAGGAAGGGCCAGGTGCAGGGCCTCGACGTATTCGGCTCCTGGTCCAACGGCCACAACATCTACATAGCGGCCATGACCAGAAGCGGCAAGTCCTTCATGGTCAATTATTTGGCTTTCAATTACTTCGCGATGGGCCATAAGGTGCGCATCATTGATATAGGCGGCAGCTACAAGAAGATGGCCAGGATGTTCGGGGGCAGGTTCCTGGAATTCTCCGGGGAGTCGGACATCTGCCTGAACCCCTTTACGAATGTCGCGGACATCAAGAAGGAATCCTCGGTCGTGGCCTCCATAATCGTCCAGATGGTCTACTCGGCCACGGATAAGGTGCCACATGATTCCGCGGAGACCATTATGACCCTCATAAAGGCGGCCGTGGAGTGGGCGTACAAGACCGAGGGAACAAACGCCTGCGTGGACACAGTCCACAGTTGGCTAAACGAGTTTCCAAAACACGCCGTCGAGTACGATTTCGGCTGCGAAGGCGAAAAGTGCGCGGAAGACCTCATGGCCTTGGCCCATACCCTGGCTTTTAACCTGACGAAGTTTACCTCGAAGCACGCATACGGGAAGTGGTTCAACGGCAAGGCAACATTCGACATCTCCAGGGACGAGTTTGTTGTGCTGGAGCTTGAGCATTTAAAACCGATGAAGGACCTCTTTCGAGTTGTGACCCTCCAGGTGGTAAACGCCGTCACCCAGGACCTCTATCTGGGCGACCGCTCGCGCCCCACATTCATCATTTTCGACGAGGCCTGGCAGTTTCTCACGGCCGAGGGGATGATGAACGAGGTGATCGAGGAGGGCTACAGGAGAGCGGCCAAATATAACGGGAGCTTTTCCGTCATCACCCAGTCCATTTTAGATCTGAAGCGCTTTGGCAAGGTGGGCGAGGTCATAAACGCAAACTCCGCCTTCAAGTTTTTCCTGGAATCGGCGGATTTTGAGAAGGCCCTCGCCGAGAAGCTCATAGACTACGACCCCTTCATCATGAGGATACTAAAGACCCTCAAAAGCAACCGGCCCAAATACTCAGAGATATTCATGGACACGGGGGGAGGCGTTGGCGTGGCCAGGCTCATGGTGGATCCGTGGTCCTATTACGTCTACACCTCGGACCCGGACGAGATCGTGGAGATAGAGAGGCTGGTCGAGGGCGGCATGTCCTACGAGGACGCCATCTCGGAGATGGCAAAAAAAAAGGGATAACGATTGAAAACACTTGCGGTTAGCAGGCAATTCGAATACATGCTTGAAAAATGCCGGGCAGTTGAAGGTCCTGATGGTGATGGCAGTTACCATGTGGACCGCGTGGGCGAACTTGCATACCATATTGCCCTGGCTTTGGGCATAGCCCCCGGACCGGCATTGGAACTGGGGCTGGCAGCAAAGATACATGACATCGGCAAGACCGCTGTCGACCCGCATATCCTGGGTAAATCCGGACGCCTCACGCTGGAAGAGTGCGAGGCGGTAAGGAAGCATACGGTTCTGGGCGCGGAGATCATATCCGCCAATAAAGACCTGATTTTTGACCAGGCGCGAAAAATAGCCCTGTATCACCACGAACGATGGGATGGCGCGGGCTATCCTCACGGGCTTAAGGAAAAGAATATCCCTCTTTCAGCGAGGATTGCCGCTGTTGCCGACAGCCTGGACGTTATGACGCATAGTCGGCCATACAAGGTCTCCTGGCCGGCTGAGGTGGCCATAGAAAATCTTGTCGCGGACAGCGGCAAACAGTTCGACCCGGAAATTATCTGGGTCGTTGCCGTCAGACCGTATGAATTCCTGCAGCGCATATGCAAGGTTGGCCGGAGAGGCTTTTAAAGGTGAGGACTTTTTTTATCAGACCTATGATTTTTCTCCTTGCCTTTATTAGTATTGCGGCCGTTTCCTTTGGCGATCCCCTTACGGATGCCAAAAACGCCGCCGCGGGGATCGAAAACACGGTGTCGGCAAGCTATGGATCACAGGCTGGCATACAGCAAAACATCAGTAATCCCCTTACAAGCAGCAACACCCTCATGACCACGCTCGACAAATCGGAATCCTTTAACGCGCAGCTATCCTGTCCATCTTCAAGCGCGTTTCTTTCGGTCCTTGTGCAGCCCGCTTCAACCGGGGACCTGCAGACCGTGATAGCGAGCGAGGACCTGAACATGGACGGCAAACCGGATTACAGCTACCAGCTCCCCGTGCCAGTCTCCGGCGTCTGCGCAAACGGGTTCATATCCTGTGACCCCGGAACCTGGAACAACTGCCAGGCTTACAAGTGGGCTGTGGACGGCAGCCTTCATGTTTTCGCCACAGCGGTGAATCTCACGGACCTTGGCGGCTGCTACTGCATCAACACTTCCTGCGGAAGCAGCCTTGTCTGGAACAACATGGCCATCGTCCTTAAGGACCTGGGAGGAGGGATCGCCGGGGCTCTTCAAAAAACAGACCCGCAGCTTTCGGTCTCGAACGTGAGTACGAGCGACACAGTCATAAGCTATTACGGCCAGAAGGCCGGGGGCTGCCAAAGCGCCGGTGGCGGGACAGGTTCCGCTTCACCTGAGCAGTATTTTTCAAATCCATATGCGATGAAGAGTGACGCACAGAACCTGGCGCAATCTGAATCCTCCGACCCCAATAGCTATTACAGCGAGCTCGAAGACGCCCAGAACATGTCTACCGGAAACGTGCAGCTTCAGCAGTGCACTATATCCCGGGTCCTTCAGTGCTTAGGCAGCAATCCTGGGTATGCCAATTACGTGGACGACGGTTGCCGGAGTTTGGAGGCGAATTCCAACTGTCAGCTCAAGGACGAGACCGTGGACGGCGTGCAGACCTGGCTCAATTTCGCCTCCACGGGGCTGACACCCCTTGCCCCGGCTTGCGATTCGTTTACTCTGCAAAACATTGCGGCATGCCCCGGCTTTACAGGTGCCGTGAGTTTTTCTGGCGCGCACTACCTGATCTTTGTGGGCAGCGGAAATCAGATAAATGTGGAGTTTCTCTGGGACACGTGCTGGTGCGTGCGGGGGATACAGACCATCTATCTGCCCGCAGGGATTACGGCAAGCGGCAGCGCGGAAGTCAGTTTTTACCAGGACGGCAGGTCCCAGACTGTGAAGATCGTGGGCATCGGAAGCAGCCTCAATTTCTACGACGGGGGAGGAAATTTTAACGGCCAGATCAATCTCACCGGCGCGACCATCTCAGGGACAGCTTATTTCAACAGTTCAGGGTCGTGCGCTCCTTTTACCATCAGCGGGCAGGGCGACAAAATCTTTTTCACAAGCTGCGGGACATACTCGCTCAGCATCCCGTCCACCTGTCCCCTAGGAAGCCAGTACGCCTGCGTGTCAAGGGCATCAAGCGGCGTTCTAAGCGGGGCATCCGTAAGCGGGACGAGCTATACATGCCCCATCGATACCAGTAATGGCGGAGACCCGATCTGCTTTACTCCTCCGGCCACTTATACCTTGTGCCCGGATTTCCTTGAGAAGGACCGGACCTATTATTGCGCCGGTAACGCCCCGTTTGATTTCAGCGCCATTCAGAAGAGGGCTGGCAACGTCCTTTCAACCGAAGCAGACAACGGCGGGAGCTTTTACTATCAGGACCTGCGGCAAAACTCTTCCGGGGGTTGGGTGTATAACGGCGTGACATCTGGCTTGCCCCCTAGGGACACACCCTCAGACTGTGAGCAAGCGTGCAAGACCGAAAAAATCGTTACGGACACGCAGGCGGCACTGCTGGGATCCAACTTGCCATCGAACGCATCTCAATATCAGGCAAACAACACCCAGAACATTCAGTATTTCTACAAGACCTGCGTAAACGGCAAGTGTCCATCCGGGCCCGGGGAGACTATCGTCGAGGACTGCCAGTGCATCGACGATTTCGGTGAGGCAGCGGGGATAATGCAGAGCCTCAGAATGGCGGGAAGTGACCTTATTTGTTCGGACGGCACGGCGGAGCCGCTTCAATGAGATATCTCAGGAATACGGTCAGACTGCTTTTGTTTGTTCTCGTGATGGAGATGCTTTCTCCGATCGTTCCGGCTCTTCCACACATTGGCGTAGCGCAAGCCTTCGCTGATCAGTGGGTCTGCGGACAGGACTTGAACAATGACGGGAACGTCTCAGATCCCGGCGAGACGGCCAATTGTACGGCAACTCAGCAGGGGCAATTGTGCCCCATAAGCGCAACTGATTGTACTCAAACTCCAGTGCCTGTTACCTTGACGGGAAGTGTAACCATACCTGCCGGCAATACCTTCACAGTATCAGGTTCCGGGAACAATCTGATTTTTTCATGGCAAGGCGGCAGTGGGACGATAACGGCGAATGGTGGCGTAACCTTTTCAGGGACAACGGGTCCTATTTACCTGGGATATTCGTTTTATGATTACCGTGACTATAACTTTTCCGGCAGCGGGAACCTCTTAAATTTTAGCGATACGTATTTCGATTGGTGGACATGGTATGAGGGGGGGGATCGGAA
>JAKAHV010000060.1 GCA_021825295.1 Nitrospirota bacterium
TCCGATCTGGCTGTCTTTTGCCCGCCTCGACCTGCCCCTCCATCCCTGAAACGGGCGGAAGGGTTTTTGACCTTTCACGCGGTTTCAGGTTTTTCCGCTCTTTACGCGGTCCCATGTTGTTGTCTTTCCAAAAAGCGGGATGAGGAAATAGCCTTTCAGCCGTAGACGGTCCGGAGAAACCAGGACCATCTCTCCGCTGTAAGTGTGTCCGTTTTTGGGGTCGTAGAGCCTGCCGCCGGTCCACTTGTTGCCGCCCGCGAAGTGAAACCCCTCCATTATCTTTAGCCCAAGTATGCGTCTGCCCCTCAGCGAGGGGGCCGGATTTTTTTTGTCCAGGGCCGGCCCGTCTTTTGTCCAGACGATCTTGCCGCAGTACTTGTCCGCGCACCTGTAGATCTCTATCTTTGCGTCTCTCTCCTTGTCCATCCAGACGCCAAGGACCGCGTCCGCGCCGCCCTTTCCCGCCGCCAGCGCCGCGCCGGCGAGAAAGAGGGCGATTAAAGGGACAAGCAGGATTGTTCTTTCAGACGGCTTCACCGGATAACGCATACCGTATTCAAATTATAGCAGCGGGACGCGCCACCCATTCGGGGAAGAAATTACCAGGAAGTTCATAAGTATGATTACGTTGTCATTAGTATTGACGGGCCCTTTTTGAAAGACCAATAAGGAAGGGATGCGCCACTGGACGCATCCCTTCAGGACTCCAAGGCAGCTATGCTATATGAAGGGTTACGCGGTCCTTCTCCTGCGATATGCGATCAGGGCGAAAAGGCCGGCCCCGGCCAAAAAGAGAGTGAAGGTGCCCGGCTCCGGCACCGCCGCCATATCAAGCACTGCCGGAGGCCCCCAGGCCTCGCCGTAGGAGAGCGTGAAATCGTAAAGCCCGGCGCTTCCTGCCGTTATGGTATCGGTAGTGATGCTCGGGTAGTGCGGCCCGCCCTCCTGAAGGTCATAGCCGGCTCCAGGGATAGATAATTCGAACCCGTCGTCATGGGCTATCGAGAATAGGTTGCCGCCGCTGTTAAGCCATAACTTGCCGGTAAAAAGCGCATACATGTTGTCAAGCGAGGCGTTCGGGTCGAAGGTGCCGGAGGTGTTAAAGAATGTGGGGTTGTTAAAGAAAAGCGCCGGGGTATATCCGGTCACCCTGCTGTCGTAATTTATCGCGTTGGTGGAAAACTCCGCGTCGGCCGCAGTGCCGGGCGCACTGGCAATGAGGCCGGATTGCGCGGCTGTCTGCACATTCTGCCAGATTTCCCCCGAAATCGTGGTGGCGTGGCCGATGCCGGACGCCAACAGCAGACCTGCAAAGACCATAATGCACAGGATTTGCGGCGTGATGCGGTGCTTCAATACTGCTCAAATGTCCATAAATGCTCCCTCCTTTGGATTATGGAATCAATTCTTGAGCTATTCCAATACAAATTCCATACCATAAATTGATAATGGGATAACATGTTATTTTCCCTGAAAAATAAAAATTAAAGAATAACTTTTAGAAAAATAAAACTGTAAAGTTGTTCATAATCTTTTCTGGAGAATTTAACAGTTGGGGGCTGCCCTGTTGCTAGCCCTTCAGGTTTTTAAGATAGGCAAGCAGCAGCCTCACCCCTATCCCGGTGGCCCCTTTTGGCAGGTAAGGTTTGTCCTTGTCCGTCCAGGCCGTCCCGGCTATGTCCAGGTGGACCCACGGGGCCGCGTCCGCAAACTCCTTGAGGAAATAGCCCGCCGTCACAAGCGAGCCGGACCTGCCCCCGGAGTTCTTCAGGTCCGCAGCTTCGCTGTCTATGTAGTCCTTGTACTCGTCATAAAGCGGCATCTGCCAGACCCTCTCGCCCGTCTGCCCGGAGGCCGCCCTTATGCCGGACATGAGGTCTTCGCTGTTGCCCATCATGGCGATCGCCTCTTCGCCCAGGGCGATGGAGCAGGCCCCGGTGAGGGTGGCGACATCTATGATCGCCGAGCCCGGGAAAAACCGCCTGGCGTAGCCTATCGCGTCGGCCAGCGCGAGCCTTCCCTCCGCGTCCGTATTCACTATCTCGACCGTCTTGCCCGTTATGGTCCGCACGATATCGCCCGGTTTCGATGCGGACCCTCCCGGCAGGTTTTCGCAGGCGGGCAGCAGGCCGGCTATGGAGACCGGCAGTTCAAGCGCGGAGGCCGCCCTGATGGCCCCGAGCACGGCGGCGCCCCCGGCCATGTCGTACTTCATCTTTTCCATGCCTTCGCTGGGTTTCAGGGAGATGCCGCCGCTGTCGAACGTTATCGATTTGCCGATCAGCACCGTTGGCCTTCCGGAGGCGGCCCCGCGGGGCTCGTAGCTTATCACGATGAACTTCGGGGGCTGGGAGGAGCCCTTCGCAACGGAGAGATATGCCCCCATGCCGAGCTTCTCCGCCTCCCTCCTTTCGATCACCTTCACCTTTACCTTCCTGAGTTTCAGGGCGGCCTCGGCAAGCGCCGTGGGGGTCATGTCGTTGGCGGGGGTGTTGACGAGGTCCCTGGCAAACCGGCTGGCCGCCTCCACTTCCACAAGCCACCGCAGGCGGGCCTTCCAGTCCTCCCCCGAAAGCACGGTGAGGCTTTCAATCTCCTTCTCGTCCTCCCTTTTCTTGTACGCACCGAACCTGTATTGCGACAGCATGGCCCCCTCCACAAAATCCTCAGGGGGCAGGGCGGAGAGGGTCCTTATGGAAAGGCCGGTCAGTTTCGCGCCTGTCTCTCTCAGGTAAGAAGCGGCCTTCCCGCCGGACCGCCTTATCCTTTCCCGGGTGCTTTCGGCCTTTTTGCCGAGACCCGCCAACAGGAGCCTCCCGGGCTTTATCTTCCCGTATGTATGCAGATGAAAGACGCGGCCCTGTTTTGCGGAAAACTCCCCCTCGGCCATTATCTTCGACGGCAGGCCGTCAAGCGCCCGGTCTATATCCATGTAAGGGTTCATGCCTTCATCTTCAAAAACCGGCAATATGAGTGCGTCACAGGCGAAATCCGCCTCTCTTGCGTCACGAGCCGCTATCTTCATGAAAAAGGCCTCCTCGATTTTTTACTATATGAAATTTTAGCACCTGCGGGGCCTTTTACACATCAACCTTTTGAAGATTTCCCCCTGTCTTTTTCGCAACTGGTTGTGGCAAAAAGGTATAATGTCGGTAAAAAAAATTGAAACGGGCATTCATAACTGAAAAAAAAGGGGGAGCAGGGCATGGGGAAGATATTCAGTGACATAACGAAGACGACGGGCGGCACGCCGCTTGTGTGGCTAAACAGGATATCACAAATGAGCGGCGGCAGGCGGGCGAGAATCGCCGCGAAGCTTGAAAGCTTCAATCCGCTTTCGAGCGTAAAAGACAGGATAGGGGTGGCGATGCTGGAGGCAGCCAGGAACGAAGGTCTCATAGATAAGGATACGGTCATAGTCGAGCCCACCAGCGGCAATACCGGCATAGCCCTTGCCTTTGCCTGCGCGGCGCTTGGCTACAGGCTTGTCCTGACAATGCCGGAGTCCATGAGCATCGAAAGGCGCATGCTGCTTCGGATATTCGGGGCGGAACTGGTCCTTACCCCGGCGGAAAAGGGGATGAAGGGCTCGCTTGAAAAGGCGGAAGAGATAGCGGGATCGCTCCCACGGAGCTTTGTCCCGTTTCAGTTCAGGAACCTGGCCAACCCGGAAATCCACAGGAAGACCACCGCGGAGGAGATATGGCGCGATACGGACGGAGAGGTCGACCTGCTGGTGGCCGGGGTCGGCACCGGGGGCACGATCACCGGGGTCGCCGACGTGATCAAGCAGAGGAAGCCGTCATTCAGGGCCATAGCGGTCGAGCCCGCGGACTCGCCGGTGCTTTCCGGAGGGAAGCCCGGGCCGCACAAGATACAGGGAATCGGCGCGGGATTCATACCGGAGGTGCTCAAGGCCGGCCTGCTGGATGACGTCATAAGGGTCTCAAACGAAGACGCCGGAGCGATGACCAGAAGACTTGCCAGGGAAGAGGGCATATTGGCGGGAATTTCCTCCGGGGCCGCGGCCTGGGCGGCGGTAGAGGCCGCCAAAAGGCCTGAAAACGACGGCAGGCTCATAGTGGTCATACTGCCCGATACGGGCGAGAGATATCTCTCCACATGGGTTTTCGATGAGTTCAGGGGATAGGATTTCCACTTGATTTATGCGCGATTTATCGTTTATATTCCGTGGCAATGCATAAGTGCAGGATAGCGGTCTATGACAGGGATGAGGAAACTTTAAAATTCCTCAGGGGCTTCTTCAGGGGCAGGGAGGAATATTCGGCCGCCTATTTCCGTGACATTCCGGCGCTGCAGGCCGGCCTGAAGAACAATCCCCGGTGTGCCATTATCGCCGGCACCGGCGACGGATGCCTCGATGAGCTGTCTTCTTCTGCCAGGGAGTTTCCCGTCGTAGCCATGGTCGAAAAAGACCTCACGAAGGGCCTCTCCCAGGTCATGAGACACAACCTGGAGTTCTACCTGATGGCCCCCTTCCACAAAGACGACCTGGATTACAAGCTGAAGGTGCTCCGCAACAGGCGGAATTTCTCGGAAGGCCTATGCAGCAAGGTCAAGGACCTGGAGGCCATCGTTGAACTGGCCTACCTCATGTCCTCGACCCTCGATCCGGACGAGGTCCTGGACTTCATGGTAAAGAGGATCAGCAGCGCGCTCGATGTGAGCCGCTGCTTCATTATAGGGCTGACGCATGGAGAGAAGCGCTATGCCCGGGTGGTCTCCACATTCGAGACGCCGGAGCTGAAGGAGTTCCGGCTGGACCTCAAGAAATATCCCGAGATACGAAGGGCGCACAGGCTCGGGAAACCCGTCATCGTGAAGGACGCGCTCAAGGACCCCTTGATGAAGCCCGTCAGCGGGCTCATGAAGACGCTCGATATCAAGGCCATCATGGTGATACCGATCGTCTACCGGGACGAGGTTATAGGCAGCCTGTTTCTCCGGACCACCAGGAAATCCCGCCCCTTCACTGAAAGGGAGATAAAATTCTGCCGGGAGATCGCCAGGGCCGCGATAAACCCGCTCTATAACGCCTTTCTCTTCGAGAGGCTCGTCAAGGAGAAGACGAGGCTCGAGCGGCTGTCGATAACGGACTACCTGACGGGCGCATACAATATCCGTTATCTCTACCACAGGCTGGAAGACGAATTCCAGAGGGCCAGGCGCTACGGAAATCCCCTTGGCTGCATAATGTTCGACCTGGACCACTTCAAAAAGATAAACGACAACTTCGGGCACAAGGCCGGTGACATGGTCCTGAGGGAGTTCGCCCAGATCATCAAAAGGCAGGTGCGGAAGACGGACGTCTTTGCCCGCTACGGAGGCGAGGAGTTCGTGCTGCTGCTGACGCACACGCCCATCAAGGGCGCCGTTACCGAGGCGGGCAGGCTGAGGGACCTTATAGGCACACACCGCTTCAGGGCTCTCGACGAAAAAACGGGCGTCACCGTCAGCATGGGCATATCCGCCTTCCCGGACCCGAGGGTGGCCGAAGCGGACGTGCTTATCACACTGGCCGATGATGCGCTTTTCAAGGCGAAAAACCGGGGCAGGGACCAGATAGTTCTGGCGTAAAGCTTGGCCGCATAGGGGCCCCGCCCCTATGACCCCGTGCCCAGTGGCAAGGCAGGCCCATGATTTCAGGCTCGGGGCTTGTCATGGATGACAATATTGTCACGGATGATAATAAAGGGCAATCAGGGCGTCTGCAATCCTTGAAAACCCCGATTCGTAATAATCCTTGGGCAGAAATCCGCTGATCTGCGCCCCGCCGGCGTATATAATGAGATAAACCATATCGTCTTCCCATACGGAGCAGACGCGGACAGGCGCGGAAGCGATCAGGGGATGATCGTTGTATTTGTCAATCGAAGAATAAATATTTTCAATATATTCTCCCAAATCCATCAGAACGAGATGCGGCCAGCCCGTCTCAATTTCATCCAGGCCGTGAAAATCCTGCGCAACAGTCACTTCGTATTCATTGGCCGGCAGCCGGAAGCCTGCATTTGCCGGGGACGGCCGGACCAGCAAGACGCGCTTTATGCCCGCGGCCGAATACCGGTCCCAGGCGAAATCCGACAACTCCATATCGGCTTTGCCGGATACCCTGCTTTTAACACCGAAAATTTCCCGCGCCCTTTGATCAATATACATTGTAATCCTGCGGTCTTCCCGATGGAATTTAATTCCGCATTGGCCGTGATTTTTCCAGATGACCTCCCCGGTTATCCAGAACATCTCCTGCCCCGGCAGTGAAAGCCCGAATTCCAGTATGGCCCCCTTCCCCAGGGGGACAGGCTGTGATTCAATGGCAAGTCCCAGCTTGCTTACGCTTATGACGCGGGCGCGATCGCCCAAAACGATGAGGTCTTCGCGCCTGAAAGCGATTTTTACAGGCGTGTCGGGCGAAGTGGTTACCCGTATATGTCTTCTTAGGTGTCCCGGAGCCATTTTACGCGATTATATCAACCCTCTATTCCGATTTTCGCAAATGCCGCAGCTATTGTTTTAATCGGGAAAGCAAACGGGAAACTTTAATTTTTTGGCTCTTCGTGGAAGAGGTGGGATTTTGGGGTCAGGTCTTGTGGGATTTTGGGGTCAGGTCTTGAATTTTGATGTTTCTTCACTTTTTACAATCCTGCTGATAGTTGAGTAATGCATGCCTAAAAAAGCGGCAATCTCTTTTTGGCCGTATCCATGGGCCAGTATAGCCTCTGCAATTTTTTTGTTACGTTTTGTTTTTTCAGTT
>JAKAHV010000004.1 GCA_021825295.1 Nitrospirota bacterium
AAAAATCTACCCACCCATGGATCAAACTGGGCATCAAGCCTAAGAAAAACTGGTGGGCCTATGCGTACTAACAAAGAGGACATTTCTACTTGGCCCAAATGAGGACATTTCTACTTGGCCTTGACACTCCCCTCCCGGGGTTTGACATTTACGGCGATGTATGCCATATTTATCTCCATCGGAGTTGCCAGAAGCGGCCCCAAAAACCCGGTTTGGGTGTTTTTTTCGGCCCGGGGATTTTTTGAAAAGTCCCCTTTATTGCACCCCCGAAATAATATTTTTCCTTAGGAGGAAAGCAGCAGATGTCGAGTGGTTCAGTAAAATGGTTCAATGAGGCGAAGGGTTACGGTTTCATCACTACTGATGACGGCAAGGATGTATTTGTCCATTTTTCGGCCATCTCCGGTGATGGCTTCAAGACCCTTGCCGAGGGCGAGCACGTAAACTTTGATATCGAGGCGGGCCCGAAGGGACCCAGGGCCGTTAACGTCGTAAAGGCCTAAATAAAGCAAGGCCCCCGGCCGGGAAAGGCCGGGGGCCTTTTTTGCCCTCCTTCAAAACATCCCCTTCCCTCCCATGAGTTCCCGGAAAGCCGTTATAATAGTCTAATGTACAAATCAGGCGAGAAAGCGGCCTGGCAGAAGATAAGAGAGCTCGGCGAACGGATTCCCAAAACGGCCGGCATTCCTTTTGAGGACGGCGTCTTCGTGTTCCGCTCGCTGGGAATGGATTTTCACATAAACCCGGAGGACGAATCGATCGGGGCGGCAGCCCCGGAGGGCAGGGCCCTCCTTTCAAGGTTTTCTTATTTCTTCAACCATCTCGCCCTGTGGTGGCTGGTCTACTCAAAGGGGCCTTTGCCGGAGGCGGGCAGGCTTGTACGGCCGCAGGGGCTGCCCGGCGGGGATGCGTTTTTCAGGGGCACGCACACGCTGCCCCTGGATGAGCTTGCGCGGCGCTACGGCAATGACAAGGACGGTTTTTTAAAAAGGGTCCGGGCGCTGGGGGCGCCGGACATAGCCGGGGTAAACCCCGGCCCGGCAGCCATCTCCGCGGACAGCACGGCCCGGCTTGAGCCCGCGCCGGGTTTCCCGGCGCATATCCTTTTATGGCTTGAAGACGAAGAGTTCCCCGCCAGGGCCGACATGCTTCTTCCCTCCGGCATAGGCGTCATCCTCCCCCTGGATGTCATCTGGTGCGCCTCCATGCTCTGTCTTCTTTCAATGTTCTAAAGGAGAAGGATGGGCGGAAAGAGACAAAAGCTCATACGGAAGGCCGAGGCCCTGCTTCAGAAGGAGACGGGCACGGTATTCAAGGACCCGGGCGGAAAGCTCAATATTTGTCTCGTCTATCCCAACACCTACCATATCGGGATGTCCAACCTGGGCTTCCAGGGCGTCTACGGGATGCTTAACCGTATGCCTGACGTGCTCTGCGAACGCGCCTTCCTGCCGGACCCGGAGGATATCGGCGAGTACGGGGCGGATGAGCTTTTCAGCCTGGAGTCCAAGAGGCCGCTTGGAAGGTTCGATATGCTTGCCTTCTCCGTTCCCTTTGAAAACGATTACCCGAATATCCCCGTCATACTGGGGCTGGCCAGGATATCGCCGCTGGCGCGCGAGAGGGGGCCCAGGGAGCCGCTGGTGCTTCTTGGCGGGATTACGGCTTTTTCAAACCCCGAACCCCTGGCCGGCTTCCTCGATGTTGTGTTTATTGGCGAGGCCGAGCCGCTGCTGCCCCCCTTCATTGACGCGGTGAGGAAGTCGGATGGGCGGGAGGCGCTTTTGAAAAATCTCCTTGGCATGCCCGGAATATATATTCCCTCGTTTTACGAGGTCTCCTACCGGCGGGACGGGTCAATCGTGGGCAGAAAGGGGACTGTGCCCGGGGCCCCGGAGACCGTAAAAAAGCAGGTCGCCCCCGGCTGGAGGGACTTTTCGATGAGGCACTCCATCCTTACGCCGGATACTGAGTTTTCGAACATGCGCCTCGTGGAGCTTATGCGAGGCTGCCCATGGAGCTGTTCTTTCTGCCTGACCGGGCAGGTCTATAACCCTCCCAGGGTCAGGCCCGTCGATGATATAAGAAAAGAAATAGGGGAACCCATTTCCGCTGGCACCGCCGGCGGCAGGGTGGGGCTGGTCGGGCCTTCGGTCTCGGATTACCGGGGGCTTCCCGAGCTTTTAAAGATAAGCGGGGTGGAATTTTCCATCACATCGCTGCGCGCCGGCGCCGGAAGCATCGGGCTTCTGCCCCTTTTAAAAGGGCAAAAGAGCCTCTCCATAGCGGCCGAGGCCGGCTCAGACAGACTCCGCAGGCTCATAAACAAGAAGATAACGGAAGATGAGATAATCGAGACGTCCAGGGCGATACTTTCCGGGGGGATAAACCTCAGGGTCTATTTTATCGCCGGGCTTCCCACCGAAACGGAGGAAGATATAGACGGCCTCATCGATCTTGTGGGAAGGATAAGGCAGACCGCCCCCAGGGGCAGGATCACCCTCACCGTGAGCACCTTTGTGCCGAAACCCTTTACGTGCTTCCAGTGGCACCCGATGGAAAGGCCCGAGGTGGTAAAGGGGCGGCTCAAGAGGGTTCAAAAAGCTCTTGGGGCGTTAAAAGGGGTGTCTGTCTTTCACGACCTGCCCAAATACGCCTCCATGCAGGGGGTATTAGCGATGGGGGACAGGAGGCTTGGGCCGGCCATCTTGTCGATGGCCCGCGATGGGCTTGATTACCGTGCGGCGTTAAAAAAAGCGGGCCTCTCCGAGGATTTCTACATCTTCAGGCGCAAGGCGGCCGATGAGGTCCTCCCATGGGATTTCATAGACGCGGGAGCAGACAAACAAAAGCTGCGGGCGGAATACGAGTTGCAGACGGGAGGGAAATAAGGGGCTGAGGCTCGAATTCCGCGCCTTCGGACAGGCGTTTATTTGTGCGGTGGACGAAAATGAAACGCCCATAAAAAATAATTCCGGCGGTATAATTCGGCATCGATTCCACTGACAAATTTTGTGAACTGTTTATATCGGGTTGTTGCCCAAATCAATTTATTCAACTGATATACTAATCGAGCCTGAACTTCTGAAGTGAAGGAGAGCCGATGCTAATGTAGTGCGTCTTTAATCTCGGCTCTTCAGGCTTTAGTATGGGGCAAAACAGTTTTTCCTGAGGAAGATGGCAGGGGCACAGGGTTGAGAGGGAGGGGGAATACCCACAGAAAACCCGGTAGAGCCTTAATCTCTTTACATTAGCAAGCTCCAAGAAATCCTTTTTTCGTCATTCCCGAGGACAGTAATCGGGAATCCATTCCGGCGTTTTCAACCTGGATTCCCCGGTCAAGCCGGGGAATGACGAAAAAGGCATTTTCGAGACAGGCCAAAACACTCGAACATATGTAAAGAAGCGTTGGAATCACTACACTAGGATATCAGCCGCCTTCGCAGGACAAGCTTTTTTACATGGGGATGAGTCTGGAAAAGCGGGTCCGCCAGGCTCAAAAAAACTATTTTCCTGCTAGGCTTGCAAAAACTTATTTAGGAAAGTTATTTGGGCAACAACCCGATATAGACAGTGTCATAGGCCGGCGGATATGATGAGGACGGCAGGGGTTTTCATTTCAAAAGCCGAAGCCGGGAAGGAAATATTTTAAATGGATAGCGAGCGTATTCCCCGCGGTCTCTGCCGAAAAAACCTCCTTACATTAAGATTCCCGGTCTTGCCACGGCGAATCTTCAATTTTAAAAGGATGCGTCTGATTTTGTCCTGCGGCTCTGGGAGTCGAGTCGTTCCGGCTTGCAAAACGAGGAAAAGACCTGAAAAGAGGCCAAAATCGCCGGGGATAAACGGGGTATACAAAATGAACGCGCTTGAACAGCCATGCGTAAAAAATCATTATAAAACCAAGGTTTAAGGTTTTTAACTTGAACGGAAAAGCACAAAAAAGGAGGGGTAAATTTGAGGGATAATACTCGCTGTAATTACAGGAATCACCACTGCACAGCATCCCAGCGCCTCTTAAACTCCGGAAACCTGCCCTCCATTATCGACTCGCGCATCATCCTGAAGAATTCGAGGTAGAAATGGACATTGTGGATGGTGTTCAGGCGCATGGAGAGGATTTCCCTGCTCAGGAAAAGGTGCCTCAGATAGCCCCGCGAGAAATTCCGGCACGTATAGCAGGAGCAATCGGGGTCCAGGGGGTTTTGGTCCTCCTTGTACCCGGTTTTTTTGATGCTCACCCTTCCTGCGGAGGTGAAAAGGGTGCCGTTTCTCGCGTTTCTGGTGGGCATCACGCAGTCGAACATGTCGAAGCCCGCGCGGACCGCCTCCAGGCAGTCCTTGAGGTCCCCTATGCCCATAAGGTAGCGGGGCCGGCCGGCGGGAAGAATCGGCCCCATCAGGTTGATGGTCTCGTGCATCTGCTCCTTGGGTTCCCCCACGCTCACGCCGCCGACGGCATATCCGTCAAAACCCGTTTCAAGGAGCCCTTCAAGGCTTTCCCTGCGAAGGTCCTCGAAGGCCCCTCCCTGCACAATGCCGAAAAGGGCGTTTTTTCCGCCGGACGCCTCGCCGTCTTTTTTGATCTTGCACCTGACGGCCCAGTCAGCCGTCCTTTTTACCGCCCTTTGGACCTCTTCGCGCGTTGCGGGCCATGGGGGACATTCGTCAAAGGCCATGAAGATATCCGAGCCGAGGGCGATCTGGATTTCTATCGCCGTCTCAGGAGTCATGAAATGCATGGAGCCGTCGATGTGGCTCTGGAACTCGACGCCTTCATCGGATACCCTTCTCAGGGGGGAGAGGCTGTAGACCTGGAACCCGCCGCTGTCCGTCAGTATGGGCCCCTGCCATCCCATGAACCTGTGCAGGCCGCCCAGGCTTCTTATAGTAGTATGCCCCGGACGCAGATACAGGTGGTATGTGTTGGAGAGGATGACCTCCGCCCCTATCCCCTTCAGTTCCCCGGGGCAGAGTGCCTTGACCGTGGCGTTCGTGCCCACCGGCATGAAGGCGGGGGTGCGGATTGTCCCGTTTGCGGTTTCAAGCAGGCCGGCCCTGGCCGCGCCATCTTCCTTGATTATGGTGAAGTTCATATTTATAAAGGTTTGTGATTAATTTTAACGGAAAGAAATGATTAAAGGATAGCGGGCGTATTTCCCGGGAAAAATTTTTTGAAAAATTTTGTGCTTTTATGGCAGTATTAGTATCCCTGCGGAGGCCCTGCATAATTTGAAAGGCAAGGGTATTTTTAATTAGAATAAAGACTCTATCTGGAGGAAGCCGATAATGTCCGAGATGATCGAAATCAGATGGCATGGCAGAGGAGGCCAGGGTACCGTGACTGCCGCGAAGGTGCTGGCTGATGCCTGCCTGAGCGGGGGCCGTTACGTGCAGGCGTTTCCCGAGTACGGGCCGGAGAGGGCGGGAGCGCCGCTTCGGGCGTATAACCGGATAAGCGACCGGGAGCTGAGGCTCTACTGCCCGGTCACCAATCCGAAGGTCGTAAGCGTTGTCGATGCCTCCATCATGGACGCGATGAACGTGGCCGAGGGGGCCGTGGACGACGCCATCTTCGTCGTCAATACCGCCAAGGAGCCGGCGGAGATAAGGAAGACCCTTGGCGCGAAGGCCACCCAGAAGATATTTACGGTTGACGCCACCAGTATAGCCATCAACGAGATTGGCAGGCCGCTTCCCAACTCCCCCATGCTTGGCGCGGTCGTGAGGGCCACGGGGCTTGTCGAACTTCCTCATCTCTCGGAGGAGGTAAGGAAGAGTTTTGGGAAGAAATTTTCGGAAAAGATAATAAACGGCAACCTGAAAGCCGTTGAAAGGGGATACAAGGAGGTCAGGGAAGGATGAAGAAGTGGACGGAGCTAGAGCCCGGCGCCGTTGTGCTCGAGGCGGGCAGTTCGGCAAGGTTCAAGACCGGCTCCTGGAGGACGTTCAAGCCCCGCTGGGTCCCGGAAAACTGCATACAGTGCCTCATGTGCTGGCTTTACTGCCCGGACATGGCCGTCAAGGTGGTGGACGGCAAGATGACGGGCTTCGATTACGATTACTGCAAGGGCTGCGGGGTCTGCGCCAGGGAATGCCCCGGCAAACAGGGTAAAAAGGCGATTGTTATGGAACCGGAGGGCAAATAATGGGCAAGATAGTCGCTGTCACCGGAAACGAGGCCGTGGCGAACGCGCTGCGGCAGGCCGACCCCGATGTATGCTCCCTGTATCCCATAACCCCGCAGACCGACATAGTCCAGAGGTTTTCATCCTTTGTCGCAAACGGGCTGGTAAAGACGGAGCTTATTAACGCCGAGAGCGAGCACTCCGCCATGTCGGCCGCGATAGGCGCCGCGGCAGCCGGCGGCCGGGTGATAACGGCCACCTCCTCCCAGGGGATGGCGCTCATGTGGGAGATGCTCCACATAGCCTCCGGCATGAACCTCCCCATAATCATGCCGCTTGTAAACAGGGCGCTGTCGGCCCCCCTGAATATCCACGGGGACCACTCGGACGGCATGGGCGCCAGGGACACCGGATGGGTGCAGCTCTGGAGCGAAAGCGCGCAGGAGGCCTATGACAACACCATAATGGCCTTCAGGGTGGGCGAGCACATGGACATAAGGCTTCCCGTCATGGTCTGCATGGACGGCTTCATCGTGAGCCACTCGATCGCCAGGATGGAATACCTGGAGGACGGGGAGGTCAAGAAATTCATCGGCCCCTATGTGCCGAAAAATCCGCTGCTGGATATCGAGCACCCCAAGAGTTTCGGCCCGCTGATACTTACGGACCTCTACCATGAGTACAAGCGCCTCCAGCATGAGATAATGGGGCGCGTAAAGAACGTCGTGCTCCAGGTGTCGGACGAGTTCGCGAGACTGTCGGGAAGGAAATACGGACTCTTCGAGTCCTACCGGCTGGAGGACGCGGAGATCGCGCTGGTCATCCTGAACTCCGCCGCCGGCACGTCCAAGGACGTTGTCGACGAGCTGAGGGGAAAGGGGATAAAGGCCGGGCTCCTGAAACCCAGGCTCTTCAGGCCCTTCCCGTATGAGGAGGTGGGGCAGGCGCTGAAGCACCTGAAGGCGGTCTGCGTCATGGACAGGGCGGACTCCTTTGGCGGCTACGGCCCCATGTTCATGGAGATAAGCTCCGCTATGTATCAGGCCGACGGCGGACAGAGGCCCAGGCTCATAAACAAGATATACGGGCTGGGCGGCAGGGATTTCATGCCGCACGACGCCAGAGGGGTGCTGCTCGAACTGGTGGAGATAGCGAAGGGCGCCCCGGTAAGGACCGTGAAAGAATACATAGGAGTGAGGGAATAAATGGAACTTTCAACCAAGGAGCTTTTAAAGTGGTCGGCCGCGGTGAAGCTGAGGGAGAAATCCAAGCGGGAAAACCGTTTCGAGCACGGTCACAGGATGTGCGCCGGCTGCGGAGCGCCCACCGTGGTGAAGATGGTCCTCCTGGCCACCGAATACCCGGTCGTCGTATCCAACGCCACGGGCTGCCTTGAGGTCTCTTCCTGCATACAGGACTATACCGCATGGAGGGTGCCGTGGATACATACCGCGTTCGAGAACGCAGCGGCCACACTGGCCGGGGTTGAGACGATGTACAGGGCACTGCAGAAATCCGGCAAGGCCCCGGAGAACGTGAAGTTCATCGCGTTCGGCGGGGACGGCGGCACCTATGACATCGGGCTTCAGAGTCTGTCGGGCGCCATGGAGCGGGGCCACGATATGCTCTACGTCTGCTACGACAACGGGGCCTACATGAACACGGGCATTCAGCGCTCAAGCGCAACACCGCTTGGCGCGGACACCACCACATCGCCTGCCGGTTCGGCCAACCCCGCGGGCAAGATGCAGACCAGAAAGGACCTTACGCGCATAATGGCGGCCCACGGCATACCCTATGCCGCGCAGGCAAGCCCCTCCCACTGGCTGGACCTGATGACCAAGGTGAAGAAGGCCCATGAGATAAAGGGGCCGAAATTCATAAATATCCTTGCCCCCTGCAACCGCGGCTGGAGGACGGCCACCGACAACTCCATAGAGATTTCAAGGCTCGCGGTCGAGACCTGCTACTGGCCCCTCTACGAGGTGGAAAACGGACAGCTCAGGGTCACCTTCGTGCCGGAGGAGAAAAAGCCCGCCGAATTGTTTTTCAAGCCGCAGGGCAGGTTCAAGCACCTCTTCGCCCCGGAAAACGAGGGGTTTCTGAAGAGGGTCCAAGCCGAAATAGACAGGGTCTGGCAGGGGCTTTTGAAGGAGTCCGCCGCATCCGAAAATGTTTCACCCGGCCAGGCCGGATAAGACGATGTCCGGATTCGACCTCATCATTTACGGCAGCGAGTTCAGGCGCTTCGGGGAGGAGCTTGAGAGGCTCCGGGTCAGGTCGGATTCAAAGGCGGTTTTTCTCATCACAAGGGACGGCCAGCTTATTGCGTCGGCGGGGGAAACCGGGGGACTGGACACCTCCGGCCTTGCCGCCCTTGCGGCCGCCAATCTCGCCGCCACCCGCGAGCTAACAGGACTTATCGGGCAGCGGGAGTCCGGCGGTTTTTTGCTTGAGGGCGAAGGCGGCAGCGTGCAGATAGCGCCCATCGGCCAGAGACTTGTCATCGTTGTGCTCTTCGACAGCCGGACATCCGTTGGGCTTGTCAGGCTCCGGGTGAAGCAGGCGGGCCAAAAATTCCTTGATATACTGCGGGAAGCCGAATTGACCGCCGGGGGCAACCGGCAGAGCGGACCCGATGCGCTGCCTTTTGCCGGCATAACAGACGAAGATATGGACAGTCTTTTCAGTTTTTAATATGCAGGGGCGCCGCCTGCCGCGCCCCTTCGCGGGGAGTATCTTAAGCATCGTGTCTTTCGTGAATCTTTCCTTGCGGCAGATAAGCTGCAGGATCGTCTACTGCGGCCCGGCCCTGAGCGGCAAGACAACCAACCTGAGATATATCAGCAGGAAGACAAGCCCGGCCCGGGGCAGGTTCTTCTCTCTGTCCATGGAGACGGAACGGACGCTTTTTTTCGATTTTCTGTCCCTCCCGCTCGGGGAGATAAAAGGTTTTAAGGTCAGGTTTCACCTCTACACAGTCCCGGGGCAGGTATTTTATGCCGGCGCCAGAAAGCTGATACTGAAGGGTGCGGATGGGGTGGTCTTCGTCGCGGACAGCAGGCTGGAGAGGATTGATGCGAACCTGGAAAGCATCGGGGACCTCAGACGCAGCCTCGGCGAGATGGGTTTCGATCCTGAACGCCTGCCATTCGTAATCCAATACAATAAGCGCGATATGACAAACGTTGTCCCCTCCGCCCGCATGGACGAGGCCCTGAACCCGGCCGGTGCGCCCGCGTTCGAGGCGGTGGCCGCCAGGGGGGACGGCGTTATGGAAACCCTGAAGGCCGCGTCAAAGCTCGTCCTGAGGCAGCTCAAATAAAGGCTTCGGGGTTTTAGTCCGGGGTCATTCGGGGGTCCGCAGCCCGAGCACCGTGGCCGGCAGTTCGCTTCTTCTCTTGATTTCCAGCTTCCCGAAGATGCTTCTCAGATGGTCCTTCACGGTCTGTTCACAGATGAAGAGTCTCTCGGCAATCTCACGGTTGGAAAGTCCCTGAATGACCGAAACCGCGATCTCCTTCTCACGCCTGCTAAGCCCGAAACCATCGAGCTTTGAACCGAGCCTGTGCTCGGGCGGGTAAGGCTCCAGGATTACCATCCTTGTCCCGCCGTCCTTGCGGAGCGCCGTGCGCACGCGGAACATGCGCGTACCGTTTTTGAAGAAGACGGGTGAAGAGCCGGGCGTCGGAATCGAGCCCGGCGGGACCCCTCTGGTCGCCTGCCTGGCCGCGTCGTTGATATAGAGTGTCTGGCCGTCTTCCGCCAGCAATATGATGCCGTTTGGCTCCTTGCCATACTCGGTTTCGCTTGCCATGCGCATGTTCCGGATGGAAGTGGCCATGTGGGGCAGTATCGCGTCCAGTATATCTTTTTCCCGCTTGCCGAAATCATTCTCGCTCTTGTGGCGGTGGAACCCGCATGTGCCGACCTTGTCCCCCTGGCTTACAAGCGAGGCGGCCAGGATATGGAATATGTCTATCGGCAGGAGGAAATCGGAGGCAAATTCACTTTTTTTGAAGACATGTTTGGGCACCAGTTCCGTGTTCTGCCCGGCCTTGTTTGCGTTGCTGTACCAGTTGCATGTGATAAAGGGGTCGAGTGAGCCGTAATGGTCCAGGTACAAGGCCATGCTTGCCTCGCAGTTGTTGTAAACCTCGTAGCCCGTGAAGTAGTATCTCCTGGTTTTGGGGTCTATGGGGGCGAAAACCGCGCTGTAGATGCGGATGAGGTCCTTTAATTCGTCGCAGACCCCCCGGAACATCGTGTTCGGGTCCGGGGCGGAATGGATGATGTCTATGATTTTTAATATCTTTTTGTAGTCTTTGGCTGACAGAGACATACTTAGACCACCCCTAACCGCTGCCGCCAACCAGAACCAGACGTCAGTCAGTGTAACATACAGCACCAAAAAAATCCTACTTTCGTGGGATGCCAGGAATTCAGTAAAAATGGTTTCATAATGAAGTCGTTTTTTTAAACATGAGTGTTTATTTTGGGAGTTTTTTTGAAGATGAGAGAGAAGGACCCCGCATTTTTGTCACTCCTGTCTGCTGTGTCCGCGATCAAGGGCAATTTACTGAAGGGAAATGGCCAGGCGTGTATAAACACTTTTTGATGCTAAATCATTGGAGGAGAGGATGAAGAAGTTGAAAGGGATGAAGATTTTCTTTTTCGGATTGGCGATGATGCTGGCCGTGGCCGGGCTGGCCGGCTGCGGGGGAGGGGGCGGCGGCTCAAGCGTAAGCGGAGGGGGTGGCAGTTCAAGCATAAGCGGGACGGCGGCCTCCGGCAAGGCCATAGCGAACGCCACGGTGACGCTGGTGGACAGCAAGGGAAAGGTCGTCACCGGCACGACGGACGGACAGGGTGTGTTTACAATCAATACAAGCGGGCTTACGCCGCCGTTCCTGGTGGTTGTCAAATCAAATGCCGGCTCCACCAATGGCACGTACCTCTACAGCGTGAGCAACGGCTCCAACCCTTCTGTCATCAACATCACACCCATGACGGACATGATCATCGAGGCATGGTACGAGACGCAGGGTACAGATGCGGCCAAGGCATTCGGAGCCCTCGTAAACGGCACTACAGGCGGTTCGAACACGCCGCCGACTCCGGCTGAGGTCCAAACAATAGCGGGCACGGTGAAGACGGTATTAAAGAACCTGCTCACAAACAGCGGAATCAATGTATCCGGCTTCGATCCGATAAGTGGTTCGATCTCGGCGGGCTCCGGGAGCGGGTATGACGGGGCGCTGGACAATATAACGGGTTACAATACGTCCAGTACGGGCCTTACCATAGTGCTCAACAATGGCGGCGGCTCATCCACGACCATCATGGTCACCCCGAGTTCCGACGGCACGGCCAATGAGAGTACATACGATTCATCAACCGAGGAGTCGACCACCGGAACCCTCTCCCTGGCAAGCTACACCGCAAGCGGGACCTATACTTACAGCTCCGGCACCCTGACGATCAATGTTGCAAGCTCCACATTCCCCTGCAACGGGCCGGAAGCCGGCAAAAGCGAATCGTGGGCCGTCTCGAAACTTTCGTCCACTTCGATGACATGGACAGAGTCCACCGATCCCAGCAATGTCATGACGTGGACCGGCACCGGCAGCGGCGTTGCCGGGACATGGAACATGACTGATCCCTCCAACGGCGGCCAGTACTCGCTGACGGTAAATTCGAACGGGACATGGACTGTAACCGGCACCGCGACTGCCTGCGAAGGATCGTCAAGTTCATCAAGTTCATCAAGTTCGACATCATCCTCCGCGAGCGCCAGCGGGACTTACATCTATAATGCCACCACCGGCGTCCTGTCGATCGATGTTGCAAACTCCAATTTCCCGTGCGACGGGCCGGAAGTGGGCACCGAATCGTGGACAGTCTCAAACGTCACGTCCATGTCGATGAAGTGGACAAATACCAAGAGCGCCACAGATGTCCTGAGCTGGACACGCGTAGGCATGGGCAGCGGCATGGCCGGGACATGGGCCTATACCGACACTACTACCGGAAATACCCTGACGGCCACCGTCAATTCAAACGGCACGTGGTCCGTTTTGGGCAACATTTCCTCGTCTTCCTGCGAGAGCACCGTAAGCAATCTGGCCTGCTCGACCACCAGCTCTGCCGTCATTGGCGGGTCCGGGACAGGCACTTTCACCACCACTTTCGGCTATAACGGGGTTCAGCAGGCGTGCAACCTGCCGATCACGATTGTGCAGAGCGGCACATCGGTAATTCTTACCGGCGGCTCCTGCAACGGCAACGGCGGCACGTACAGCGGCAACGGGCCTGTTACCGGCACCTGGACGGGCTGCCTGAACGGCTCGACTCTGGACCTGCTTATAACCTACACCGGCGGGTCGTCCGCGACCATGACCTGCACCGTTTCCGGCAATTCCCTGACCGGCTGCTCCGTCACCGGCACCGTCCCCGTTCCCGTTCCCAACGGCACCAGCACGGTAAGTGGCAGCGGAGGCGTCACGATGGGCGGCGGCGGCATATAGCGCTGATTCAAAGGGCCCGGTTTTCGTAGAAGCGGGCATTAAAAAAGGGGCGGAAAGGAATTCACCTTTCCGCCCCTTTTCAGTTTTTTTAATCAGTACTCCGGCCGCTCCTCGACGCTTGTGCAGACCTCCCTTACGCGGTCCTTGACCAGACGCCCGTGGTCCCAGACGCGCTCGCGCACCTTCCTGCACCTCGTGCGCGCATTGGGATAATAGACCCGGGATTCAGGCTCGGCCCTGTAAACACCCTGTCCGTTATCGGTCCTGTACTCGACAGGCTGGCCCGTCTGGACGGCCTGCTCGTTGGCCCGCGCGGACACATCGGCAATCGTGGCGCCGGCCAGTGCGCCAAGGGCGCCGCCTATCACACCGCCGCGCCATGGGTTCCTGCTGTCAAGGAAGGCGCCCGCGATGCCGCCCAGCACCCCGCCCACGCCCGCGCCCCGGGCCTGGTACTCCGTGCAGCCGTAAGAAACACCGATGAGGACCAGTAACAAAAAAACGCAAGTCAGTTTCTTCATAGCCTCTCCTTCATTTTTTCTCCGGCCGGCCTTTTTTACATGCCGGTCCGGTTGCCTTTGCCCCGGAATTAATCCATTCTAAGGGCAAATCATGTATTAATTATGAATCAAAGAGGGCGGATCTTTAATTGACATTCGTCACATTGCGGGATTTCAATGCCCGGCTTTTTCTCAATTGACACGAACAGTCCGCCGGATTATACTTGAAGCGAGTGAAACCCTGGGGGCGGTGCGGCCAGAAGGCCGGCCTGAGACTCCGCTGGAGGAGGACCCCTTGAACCTGATGCGGGTAATGCCGCCGTAGGGATAGGGAAGGTTTACCGGTTCGGAAAAACCGAAAAACAATACCGCGTCCCTCTTCGGGGGCGCGGTTTTATTTTGGGGATTTCATGGTTGGGTGTGTTTTATGCGGCTCAAGGTAAACGGCGAATTGATCGAATGCAGTGCCGGGACCGTGGCGGCCCTCCTGGAGGAGCTTGGCGTAAGCGCCCCGGCCGTGGCCGTGGAGGTTAATTTAGCCATCGTGAAGAAAAAGGATTTCGGGACCTTCGCCCTGAAGGAAGATGACCAGGTGGAGATAGTGAATTTCGTGGGGGGAGGGTGAACCAGAGGCAGTAGCGGCCTTCGCTTTTTGGAGCTTATTTTCTGCCGCTGCAAGGACTCTCTCCGCCGCATCTGGCGAAACTCGCCTGCGGCTCAGACAGTCGCCAGATGCGGCCGCTGCGCTTTGCCGGCATCGGCAACGAAAAAAAGCTATGTCGCTCAGTCCGCTATCGTCTGGGGCTGGGAAACGCGGGCATATTGGCAAGGAGGAATGAATTGATGGGCAAAGACGGGACTGATGACAGACTGGTCATAAAAGGAGTGGAGTTCAGTTCGAGGCTCTGGGTCGGCACCGGGAAATACCGCAGCAATGAGGAGATGGCCCTTGCGCTGGAGGCATCCGGCACGGACGTCGTGACCGTCTCCGTGCGCAGGGTGGACCTTAAGCGCGCCGCGGGGAGCCTTCTTAACTACATAGATTTGAAAAAAGTGAAAATCCTGCCGAACACCGCGGGCTGCTACTCGGTGGAAGACGCACTCCGGTACGCCAGGCTCGGACGCGAGGCGGGCCTCTCGGACATGGTGAAGCTGGAGGTCATCGGCGATGAGAAGACCCTCTTCCCGGATGTGATCGGTCTTTTGAAGGCGACGGAGACGCTGGCCAAAGAGGGTTTCATTGTCTTTCCTTACACGAATGACGACCCAATCATGGCAAGGAGGCTGGTGGACGCCGGGGCGGCCTGCGTGATGCCGTTGGGCGCTCCCATCGGGTCCGGCCTCGGCATCAGGAACCCTTACAACATAAAGATAATCCTGGAAACCCTGAACATCCCTGTTGTGGTCGACGCCGGCGTGGGGACCGCATCCGATGCGGCGATAGCGATGGAGCTGGGCTGCGACGCCGTCCTTATAAACACGGGGATAGCGGGGGCGGCAGATGCCGTCGCCATGGCGGGCGCGATGAAACACGCAGTCATGGCGGGCAGGCTCTCATACCGGGCGGGCCGAATTCCAAAGAAGCTCTACGCCACGGCAAGCAGCCCGCTTGAGGGGATGCTCCTTTAATGAGCGGAGAATGGATCATCCTCCCCTAACCCCCTCCCGTCTGGGAGGGGATTTAGCCGAGGGCTTTTAGTTGAAACCCTCTTCCTGCAAAGGGAGAGGGTTGGGAGAGGGTGGAAGCATTTCATGAAACCGGATTTCAGGCTGTATCTTATAACGGGCGGGCCCGCTTCAGGGCTTTTGGAGGCGGTCGGCCTGGCCCTTGAAGGCGGGGTGAGGGCCGTGCAGCTCCGGGAGAAGGATTTGCCTGTGCGCGAGCTTTTGGATCTTGCCCTGCGGCTCAGGGAGCTTACCTGGCGCCACCGGGCGAGGCTTTTCATAAACGGCAGGGTGGACGTGGCGATTGCCGCCCGCGCCGACGGCGTTCACCTTGGGGCCGCAGGCATGCCGCCGGAGGCGGCAAGAGGGGCAATGGTGCGCGCTGGAAAAGAACTTATGATCGGGGTCTCCACGCATTCGCTGAAGGAGGCGGATGCGGCCCAGAGGGCAGGGGCCGATTTCATCACCTTCGGCCCGGTTTTCGACACTCCTTCAAAGAGGCCTTACGGCCCGCCGCTCGGGCCGGCCAGGCTTGCGGAGGCCGTCATGGCCGTGAATGTCCCGGTCTTCGCGATAGGCGGGATAAAATATAGCGGTCTGAAGGAAGTGATTTCCACCGGGGTCTCCGGCGTTGCGCTTATATCCGGGATTCTCGGGGCGGATGACATTAAAAAAGAGGCGGGCCTGTTTATGCGGGAGCTTGAAGCGGGGCCGGAAAGGGCGCGAGATGAAGACAAGGATTGAGCTTGCAAGGGCTGGAACGATAACCGGGGAGGTAAAAGAGGTAGCGGCCGCCGAAGGCGTTTCCGCCCTGCAGTTGGCTGAAGATATCGCCGGAGGCCGCACGGTAATCGCGAGAAACGCAAGACGGCCGCATGAGATTCCCCCGCTTGGCATAGGCAGGGGGCTCAAGACAAAAATCAACGCCAACATTGGCACCTCCAGGGACAGGGACAATCTTGACGAGGAGAAGGCAAAGCTGGACCTGCTGCGGAAATACGGGGCGGACGCCGTCATGGACCTCTCTACGGGGGGGAAGATAAGGGAGCTGCGCGAGCTTATTGCCGGCCATTACCCTTTCTGTTTCGGCACCGTGCCTATTTACGAGGCCGCGGTCAGGGCGGTGGAGACTCACGGCGCCATAATAAAGATGAGCGCGGACGACATGTTTTCCGCCATCGAGCAACACGCTCGGGAAGGGGTGGACTTCGTGACCGTGCATACGGGCATTACGCGGAAGGCCGTGGAGCGGCTTAAATCCGAGGGCCGGGTGTTGGATGTGGTGAGCAGGGGCGGCTCTTTCCTTCTTGAATGGATGGTGTTTAACGGGAGGGAAAACCCCCTTTACGAGGATTTTGGAAGGCTCCTGGAGATAGCGAGGCAATACGACTTGACGCTCTCCCTCGGGGACGCGATGCGCCCCGGCTGTATCGAGGACGCCACGGACAGGGCGCAGCTTGAAGAGCTTCTTGTGCTTGGCGAGCTGAGGGACGCCGCGCTTGAGGCTGGTGTGCAGGTCATAATCGAGGGGCCGGGCCACGTGCCGCTAAACCAGGTGGAGCTTAATATAAAACTGCAGAAAGAGATATGCAAGGGCGCGCCATTTTACGTGCTGGGCCCTCTTGTCACGGACACCGCCGTCGGATACGACCACATAGCGGGCGCGATAGGGGGGGCCATCGCCGGGGCGGCGGGCGCGGACTTCCTGTGTTATCTGACCCCCTCGGAGCACATTCGCCTGCCGGACCTGGATGACGTCAGGGAAGGGCTGATAGCCTCGAAGATAGCGGCCCATGCGGCGGACCTTGCCAAGGGCATCCCCTCCGCCATGGAGAAGGACAAAAAGATGGCCCGCATGAGGAAGGCCCTGGACTGGGAGGGTATGATAGGGCTCTCCTTCGACCCGGAGAAGGTGCGGGATTACCGCGCGGCCATCCCCCCGTCGGAAAAAGAGGTCTGCAGCATGTGCGGCCCGTTCTGCGCCATCCGCACCGTGGAGAGGGCGCTCAAGGGAAAATAAATGGATAGCGAGCGTATTCTCCTGCGTACCGCAGGACTTTCCGCGGGGAAGATCAATACCGCCCTGCGCTGGAGGCCGCAAGGTCGCGTGAAAAAGAACCTGCCGGCGATGAACCCTTCATCACGATAAACATCGCCTGGAATATACAGGCTCTACAAGGAATTCCTGTGGGTAAATCGCTGCAAATCGGGGGCTGTTGGCTGTCCTTGAGAGAGGGATGAAGCGGACGGATACAACGTGCTGCATCCTGCTGACCGAGCGGCGCTTCGCCCTGAAGACACTCGCAACAAAATGTTGCCTGCGCCCGGAACTGCGGTCCCGAGTGAAAGGGCCAGCCAACAGGCGTAACAAGCCAGGAATATGACATAATCACTAATGCAAAAGCCGGGAGAACCAATATACGAGATATATAGGAAATCAGTCCTTCCCCAGCATCTGCGCATAGATTGACTCAGTCGCGGCCGACGGGCCTATATCCAGTTTTGACGCCAGTCTCGAACGGCATTGGTTGTAAACCATCATGGCTTTTGTCCTCTGCCCAATGCGGGAAAGGCAAAACATGAGTCTCTGATAGAACTCCTCCGCCGTGTCGTTGGCCTCTATCCCCCTTTGGTATACATCGATCGCTTTTTCCAGCCGCTCCTCCCGCTCATAGGCATTCCCCAGCGCCATGATCAGGTTCAAAAAAAGGTAGTCCAGTTTCTCTTGTTTTGAAATGACCCATGTCTCCATGGCGTCCATGGGCAGAAACCTGCCTTTGTATATTTTTAATGCGTTTTGCAAATGGTCCGCTTTATCGGGCAGATTCTCCCTTGCCCAGTAATTCATCGCCTCAAAGGACCAGACATCGGCCCAGACATACCGCCGGTTGAGGCTGATCTTCCCATCGCTTAGAAGCACCGTTTTCTCATTTTTTAAAAGCTTCCTCAGACGGTGCAAAGTGGTATTGAACGATTGCTGCGCAAGATCACCGTCCGCGTCCGGCCAAAGGGTATCGGTCAGCTCTTTATCCGGCACGCCTTCAGGGCCCATTGCAACAAGCATTTTGAGCATCTGCAGGGGCTTTTTTTGCGTCTTCCCGCTGGATTCCAGCATCCGGTCGTTTATTAACGCCTCGAACCTGCCCAATGTGTATACTTTGACGGGGTACGGCCATGCATCGGTTTCAGGCGGCGTGTCCGTATACAGCCCCCTTTTCCGTATCAGGTCCTTCACGAATTCAGTTTCGATATTTTCCCTGAGGGCACTCTCACATAACCTGGCCATCATCGGGACACGCCAGCCGTACATATTTGCCAGTGAATGTTTATGGGCGACGGCGAAGGCCGCCCTCAGCAGGTCCGTCCCCCTTGATTGCCCTCCGTCTTCAAACGCCGCGTCGGCCCTGAAAATGAGGTGCATGAATTCCCAAAAGGCGCTTTTCATCCGGCCGGCGATCTGCCTGCCCGCCTCGAACTCGCGTTCAGACGCTTCAATGTCCCCTTTTGAATGCAGGACCCCTGCAAGCGCAATGTGCACGGCGGCAACGGGCGGCAGGTATCCCGTTTTTGGCATGATTTCTTTCGAGAGCTGCTGATACCTGTAGGCGGCCTCGATATCATCCGACAGGACCGATTCCCAGCCCTTAAGGAAATAATAGAAGGCTTGGTTTAACCTCGTGGCCCTTTCGAGGCCGGCGGACATTTCCGCGAGGACCCGCTGCGCGGTTTCCATGTCGTTTTTGCTCAGGGCCGCGGCCGCCGCATTGCCCATGAGATGGTCGTCCCATATATGGATGCCGTTTTGGGCTGATAATCTCAACGCCTGGCGGGCGGTATCGATGCATTGATCGCAGTTTCCCGTAAAAAACTGATAAAGGGCCTTTACCGCCCTCATGCTCATGGAAAACACGTCCGGCAAAAGGCCCTCCTGTGATAAAAGAGAGTCAAAAAAATTGACTATGATTCCGGCGCGGGCGGGGTCTCCCTTCCAGAGGAAGTAGACCGCCAGATGATTGCCCGTCATTATTTTAAGGTCGATATCGATCTGTTCCCCGGAAAAAAGGAGATTGAACGCACGGTCGCAAAAGGCGTCTATATCGAACCCATCCGGGATATTTACCGTCAGCGAATTGAAGATGTTCATGATCACGCGGGTCTCGATTGCGGCCGAGGGGAAGGAGGGGGCCTGCTCCAGTATGTCCCTGATAATATTGAGCCAGGCCTCAATCTCACTGTATTCCGAGCAATGGAATGAGAGCGCGACTGCTTCCGACCATGCAAGGAACATCCAGGTGCGCTCGTTTTGCTGCCTGAAGATGTTGAAGGCCGTTTTGAGGCAGTCCCGGCTTTTGAGGGGGTCCGCCGATGAAAGCGCCATCCCCTTCCAATACATAAGAACGGGGTTGCCCTCCACACGGGCTTCCGGCAGATACCCCAGCCATCTCCTTAATGTTTCCGTTCGCCCCTGCCTGGTAAGGGCCTGGGCGTTTTCAAGTATCTGGTTTTCGACCTGCTCAAATGCGCCGGCTTGAAAATAAAGCTCCACCCCATCTTCAATCCTGCCCGATCCGGTAAGCAGCCGCGCTGCCCTTGTCCGGATGTCAAAGAGTTCGCCGGGGCTGAAAACCTCCCGGGCCTTTGAATGAAGGAATTCGCGGAAGAGCGGATGATACTGGTAGATATCGTCTCCACCCGGGTGCTTTGTTGTAAAAAAATGCTCTCCGCTCAGCCGGGACAGCAGCCGGCTTGCATATGGCAGCCCGGTCAGGTTTTCGGCGATCGAGGGGGCTATCTGGGGCAAAAAAGAGGTCTCAAGAAGAAACCTCTGGGTTGCCTCATCATTCTTCTGGAATACCTCCACCGCGAAATACTTGAAAAGGTCCCCAGACGGCTTCACTGATTTCAGAGGATCAATCCCCCCCGCCTTCTTAATGCTGTCGTTCAGAAGGACCATTCCCGCAATCCAGCCGTCCGTTTTCCGGTGAAGGAATTCTATATGGGAATCCGGGACCTCCCCGTTATGGCCGAACACCTTTTTCGTCTCACCGCTGGTAAACCGCAGATCGGGCCAGTCGAACAAGGCTATCCGGCCGTTGGCATAAAGCCTTGAAAACCCTTCCGGCAGCTCCCTGCGGCTTAATACTATTATGTTGATTCCTTCCGGAGCCAGTGAGGCCCCTGTCTCGATTATTTCATGGAAATTCAACCCCTCGGGGACTTCCTGATAATTATCAAGCACTATTGCACAGGGCCTTTTCAGCATCCCGTAGAGATGTTCGAAATAAAGCCTGGTAAAGGCCCGGACATCCACAAGATATTCGGGGGTCAACAGCGGGAGGTTTTTGTTTTTTTTGTGGTTTCGCGGGGCGGCCTTTTTTGCCGCAAGCCCCATGTAGTAGAAAAAAGTTGCGGGGTCGCTGTCGCCCCGGTCCACATGATACCAGATGCTGGGCAGCTTGATGGAATCAAGAAAACTGGCCGCCACGGTGGTTTTCCCGGATCCGCCGGGCGCCTGGATCCAGATCAGCAGTTTTTGCCTGGCCTCGGATAGCCTGCTGAAGAGATTTTTCCTAAGCAGGACTCCGCGTATTTTGGGGCGAGTTATCTTGACCGGCAAAGAATATTCAGCCACCAGAAAATCCCGCACTGATTAGAACCTATCTCAAAATCGCTTCTGGCTGCAAGAGGCCGAAATCGCGGCATACAGTGTCATGCAGGAAAAATCGTCCTCAACGCAGCGCTGCTGCGCCTCCGGGCGATTTCCCCTTTTCTTCTTGTCTGCCACGATTTCCTCTCTCTTTCGCTTCGGAATCAATTTTGAGATAGGTTCTAGTGATATGGATCACCTTATACCTTCGCACATATATTACAAAAATAAATGTTTAAAAAACAATTTTCTGCTCAACTCCATGAATTCCAAGAGAAAAGTCGTTCGTAAGTCATTTGTAAGCGCCCCTCGGATATATTTTGTTTAGTTGAACAGTCCGGGCTGAAACCTTGAAAAATAAGTCCGTATTCCGCCATGCTGCGGAATACTGCCTGCTTTGCGGGCAGGCATGACATGAAGACGAGGATACTGAATTGCGCGCCTTGGCGCCCGTAAAAATTCACAGGCGCCGGGAGCATGGGACGCGCGGAAGCCGGCGGCTCAGAATTTAACCTGCGGGGCCGCCTCCTCGCCCTGCGGAGGCTGATAGTACGGAGCGGGGCCTACATGCGCCAGGCCGGCGTAAATTCCCCCGGTAACGGTCCTGATATAGGCGTTTAGCCTCATGACTGCATCGTTGTACCTCTTCCTGGCGACGGCTATACGGTTTTCCGTCCCCTCGATGCTGTCCTGGAGTTTCAGGAAATCCTCGTTTGCCTTCAGGTCAGGATACCGCTCCTGCAGCAGAAGCAGCCTGGACAGCGGGCCTTCGAGCTGGTTTGCGGCCGCTATCTTCTGCTGCACCGAGCCGGCCTGGAAATATTTCACCCTGGCCGACGCGATGTCCTCGAAGATGCCTTTTTCGTGCGCCGCGTAGCCCTTTACCGTCGCCACGAGATTTGGTATCAGGTCGTATCTCCTTTTGAGCTGGACCTCGACCTGCGCCCACTGGTTTTTCACGCTCTCGTCCATCCTCACCACCCGGTTGTAGCCCGATATTACAATGCCCGCGAAGATCACGCCGGCAAACACAACCGCGCCTGTTAAAACCATGGCCTTCTTTAAGCCATCAGACATTCAAAAACCTCCTTTATGTTCCGTGTCCCTACCATCCGCCGCTCGCCCCCCCTCCTCCAAATCCGCCGCCCCCTCCGCCTCCAAAACTTCCACCTCCCCCGAATCCTCCTCCTCCAAATCCACCGCCCCCTCCGAATCCTCCCCCTCCGCCCAGCAGATATAGAATGAAAAGCCCCGGGTGCCTCAGGAAGAGCCCGAAGACTATGAGGAAGAAAATCCCGGCCAGTATGAGGCTGAAAGTATTTTCCGCCCCGCCACCGCCGGCGGTTTCAACTGGGGCGGGGGCATTCTCCAGCCCGGATATCCGCACCCCCGAATCCCGGGCTATCTTTTGGGCGATCGCGGTGACGGCCAGCTCGATCCCCGTCGAATAGTCGCCCCTCCTGAAATTGGGGACCAGGTATTCGCGTCCTACGGTCCCCACGAAGCTGTCGGGCAGGGAGCCTTCGAGCCCGTAGCCGATCTCGAACCGGTATCTGTGCTCCTTCAGGGCGACCAGCAGGAGCGCCCCGTTGTCCTTGCCCTTCTGGCCGAGCTTCCATTTTTCGGCGACGGAGAGAGAGAAATCCTCTATCGGCCGGCCGTTCAAGTCCGGCACGGTAAGCACTATCACCTGCGCGGACGTCTTCCTCTCAAGCTCCTGAAGATATCCGTCAAGCCTCTGGCGGACGCCGGGGTCCATGATGCCGGCAAGGTCAACCACGTAATTCCGTGGCATGGGGGGGATGGCTGTTTCCGCGCCGGCAGTAGCGGCCCGGAGCGTTGCCAGCGCCAAAAGGACCGAACAGATAAAAAGCGCCCTTTTAAAGACTGACTTCATCAGTTATCTCTGCGAGCCTGCGCGTGGCCTCGAAATACTGTTCGAAGGCGGTGTTTAACTCCTCCTGCGAGAGCCGCGCGCCCAGCCTCTTTTTTTCATGCACCTTGCTGAAGACGTAGGTATTTACGCCGGTCATCTTCGAGAGGGTCCCGATCACTTCTGCGGCCGCAACGGGTGGCTCTTTCCCAAGCAGGTGGATGAGCCCCCGCATAAGCGGTATGTAGGATTTTATGGACCTGAAAAAAGCCTCTGTCATGCGCCTCTGGTCTTCCAGCATCGAGAGGTATCCCTGCCGGAGCCCCACGAGCATCACCTTAAGCTCGCGTTCGCACTGCAGCCTGAGGTCTTTCCTGTCTATCTGTAGCCTCCCAAATATGTCCTCCCCGTAAACGGCCAGATGCACCAGCCTGAAATTCAGAAACTCCACCGGGAAGACGTCTATCGAGTCCTCTATATGTTTTTCTGTCATGAGCAGCGGCGGGGAAATCCTCTTTTTGGCATGGGCCCTGCCAATGGGCGCAAGCCTTCTTATCGTTTGCAGGTCCATCCGGTTGAAAAGGACGACAGTGTTTATGTCCGAGGTTTTTGGATGGTAATCCGGAGTAAGGGCGCTGCCCACCACATAGAGGGAGTTTATCTCTTCGCCGAAGGCCTTCACAATGTCGCTGAAAAACGGGGCCACCTTGCCGCTTATGTCTGGCGCAAGCCCCGTAAGGCGAAGATTCAAGCCGTCATCCGCATGGGCCAAGTGGTTTGGACCCTCCTTCCTTCCGTATTATCGTATTTATCAGGTATCAATCTTAATGGGTGAAATGGCGTGCAAGCCCGGTCTGTCTTGCGGCCTCCGTGACCGCGCGGGCCACGGCGGCCGTCACCTTTCTGTCAAAGATGCTGGGCAGGATATAGTCCTCGTGCAGCTCGTCGTCTTTCACGATGCCGGCGATGGCCTTTGCCGCGGCGAATTTCACCTGCTCGTTGACGCCGGTCGCCCTGGCGTCCAGCAGGCCGCGGAAGATGCCCGGGAAGCTGAGCATGTTGTTTATCTGGTTCGGGTAGTCGGACCTGCCGGTCGCAAGCACCCTGGCAAGGGGAAGCGCCTCTTCCGGGGAGATTTCCGGCTCCGGGTTTGCGAGGGTGAAGAGCACCCTTCCTTCGACTGGGGCCATGCCCTTTACGTCTTCGGCCCTGACGGCCCCGGGGCCTGAAAGGCCTATAAAGATCTCCGCCCCGCGCATGGCGTCGGCGAGGCTGCCCTTGATATTGCGGGGGTTTGTGAGCCTCGCCAGCTCTTTTTTGTACGGGTTCATGTTCCGCCTTCTGCCGGCATAAATGGCGCCCGCCCGGTCGCAGACGGTGATGTCCCTGATGCCGCATGAAAGGAGCATTTTCGAAGTGGCCATGCCGGCGGCCCCGGCGCCCGCGACGGCCACCCGCATTTTCTTCATGTCTTTTTTCAGGAGCCTGGAGACGTTCATGAGCGCCGCCGTTATGATCACGGCCGTGCCGTGCTGGTCGTCGTGGAAGACCGGGATATCCAGGAGCCGCCTGAGCCTGGACTCGATATCAAAACACCGGGGGGCGGATATGTCCTCCAGGTTTATTCCGCCGAAGGCGGGGGCTATTTTCTCCACGGCGCTTACTATGGCGTCCGGGTCGGTTGTGCCAAGCGCCATCGGGAAGGCGTCAACGCCCCCGAATTCCTTGAACAGCATCGCCTTGCCTTCCATGACGGGCATCGCCGCCTCCGGCCCGATATCGCCAAGGCCCAGCACGGCCGTGCCGTCCGTGATTATGAGGATCGTGTTTCCTTTTATCGTGTAGCGCCAGGCATGCTCCCTGTTCTCTTTTATGTCCAGGCAGACCCTGGCCACCCCCGGGGTATAGACCTTCGAGAGGTCGTCCCTGTTTCTTACGGGTATCCTGTTGTGTATCTCTATCTTGCCCCCCTGGTGGACGAAGAAGGTCTTGTCCAGCACGCGGAGGGCCTTCAAGCCCGGAATTGCCTTCACGGCCCTGACAATCTGCCTTTCGTGCTCCTCGTCCCTGGCGTTTACAGTGATATCGCGGATTATCTTCCCCTTTTCCACCCGGACGATATCGATGGAGCCGAGATCGCCCCCGGACTTGCCAATGGCGGCGGCAATCCTTGCGAACATGCCGACCCGGTTTTCTATCTCACATCTGATGGTTATGCTGTAGCCCGGACTGGGCCGGTGGTGCATGACGTGTCACCTTCTTTATTCATTGTGGAGTGCTCCAAGGTCTAATTTAACAGAAACGGGGCAAAAAGTCTCATGGCATGAGGTAGTGGGTCAGTTTGGCCATGCAGACCGGGCAGAAGGCGGATGAGAGCATGGCTCGCGTCATTCTCGGCAGCCGTCCATGGCCGCTCCGAGGCTTTTGCCTGCCGCCGCCATCCGGGCGGCGTCTGCGGCAAAAAAATCCGCTCGCATGCCCCCATCCGCCTTCTGCCTCAAACGACGTTTGCTTATACCGGTTTATTTGGAGTCGCCGGGCGATGGCAAATCAACCCCAAATCTGTCGCAGGCGCCAAAGCCTGAGTTATAATTCCTATAATGGGTAACTATACGGTGGAAGAAGGTTTCATAAGCCGCGATATAGAGTACATCTACCGGGACAGGTTCGCCCCGGGCAATAACGTGGAGCTGCTGTGGAAGGGGACCGAGGCGTTCAACCGGATTTTCGAGGCGGTGAGGGCCGCGCGCTCTTTTGTGTGCCTCGAGTTCTACATCTACCGCAATGACGACACGGGGCGCGAGCTGGCGGAGATACTCAAACAAAAGGCGGGGGAGGGGGTCAAGGTCTATATCCTCTACGATCACTTCGGCTCATTTGGCACCCCCAGAAGTTTTTGGCGCGGGCTTGCGGAGGCGGGGGTGCGGATCGGGGCCTCATATGTGTTCAAGTTCGACTCACCGCTGAGATATATACACCGCGACCACAGGAAACTCATCATCATAGACGGGCAGTCCGCATTCACGGGGGGGCTGAATATCGCAAACGAATACAGGGGGCTCCATCTGAGGATGAAAAAGGGATGGCGGGACACGGGTGTCTTCATAAAGGGACCCGCCGCGAAGGCCCTTCTCGGGAAATTCAGAAAATCCTGGCGTCTGTGGGGGAAGGGCCCGCTGGATGCGGGGCTGCCGGCGCCCCCGGATGCCGCGGGAGGCCCGCTGTCCGTGATCCCGATATTCGCTGGTTCCGGCAAGGGGAGAAGGAGGCTCCGGAGGCTCCTCTATTACAGCATCAACCACGCGAAGAAAAGCATCTTTCTTACGACCGCGTACTTCTGTCCGAGCAGAAGGATGATAGAGACCCTGGAGGCCGCCGCAAGGCGCGGCGTGGAGGTGAAACTCCTCCTGCAGGGCCATACGGATGTGCCGGTCGCAAAATACGCGGGCATGATGTACTACGACAGGCTTTTAAGGGCCGGGATAGAAATTCACCACTACCTTGGCCAGGTCCTCCACGCAAAGACGTACGTGTTCGACCTGGCATGGAGCATAGTGGGCTCGGCCAACCTGGACTTCCAGTCCCTCCGGTGGAACGACGAGGGCAACGTGGGCATACTGGATGAGGGATTTGCCGGGATGCTCTGCGACGTCTTCCATGAGGACCTTTCAAACGCCGAGCAGGTCGTGCTTGACAAGTGGAGGAGGCGGCCCCTGGCGGACAAGATCAAGGAGAGGGTCTTTTCCCTTATAAGAAGAAGGCTCTAAAATCCATCGGAGCGGGGCCGGGGAGCGGCCTCATCGGCATTTTACGCCATAAGGCGGCCCCCCGGGTGTTCATTATCTCTCTACCATTCTTCCTCTTCGCCCCCCTGTTCTTCCCCAAGGGTGGCCCCGCTTTCCTTCAGCTCTTCGATCAGGCTTTCGGAAAAGCCTTCCACGTTTTCCAGGTCCTCCCAGCTTTCAAAGGGGCCGTTCTCATCACGATAGTCCACCAGGGCCTGGGCCTTTTTCTTCCCGAGTATTTTCAGGCGGACAAGTTCCTCGACATCGGCCGAATTAAGGTCTACCAGTTGTTTTATGTGTTCCTTGGCCATCGAAAACCTCCTCTCGATTTCCATTGCCTGAGGTTCTTACGTCGGTGTGTGCCGGATGGGTTTGATGTACCCGATGCATTTTATTTCAAGCGGACCTTCGTGGATTCCGCAGCATGCCCTGTATGTCTACAGTATATCAACCGTCTTTTCCGCCTTCAACATCCTCCGGGGCCTTTCACGGGGCTATTTTGCCAGCTTCCTCAGGGCGGCCCTGTTGTCGGAAGTGCTGAATATGCCGGTGGATGTGCGTCCCGATGATGTGGTGCCATACATGTAGGAGATGTTTATCCCGGCGTCGGCAAGCACGCGGGCGACCTTGTCCAGCTCGCCGATTTTGTTGGGCATCTCCACCGAGATCGCATCTTCAGTTTCCACGCTGAAACCCAATTTGCCCAGCTCCCTCTTGGCCTTCACCGGATCATCAACCGTCATGTCCACGTAGGCTGTGTTGTCCCAGCTGTATGAGCATATGGCGGTTATGTTCACTTTTGCCCCGGCAAGGGCCCCAGTTACCTGGGCCAGAAGCCCCGGCCTGTCCTCGGTGCTGAAGCTTAAAAGCCTGATTTTGGTTGCCTTTGCCATCTTGGACCTCCTCTTTTCTAAATTCTATGCCGATTTTGGACGGATGCAAAGGGGCGGGCGGATATCGGGCATAGGCAGGAGGAATGGTATTTCGGGAAATGAGGGAATTATTTCAGGTTATTTTCGGGACGCCACACTAGCTAGAACCTGCCTCAAAATCGCTTCCGGCTGTCCCGCCATAACAGGACCGAAATCGCGGCATAAGACGAGGAAAAATCGTCAGATAGGTTCTACCTGGAATACGGCGCGGGCGCGCCCTTAGGGTATGACTTTATTGAGCTGGTATTCCACGATCCCTGTGGCGCCGGCGCGTTTCAGCTCCGGGATGAGGTCCCGCACGGTCCGCTCGTCTATCACGACGTCCAGATCGTACCAGCCTTTCTTCGTAAGCATCGAGATTGTGGGGGAATTCATCGAGGGCAGGCATTTCATCACCGCATTCAGGCATTTGTCCGGCACGTTCATCTTCAGGCCGACCTTCTCCTCGGCGGCCAGCGCCCCCCTCAGAAGCAGCACCATGTTTTCCATCTTCTGCTTTTTCCAGCGGTCCCTCCATGCCTTGCTGTTGGCCACGAAACGCGTGCTGGAGATGAGCATCGTGTCCACTATGCGCAGGTTGTTAGCCCGCAGGGAGGTGCCGGTCTCCGTAAGCTCCACTATGGCATCGGCCAGGTGCGGCGGTTTAACTTCAGTCGCCCCCCAGGAAAACTCCACATCGGCCTTTATTCCTTTTTGCTTCAGGTATCTTTTCGTGTAGTTTACAAGCTCGGTGGATATCCGCTTGCCGTTGAGGTCCTTCAGTTTCTTTATCTGCGAGTCCTGGGGCACCGCCACCACCCATTTTATGGGTTTCAGCCCCTCTTTCGCGTAGATAAGCTCCGCCACCTCATGGACGTCAGCGTTCTGCTCCAGTATCCAGTCCCTGCCCGTAAGGCCGCAGTCCAGGATGCCCTTTTCAACGTACCCGGCCATCTCCTGCGCCCGTATGAGCATGGCCTGCACCTCGGCGTCATCGAACGCCGGGTAGTAGGAGCGCGAGGAGACGGAGATATGGTAGCCGGCCTTCTTGAAGAGTTTTAGTGTCGATTCCTGGAGGCTCCCCTTCGGCAGCCCTATTTTCAATTTTCTTGTCTTCAGCATGAACTTTAAAATATCACAGGCGCGCCAATTATTTCAAATTCCAGCAGTGGGAAGCTCGGCGGTTTTTCTCATAAAAGCAGGGGGTCCGGCAACCCGGCCTCGCCAAACCCCTTTGCGCGGTAGAGGCAACTGTCGCACCTGCCGCACGGCCTGCCGGATGCCGCCGGGTCATAGCAGCTCCAGGTGAGCGAATAATCGAGCCCGAGCCCGGTCCCCTTCCTGATGATCTCGGCCTTGGTCATGTGCAGAAGCGGCGCCCTGATGCTGAATCTTATCCTGCCCTCCACCGAGATTTTAGTGGCCAGGTTCGCCATCGCCTCGAACGCCCTCAGATACTCCGGCCTGCAGTCGGGATAACCGCTGTAGTCCATCACGTTTGCCCCGATGAATATGTCGGCGGCCTCCAGCGTTTCCGCCCAGGCAAGGGCAAACGCGAGGAAGACCGTGTTCCTGGCGGGCACGTAGGTGGGCGGTATTGCCCCTTCAGCCGGGGCGGCCCCCTTGGGAACCGGAATCGAGGAGGTGAGGGCGGAGCCGCCTATGAGGCCCATATCGAAACTCATTACGAGGTGCTCTTTGATGCCCAGATGCCGGGCTACGGCGCGGGCCGATTCAAGCTCCCGTTTGTGCCTCTGCCCGTAGCTGAAGCTGAGCGCGCAAGGTGTAAATCCCTCGTCTTTGGCTATGGCGGCGGCGGTCGACGAATCCAGTCCGCCGCTTAGAAGCACAACGGCCTTACGCATAATGCTATATACGTCCTTTCTGATTGATTGAAACCATCTCCCTCATGGCAGAGAGTTTGACAAAAACCAAAACCATTGCCGTCTCTGGCTCAATAAATATCATCTTTCGTCCGGGGGATGCTGTCCGGGCCGGCCGAAAAGAGCGTGAAGCCGTCAGCCGTGACCTGATAGACATACGGGTTGCCCCACGGGTCCGTCGTATTGCCCACGTGTTCGAGGCTTGCGGGATATCTGCCGTTTTCGACCATGTAGACCCGGGCCAGGAACCTCAGCCTGTCGATCTCCTCGGAGGCCTGGTATTTTTTTGAAAATACCGGAGCGTCCGAGTATCTCATGTAAAAGACGGTCATGGAGATGATGAAAAAGACTGCCAAAAGCCCTTCCAGGACCAGGGCCGGCAGATGTCCCTTCTTCCGCGGGCTTTTTTCGGCCGGGGCGAATGCGGTTTTTTCGGCCCCGCCTTTTTTTTCTATGAGCCCTTTCTCATAGAGGTCCAGAAGGGCCTTGGATATCCTGAAACTGTCCATCCCGCTTATGCTCGCAATCGTGCTTACGTCGTTGTCCCCGTCCACAAGGTCGTAGATCTTCTTTTCCGTCTCATCCGGTTCCACGGGATGCTCCGGTTCGCCAGGCCGGCTGCCGGTCTTTTCAAATACGCTCTCCAGCGTGATCCTGCCCCCCACCTGGGACCATTCATCGAGGATCCTCAGCCCCTCCATGAGGATATGCTGGGTATCGAGGGATATGGGGACGTCCTTGTCCATCGGGATGCCCTGGGGTTTGAACTCGTAGCGGCCCTGCCTCCAGGTAAACAGATAGCTGATAAGCTCGGTGAACTGCTGTACGAGCGTCTCCCTCAGGCTGTCGCCGGAGATGGCCCCCATTCTCACGAGAGTGTTTCCAAGCTTGGCCCCGGTCGTCTTCTGCTGCTCCAGGGCGCTTTCGAGGTCTTCGCGCTTTATCAGGCCCTTCTTGAGCAGGAGCTTCCCCATTCTCGATTCCGTCCGCTTGCTGGACTCCACGAAAACGATGTTGCCCTCATAGAAGAATATCCTCACCCGGTCGAAACCCGCCTCCACGGTGAGTATCCCGGTCTTCCGCTGGTAATAGATGAGCTGGAGTATGTCCGTGAGGCCGAATTCCTTGAGCGTGCCCTCTAGAGCCATTCCCGCCCCTGCCTCCTCCTGATGCCGATACAGGACAAGATATATAGCAGTCCGCAGGAGACCGCGGAGATGATGCCAAGCCAGGAATGGTCCCACGTCCCGAGCCCCGTGGCAAAAAGCGGGTTCAGGAGAGCGGCGACCGCGAAAAACAGGAAGGCCCAGAGCATGAGCATCCCCTGCAGGATGCAGCCGCCGTAGATATAGGCTATGCCGGGGGGCGCAAATCCCAGCGCCCTTATGAAGGCGCCGCGCTTCAACTGGCTGCCGTGAATCTGCAGGAGCTTGGCCACTCTTTTCTTGGGGTCCTGCGCCTCAAGCTGTACAAGACTCTGGTAGCAGTCCCTGCACATTCGCCCCCAGTAGGGCTCCACCTCGCACCTGTCGCAGAGTATCCGCCCGCAGCGGGAGCACCTGAACGCCCTCATGCGGCCCTTTCTCCCGTAATAGAAAAAGACCGCAAGCCACAGCAGGAGGATGGGCCAAAGCAGGCCGGCGCGCGCCCCGGACCGTACGCCTGCCCGCGTCTTTTCAAAGAGCAAATAGAAATCGTCCATGCCCAGCGCGTCGTCCATCAGCAGGTTGCCGGCGTTTTGGCCCGCCCGGGCCATGAATGAGGTGACCCCTGCCGGGTCGAGGGCGGAGGCCTGCTTGTAAAGCGCGTCGCCCTTTTCGTAGTTGAGCGCGTTTCTGTTTAACTGGGCGAGATCGAAATAGGCAGGGGCCGTTGGTTTGATCTGGATGGACGCCGTGTAAAGCTCGCCCGCCTTGCGTGGATCTCCAAGAAGCATGTAGCAGTTGGCCAGGTTTATATAGGCGCGGGGGTCTTTCCGCTTCTCGATTGCCGCGCTGTAGACGGCGATCGCCTCCGAAGTCCGCCCCGCCCTGCTCAGGGCCAGTCCGTAGGAGAAGAGGCCGTCAAAATCCCGGCTTCCAGCCAGCGTGTCCAGGGCCAGGGAATTGTCCGTGCCTTCGTTTACCGCGACAACCGCGCGCATCTCCGGGGCTGAAACAAGATAGACGCTCTTCACCCACCCGGTTATGAAGGGGGTGAAGGCGAAGAAAAACAGGACCAGATAGACCAGTATGCGGTCCCTGCGCTGAAAGTAGACGCCCAGGAGAAGCAGCATGGAGGCAAGAAACAGTCCGGGGCCGAAGAAAGCCGAGACGGCGGGCACAAGCAAAAGAAGTATTTGCCTTCTCTGCTCGCCGATGTCGTGTTTCAGGAGGGGCAGCTCCCTTGGCAGCCTCAGGCAGACGGCAATAAAGAGGCTGGCAAAAAAAGAGGCTATGAGGGAAACGCCGATGAGCCCCGACAGGTCTATGGCCCACCACCAGTTCCTGGCGTAAGCCTTTACGCCTTCGAGGACATAGTAGAACCACGAGACGAGCCCGCCGGGAAACTCCTTGAGGTCCGCCGCCCCGAGGCTGAAATAGACGGGGGGCAAATCCGGCGTGTTACGGAGCGCCTGCTCCAGGAGGGCCTTCGAGTGGGCAGGGTCGTTGGCGGCCCGCTCCATGAGGACATAGCTCAGGGGCTCGTTAATGCCGGCAGCCGCGGCGGGCCCGCTGTAATCGGCCCAGGCCGGCTTCGGGACGGCCAGGGAAAAAACAATGGCCGCAAGGACCTGCGCCGCAAAAAAAAGGCTAAGTCTTCTCACCTATTCTTCGCTCCCTGCCTTCAAGCAGCCTCTTTATATTGCCTGCATGCCTCAGGAGAATCAAGAGCGCAAGGGCGGCCGCCGTCAAAGCCACGCCTTTACCGCCCGCGCCGGTGCCAAGGATAAACAGGGGAAGAAGCACAAAGGCGGTCAGCGCCGCAAGGGATGAGTATCTCGTCAGGAAGGCCACGGCCAGCCAGCAGCCTATGGAAAAGAGCGCCGCAAGAGGGGAAAGAACGGCGACCACGCCAAGGCTGGTGGCCACCCCTTTTCCGCCCCTGCCCCCAAGGAAGATGGAAAAGTTATGGCCAAGGACGGCGCACAACCCGGCAAGCCCCTGCCATGGGACGTCGAAGCCCAGGCGCCTTGCGGCCAGCGCCGCGGCGGCCCCCTTCAGGGAATCGCCCAGAAGGGTGAAAAGGGCCGCGGCTTTTCCCACGCCCCTCAGGACGTTTGTGGCCCCAATGTTGCCGCTGCCGATTTTCTTCAGGTCCACGCCCTTCAGCCTGGCAATCACCACGCCGAAGGGCACGGAGCCCAAAATATAGGAAGACAGAAGAAGCAAAAGGCCGGCATACATGTTTATGCCGTCTGCCTCCAGAAAGACATGGTGTATCTGACCCCGGAGAAGACCGACAGCGCCATCGCCACCCAGATGAGGCCGGTGCCCAGGTCGTAGAGGTCTATGCCCAGCAGGCTGCCTCCGAGGACAAGGCTCACGATGGCGATGAACTGAAAGACGGTCTTGACCTTCCCTCCCATCTCGGCCGGTATTATCATGCCCTTTGAAAGGGCCACCACCCGGAGGGCGGTCACCAGGAACTCCCTTACTATGAGCACGGCCGCTATCCAGACGGAGACCCTGCCCAGGTTCACCAGGAGCACCAGGGCGGAGATGACAAGGAACTTGTCCGCTATCGGGTCCATCAGGATGCCGAACTTGGTTACGGAGCCGGTCTTTCTTGCCAGGTAGCCGTCAAACCAGTCCGTCAGCGAGGCAAGCGTAAATACGAACGCCCCCAGACGCGGATAATCGGGCGCGACAAGCAGGAAAACGGGTATGACGAGCACCCGGCTCAGGGTGAGTATGGTCGGAAGGTTAAATTTCAGTGTAGGAGTTGATGATTTCATTCCAGAGACCTTTGGCCTTGAGGATGAATTCCACGCATTCCCTGGCGGCCCCCTCACCCCCGCGCGCGGCGGTAATCATGACGGCGTGTTTTTTCGCCTCTTCATGAGCGTCGGAAACGGCCACCGGCAGGCCCGCGCGCATGAGGACGGGAATGTCCACGATATCGTCGCCCACATACGCCGTCTCTTCCTCCGTGAGCGCGAACTTCACGAGGAGCTCATTATAGGCCCCCCCTTTTTCAAGACACCGCTGGTAGACCTCCGTTATGCCAAGCTCCGCGGCCCGTTTTTCGACCACGCGCGAGTACCTTCCCGTTATCAGCGCCACCTTTATGCCGGCCTTCTGGAGGAGCTTTATCCCGTGGCCGTCCCTCACGTTGAATTTCTTGTATTCGTTGTTGTCGCCGTCCAGGATGATGCCGCCGTCGGTAAGCACGCCGTCTACGTCGAAGATTACAAGCCTTATGCGCCTGGCCTTCTGCCTGAGCGCGCTCAGGGTAATGTCCTTGCCCGCCGTTTTCTTCATTTTCAGGCTATCCCTTTTTTCAGGATGTGATGGATCTGGATAATCCCTTCGGCCCGGCCGCCGTGGTCCAGGACCGCAAGCGACGTAATCGAATGGGCCTCCATGAGCGTCAGCGCCCTGACGGCAAGCTCCCCCGGCCCGATGCTTTTGGGGTTTTTGCTCATGAGCCTGTCCGCCTTCATCTCAAGCAGCTCCTTGCCGTGCCTCTCGATTCCCCTCCTTAAATCCCCGTCCGTTATTATGCCCTTCACGATGCCCGCCTTGTTCAGGACGAGGGTCATGCCCAGGCGCTTGGAGGATATCTCCACGATCACCGCGGACATGGGCGTGCCCAGGGAGACGCGCGGGATGGCATCCCCGCATATCATGAGGTCTTTTACGGTGATCAGGAGCTTCTTGCCCAGGCTGCCGCCCGGGTGGAAGCACGCGAAATCCTCCTGCTTAAACCCCCTTTTCTTTATGAGGGCGACGGCCAGCGCGTCCCCCATGGCGAGGGCCGCGGTGGTGGATGCCGTCGGCACTATGCCAAGCGGGCAGGCCTCCTGTTTTACCGATACGTCTATGAGCGCGTCGGCCCCCCGTCCCAGGGTGGACCCGGAGTTGCCGCTCATGAGGGCAAGGGGCACGTCCCAGCGTTTCAGATGGGGCATTATGGCTATCAGCTCCTCAGTCTCGCCGCTGTTTGAGATGGCCAGGATGACGTCGTCTCCCGTGACCATCCCCAGGTCCCCGTGTATGGCCTCCGCCGGGTGCAGAAACAGCGAAGGCACCCCTATTGAGGAGAAGGTGGCGGCTATCTTTTTCCCGACGAGACCGGATTTCCCCATGCCGGTCACTATTACCCTTCCCCTGCAGTTGTCTATCATCCTTAAGGTCTTTAAAAAACCGGAATCGAGCTTGCGGACAAGCGCCAGCAGGGCGCCGGCCTCGACTTTCAAGACCCTTTTCGCCTCATCCAGCAACGGTTCCTGTTTCATTGGGCCGCCTCTTTTATCCTTTTGAGCGTTTCAAGAAATTCCCGGACATCGTCGAGCGGTATCATGTTGGGGCCGTCGCAGAGGGCTTTTTCCGGCTCCGGGTGGACCTCCAGGAAGACCCCGTCCGCGCCGGCGGCCACCGCGGCCATGGCCAGGGTGAGGGCGAATTCCCTCTGCCCGCCGGAGGCGGTCCCCTGTCCGCCGGGCAACTGCACGCTGTGGGTCGCGTCAAAGACTACAGGGTACCCCAGTGACCTCATCACCGGTATGGACCGCATGTCGACAACCAGATTATTATAGCCGAAGGCGGTCCCGCGTTCTGTCAGCATGAGGGCGCGGTTGCCGGTGGAGATGAATTTCTCCACCACGTTTTTCATCTCCCATGGGGAGAGGAACTGTGCTTTCTTGATGTTCACGGGCTTGCCAGCGCGCGAGGCGGCAAGTATCAGGTCCGTCTGCCTCGAGAGAAATGCGGGTATCTGGAGGGCGTCCAGGACCCCGGATGCGGCCTCCACCTCCCCGACGGAATGGACGTCCGAGATGACCGGCACATTTAAAGAGGCCCTGACATCGGCAAGCACCCGGAGCCCGCGCTCCATGCCCGGCCCCCTGAAGGAGGAGATGGAGCTCCTGTTTGCCTTGTCATAAGAGCTTTTAAAGACGAAGGGCAGGGCGAGCCCCCGGCATATCTCCCGCAGTCCGGCAGCCGTGTGGAGGACGACGTCCGCGGACTCGATGACGCACGGACCCGCTATTACCAGGAGCGGACCAGACCCGCCTATGCTCTCAGCGCGTATATTTACCTGTGCCGTCTTCATCGGGGTCCGTGCTTTTAAGCGGCTCTTCTTCCGCTTCTTCGAAGGGAAACAGCGAGCGCTTCTCCTTCAGGGCCGCCCCGATGAAGGCCTTGAAAAGCGGGTGAGGCTCCGTGGGGCGCGACTTGAACTCCGGGTGGAACTGGCAGCCGAGGAACCATGGGTGTTTCTGCGAGGGCAGCTCCACGATCTCCACAAGCTCGCCATCCGGGCTTGTGCCACTGATGGCCAGGCCCTGCCCGCAGAGCGCATCCCTGTAATTGTTGTTGAATTCATAGCGGTGCCTGTGCCGCTCGGAGAGATCCCTTATGCCGTATGCCTGGAACGCGTGCGTGCCCTCCTTAAGGACGCATGGATAGGCCCCGAGGCGCATCGTGCCGCCGAGGTCGGAGTTCATGTCCCTTATCTCGAAGCCGCCTTTCCTGAAATTGAACCATTTCTCCATCAGGTATATGACCGGCTCCGGGCAGCCGGCGTCGAATTCCGTGCTGTTTGCCTTGAGGCCGCAGACGTTCCTTGCAAATTCTATTACGGCGCACTGCATGCCGAGGCAGATGCCGAAGAAAGGTATCTTCTTCTCGCGCGCGAACCTCACGGCGTCTATCTTGCCCTCTATGCCCCGGTAGCCGAAGCCGCCCGGCACCAGGATGCCGTCCACGTCCGAGAGGAATTTCGCGGGGCCCTGCGCCTCTATCTGCTCTGAATCCACCCACTCTATGTGGACCTCCGCACTGTTGGCGATGCCGCCGTGGGTGAGGGACTCGATGAGGCTCTTGTAGGAATCCTTGAGCCCGATGTACTTGCCGACAACGGCTATCGAGACCTGGTTTTCCGGCTCCCTGAGGTTCTGGGCCACGCGGCGCCATATGTCAAGCTCCGGGGGCCGGGCCTGAAGCCCCAGGCGCTTTGTCACATAGGCCGTAAGCCCCTCGTTATGGAGCATCAGGGGCACCTCGTATATGTGCTCCACGTCCTGGGCGGATATGACGGATTCGTAGTCCACGTTTGTAAAGAGCGCGATCTTCTTCTTCATGCCTTCCGGGATGGGGCGTTCGGTGCGGCAGAGGATCATGTCCGGCTGGATACCGATCTCCCTGAGCTTCATCACGCTGTGCTGGGTGGGTTTCGTCTTCAGCTCGCCCGCGGCCTTGATGTAAGGCACGAGGGTCAGATGCATGTAAAAGACGTTTTCCCTTCCCACGTCGTAGCGCATCTGCCTTATGGCCTCCAGGAAGGGCTGCCCCTCGATGTCGCCCACGGTGCCGCCGATTTCGACCAGCACGATGTCATAGTCGCCGGCCACCGACTTTATGGCGTTTTTAATCTCGTCGGTTATGTGAGGGACGACCTGGACGGTATCGCCCAGATAGTCGCCGCGCCTCTCCTTGGAGATGACGTTATAATAGATTTTCCCGCTTGTGAAGTTGTTGCCCTTGCCGGTTTTCGCGTGCGTAAACCTCTCGTAATGGCCCAGGTCCAGATCGGTCTCCGCCCCGTCGTCCGTCACATAGACCTCGCCGTGCTGGAACGGGGAGAGCGTGCCGGGGTCCACGTTTATATAGGGGTCCAGTTTCTGGAGGGTGACCTTGAGCCCCATGCTCTCCAGCAGCGCCCCCGTGGCCGCGGCCGCAATTCCCTTGCCCAGCGCGGATACCACGCCTCCGGTTACGAATATGAATTTAGCCATCTCTCCACCTTTTGCAGGTCCTCCGGCGTGTCCACACCGATGGAATCGAACTCGGTCTGCCTCACCTTTATCCTCATTCCATGCTCAAGCGCGCGGAGCTGCTCCAGTTTCTCTATCTCCTCCAGCCGCGTGGGCGGCAGCGCCGCCAGTTTCAACAAGACATCCCTGCGGTACGCATATATGCCTATGTGCTTGTATGCGAACGGGATGAAGCCATCTCCCGCCCCGTCCCTTGCAAAGGGTATCGGGGAGCGGGAAAAATAAAGCGCCCGGCCGTCCCCATCAAAGACCACCTTGACGACGTTCGGGTCATGGAACTCCCCCGCGTCTTCAATCCTGCGGGCGAGCGTCCCGATATCGGCCGAATTCCCGGCCATGAGCATTATAACATCATCGATCATCTCCGGTCTGATGATGGGCTCGTCCCCCTGAAGGTTGACAATGACATCGCATTCGATCCCGCCCGCGGCCTCCGCCACCCGGTCCGTGCCGGATGGGTGGCCCTCCGAGGTCATGACCGCTTTTGCGCCCCATGAGCCCGCCGCCTCCAGTATCCTGGCGCTGTCGGTGGCTATTATAACGTCCTTTGCGAGCCGGCAGCTTTTTGCCTTTTCGAAGACGTGCTGCAGGAGGGGCCTGTCTTTGAGGGGTGCGAGGGCTTTGCCGGGGAATCGGCTTGAACGATATCTGGCAGGGATGATCACCACTGCATCCATATCGGGATATTATAACCTAAAAATTGAATCAGCGGTTTTTGTTCCTGGCGGCGGTGAGCTTTTTAGCGGCCGTCCGCACGGCATCGGGTATCTCCTTGTTCTTCTGGATGAACGCCAGGTCCTTTGCCCTCATCCTCGGCAGAAGCCCCACGGCCACCCCGGCAGGCGTCTTCGGGTTTACAACCAGGTTATGGACCACGTCGTAATTTTTGACCCATTCCCTGTTCCTGGATATCTGCCGCAGGGCCTCCTCCGGAATGGAGCGCATGCGGGCCGCCATCTCCACCTCGGATACCGTGATTTTCGGGTTCGCGATGACGCCGAGGACCACCTGCTTGTTGGAGTCCTTCATGAGCAGGCCGCGCACCTCTTTGCCGGCCCGCAGGGAGACGCGTATCTTCTCTCCAACTGTCAGCTTGCCGATTTTGAGCGAAAGCCTCTCCTCTTTGGAGGCCGGCCCCTCGTCCCTCTCTTCGGCCTCATCCCGGAGTATCTCCAGCTCGCCGGCCGAAAGCTCCTCCCCGTCCCCCGGGACCGCCCCTTTATCCTCCATCCTTCCTCAGATATATGAAATACTCTATGTTGCCTTTTTTCTGCCCGCGGACCGCGCACTCGTATTCGCCCAGGGGCGTGAGCCCGAGCGCCGCGGCCGCATCCACCGCCCCGCTGACCGCCTTTTTCCTCTTTGCCTCGTCCCGGACCACGCCGCCCTTTTCCACCTCGCCTTTGCCCACCTCGAACTGGGGTTTTACGAGCGCAAGTATCTCGCCCCCCGGTTTTATGAATTCCGCCACCACGGGCAGCACCAGTTTCAGCGAGATGAATGAGACGTCGATTGTGGCCAGATCGATGTCTTCAGGGATGGCCTCCCTTTCGAGGAGCCTGATGTTGGTCTTTTCCAGGAGCTTTACCCGCGGGTCCTCCCGCAGCTTGTAATAAAGCTGGCCGTAACCCACGTCGATGCAGTACGCCCTTTTGGCACCCATCCGGAGCATGTAGTCGGTAAATCCGCCGGTGGAGCAGCCCACATCCATCACGACCTTGCCGGCAAAGGCGACCCCGAAGCTTTCAGCCGCGCCCTTCAGTTTCAGGGCCCCCCTGCTTGCGTACTGCTCGCCGGCCGCCACACGGATTTCCGCGGATTCCTCCACCATCTGGCCCGCCTTCGTGCAGGACGCCCCGTCCACATGGACCACGCCCTCAAGGATGAGCGCGGCCGCCTTCTGTCTGCTGTCCGCAAGACCGCGCTCAAAAACCAGGAGGTCGAGTCTTTTTTTCTTCTTCATGGACAAGTATATTTTAACTTTTAATCCGATTTGACGCCGGTGTGGAGAAATCTCATTATAAAACAAATCCCGCCATTGCCTCCTTTTTTGTGTTTTCCTGTTCAAATCAAAAATAGTAAGTTGCGGTTTCACAATGATTTTTTAGCCCAAGCTGTTCAAACGCGTTCAATGGACACCCCGTTTCATTCCATGGCGGGTTTAACTGCGCGTCTTGCCCGCGATCTCCCCCTTTCCGGCTCCGGTTTCTGAAATGAAATGTAAAACCTGCCGGCCTCATCATAATCCCCAGGGCAGCGGCATAGTCAATATAAGCAGTTTATAAAACCAAGACACAACTTGAACTTGCAGACTCACCGTAACCGTTTCGATAGCCCTGGGGAGCATCGATTTTTTTTATGCGCTCGCCTTTCCCCCTGGCTAGAAATTCCTCGATCTCTTCCTCAAGTATGTCCTGGATGAATTTCTGCACTTTCGCCCTGGCCATCTCCTCCAGCATCTCATATACTGCGCTTGACGGCTTCGCCGCCCCGGTGATACTCTTTACCACGGTGGTGTCTCCTGCCTTTTGGTTGTTTGGACGCAACCTTGAAAGGATACACCGCCTTTTAACTATTTACACACTTTTTGAGTATAGCCCTACGACATGCGGAGGGAGCGGAATTTGTCAATGACTTTGAGACACTCCCCGTTCCAATTTAGTGTAGCTTTCCTGACTATCTGAGTCCTTATTACCTGCCTCCTTTTCAGGTTTATTGATCCAGACGGCCTCCGGCAATTCGGGCGGGGCTGGGATCATTTTAACGAACCTCTCCGGATGGGCCTCGTATGCGTTTCTTAATACCTCCGCGCGTGCCCGCCGCATATTTTCTGCCAGCCCGTAATGGACGGCCTCCGGAGTAAGCAGTCCGATTGACGTATGCCGGTGTTCCTTGTTGTACCAGTTAAAGAATGGGCGGCAGAAGGACCGGGAGTCCTCTATGCATCCGAAGCGATCCGGGAATTCAGGCCTGTACTTGAGGGTCTTGAACTGGGCCTCCGAGTATGGGTTGTCATCACTTGTGTGCGGCCTGCTGTGGGTCTTGGTTATCCCCAGGTCGGCCAGAAGGAAAGCCACCGGCTTGGACTTCATGGAAGACCCGCGGTCCGCATGAATGGTGAGTTGCCCAGGCGCGATATGCTGCGCGGTCAAGGTTTCCTGAATTAGTTTCTGTTGCGGATAGATTTTTGGCAAAAAAGAAGCCTGCTCCTTTTATAATTGATGACGATCAATCTTCGGAAAAAAGGAGAAGGCCTTGCGCAAAAAAGCTTTGACGACCGAAGAGAGAAGGGGTCAGGTCTTGAATATTGACTTTTGAATTGGAAGGATAGCCAAAGGTGAAGGGCAGCAAAATACAAGACCTGACCCCATAGGGTGCTTTATATTGTCCGCAATAGCGACAGGAAGGCCAAAGGGGCCCAGCGCAAGATAAAAAGCGTCTATAGAAAGTTGATTGATCGTGTAAAGTGTAACAGTTTAGTCCTTATCTCATGAAGGCCACAAAAGAATAGCATGGCCGGAATAGCACGGTCTTCATCCCTGCAGCGGGCAATCCGGGAAACTTTTTCATCATCGGACTTTTTTTTAACTTGAATTGTTGTACAGCGAGGAATAGAGAAAGGGTCAGGTCTAGAATCTTGACTTTTGAATTGGAAGGATAGCCAGAGGTGAAGGGCAGCAAAATACAAGACCTGACCCCACAGGGTGCATGGACCCCACAGGGTGCATGACTGACAGTCTTGTGGCCGTACTCCGCGCCTTAAAACCACCTCGCGTCGGCGCGGTTTCTGGACGGACTGTTACCCGTCCAGAATTCCCGGATAAATGGATAGCGAGCGTATTCTCCTGCGTACCGCAGGACTTGTCCTGCGATCGCGCAGGATCAAGCGAGCGAACATGATAAAAAAATTCCTTACATTATCCCGCGAAGCGCGGGACTGCGGCAAGCCGCAGGGAATATCAATACCTGTTTCCACCCGGATTTGCGCACGGGGTTAATGGTGTGCCTGTTTTTTTAATTATGTTATATTCAAAATCATGCCGCGAAGACTCCCCGAAGAGATGGAGGGACAAAAGCTTGTCCCGATTTGCATCGCCTCAAGGCAATCCGAGGCAAGGCAGGTAGAGTCGGCCCTGGACGCGGCAGGCATCGATTACACATTCGAGATCACCCCGGTTGCGGGCAGAAGCGTGCTTAGTATCGTATTCGGCTCGATAAGAAAAGGGGTCATGTTCCTGGTGTCCGAAGAGTACTACGAAAAAGGGCTCGCCGTCATTGAAAAGGCGGGCCTTGCGGACCTGATCGTCAGATAGGGCGTCAGGCCTTGCCGCCTTTGTCCTTCATGTTTTTCGCCATGGCCGCGAGGGAGTCGCGCGTCTGGTCGAGGGCCGCGTAATCGATCTCCAAGGGGGTCTGGCAGAGCCGGCACTTCGCGGGTTTCCTGGCGAGGATGTCTTTCAGCATGAACTTGCTCTGTTTTTTGCACTTGGGGCACTGAAGCCAGCATTCAAGGTCCATCTTTTTCTTTAAGTTCCTCCAGACAGGTTCTACTTGATGGTCCGAAATCTCTTCAGGGCCGGGGAGGCCGCAAAGAGGTTTTTTACGGCCTGGGAGATGCCCTGCGCATCGAGGCCGAACCTGGCCCTCAGCTCCGCCTGGCCGCCGTGCTCCACGAAGGCGTCTGGGAAACCGAGGGACTGGAATTTTATGCCGCCAAGGCCCATTCGCATCAGGGCCTCGCAGACTGCGGAGCCGAAGCCGCCAAGCACCGAGTTGTCCTCGACCGTGATTATGCGGCCGGTCGCCGCCGCCCTTCTGATTGCGTCCTCGTCCAGTGGTTTTACGAACCGCATGTTATAGACGGAGACGTCCATGTTCTTGTTTTCAAACGAGAGCTGGCGGGCGGCCTCAAGCGCCGGCAGCGCCATATTGCCTATGGCGAGGATGGCGGCGTCCCGTCCGTCCTTCAGGACCTCCGCCCTGCCTGCCGCAACGGGGGGCATATCCTCCCTCCCGCCATCGCCGATGGCCTTGCCCCGCGGGTACCGTATCGCCGCCGGGCCCTTCATGTCCAGGGCGAATCTCAGCATGGCCTCAAGCTCCGGGGCGTCTTTCGGGGCCATGAGGGTGAGGTTGGGTATGTGCCTGAGGTAGGAGAGGTCGAACATGCCGTGATGGGTCGGGCCGTCCTCGCCCACGACCCCCGCCCTGTCGATGGCGAAGACGACGGGGAGGTTCTGGAGGCACACGTCATGGATAATCTCGTCGTAGCCCCGCTGAAGAAAGGTGGAGTATATGGCCACAACGGGCTTGAAACCCGACTTCGCAAGGCCGGCCGCGAAGACCACCGCGTGGGGCTCGGCAATCCCCACGTCATAAATCCTGGACGGGAACTCTTTTTCGAATGAGGCAAGGCCGGTGCCTTCCTTCATGGCGGCGGTGATGGCCATTATGCGCGGGTCCGTCCGCGCGCACCTGGAGAGGGCCTCGCCGAAATACTCGCTGTATGACACGGAACCGGAGAGCGTCTTGCCCGTCTCGATTTCAAACGGGCCGACCCCGTGGAAGCCGCAGGGGTTTTGCTCCGAGGGTCCGTATCCCTTGCCCTTCGTGGTGACCGCGTGTATGAGCACAGGCCCGGAGAGGGCGCCTGCCATGCGGAGGGTATCAAGCAGCGCCTCCATGTTGTGGCCGTCCACGGGCCCTATGTAATTGAAGCCCATCTCCTCAAACAGCATGCCCGGAAGCACTATGCCCTTTAAAGCCTCCTCCAGCCGCTCGGCCGCCTTCGTCATGTGGGGGCCGAACTTTGGAATACCCTTCAAAAGTTCCCTTGTCGATTTTTTGAATCTCCGGTAGAGATCGCCCGTCAGAATCCTGTTTAAATAGGCGGCCAGCGCCCCCACGTTCCTGGATATGGACATCTCGTTGTCGTTGAGTATGACGATCATGTCCTTTTTGAGGTGGCCGGCCTGGTTCAGCCCCTCGAAGGCGAGCCCGGCCGTCAGCGAGCCGTCCCCGATAATGGCTATGACCTTGTAGTTTTCGCGGAGCGCGTCCCTGGCGACGGCGAGGCCGACGGCGGCGGAGATGGAAGTGGAGCTGTGCCCCGCTATGAATGCGTCGCAGGGGCTTTCCTCCGGTTTGGGGAAGCCCGAAAGGCCGCCCGCCTTTCTCAGCTTCCGGAACCCGTCCTTCCTGCCGGTCAGTATCTTGTGGGTGTAGCTCTGGTGGCCGACGTCCCAGACGAACTTGTCCCTGGGGCAGTCAAAGACATAATGGAGGGCGACAGTGAGCTCCACCACGCCCAGGTTGGAGGCCAGGTGCCCGCCGCACCTGGAGACATGGTCTATGATGAACTCCCTTATCTCGGCGCACAGCGGCGCAAGCTCTTTTTCCTGGAGGCCCTTCAGATCATCGGGAGAATCGATGAGTTCGAGCATTTTTACCTTGCACGCCCCCTTAATGTTTCCGCTCTATTATATACCTGGCGATGGCGCGCAGGGGGCCGGCCTCCGGCCCGAAGCCCTCCAGGGCCGATTGCGCCCTCGCTACCAGGTCCCGGGCCTCGCGTTCGGACGCCTCTATCCCCATGACGGAGGGGTAGGTGAGTTTTTTCTTCCTTTCATCCGAGCCAGCCGTTTTGCCCATGAGCGCGGTCTCCCCTTTTACATCAAGGATATCATCGGCCACCTGAAAGGCAAGCCCCACGCATTGCCCATAGCCGGTGAGTGCCTGCAGCTTTTCCGGGCCGGCCCCGGCCAGCATGCCCCCCATCCGCACGGAGGCGGTTATGAGCTGGGCGGTCTTGTGCATGTGTATGAATTCTATTTCGTCTTTTCCCGCCGACTCCACCCGGCCCTCGCCCGAGAGGATATCCTGCGCCTGCCCGGCAACCATCCCCCACAGGCCGGCCCTCGCCGCCAGGTCCGAGATGATCCCTAGCAGGGTCTCCGCTGGTATCTCCGCGGCGGGCTGGCTCAGCATGTGAAAGGCCTCGGTCAGCAGGCCGTCTCCCGCCAGCATGGCCATCGCCTCCCCATAGACCTTGTGATTTGTGGGCTTGCCCCTCCTCAGGTCGTCGTCGTCCATGGCGGGCAGGTCGTCGTGGATCAGGGAATACGTGTGTATCAGCTCAAGGGCGCAGGCGTAACGGAGTATGCTTTCAGGTTTTTCCCCGCCGCATGCCTCGTAGGAGGCGAGGGCAAGCACGGGCCTTATCCTCTTGCCGCCCGCGGAGATCGAATATTCCATCGACTCCTTAAGCAGGGCCGGCCTTACCCCGGAGCCTGAAAAATACTCCTTCAGATATGAGTCGACAAGCCTGCCCTTTTCAGCAAGGTAGCGCCTGAGATCGAATGACGGATCGACGAGAATGGGGTCCAAGGTGTCCGGTCACCTATTCCCATTCAATGGTCCCGGGCGGCTTGGAGCTTATATCGTAGACCACCCGGTTTACACCCTTTACTTCATTGATTATGCGGTTTGAAAGCGTGCCCAGCAACTCGTAGGGCAGCTTTGCCCAGTCGGCGGTCATGCCGTCCAGGCTCTGTACGGCCCTTATCGCCACGGCGGACTCATACGTGCGCTCATCCCCCATCACGCCCACGGTCCTCACCGGCAGCAGCACCGCGAACGACTGCCACAGCTCGTTGTAAAGCCCCGCCTTTTTGATCTCTTCGAGCACTATGGCGTCCGCCTCGCGGAGTATTTCGAGCCTGCCGGCGGTTATCTCTCCAAGGCAGCGGATGGCAAGCCCCGGCCCCGGAAAAGGCTGGCGCCAGCAGATGTCGTCCGGCAGGTCCAGCTCCTTGCCCAGGACCCTGACCTCGTCCTTGAAAAGCTCCCGGAGGGGCTCTATAAGCTTGAGCTTCATCACATCGGGCAGCCCACCTACGTTATGATGGCTTTTTATGACGGCCGAGGGGCCCTTGAAGGAGACGCTCTCTATCACGTCCGGGTAGAGCGTGCCCTGGGCCAGAAACTCCACGTTTTCTATCTTCCCGGCCTCCTCCTCGAATATGGCTATGAACTCCGCCCCTATTATCTTTCTTTTCTTTTCAGGCTCGGTTACGCCGCGCAGTTTTTCGAGGAACCTCCGGCTTGCCTCCACGTGGACGAGCTTCATTTTAAAATGCTTCTGGAAGGTGTCTATCACCTTGCGGGACTCGCCTTTTCTGAGCAGGCCGTTGTCCACGAATATGCATGTAAGGGCGTCGCCTACCGCCCTGTGGACCAGAAGGGCCACGACCGAGGAGTCCACCCCGCCGCTTAAGGCACAGATGACATTGCCGCCGCCCACCTTGTCTTTTATGTCCCGGACCGCCTGGTCTATGAAGGAGCTCATCTTCCACTCCGGCTTGCAGCCGCAGATGTCGAAGAGGAAGTTCCGGATTATCCTTTCCCCCTCGTCCGTGTGGGCCACTTCGGGATGGAACTGCAGGGCATAGAGCCGGTTTTCGGGATTGGACATCGCCGCGTACGGGGAGTTGGCCGTATGCGCTATCGCCCTGAACCCGGAGGGGAGGTTTTCTATCCTGTCCCCGTGGCTCATCCAGACGACGCTATTTTCGTAAACCCCCCAGAAAAGACCCTTGTCGTCGTCCACGGTCAGCTCGGCCCGGCCGTACTCCCGCCTCGCCGAGCGCGCGACCTTGCCGCCCAGCATATGGGCCATCAACTGCATCCCGTAGCAGAGGCCCAGCACCGGCACCCCCAGAGAAAATATCGCGGGGTCCGGAAGCGGGGCGCCCTCGGCGTAAACGCTTGAGGGGCCACCGGAGAGTATTATCCCCTTCGGCGCAAACCCTTTTATCTTCCCGATGGGCGCGTTGTAGGGGAATATCTCGGAATATACGTTTGCCTCCCGCACCCTCCGCGCTATGAGCTGGGTGTACTGAGAGCCGAAATCGAGGACAAGGACCTTCTCCTGGTGCATGAGATTGATTATAACCCAAAGCCGGTGATAAAAAAAGGATTCGGAACCTGTCTGAAAATCAATTTTGAGGACAGGTCCCCGGGTATTAAACCCGCCGCCTCTTGAAAAAGCCTCCGCACACGATAGAATTATTAAAGGAATGGCACCTTCCGGGAAGTTGCGATATCCCCTCATGGTTTCCCTCATGTACGCCCTGGCGGGCGGGGTGTGGATATTTTTCTCCGACGCGCTGCTTTATCTCTTTACAAAAAACACGAGGAGATTTGCCGAGTTTGACACCCTCATGGACTGGATATTCGTGGCGCTTACGGCCGTTGCGCTTTTTTTCATCATCAGGGTCACCCTTCACTCCATAATGAGCCGGGACGAACGGATAAGAAAAAACGAGAAATTCCTCGAGGACATATTAAACAGCCTGCAGGACGGCATAGTCATCCTGGACAAGTCGAAGACCATCGTTCGCGTCAACCCCGTGGTGGAGAAGTGGTTCCCCGGCAGCGTGCCCATGGCCGGCAGGAAATGCACCGAGGTTTATCACACGGACATGGCGGTCTGCGAAGAATGCCTGAAGACCGCCCTCGAGACCGGACGCGAGGCGCGCACGGTGATTTCGCTCCGGATAGGGGGCGAGGCCAGGTGGATGGACCTCTACTGCTATCCGCTGATAGATTCCGGCACTGGCGGCATCATCGGCGCAATCGAGTATCTCAGGGACATCAGCCGCCGGAGAAAGGCCGAGGAGGCGCTGCGGCAGTCGGAGGAGAAATACCGGGCGATCTTCAACGCCGCGGGCGACGCGATGTTCATAGCCGATGAGAAGGGCGTGATCATGGAGGTAAACAGCAAGGCGGAGGAGCTTGCCGGAAGGGGCGCGGGTGAGCTTGTTGGCAAGCCCCATACGGCGTTTCACCCGGAGGAGGAGGCTGCGCGGTACGGCCGCATACTCCAGGCAGCCCTTGAGGACGGGAGGGCCGTCTCCGGGGACATCTACGCCGCGAGGGGCGACGGCGGAAAGGTGCCCATCGAGATGAGCGCGAGCCTTGCAGAGCTTGGCGGCGGCAACAAGGTGCTGGTGGGCGTCCTGCGGGACATCTCCCGCAGGCAGGCGGCCGAGGCGCGCATCCGCGAGCAGTTTGACATGCTGAGCGCCCTTTACTCAAGCGCGCAGAAACTCTCCGGGAGCCTGGACCTCTCCGCGCTTGCCGAGAGCGCCGTCTTCACATCGGTCTCAAGTTTCCAGGCGAGATTCGCATGGATCGGGGCCGCTGAGCCCGGCGGCAGGCTGCGCCTCCTGGCCCTCTACCCGGACATCCCGGAATTCAAAAGCTTGATCGCGCTCCGGTGGGAGGAGCCGCTGGCGGGGCAGGCTCAGCTTTTCCCCGTCAGGGCCATAAAGAGCGGCATGCCGGTAGTGATAGAGGACCTGAAAAAGGACGAGGGCTTCGCGCCGTGGCTGGAAGACGCGCTTTCGGAGGGGTTGTTGACCGGGGCCGCGTTCCCTCTCATAAGCCGCGAAAAGACGCTGGGCGTGCTCACCCTCTTCAGCGAGCGGCCGGGGTTTTTCACGCGCGACCGCGTGCGTTTTTTCCAGGCATACGCGCACCAGGCGGCGGCCTCGTTTGAAAACGCGAGGCTCTACGAGGAGACGGAGCACAGGCTTGACCGCCTGAATGCCCTCTGTTCCATAGATAGGGCCATCACCCAGAGCCTCGACCTCCGCGTGATCTTCGACGTCTTCCTGGACCGGGCGGTCGCCCAGTTGCGGGTGGACGCGGCGGACATCCTGCTTATGGACCCCAACACCCTCATATTAAGCTGGGCGGCCGGAAGGGGTTTCAGGACAAAGGTTGTCCAGCGGACGACGCAGCGGCTCGGGGAGGGGAATGCCGGGCATGCCGCGCTGCAGAGGCGGATAATAGGGGTCGAAAACATCGCGGAGACAATGGACGACCGCGCGGACGCCTTCGCCGAGGAGGGGTTCATATCCTACTTCGCCGCCCCTCTTGTGACCAAGGGACAAATACTGGGCGTGCTCGAGCTTTTCCACAGGAGGCGCCTCTCAACCGACCAGGAGTGGATGGACTTCCTGGGGATGATGGCCTCGCAGGCGGCTATCGCCATCGAGAACGCGACCCTGTTTGACAACCTTCAGCGGACGAACACGGAGCTTGCCCTTGCCTATGACACCACGCTCGAGGGATGGTCCCGCGCCCTGGACCTCCGGGACAGGGAGACCGAGGGGCACACGGCGCGCGTGACCGGGCTTACCATGAAACTGGCCCGGGCCATTGGCATGAGCGAATCGGGCATGGTGCATCTGCGCCGGGGCGCCCTGCTGCACGATATCGGCAAGATGGGCATACCGGACAGCATCCTTCTGAAGCCCGGCCCGCTCACGGAAAACGAGCTGGAGATAATGCACCGCCATCCGGTCTATGCCCTTGACCTCCTCCAGCCCATAGCGTATCTCAGGCCCGCCCTTCCAATCCCCTACCTGCACCACGAGAGATGGGACGGCACGGGATATCCGAAGGGCCTGAAGGGCGAGCAGATACCCCTGGCCGCAAGACTGTTTGCGGTGGCCGACGTCTGGGACGCCCTGTGCTCCGAGAGGCCCTACAGGGCGGCCTGGCCGATGGAGCGCGTCGTTGAATACATGCAGAGCGAGGCGGGCACGCACTTCGACCCCAGGATCGTGGAGAAATTCATGGAGCTGGTGGGGCCTTCCTTGACTTGACGGCCGAAAACGCCTTAAACTATCAGCAGTTCGGGGCGTAGCGCAGCCTGGTAGCGCGCACGGTTCGGGACCGTGAAGTCGAAGGTTCAAATCCTTTCGCCCCGACCAGCTTTCCCGCTGGCAAGCGGCATGCCATGGCCGTCGTATTCCGACACAAGATGAACCTCCACGGGTTTGCCAGTCTCCAAAAAATATAAATGAGTTAACCCCTTGATTTTTAAAGTCCTTTTGAATTTATAAAGTTTTTTGTTTATTTTTTAGGTGATTTTCTTTTATATTGAAGATTAACCGTGGCAAACCACGGGGAATCTTAATGTAAGGAGGTTTTTATTTTTTTTAATTCGCTCGCTTGACCCCGCGGCAGAGACCGCGGAGAATACGCTCGCTATCCATTTATCAGGGACAATGTCATTGGGTAAGCCAATTCTGGAGGTCTGGTCTGCCAGGGCACAGGTTCTGCTTGAAGGAAGGGTATAGGGTGTTGCTTCGCAGTGAAACGCGTCTCCGCAATAAAAGCATTTGCGTTGCCCCTCTTTGGATGTAGCACTGCCTGAGACTGGATATCGCCGGACATGGACGGGAGATAAATATGATAAATCGGGTTGAACGCCGGGGTCCGCGCCGGTCTGAGGGGAAAAAGCGCCACGCGGCGGCTGAAAACGAAGAGGCGGTGCGGGAAGATTGCCACAGCGGGCAGATTTTGCGCCTGGAAAATGGTTTATTTAAAGAGGTTGTTTCCGTCATGTCCGACGGCGTAACCGTTCTGGGCACGGATTTCAGGATTCTCTATCAGAACCAGAGCGCGATTTCCATGGCCGGCAGACATACGGGGGAGTATTGCTATGCGGCATATGAGCGCAAAAGCGGGGTGTGCGAATCCTGCCAGATGCAAATGAGCTTCGGGGACGGCAATGTGCACCGGGCCGAAAGGAAGGTCATGGCCGGCGATGAAACCAGATACATTGAGATTACGGCATCGCCGCTGAGGGACCAGGCCGGAAGGATTGTCGCCGGCGTCGAGGTTGTAAGGGACCTGACGGGGCGGCGGCAATCGGAGGAGAATTTCCTGAAAACGGCGGAAATCCTCAAATCGCTGGTAGATGCCTCCCCGCTCGCCATATTGGCGGTAAGACTGGACGGGGTGGTCATGCTGTGGAACCATGCGGCCGTGCGCATATTCGGCTGGCAGGAAAAAGAGGTGATTGGAAATTACAATCCAATCGTGCCCGGCGATAAAATAGCCGAATTCGAATCCTTAATGGAGCGCGTATGTGGCGGGCAGAGCATAACCGGCGTCCGGGTAAAGAGAAAGAGAAAAGACGGCCAGCCCATTGACCTGAACCTTGCCGCCTCCCCCCTGCGCGACGAGAACGGCAATATAGTTGGCACCATGGCCCTCCTTGAAGACATAACCGGCACGGTGAAAATGGAAGAGCAGATATCCCAGTCCAGGCACGACTGGGAAAGCACCTTCAACGAGCTGGCGGAGATGATCACCGTCCACGACAGGGACTTCAACATAACTCGCGCCAACAGGGCCGCAAAGAAAATCCTGGGCCTGCCGGAGACCCTTTCATCCCCCGCCAGGTGCCACGAGTATTTTCATGGGAAGAGCTGCCCGCCCCGGAATTGCCCAGCCTGCGAGGCGATGAAGACCGGGCGGCCCTGCTCATCGGAATTTTACGAGCCCCATCTGAACAGGTTTCTGGAGATTTCGGTCGTGCCGAGGTTCGATGCCGCCGGCGGGCTTGCCGGGTTTTTACATGTTGCCAAGGACATAACCGGAAGGAAACTCGCGGAAGGAAAGATCAAAAGCCAGTTGGAGAAGATCAGGGCGTTGCGCAAGATAGACACGGCCATAACCGGCAGCATGGACCTGCAAATCACGTTCGACATCTTCCTTGACGAAGTCCTTTCAAAGCTGAAGGTGGACGCGGCCGACATACTGCTGCTGAAATCCCGCACCATGGCCCTGGAGCATGCCGCAAGCAAAGGCTTTAAAAATGAGAACATAAGGCAGATAAGGCTGAAAGTGGGAGACAGTTGCGCGGGGCAGGCGGTGCTTGAAAGGAGAAATTTCATTTTCCCGGACATTTCCGAGGCCAGGTGCAAATACCTTTCAAAAAGAGACCACCAGTTCCCCCAGACCTATCTTGTCTGCCGGGAGGGATTCAAGGCCTATTTCGGAGTGCCGCTGATCGTCAAGGGACGGGTGAAAGGCGTCCTGGAGATCTTCCACCGCGCAGTATTGCGGCCCGACGAGGAATGGCTTGAATTCCTGGACTCACTGGCCAAACAGCTCGCGGTCGCAATCGATAACACAATAATGTTCGAGGAGCTTCAAAGATCAAACGATGAGCTGACAATGGCTTATGACAGCACCATAGAGGGCTGGTCAAGGGTCCTGGACTACAGGGACGCGGAAACCGAGGGGCATTCGCAGCGGGTGGCGGAGATATCGATGAAGATAGCGGAGTCATTCGGGATCGCGGGCGAGGATATCGTGCATCTGAGGCGCGGCGCCCTGCTTCACGATATCGGCAAGCTCGGGGTGCCCGACAGCATCCTGCTAAAGGCCGGCCCTCTGACAAGTGAGGAATGGAAAATAATGAGAAGGCATCCCGAAATCGCCCTGGAGCTCCTGTCGCCCGTAAAATACCTCGACCCCGCAATCACCATACCGCATTACCATCACGAGAAATGGGACGGCACCGGGTACCCGGCGGGGCTTAAGGGCAAGCAGATACCGCTGCCGGCCCGCATATTCGCCGTGGCCGACGTATGGGATGCGCTCTGCTCCGACAGGCCGTACAGAAAAGGCTGGCCGAAGGAAAAGGTGATCCGGTTTATACGGTCCTTATCAGGCGTGCATTTCGACCCCGAGGTTGTGGCGGCATTTTTGGCTATCATGAAATCCGGCCTGAAGTAACCCCCTGGAGGCCCCTTGAACGGGCGGCTTCCCGCCCTGCCGGTTCGCCTTGCCTTTCACCAGTTGCAAACGCGCCTGCGAAAGCATAGAATTTTTAAAGAGAAAACCCATGAACGGCGAGAAAAAGGACAATAAGGTCGGGCTGAAGAACCTGCAGTGGAGATGGATCCTGGCCCTGGTGATCTTCTTCCTCGTGCTCTACCTCTGGCAGACCTTTACCTACAAGGCCGCGGAAGAGGAGGCCCAAACCATCACGTACAGCAGTTTCCTTGGCCAGATGGAAGCCGGCAACATCAAGTCCGTGGCAATCGAGGGCCATTCAGTCACCGGGCAGTTGGTCCGTCCGGCGAGCATCGTGCCGCAGGGCGGCGCAAAGCCTGTCACGGTCGATAAATTCAAGACCTACCTGCCTGCCTTCCAGGGGCAGCAGCTTATCGACCAGCTCCGGCAAAAGAACGTCGCGATAAGCGTGCTTCCGGTGAAAAAGACCTCTGCCCTGGTCGATTTTCTAATAGGGATACTGCCCTGGGCGCTCATAATCGGCGTATGGGTGCTCATAATGAGGCGCACCTCCAGGCAGATAAGCGGCGGGCCGGGAGGTCTTTTCTCCTTCGGGGAGAGCAAGGCGAAACTCTTCCAGGAGGGCAAGACGCCAAAGATCACCTTCAGGGACGTCGCGGGCATGGAAAACACCAAGAGGGAGCTCAGGGAGGTAATCGAATTCCTGAAGGATCCCGCAAAGTACAGGGCGCTGGGCGCCAAGGTGCCCAAGGGCGTGCTGCTCGTGGGGCCGCCCGGCACGGGCAAGACCCTGCTTGCGCGCGCTGTGGCGGGCGAGGCCGGAGTGCCGTTTTACAGCATAAGCGCCTCGGAGTTCATAGAGATGTTCGTGGGCGTGGGGGCGGCCCGCGTGCGGGACCTCTTCAAGAAGGCAAAGGCGAGCCAGCCAAGCATCATCTTCATGGATGAGATTGACGCGGTCGGGCGCACCAGGGGCGCCGGGCTTGGCGGGGGGCATGACGAGAGGGAACAGACACTCAACCAGCTCCTGGGCGAGATGGACGGGTTCGAGTCGCACGAGGCGGTGATAGTGATAGCGGCGACGAACAGGCCCGACGTGCTGGACCCCGCGCTGCTTCGGCCTGGGCGCTTCGACAGGCACATCGTGATAGACAGGCCGGGCCTGAAGGAAAGAAAGGCCATACTGGAGATACATGTGAGGGGCAAGACCCTCGCGCCGGATGTGGACCTGGAGAAGATAGCCCGCGGCACCCCGGGCATGACGGGGGCGGACCTCGAAAACCTGGCAAACGAGGCCGCGCTCATCGCCGTGAGGAAGGACAAAAAACAGGTGGAGATGAAGGATTTCGACGAGGCCAGGGACATCATCCTCATGGGCGCGGTGCGGGAGGAGACGATAAGCGAGTATGAGAGGCGCATCACGGCCTATCATGAATCCGGCCATACGCTTGTGGCCTGGGAGCTTCCCGGTACCGACCCGATACACAAGGTGAGCATCGTGCCGCGCGGCATGGCGATGGGCGTTACCCAGTTGCTGCCCGAGGAGGACAGGCATTATTACCCGAGGAGCTATCTCATGAACAAGCTGGCCGTGGCGCTGGGCGGCCGCGCGGCCGAGAAGCTGATATTCAACGACGTGAGCACCGGCGCCCAGAACGATTTGAAGGAGGCCACCCAGCTTGCCGAAAAGATGGTGGCCCAATGGGGGATGAGCGAGAAGGTCGGGCCGATAAACCTGGGCCGGGCGGAGGAACACCCTTTTCTGGGGCGGGAACTGGCGCAGCCCAAACGCTACAGCGAGGGGATGGCGTGGCTCATGGACAGCGAGATAAGAAGCCTGATCGAAGAGGCGCAGGCCACGGCGGAGAAGGTGCTCGGCGAAAAAAAGGAGATACTGGACAGGCTCGCCGAGGGGCTGCTGAAAGAGGAATCGCTCAACTACGAGCAGATAGGAAGGATTGTCGGCACGCCGAAGAAGAAGCCGGAGGCGCCCCCGTCAAGAAAGGTCTGATCACAGCCTTTGGTCCCGACCCGTCGGCCGCCCGTTTTTGCACGCGGCCTTCCGCCCTTGCCCTACCGCCCGGCCAAAGCCGTAAAATGCTGCTAATTCCTTCTATAAGGAGCCGTGCCCCTCATGTGTTAAACTACCACTAAAGGAGATTGTTCCCGTGTTACACTGGCTTCGCGACCGTCGCCGCGCCGAGGCGCGAAAGCGTCCGGTCCCTCCCGAGTGGGAAACCTTCCTGCGTACAAACGTGGCCCACTACTGTATGCTCGATGACGCCGAGCGCGCGGAACTGTGCGCGATGATTCAGGTCTTTCTGGAGGAAAAACACTGGGAGGGATGCGGGGGGCTCGATCTCACGGATGAGATTCGCGTCACAATCGCCGCCCAGGCATGTCTTCTGCAACTGAAACTCCCCCATGATTATTATCCCGATGTGACATCGATTCTTGTCTACCCCTCCACCGTAGTGCCGCCCGAGCGCCGCCCGGGCGTATTCGAGCGCGTAGAGGGCCCGGTAGAGCCTTCAGTTCCCATCCTCGGCCAGGCCTTGGTCTGGGGTACGGTGATTCTGGTGTGGGATGCGCTCGTCCACGGGGCGCGCCATCCCGGGCAGGGGCACAACCTGGTGTACCACGAGTTCGCCCATAAGCTTGACATGCTCGATGGGGCTGCCGACGGCACCCCGCCCATTTCCGACCGCGCCAGGCTCGCCGAATGGGTGGCCGTGTGCTCCCGCGAATTCCTGCGGCTGCGCCGCCTTTCCGGGAAAGGCCATAAAACCTTCCTTGACGCCTATGGCGCGAAGAACGAGGCGGAGTTTTTTGCCGTGGCAACCGAGGAGTTCTTTGACCGCCCGATTGAACTTCAGAAGAACGCTCCCGACCTCTACCGCGTCCTTTGCGCCTATTACCGCCAGGACCCGGCAAAACGCGTTAAAAAAACCTGCGCGGCAAAAGAGTAAAGCTATACATGCTCTCCACCTGGGAGGCTTTAAAACATGCCTTTTTCTTTCTTTAATATTTCAAGCCCCTCCGGGGCGGGCACACGCGCGGCCTCAATGCCGGAAAAATTCGTCTGTTTTATTCCCGAGTACCACAAAAAAGGGACGCCGTTCAGGCGTCCCTTTTTGTTATCCCTTACGCTATGGCTTTTCCCAGGAAGAAAGCGGCGGTCAAAAGCCCGATGCCTGACAGCAGGAAAGTTGAGGGCTCAGGGACGGACGCCGGCACCCCAATATCAAATCCGTACCAATACTCATATTGAGGGTTGGTCCATGTAAGCGAACTGAAAGTCCCGTTAAACAGGATCGTACCGTTGCCCTCTTCACCATAGACTGTGTTGCCCGAGGCAGTGATCGAGGAGCCGCCATATTCTGCCGATGGGCCGCCGGCTACAATAGTGAACGGTTCACTTGCTGAGAACACAAATGATGCTTGTGCATCACCCAGGCTCCAAATCGCCATCACCGGGTCTTTTACCGGGTCGGAAAAAGTAATCGTGTTAAGAGTTGTATTTCCTCCGGCAAGCCCTATGATCTGGTCGATGGTAGGCGCATCCTGCACGATCGTCCCATCGGCCCATGTGCTGGCCGGATGGTAACTTGGATAATTCGATACGAGCCACCCCGGCCCGGCATACGTTATATTGACCGGGGCAGTGGTGCCGTGATTTGCATTCTGCCAGTTGGTCCAGTCTATAACGGTGGCGGACGCCGAAGCGGCAATCAAAACATAAAAAGCAAAGGCTATTGCAAACAACAGATTTTTTCTCATATGCCTCCCCCTTTTTCTGCCTTGATTAAAAACCCATATAGAACTTAAGCAAAACAAATGCCATTATTTAAACAGCCCGTTTTTATTGGATTTATAAAAAATGACAGGCCAAAAATTGTAAAGTAAACCTTACAGTTACACGGGAAAATCTTACAGCTTATCCTTACAAATTTGAATTCGGGGCTGGCTTTGCCCAGTTCGATAAAGCTTTTAAGAAATAAGGCTCTTCGTGGAAGAGTGTGGGTAAACATTTTCTTTTTTCACGGTTTGATCATATTTATGAACATGTCGCTTGCGCCCTGGAAAGGGCCGAGGGGGTTTTGGGTGTCGGTGATCGCGTCGATGGAGGGGCTGCCGCCCCATTGTTTGTAGACCACCACATCGTCCACCATCACGACAAGCGCATCGAACTTCCATCCGGTCTTTTTGATGTGCCTTTTGAAATTGAAGAAGTCCAGAAACAGGTTGCCGGTCCGCTTGTCATATATTATGCCGGGCGTTATGGAGTAGGCGCGGCATCCCGTCTTCGCGTGGATGCACTGCTGCAGCCCCTCATCCAGGTCCTGCATCCTGATGGACGGGTTGAACATGAATTTCTGGATGATGTCCACGTAAGTCATTATCTCGATGTTCGGATTCGTGTAGGGGTCAAAACCCAGCTTTTCGAGCTGCCTTGCGCTGGTCTTTCCCACATGGATGCTGTCATAGGCCTTTTTCGCCTCATCGAAGTTCGCCCAGGGGGATTGAACCGTCTGGCGGCTGCTTGGAAGAAGCGCGCCGCATCCTGCGGCAGCCGACAGAAGGGCGAAAATGAGGGGTCCCGCCATTATTTTGAGGGCCATAAATGAACGCTATTAGATTTTAAGCCAAAAGTCCAGACCGCCAATTTCCCGGTTCAGGATTGGAGGCATGGCGGGCCTGGGGGACTTGTCCGGGGGAAAAGGTCAATGGCGCAGCCGGAACACGGCAATCAGCAAAAAAAGCGCCTCCGCAAGCTCCGTGAGCGCCCCGAGGTGGTCCCCCGTGAGCCCCCCGAATTTTTTTGCGAAAAATTTTACTCCAAGGACTCCAAGGGCATAGAAAAAGACAAGGGGAAAGAGGAAAAATTCAATGCAGCCGGTGAGTGAAACGTCTTTCAGGTAAAGGGCCGGATAAAAAGCCACGAGCCAGATGCCGGCCAGCAGGAAGGTGGAGCACGCGACTTCCCTGAAACCCGTGTTGCCGATGAATATCCTCCCCAGTCCGTCCTCTCTGGCCGGCTGGCCATGATACATGGCCGGCAGCGTTATCCATTTGGAAAATGCGGGCATTGCAAACAGCAGGGCGAAGACAAGCCACCTCCGGCCCGGCGCATACCCGCTTGCGAGCGCGCCGCTTATAAGAAGGAATTTCAGCAGGATGGACACCACGATGGCTATCACGCCCATTGCGCCCACCGTGCTTTCCTTCATTATGTCCAGTCTCTTTTGGCGGCAGGCTTCCGGGTCTCCGGATGTCTTTACGGCGAGCGCGTCGGCGGTGTCCGCCAGCCCGTCCAGGTCGAAGCCGCCGCTTGCGATTATCAAAACGGCAAGTGACAGGCCGCCACCGATATTCGGGCCGAACGCGTCTGCCAGCGCAAGCGAGGCAGCCGCAAGCAACAAACCCTGAAGCGCCCCGGCCAGGGGGAAAAAGGGCGCCGACCGGGCGAGGTCCCTTTCGGTGACCTCCCCGCTCACCTTAACGGGCACGATAGTATGAAACTGCAGGGCAAGCAGTATCCGTTTTATCATTCGGCCCCGTTCAATTCAAAATCTCGTCCGAGACGCCGGCCTCCCTGAATGTCGCCATCTCCCTGTAGATTTTCAGTCCCGCCTCTATGAGCCCCATCCCGAGGGCCGCGCCCGTGCCTTCGCCCAGCCGGAGGTTCAGGTCCAGTATCGGGGCAAGCCCCATCTTCTCCAGCATCGCGCGATGGCCGATCTCCACCGAGTTGTGGGCCGCGAACATGTAATCCGCGGCGCATGGCAGCAGGGCATGGGCTATGAGCGCGCCGGCCGTTGAAATAAACCCGTCGATGACGACCGGCGTCCGGTTTGCCGCCGCCCCGAGCACAAGCCCGGCTATCCCCCCTATCTCCGCCCCGCCCACCTTTGAAAGCACATCGATGGGGTCGCGCGCATCCGGGGCGTTCACCCTGATGGCCTCCTCTATCACCCTGATCTTCCTGCCAAGGGATTCATCCGAGATACCCGTGCCCTTTCCCGTGACCCGGGCTGCGCCGTTGCCGGTCAGCACCGCCGCTATCGCGCTTGAAGGGGTGGTGTTTCCTATCCCCATGTCGCCGGTGCCGAAGATGGCCTTGTCCATGTCTTTTTTTGCGAACCTCTCCGCCAGCCGGATCCCGGTCTCGATGCTCTTTATGGCCTCGGCCCTCGTCATCGCCGGGCCCTTGGTGAAATTTCCCGTCCCGTTGACCACTTTCGCGGATATGAGCCCCTTTACCGCTCCGAAATCATGGCGCACCCCGATGTCCACGACGATCACCCTTGCCCCGATGTGCCGGGCAAGTACGTTTATCGCCGCCCCTCCCCGGAGGAAATTGCGCACCATCTGCACCGTGACCTCCCCGGGATACGCGGAGACACCCTCTTCCACCACCCCGTGGTCGCCCGCGAATGTGAAGATGGTCTTTTCCCCGATCTCAGGCATCGGGTTTTCCCTTATGGCGACCAGCCTTGCCGCGAACTCCTCCAGGCGCCCCAGGCTGCCGGGCGGCTTCGTTAGGTTGTCAAGCCGCTCCAGGGCCACCTGCCGCCACTTGGGGTCCACCGGCCTGATTTTTTCAAGCGTCGTTTTGAGCAATTTCATTGTTACCCTCTCCTTCGAAAATTTTCGTCTTTTCCCATCCGCCCCTCCCTGAAGGGGACGGGGGCTGGCTCCAATTTCCCTGTCAGCGTCAAAAATTCCTCCTCCACGCGGGCGATAAAATCCACTTCATCCGGGATATTCTCTCCGCGCAGCAGTCTGCCCAGAGTGTTTTCAAAGAGCCGCACCAGGTATTCGTTTATCTCCGCATATGTCTTGTGCGCGCCCAAAGGGGCGGGCCTTCTGCCGCTCCAGATGCCATCCATCCGGAGGAAAAGGAGGTTCGTCGCCCTCTCCATGACGTTTGCCAGCGTCTCTACCGCGGGCTCTCTGAAGAGCGCCCGCCCCTCATGGGAGGTCTCCATCCGGAGCCGCCCCTCTTTCCGCAGCGCGTCGAACGCCTGGGTGCCCCGGAGTATTATCTGATGGTGATAAAGGACGTTTGCCGAGACCGGCAGGTTTTCGAGGAGCCTGTTTCTTTTCAGGAACCGGAAGTTGGTTTCTATGTCTTCCAGGGTGGAGTCCGGCTCGAACATGATAAAACCAACATTGGGCTCTATGCCGTGGCGGCGGAGCGTCCTGAGCGCCTCTTCGTTGTCCTGGACGGTCGTCATCTTTCCCATCCTCAGAAGCGACCGGCCGCTGCCGCTTTCAAGCCCTACGAGGATATGCCTCAGCCCGGCCCTGGCGAGCGCGCCGATGCTTTCGTCCCTTATATCGTTTGCCCGGGCCTCGATGCCAAACCGGATGTCCCTCTCCTCAAGCATCCCGGCCAGCCGGAGCGCCCGCTGCTGCCCGCCCGCTCCGGGGCCAAAGAAATTGGGGTCCGTGAAATAGAAATCCCTCTTGCCCTTTTCCGCAATCAGCGCGTCGATCTCCATCACGATGTTTTCCGGGCTCCTGCCCCTCCAGGGGGAAGGGGAACGCGGAGCTCCGCCGAAGAAGGAATTTATATGGCAGAAGGTGCACCTTCCGTAACACCCGCGGCTTCCAAGCAGGTTTACCTCCGGCAGCCGCCACAATGCGGCCGTGCGGAACGGGAAGGGGAGCGTGTCGGGGTCCCGGGCCACCCTGGGCGGGGAGGATGTGAAAATTTTTCCCCCGCTTCTGACCGAAAGCCCCGGTATTTTATTTAAAGAACCCCGGCCCCCGGCGATTGATTTTGCCAGGGCGGCGAATGTCAGCTCCGGCTCTCCGAGCGCCACCGCGTCCAGGGCGCCGAAGCCGGCAAGTATCTGCCTGAAGGCGAAGGTTGGATAATACCCGTAGGCCGCGATAAACGGGGCTGCGCCCTCTTTTTTTATCCGGCGGAGGAATCCCGCGAGTCTTTTGTCCTCTTCCCAGTGGTAGACCATATGCACGCCAAGGATGTCCGGGGCGAATGCGGCTATCTTCCGCCGGATATCGGGGTAGGAGAGCCTATCCATATGCCCCTCGATTACCTCGGCCTCGTGGCCTTCCTCAAGCAGCATCGCCGCCGCGTAGCCGGTAAGAAGACAGGAGGAAAGGGGGGTGTTGGCGATATCGTTGCACCGCTCGGGACGATGGCTCCTCGGATGCTCAAGAAGGAGTATTTTCATTGGCAATCTGCATTGCGGAGATGGTCGTCCGCATGCCATGCAAAGACGTTTTTGCAGAAACTGAGGTTTTCAAGCTCGTACCGCAGTGTCTCAAGCGGGGGCGGGTTGTAGTAGACCGGGTAGAGCAGGTCCTGGCCCCTCCTTATCACGCCGTTACGTATCGCGGTCTTCTCGATGGGCGTGCCGGGCAGGATTCGGATATTATTAAGGACTATTGTGCCAAGATTTTTTCCGGGTGCGTGCAGGTCGTAAAGGCGCTCAATGAGGCCGATGGCCTTTTCCCTCGTCCCTTCGGTCTCCCCGGGGGCGTTTGCCATGAAATGGTAGACTGAAAGTATGCCGGTCCTGGCGGCCGCGCCGGCCGCCCTGAGGATGCCGCCCATTGTAGTTTTTTTGCCCAGCGCCTCCAGCGCCTCCGCGCACAGCCCGTCCGGCGAGAATGAAAAGCATTCGCAGCCGGCCTTCTCGTACAGCGAGGCGCTTTTTTCGTCGAAAAGGTCTTCCCTGAAGAAGCCGTCCCATTTCAGCGGGAGCCTCCTGCGCAGAAGCTCCCGGCAGATTTCCTCCAGGTGGCCCTTCGGGTTGTTCAAAACGGGGTCGGTGAAATGGAACCGCTCCACGCCGAATTCCCTGTATGATCTCTCCATCTCGTCCGCTATGGAATCCGGAGCGCGGAGCCTGAGAGTCCTGCCCTGCAGCCCCGGATAAACGCAGTATGAGCAGCCAAAGGGGCAGCCGCGTTTGCCTTCGATGCCTACAGCCGGCACGTAGGAGTCCGCGGCCAGATATGCGGAAGGGTCAAGCAGCGTCTTGTCCGCCGGCCTGTATCCGGCCATGTCGATGTTTCCTGCCGGCGCGGATGTCCTTATTTTGTCTCCGGCCCTCAGGCAGAGGCCATCGATCGGAGGAGGGGCTTCGAGGCGGTCAAGAAGGGCCGGCAGGCTGCATTCGGCCTCCCCCGCGATGCCGTATCTTATCTCCGGCAGCTCCCGCATGAGGCGCTCCGGGAAGAGCGAAAAGCCCGTGCCCCCCGCGATGATCGCCGCTTTTGGAAGCAGCGACGCCGTCATGCGGACGGCCGCCGCGAACTGCGGGACATATGATGTTCTTTTATTTGCGAGCGGGTCCACGTTTCTAAGCGACAGGCCGACCGCCCCGGGGCGGAAATCGAGAAGCGCCTCTTTGAGCGCCCCGAAGGGGTCGCTATGGAAATTCATGTCGAGGACGCGCGTCTCGTGGCCCTGCTCCCTGAGCCTGGTAGCGAGAAGGACGATGCCTATAGGGTAGACCCTCGGGGAGGAGGCGCCCTCGACACTTGCTGTCTGGACCATCAGTACACGCATGTTTGGTGTCACTCCAGAAGAAGCAGGGCAAAGTATTTCACGAATTCATCCCTGCCGCTTAATGTCTTTAGTCCGATGCCGGAGCGCCTTACGGTCTCAAAGACGTCTATGCCGGCGCCCTCCATCGATGGGCGGGCGTCCCTGGGGTTTTTGCATGCGCCCCCCGGGCAGTCCGGGCAGATGGAGCATGGGCCGGCCCAATAGGAGAAGGCCTTGTAAAAGCCGCCGGCGAAGGCCTCCCGTTCCGCCTTCAGGACGTTCATCTGGAAGTCCCTTGCCGGCGGCTCGCCTTCCAGCAGGAGGGCCTTCGAGCAGCCGCTTATAAGGCGCAGCGTCTCTTCGTGCGCGGGCGCATTCGGTGGGCAATGCGGTTTTTTGTTGAAGTTGTCGCAGCCGTAGCGGCATTTAAGGGCCGTCCATCCGGGGATGCGCACGTCTTCCGGACGGATGGGCGAGACGCTCCGAAACCCAAGCTGCCTGATATCCGCCGCGAGCCGGGCCACGCGGTCCACGCGGAGTTTTGAAAGAGGCATCGGGTCTTTTGATGCCGCGACAATCGCCGTGTCCGACTCCAGCGGGATAAGCCCGGTGCAGGAAAGGCCGAGGCGGACGAGCCCGTCTTTTACCTCACCCACGGTAAACACCCTTCCGTTATACGTGTTTATGAGCATGTTCAGGTCAAACAGCGACGCCTTGACCGGGTGGTGCTCCGAAAAAAAATCGTGGACGAGAAGCAGCCCGTCCCCTGCCAGGCACCTTGCCGCGTTTGCCAGTATGTGCGGCAGCTCCTTTTCCGAATAGGCGTGGATTATATTCGAGAGGATGACCAGGCTGAAGCGGTTGTCATCGAACGGCCATTCCTCCAGGATATTTGCGGCGCACAGGTTTATCCTGCCGCCCGGACCTTCAGCGGTGCTTTTTTTGAAACCCCTTTCGCTCATCATCCGCCCTGTAACGCCGATTACCTGGGAGATGTCCATGAGGGTGGCCCGGAGAGCCGGAGAGCGCTCAAGCAGCGCGGCCGCAATCGCTCCGGAGCCCGCCCCCGCGTCAAGCACCTCGCCCTCGAGCGGGAATGAGCCAAGTACGGGCAGTATCTCCTTTGCCTTCACCCTGGCGGCCGAATCCATCGCCCTTATGTATTTCTGGATTCTTTCACACTCGTGATCGCTGTCTGGTGCATCATTATCATCCGATGAGGTTTTTTTTCTCGCCACCAGGCGGTCTTTGAGCCCCGCCCAGTACCGGCGCAGCTCCCTGCGCCACAGCACGGAGTCCCCCTGGTAGTCTTCCTTCCCGGCGACCAGGTAGCGGCTTGCCAGGGCCGAATTGAAATAGTAACCGTTTTTGCCGGGCCCCTCGCAGACAAGACCGATGGAGCAGAGGCAGCGCAGCAGCCTCGAAAGTGCCTCTTCCCTCATGCCGAGCGCGCGGGAAATCCCGTTTATGGTCCCGCCGTCCGGCTCCAGGAGGCCGAACAGGCCAATCTCCACCGCGGCGAAGAGCGCCTCGGAGAGCCAGTAGGCGCTGGCGAGGTCCTCGATTGCCTGGAAACCCGCCTGCTGCGGATCGGCCCTGAAAATTGAAATTCCGCCGGATCCGGGCATGTCTCCGCCGGGCGCGTGAAGAGGAAAAGTCATTTCTTGTCGGAGCCGGTCATGTCTTTCTCGAAAATCCCCCGCAGCATGTCATTGGCGCAGAACTTGCCGCACATCGTGCAGGAGTGCTCGTCGCCATCGCCCCTTTTGGTCTTTATCTCCGCTGCGCGCTCCGGGTCTATGGCAAGCCTGAACTGTTCGTCCCAGCGCATGTCGCGCCTGGCCTTGGACATCGCCTTGTCGGCGTCCGTTTTCCTGTTTTTTATCATGTCGCCCACGTGTGCGGCGATCCTCGCCGCTATGACCCCCTCGCGCACGTCCTCCGGGTAGGGCAGCCCAAGGTGCTCGGAAGGCGTGACATAGCAGATGAAATCCGCGCCGAAGGAGGAGGAGAGGGCGGCCCCGATGGCGGCCGTTATGTGGTCGTAGCCTGGGGCGATGTCGGTGGTGATCGGCCCAAGCATATAGAAGGGCGAGCCGCCGCTCATCTTTTTTTCCATGATGATGTTCGCCTCTATCTCGTTTATCGGGATATGCCCCGGCCCCTCGACCATCGTCTGGCAGCCCGCCTGCCTGCCGGTTTCGGCCAGCTCGCAGTTGATGAGAAGCTCCTGTATCTGCACCCTGTCGGTGGCGTCATGAATCGCGCCGGCCCGGAAACCGTTTCCGAGGCTGAGCACGGTGTCATGCTTTTTAAGGATGGAGACGACCCGGTCAAAGTGCTCGTAAAGGGGGTTTTCCCTGCGGTTGTGCTCCATCCATGCCACCATATAGGAGCCGCCCTTGGATACCAGCCCGCCGTACCGGTAGTGCTGTTTCCGGAGCATCTCGACCGTCCTTCGGTTTATGCCGCAGTGGATGGCCATGAAACCCACTCCCTCCTCGCACTGTCTTTCGGTGACCTCGAAGAGCAGCTCCTCCGGCATTTTTACGGCCGCGCCGTATTTCTCGATTGCCAGGGCGAATGCCTCGTACAGCGGCACCGTCCCGACCGGAAGGCTCACGGCGTCCATGACCGCCTTTCTTATGGCGGCGATATCGCCGCCCACGCTGAGGTCCATGAGGGTGTCCGCGCCGTATTTTTCGGCTATCCTCGCCTTCTCCACCTCCATCGATGCGTCGGCTATGGATGTGGATGTGCCTATGGAGGCGTTCACCTTGGTCCTGAGACCTCCGCCGATGCCGACGGTCCTGCTTTTCCTGTTGATGTTGGCGGGTATGACGATCTTTCCGGCTGCCACGCGCTCCGCAAGCGCGCGCGGGTCCATCCCCTCATCGAGGGCGACTGTCCTGATCTGCTCCGTAACCTCTCCCTTCAGGGCGCGTTCAAGCTGTGTCATCTCATCCTCCTGTGGTTAAAAATAAAAAATCCTCAAGGCGGGTTTTTAAAAAAAACCGCCTTGAGGATTGCACCCTGTTTCGCTTCATCCCCAAATGGGAAGACTCCCTCCGCGGGAAAGCGGGCGCTGCCCGCCGGGGCCGATGGCCGCCTCTCCGCGGCCGCGTGGCCATCACATTCAGGCAGGTCTTCTGGCTACGGGTTCAACCTACGGCCGGCCTTCCCAGGCCCTTTTCCGGGCCAAGTGGCTGTTTCGGCTTTCGTCCCCCTTACAGCGGCGGGACCGCTCCCGGTTAGGATTAATTCAAGACTTCCAATCCGCACGGGATTCCCTATTAAGCCTTGCGGCGCCTGATTATGTCTTCCACCTACGTTATATACCGGCGCCGGGCCCCTTGTCAACGTTGGATTGTCAACATCGAATTGTCCGCCGGGTCTGCATCGCCGCCGGTTTTGTTATAATAGCCGTCAATCTGGGTGTGCCGATGGGTTTTCATGCAAAAGACAGCGGGGGAGGGCGCGGCAGGGGCATTCGTGCCGCCCTGGGCATAGGGCTGTGCCTCACGTTTGTCTTCTGCATGCTCTCGCTCCACTCTCCCGCCTTTCTTGGCTCAATCGAGGGGAAGCTCCTTGATTACAGGTTCGAGCTGAGGGGCGCGCAAAAGCCCTCCGGCAGTGTCGTTATCGCTGCCATCGATGAAAAGAGCCTGAGGACGCTGGGCAGATGGCCCTGGGGCAGGGACAAGCTGGCCGTAATTGTGAACAATCTCTCGCGCGCCGGGGCCAAGGTCATAATGCTGGACACCATCCTAAGCGAAAAAAGCGGAGAAGACGGCCTTCTTGAAGCCTCCCTGCTCAGGGCGGGGGACGTCGTGCTGCCGGTTACCTTCCATTTCGCGGACAGGCTGCGGCCATCCGGCGGGGAAAAACTCCTTGAGCAGAACTCCTATTACACTGTAAGCCATCCCGGGGAGTTGAAACCTTATCCGCCGCCGGTTGCCGCGGGGGTGCTTTCGCCTGTGCCAGGCCTGATGTCCGAGGCCTCGGCCCTTGGCTTCATAAACGTGCTGCCGGACGACGACGGCTCTCTCCGGTGGGACATGACGGCCATCGGGTACGGTGGCTATCTGTACCCTTCGGCGGATATCCAGGTGGCCGCACAGTATCTTGGGATTCCCAGCGAGAAGATAGATCTCGACTGGCCGCGCGGAGTCCGGCTGGGCAACAGGCTTATCCCCACGGACCGGTACGGCAGGACGCTGATAGACTACTACGGCCCCGAGAGGTCCTTCCCGTATATATCGGCCGCGGACATTTATGAAAACAGGTTTCTTCCGGGGGCGGTCAGGGGAAAGATCGTCCTTGTGGGCGCGACGGCTGTGGGCCTGAACGATGTCGTGATAACGCCTTTTTCCCCCGTGATGCCGGGCATAGAAAAACACGCAACCATAATCTCGTCCATCCTGCAGGGAAGGTTCCTGCGCAAGGCTTCAAAGACCGCCGGCGTGATCATAGTGCTGATTACCGGCCTCATGTTCACCGTTATGGTGTCCAGGCTCAGGGCCGCCGGGGCACTGGCGGCCCTGGCGGGTTTCATGGCGGCCGGCGGCGCCGGTGGCTATCTTGCCTTCCTGCGCGGCCATCTGTGGGGCAATTTGCTCTATCCTTCGGCCAATGTCCTTGCCATCTTCATCCTGGTGAGCGTTTACAAGTTCGCCGTGGAGGAGAGGTACGCCCGCCGCATAAGGGCCATGTTTTCAAGCTACGTTACCGAGCGCGTCGTCAGCGAGCTTGTCAAAAACCCGGCGATGGCGAAGCTCGGCGGCGGCAGGGCCGAGGTCACGGTCCTTTTTTCGGACGTGAGGGGTTTTACCAACTTCTCCGAGAAGCATGCCCCTGAAGAGGTCGTCTCCATTTTAAACGAATACCTCGGGGCCATGACGGAGACCATCTTCAGATGGGAGGGCACGCTCGACAAGTTCATCGGGGACGCCATACTGGCCTTCTGGGGGGCGCCGCTGAAACAGGAAAACCACGCCGAACTGGCCATCAGATGCGCCCTCGACATGGAGAGGAAAGTCGAGGAGCTGAGGGGAAAATGGGTTGCCGAAGGGAAAACGCCCCTGGACATGGGCATCGGAATAAACACCGGCGAGGTCCTGGTGGGAAACATCGGGGCGCAGGGCAAAAAGATGGACTATACGGTCATTGGCGACAGCGTGAACCTGGGCTCCCGCATAGAGGCCCTCACCAGGAAGTATAACGTCCGCATCCTCATAACCGGCTTCACCCTGCAGAAGATAAAGGACCTCCTCGTCCAGGGGAAGATCGGCCACGTCGAGGCGGTTGGCATCGAAAGCGTGATAGTAAAGGGCAAGGAAACCCCCGTGCGCATCTACGAGATCAGGAACATCGCCCCCGGCAGCGCCAGCCGCATAATAAACCCGGACACTGACAGGATAGTCCGGTTTGACTCAAAATAACCCCGGCCGCACGCTTAAACCTGTCCTCGAATTTCGTAATCGGGGGACATGCGGGAATGACGAATAAAGGAAGCAAACAAATACAATTTGATTATTGTCACTAGCCCCGGCCCACAAGGTAAAGGCCGTTGATATCCTCGATAAAACCCTCAACGAAACGCCAAGTATACAAAAAGTATACAATCCAAATGAAAAAGGGCTAGCCGCCATTGGCTAACCCCTTGTTTTTTATGGTAGGCACGTGGGGTTTCGAACCCCGGACCTCTACCGTGTCAAGCTTGACAAGGCCGCCTCCCTGCTTTCTCTCTTGCCCGTTAGTGTTTGATATTGTTTGAAAATCTTGCGCTCAGGGAATGGCATCCTGCCGTGCCATCCCCTGTTTTGTCCTGTCAGGTGCACATTTACTGCACAGTCCCCTCGGCATGAGGACTTTTAATCCGCCGAATTTTAATTATTTGGGAGGCATTTTCCTTGATATGGCGGGATAAATCCATATATCATACAATTGGATTGCAGCAAAGGAGGTGCAGGACATGGACAGGTTTGACAGGATAACCTTTGACCCGAAAATCATGGGCGGGCGGGCCTGTATTCGCGGGATGCGCATTCCGGTCTCTGTGATATTGGGGCAGATTGCCCATGGCGCAAAGGCGGAAGAAGTCCTCGCCGATTACCCGGACCTGGAACCGGAGGATATCAGGCAGGCGCTTGAATACGCCGCCTGGCTTGCCCAGGAAGAGGTCTATTCGGCATAGATGCGTTTTCTTGCGGACATGGGCGTGTCGCAGGGGATTATCCGGTGGCTCAGGGAAGAAGGGCACGATGCCGTGCATTTGCGCGAGGGAAACCTCCACCGCTTGCCAAACGGTGCGATCTTCGAAAAAGCTCATTCTGAAAACAGAATCCTTTTGACCTTTGACCTTGATTTTGGCGAAATTGTGGCCCTCTCCGGTCCTCACCAGGTCAGCGTCATCTTGTTCAGGCTCCGAAACACAAGGGGACGGAGCACGTTTTAAACCGGCTGGAAACGGTTCTGAAGACTTCTAAGGCGGTCTTGGAGCAAGGGGCGATTATTGTTGTGGAAAAGACCCGCCATCGCATCCGGCGTTTGCCGCTTGGGGCGTGAAAAACTTGCCAGTCTTTACGTTTCGCCTTGACGGCCACTATGCGTATCTGATCGGATACATCGACGATTAGTGATCCGTCCGCTCTTCGCTTTTTTCCGGGAAGAACAGGCGGGCCAGGAACAGGCAGATGCTTTTTTCTCCGGTAACAGACGGATACGGGCCCCGCAAATCTGACGCAGGCCTCTCCCTGCCGGGGCATTTGACAATCCCGTGCCGCTCCATGATAATCTCATGGCATTAGCCCCCCGGAGGTCATGGCTTTGGCTGAAAAGGATTTATGGCAGGGATATCTGGACGCGCTGAACAAGAAGAACTGGGAGAAGGCCCTTTCAGTGATGGGGGCTTTCAAGGAAAAGGAACCCTCCAACCCCCAGGTATTTCTCAGGACCGGCGATGTGTTGCAAAGGATGGGCAGGATCGATGATGCCGTTTCGGCATACCACAAGGCGGCGTCCTTATTCTCAAGAGGCGGTTTTTCCGAGAAGGCCCTGGCAATCTATAAGATAATCCTGAGGCTGTCGCCCCAGGACCGGCAGGCGGCGAAGGAATTTTTTGCCGCCATGAATGAACTGGAAAAGGAAAGGTCGCACCCGGCGAGGCTGGAGGCTGACTCCCGCAGCGATGGTGCGGAGGCGGTCATCTTCTCCTCGCTTACGCAGCAGGAAAACGCCCGGCTGGTTTCAAGCGCCGCCAGGCTGGCCTTTGAGCCGGGCCAGGTTGTGGTGGCCGAGGGCGGCTCCGGGGATTCCATCTATTACATGAAAAACGGGTTTGCCGCGGTGATGACGCTGGTCCGGGGCAGGGAGATAGAACTTGCCACCTTGTCTGCAGGCGACATCTTTGGCGAGGTCGCCTTTTTGACCGGCAGGCCGCGGACGGCCTCCGTAGTGGCCAAATCCGCCGTTGAGGCCATTGAAATAGGCCGGCGGCTCCTGGAAGAGATCGCCTCGTCAAACCCCGCTGTGATGGAAGAGCTGCAGGATTTCTATCAGAAAAGGGCGCACGACACTGTCGACAAGACGATGCGGGCCCTAAAACCCCCGTCCTTTTAAATCCTGATCAACTGGCCGTCTGAAACCACGCCCGGCTTGTCCAGATTCAGTCTGCCGGCCTCACGGATTATGGTCCTGTAGAATGCCGCTTTCTGATGGACGATATATATCCTTCGGGGGGGGCTGTCAAGCTGGCTCAGCTCCCCGGCAAGCAGCCGGGGGGTGAGATGGCCGGTCTGCACGGCCTCTTTCTCCATGCTGTTGGGAAAAGACACCTCCGTGATCAGGCAATCCAGGGTCATGCCGCCCAGCTTTTTCCACACGCCGCTGCCTGGCCCCGTGTCGCCGGTATAGAAAAAATTCTTTCCGGTCCCGGTATGCCTTGCCAGATAACCCACCGCGGGCGTGGTGTGCCGCATGCGGAAGGCCGTTATTTCGTATTTGCCGGCGGAAACCGGCGCGCCTTCCCTCAGCGCCTTAAGCATTATCGCCGGCCGTCCGGCCCGGCGGATGGAGCTGAAATCGGGCCAGATCGAACCATTCAGTATATGTTTCTTGAACTTCCCGAGAATGACAGCCGAGCTGAATACGTTTATGCCGCCTTTCCCCGCGATGAATATGTTGTCCGCAAGAAAGGGTATGCCCTGGATATGGTCCAGGTGGCAGTGTGTTATGAATACGTCCCGGATCCGGAGCTGCCTTTTGATGTCAAGCGCGCCGGTAAGCCCGCCGGCGTCAAAGAGTATGCTGTCATCGAGCAGGTATGAGGACAGTCCCCGTCCGGGAACCCCGGAGCCGGACCAGCCAAGCACCCGGAGCCTCATTCCGGGATCCCCAGCCTGCCGTCCTCCCACGCCTTCACGAAGGCTGCGACAACCGATGGATCGAACTGCGTGCCGGAGCACCTTTTCAGCTCGGCGATGGCCTGTCCGGCGCTGAGCCCCTTCCTGTAAGGCCTGTCCGTCGTCATCGCATCGAAGGTGTCGGCCACGGCTATTATGCGGGCCGGCAAGGGAATGACCTCGCCTGCCGTGCCGTCCGGGTAGCCTGTGCCATTGTATTTTTCATGGTGGGACCGCACGCCGGGTATCACCTCCCGGAGCTGGGGGATGTGACCCAGGATATCGGCCCCGTACTCGACATGCTTTCTTATCAGGGTCTCCTCCTCCGGCGTGAGCCTCTGGTTTTTAAGGAGCACCGCGTCTCTCACCCCGATCTTTCCTATGTCGTGCAGGATGGCCGAGAGGCGCAGGTTCCCCATCTCGCCACCCTGGAGCCCCATGGCCCTTCCGATGGACATGCTGTAGACGGACACGCGGCTTGTATGCCCGGCCGTGTAGGGGTCCCTTTTTTCTATCGTTTCCGCCATGGCGTTCACTACCGCGTAAAAGGTCTCCTTCAGTTCGTTGTAAAGGCGGGCGTTTTCCATCGCCACGGCCACCTGGTTTGAAAGGGCGATGAAGAGGTCGAGGTCCGAATTATCGAAGCCGCCAATTTTATTCATGGCCTGCAGCACGCCGAGGGTGCGGCCCCTGCTGGACACGGGCACGCATATCATGTTTTTTGTGACGAAGCCGCTTTCAGAGTCCGCGCCGTGGAAGAACCGGCTGTCGGACCGCGCATCGTTGGCGATAACCGGATCCCCGTGCAGGGCCACCCAACCCGCTATCCCCTGGCCCTTTTCAAGCCTCACCGCCTTCGCCCTGTCGCCCTTGTCCCCGAGGGCCACGTCGAAATAAAGCCCGCCTGTTTCCTTGTCCACGAAGAGGAGACTGCCGGCCTCCGCGCCAAAGAGGGACATGGCGGCCTCGATCGCTTTTTTTCTTATCTCGGTTATATCGAGGGATGAATTGACAATGGCCGAAAGATCAATAAGGGCCTTCAGCCTCGCCTGCTGCCCTGCATGGTAAGCTTCCCTTTTCAGCACAACGGATTTTAGCATAAACGGTTTTTTTATAAATTGCTTTTTTTTTAGCGCTTGTGTTAAAAACCTAATCACGATTTGCACGAATTGTATTGTGGAGGATGAGAGAGGTTTTGGGTAAAAGTAAAGTCCTTGCTGCCGCGGCCGTAATACTGGCAGCGTTTTTTTCTGTCCTTGTTTCCAGCCAGAAAGCTGCTTTTGCCGCCCCCGGGCTTGCCGGCCGCGTGGCCGGGATTGAGGGCAGGGTTGACATATTGAGGGCCGGGGCATCCGAAGTGGCCCCTTTAAAGCAGGGAGACGAGGTGTTCGTGGGGGACATCATCCGGACGAAAAGCGACGGCAAGGCGGAGCTTGTCATGATCGATAAAAGCGTCATGCGTCTGGGGCACAATTCAAGGTTCGGCATCGAGAGGTATCTCTTCCGGCCCGGCCGCAGCCGCGCGGTCACAGTTAAACTATACAGGGGCAAAAGCGGTTTCAAGGTCCCCAGGTATGCCCTCCAGAGCAACCGGTTTCATTTAAAGACCAGAACTGCCGTGGCCGGCATAAGAGGCACCGCCGGCTACCTCGTCTCGGAAGAGGTGGAAGCGGTATATGTGACGAAGGGCATAGTGAAGTTCAGCAACGAGTTTGGTTCGGTGCTGGTAAAGGCCGGCGAGATCGGCCAGTTTGCAATGGGCCAGGCGCCGGTTGTGAGGCCGTTTACTCCGGGTGAATCCGGGCACATGGGAAGCGCGGTAAACCTGCACGAAACGGGCAAAGAAGGCAGCGGGGGGGGAGGAGGCGGGGATGTCCCGCCGCCTCCTCCCCCGGCGACTCCGCCAGCCGGGTCCGGGATGCCGCCGTCCTCCGGGCAGCCGGCCGCAAACAGCGCCATGCTCCCGCCGGGGCCCGGCGTAGGCGGCGTGCCTACCGCAACTCAGGTCGCACCAAGCACGCCGGTGAACATAAATGTCAATGTCCCATGACGAGGCGGGGTCCCGTGACGGGGCCTGCGGCAAAAGGCAGATGAGGCAATGAGATACCGGGGGGCGGCATTTCTTCTTCTGATCATCTCCGTGGCAACGGCAATTGGCGGGTGCGGCGCGGGGGGCTCCTCCCAGGGCACATCCGGGGTGACCATAAAAATAGGAAACGGCGGCGCCGCGGGCAAGGCGGCTGCCACTTCCACGGCGACCTCGCCGGCAATAGTGAGCATACGCTACAGCGTGTCCGGCCAGGGCATGACGGCATTGACCGGGACCGTCCCGTATTCAAGCGGCGGGGCAACCATCAGCCTCAATGTCCCCGATGGCCCGCAGAGATATTTCCTTATCGAGGCGCTCGACTCCAGCGGCACGGTGGATTACAGCGGCTCCTGCTATGCGGACTTAAACGGCGTCCCCGTGACACTGACAATCACACTTTCGCCGGCTGCAGTCTCAAGCTGGACGATTTATGCTTCCGCCGGCGCCTATGCGTACAGCGTTTCTGCCCGGCAGACAGCCGATGGCGGATACATAGGGATATTAAACGGCAGCAGTCTTTTGAGACTGGATGCCGGCGGAAATTCCCTTTGGCAGGAATCATTCCCGGGCGGCGTATACAACGGCACCATGTACGGTATTCAGCAGACCGCGGACGGCGGATACATGGCAGCGGGGAACCTGTCGAACGGGAACCCCCTGCTTATAAAGCTCGGCACGGGCGGAAATATCCAGTGGCAGGAGACACTCGCCCCGGGCGGCGGCTACAGCAGTTCCTCCGGTTTCAACGTTGTTCAGACATCAGACGGCGGATATATCGGGCTGGTGGACATTTACCCGTACACGGGCAGCGGTTCTCCCGTCCCTATAGTCCTGAAGCTCTCTGGCACAGGCGGCATAAGCTGGCAAAAAGCGTATGCCGGAGCTGAGATTTACGATATCAAGCAGACATCCGACGGCGGGTATGTCGCAGACGGGGACGTGATGAACCAGACGTATAACGCGGCGCCCATGATTCTGAAACTGGACGCCAGCGGGAATATCCAGTGGCAGGAATCGCTCGGCAGCGGCGCTTCCGGCCAAACGGGCAGCTCCGATTATATTGCCGCCCTCGAGCAGACATCCGACGGGGGATACATCGGGCTGATGACGGTTTCGAACTATTCATCAGCCTCATACACGTCGGAAGGCGTGATTTTCAAGCTCGCCTCAACCGGGGGGATCCAGTGGCAAAAGACGTACAGCAACGCAGGCAACAACCTGACGCTTGCCGGCATCAGGCAGGAGTCCGGCGGCGGGTACCTCGTGCCGGGCGCTTCCGGGGCCTCCAGCATGGGGGCGGCCAGCGCGCTTCCGGTTCTGCTGAAGCTCGACTCCAGCGGCAATATATTATGGCAGTGGACGGAAGCCACATACAGGTTCAATTCGGCTTACCTTCAGCCGACATCCGATGGCGGATACCTCATGGCCGGGATAACCAACGCCGCATCGGGATCCGGCTATTTATACATCATTTCAAAGCTGGACGCCAGCGGGTCAAATCCCTGCATTACCGCGGGCTCGCCCGGTATCGCATCGGCTCCGGCCTCGATGACCGCCGGCATAGCCAATGTCACGGTTTATTCCCAGCCGCCCTCAAGCATTACGGGCAGCGCCACAAACCTTAATGTTGTCAGCCAGGGGAGTTCTTTTGCGCAGGGGTGTCCATGACCGCGACTTTCAAGACTAAACGCATATACAGGTGCGGCCGCGGCGCAGCCGATCGGAGGAATTAGGACTTGATAACGCACAGGGCGCAGATCATGAAGAAGGGGATGTCGGCTTTTCTGGCGTTAGCTTCGGTCCTGGCGCTGATGTCCGGCCCGGCGTTTGCCCTGGGTTTTACCGGGCGCGGGATCAGGCGATACAAGCGGCAGGACTACGAGGAGGCCATCGCGCTGCTGAACGGGGCCTGCGCGGATAACCCCAAAGACAGCCGGGCAACGTACTATCTCGGGCTGGCATACCTGCGGACCTGGGACCTGCCGCGGGCCGAGAGATCTTTCAGGGCCGCGCTCGCCCTTGACCCGTCAAGCGGAAAGGCCGCCTATTACCTGGCGGACACGCTCTGCCTGGAGGGAAAATACGAGGATTCACTGAAGGCCTCGGCGGCGATAAAACCGGGCAGCCCGTTTGAGGGCAAGGCCCATTACGTGAGGGGAAGGGCGCTCCTGAAGCTGGGCAGGAGCAGGGAGGCCATAGACGAATTCGGCAGGGCCGGGAAACTGGACGCCTCGCTTGCAACAAAGGTGAACTTCGAGACGGCCCGGGCCTATTTCAAGGAAGGCCGGTACGGCAAGGCCGGGAAACTCTTCAAGGGGATAATCACGAGAAACCCGTATTCCGATTGGGCCCTCTATTCGAAGGATTACCTCCAGGCCCTGGAAAAGATGCCCCCACGCTACAGGGTTGAGGCCGGGGCCGGCCTCCAGTACGACGACAACGTCCTTGCAGTGCCCCTTAACAGCGCCTTTTCGGACATCGGCAGGCAGAAAGACGGCAAGGAGATATTTTATCTTCTGGGCGAATACAATTTCCTGAACAGGGGGCCGTGGGACCTGAAGGGCTCCTATTATTTCAATATCGGCCAGTATTTCAGGTCCGGCTATACGGGATACAACGGCAAGAAGGTGCTGAGCCTGGACACCCTTCAGCACTCCGTGTCGGTGTTGCCGTCTTACAACACCTCGAAGGGCACTGCGGGTCTTCTGCTTCAATACACTTACCTTGAGGTCCACTATGCCGGCTATTCAAGCAGCCTCACCGTAAACCCATCCTACACCTTCATCATCTCGGGCAACAATATCGGGCAGGTGGGCTTCAGGTATATAAGCTACGATCAGTACGAGGACTTCTTCGTAAAGAAGTTCGGCGCTCCGCTTGTGCCCGCCGAGGACATGGACTCCGGCAACTATGCGCTCCAGGCGGCCTATTACTACACGTTCGCGGGGGCGAAGGCGTCCGGGAAGAAGGGCCTCTTCTCCGCCAGGGCCGAGGGCGAGGCAAACAACGCAAGGGGCAGCAACTGGGTCTACACCGGGATAAAGACCTCGGCGGGCGTGATGTATCCGCTCAGGAGGAGGCTGAGGTCCAACCTCCTGCTGGAGTGGTACCGGCAGGATTTTTCCCATGTGAACACCATATACGATATAAAGAGGCTTGACGACACATACAGCCTCACGGCCTCGCTCACCTATACGCTAATGAGGCATCTTGACCTCACCGCCTCATACGCGCATGTGAGGGACGCCTCCAACATAGGGGCCTACGACTACAGCAGGAACCTCTACACGATGAGCCTGGACTACATGTTCGAGGGCCGCTAAGGCAAAAAGCTCTAAAAAGTCCCGCTCAGCACAAGGCCGTAGAGGTCCTTGTCCGCCACGGGCCTTGCATATACGCCATTAAAAAGAGGTTTCGTGAATATCCTGCTTGCGCCAAACCCGATTGCCGCGCCCACAAGCACATCGGAGAAATGGTGTTCGCGCGCATCGATGCGGCTCCAGCAGACATATGCGGAGACCGCGTATGCGGGCAGGCCGTAGGCCCATCCGTAGCGCCTCTGAAGATAACCGGCCGCCGCGAATGTCGAGGATGCGTGCAGTGACGGGAAGGAATGGGTGTTTTCGCCGTTGGGGCGTTCCTCCTTTACCGTGTATTTCAGGGCCAGGGTCACGGCGGCGGCCGTGCCGTATGATTCTATCAGTTGGGCAACACCCTTTCTGTCATTGTGGGAGAGCGAGATGATCCCCGCGGCCAGGGGGACGGCGGCGGCGCCTGCGTCCCCGGAGGTTTCAATCGTGCCGGCCATGCATACGTTTGCCGCCGCCAGGATGAAGACGGCGGCCAGGGCGGCAATCAAAAATCCCGTTTTTTTCATTTCAGTTCAAAAATATCGCGTGATCCCCAGGGTAAAGATGTCGATGTCCTGATCTTCCTGCCCCGCATCGCTTATTGTCCCGAAAGTGTATTGCCCGTTTATGCTCGTATCGTCTTTGGTGTAGAGATAGATGCCCAGTGAGGTTGCGGTTTGAAGGGGTTTCGGATTGCCCGAGAGATTGTGCCTTTCTCTATCATACGAAAGATAGACCCGGCCCTGTATCGCCGGGACCATGTAGTCGGTTTTGAAAAAAAGATCTTTTGAATCCGTTCCCATGTGCTCGCCGAAGATCAGGTCCTTGTCCGCGGGGTAGGTGAAATTGTAGACATCGCGGGCATACCAGAGATTGGGATAGTCTCCGGGGACGTGGTTGTCCGCGTATTCGGCCCGGAAATCGACCCTGGAGAAGTTCAGTATCCGCGGAAGATAAACGCCCGACACCGTGGCCCACTTGCACGGATATATCCCGCACTGGTCGCTTCCGTCCGCCTCGATGTACATCTGCACGGGCTGCACGCTGAAAGGCAGGGTGACCTTCACATCGCCTCCGGCTTCCTGTTCCCCCGGGTTCGAAAGTCCGCTGCTGTTTTCGCCCGCCCCGGTAAAACTGTCCAGCCATGTATGAAGGCTGTCGGGGCGGCCTTCCCCGCCCAGCATGGCGAGCCGCTCAAGCCCGATCTCCAGATACGGGACCGGCTTTAAATCGAAGCGCAGCCCCCAGAGGTACGGGTGCGGGGTAATGTTGCTGCCGTCAAGCTTCGTGACAAACGCGGTGAACTTGACGAGCCCCAGGTATTTAAATACCCACGGAAGTATGGCCGGGCGGTCGTTCGTGAGCTTTATCATCGTGAAGGGTTCCGCATTGTTTGAAAGGAGGACGGCCCCGTTGTAACCCGGCCCCCACCACTGGGAGTCTTTGCCGACTTCCAGATCCAGCCCAAGCGCGCTGAACACCCCGTATATCTTTTTAAGATTGATTTGGGAAGTATCGGTATACCTGTATTCGGGGTTGATGTAGAAGGAAAACCATCCGAGGTCCGCCAGGGAGGCAAACCCGAGGCGGAAATTCGAGCCCTTCCCGTAGTCGTCTCCGTCGTTGTTATATACAAACCCGTTTGGATTGGCGGAGGAAGCTTTTCCATTAAAGCTGTAATTCAACCCGTTATCCCTGGGGTTTTGGGAGGCGAACACATAACGGGCATATGCCTCTTCGAGCGGTTTTACATATTTCACTTTTTCCCGCCCGTCCCCGAAACGCTCCTTCAGAAGGTGAATGTCCTGTTCATCCGCTTTATTCGGGTGGCCGGCTGCGGCGTTTCTTTCTGCCTCAGAGATGAGCCTTCTCATCTCCTCGCGGCTTATGGGAAGACTGTCCAGCAGCGCGCTTTTTACGAGACCCTCGGCCTCAAGCCGGAAGAGCATATTGTAGGCGTCATCGCCCACGGGCACATACGTGGAAGCCATGGCCGGCGCGGGCACTGCGCAAACTAGGCATGCAACGAATACGATCAGCTTAAAACGAAAAGACATCCTGGACATCAGCACATATCAAAAAGCAAAAAAAACGCATTAGATATCTTAAAACATGTGCGGAATAAATAAAAGCTAAAATTTAAAAATTAAAAAAGCTATAAATAGATTTTATGTGGTTTAAAAAATTTTCCCCCCGTGATACAATAACCGATATTTTTTTGGAATCGGGGAAACAAACAGCTTTGGATTTCAGGCTTCTGGCAGGTAGTTTGGTAGGGGCAGTCCTACTTAGTTTTATCAGCATTCCCTTCGTCTCCAAGGCAGCCCGCTCACTTGGCGCCCTCGCGAATCCGGGAGGAAGGCATATACACTTGGAGCCTGTCCCGAGGATGGGCGGGATTTCAGTTGCATTGGGATTTTTCCCGGTTGTGATTTTTGCGGTCCCCATGGACAGGCAGATGATCTCGGTGCTGGCATCGGCGGGCCTGGTCCTGGCGCTTGGCGTCTATGACGACATAAGAGGGGCGACATGGAAGGAAAAGATGGCTGTCTGCATTGCCGCGGCGTCGGTGCTGATATTTGCGGGACATTTGTATGTGAGAGACCTTGGCAACCTCTTCGGCCTGGGGACGATAAATCTGGGCTGGCTTTCTGTCCCGTTTACTTATTTTGCGCTTTTTGGCATCATAAACGCCATCAATCTCATTGATGGGTTGAATGGTTTGTTATGCGGTATCTCGATGCTGGCTTTTTTGTCGTTCGCGGTTCTCGGGTATGTTACGGGAAATATCCCGGCCATTTTTTTGAGCGTGGTCTGTCTTGGCGCGGTCATCGGGTTTATTCCTTCCAATTACCCCAGGGCAAGGATTTTTCTGGGTGACACCGGCAGTTTGCTCCTCGGATTTTTGATCGGGACGGTCGCGTTGATGCTTATCCAGGATGACAGAATAAAGCCGGTAGTGCCGCCGCTTGTCCTGCTGCTGCCCATATTCGATACCTTAAGGGTGATGAGCATAAGGTTTTTCAGCGGGGGCAGTCCTTTCCGTCCCGACAAAAAACATTTTCACCATCTCCTGCTCCGGTCCGGCGTGTCAAGCACCGATACCGTGATGTTCATGTGGATGATAAGCGTTGTTTTATCGTTTTTTGCCGTTTTTCTGAGGAACCGGCCGTCGGAATTCATACTGGTCATTGAATTGTCACTGATGTTTTTCATGGCGTTGATCGTTAAAAATCTGAGGAGCGTAAGGCTCATCGAGTCGAAGATCCGCAGAAATGCAGCCGCCCGTTCCCGTGTGGGGACGCGGGCCGTAGAGGCGGGAAAAGAAGACAGCGCGTCGGCTTATAAGGCATGACTTTTTGGCGTAAAAGAGAGAACAGTTTTTTGCAGCAGGCGATTCTAAAAAAAATAATTTAAAATTTCATGTGTGCGCGCAGGAATTGCCGAGGAGGCTTGACAGTCGGGATGTTTAAAAAAGTAGTATGTTTGCTGCTCATATTTTTGTTCGCGGGAAACGCGTTTGCGGTGGAAGTTGAAACGATAGGGCCAGCCGGCGGGCAGGCCCCGGCATCCGGCGCGCGGATGGTGCGGGAGCAGTTGCTGCAAATGCAGAGGCAGTTGCAAGAAATACAGCTCCAGTTGCAGAGCCGGCGGCAACCCGGCGGGCCCCCCTCGCAGGCGCCGCAGTTGGAGCAGCCACAGGCCGGGCAGACCGGCTTTTTGCCCTTTGGGGCGATTGGAAACTATGCCGCCATGCCTTCCCCGGGGGCGATTGGTCCCGCCATGCTGCCGGGCCAGATCATGCAACCCGGTCAAAACGGAGGCATTGAAAACGCGCCCGCCATCGCGAACGCCACGGCTTCCCCGGCCGGGCCTCCGGAAAAACTTTCCGAGGTCGAAAAATTCTTTGACAGGGAAGCCTCCGGAAACTCACCGGCCCTGAGGCAGTTCGGCTACGGCCTTTTCAATCAGGGGGTAACCACATTTGCTCCGGGCAATGAAATCCCCGTCACCCCGGGTTATGTCATCGGCCCGGGCGATGAGATCAGGATAGACATATGGGGCAAGATAAACGGCAGTTGGGCCCTTACGGTTGACAAGGACGGCAACCTGAATATCCCTGAAATAGGCCCTGTCGGGGTCGCCGGCCTGACTTTTTCCGAGCTGAAGAAGGTCCTCCGGCAAAAACTCTCCGAATATTACACCGGTTTCGAGATGAACGTGAGCATGGGGTCCCTTAAAAGCATGCGCATATACGTTGTGGGCAACGCGAGGATGCCGGGGGCGTACACGGTCTCCTCTCTTTCGACCCTGGTGGGGGCTCTTTTTGAGTGCGGCGGGCCTTCCAAAAACGGCTCCATGCGCGATATCCAGTTGAAAAGGGACGGCAAGACCATTACTACCGTCGATTTGTACGATTTTCTGCTCAAGGGCGACAACTCAAACGACGTAAGGCTGCTGCCCGGCGACGTGATATTCATACCCCCGATAGGCCCGGTGGCCGGAGTGGAGGGCAACGTTAAGAGGCCGGCCATCTATGAGCTGAAGGGCGGCACGAAGATTTCGGACCTCCTTTCCATGGCCGGTGGCATCACTCCGGATGGGTATCTGAAGGACGTGCAGCTTGAGAGGGTCCATGGCCATGAGATAAAAACGATGATCGACACGGATTTTAAGGACCTCAACCCGAAAACGGACATACCGCTCAGGGATGGCGACTTCCTGAAGGTCCTTTCGATAAACAACAAGCTGGACAATGCCGTCACGCTGGAGGGCAACGTGGTCAGGCCCGGCCAGTATCAGTGGTTCAAGGGGATGAGGGTCAGCGACCTCATTAAAAACAGCGAGAAGGACCTCCGGAAGGATACGGATTTCGATATCGCGGTCGTGGAGAGATACATCCCGCCCGATTACCACAACGAATTTTTTTCGTTCAACCTCGGCAAGGCCCTTTTTGACAAAGGCGGCCCGGAAGACAAGCTGCTTGAGCCCTACGACGTCGTCCACATCTATTCCAAATGGGATTTCAAGACAAGGCCCGCGGTGAGGATCGCCGGGGCGGTGGGCAGGCCCGGCGAGTACGAGTTCACCCCCGGCATGAAGGTTTCGGACCTCCTGGGCATGGCCGGCGGAGTCAAGCGGTATGCCTTCATGAACAAGGTGGAACTGACCCGCGTCAATATTACGAGCAAGGGCCCGGATACCGTGCGCATCTACCTGGATTTGAAGAAATCCCTTGCGGGGGACCCGGCCGATAACATCGCTTTACAGCGGGACGACTATCTTTTTGTCAGGAGCGTTCCGGACTGGAGGCTTTACCGGACGGTGACAATCAAGGGCGAGGTCAGGTTTCCGGGGACATACGCCGTCAGAAAGGACGAGCGCCTCTCGTCCCTTTTGGAAAGGGCCGGAGGGTTCACAAAAGACGCCTATCTCGAAGGGGCCGTGTTTACGAGAGAGTCGGTCCAGGCGATGCAGCAGTCAAGCATGGACGAGATGGTCCGTAAGCTGCAGTCCAGATTATACGCCGAGCAGTCGGTCCAGATGTCCGGCGCCATTACGCAGGAGGACGTCAGCGCAAAGCAAAGCCAGTTGGTCGAGCAGAGGGAGTTCATAGATTCCCTGAAGCACCTTAAGGCGACGGGCAGGATGGTGATCGCCCTTTCCGATCTGAAGTCTTTCAAGGGGAGCGTGTACGATATCGGCCTTGAAAACGGAGACGTCCTGGACATACCCGCCAAAAACAGCGTCGTCAACGTCGTCGGGTCCGTCATGTCCGGCACGACCAGCCTTGTTTATTCCGGGGGGCTTGGCGCAAGGGACTATATCAAGATGGCGGGAGGGTATTCGGAGAACGCGGACAAGGACCACGTTTACGTCCTGAAGGCCGACGGCAGCGCAAGGAGGCTCTCCGGGGACACCATTAAATGGGACGCCTCGAAACACCGGTGGGAGACCGGCTCCGCGGTGATCATCTCGCCGGGAGACACCATTGTCGTGCCCGAGCAGCTTCAGCAGGTGTCATGGCTGCGCGGCATAAGGGACATCACCCAGATCATGATGCAGATAGCCGTTACGGCCGGCGTGGTCATAAAGATCCTTTAAGAGGGAACAGTTGGACAAAAACGATTCGCCGGGAAAAAGAGACGCTCTGGATTACCTGATCGTCCTGCTTAAACACAAAAAGATGATCTTCTGCATGACCTTCGGGCTCGCCCTGATAACCGCCGTTGTGAGCCTGGTCATGCAGCCCGTTTACGAGGCCGAAACAAAAATACTGCCTCCCGAGCAAAGCGGCTCAAGCCTGGCCGAGCTTTTAAACAACACGATGGCGGGGATGGCCGCAAGCGGGGGCTTTTTAAATGTCCAGACACCGGATGACCTGTACGTCGGACTGCTTGAGAGCAGGACAGTGCTGGACAGGATAGTCGACAGGTTCAACCTGGTGAAGCTCTACGGTGTTAAATTTCGCGGCGACGCAAGGCGGAAGCTGCTGGGCTCGCTCCGGGTTGTTGGCGACCCGAAGAGCAACATCATCACCGTCGCGGTTGACAGCAGGGACCCCGTGAGATCGGCGGCCATTGCAAATGCCTTCGTGGAAGAACTTCAGAATCTGCAAAATGACATGGCAGTCCCCGGGGCGGCGCAGCGGAGGCTTTTTTTTGAAAAGCAGATGGATGAGGCGAAGGCCTCTCTGCTTAAATCCGAAGACGCGATGAAAACGTTCCAGGAGAAGTCGGGTTTTCTGGACTCCGGCGAGCAGGGCAAGGCCGTAATAGAGGGGATAGCCCAGATCAGGGCGCAGATTGCCGCGCAAGAGGTCCAGATGGAGGTCATGAGGTCATATTCGACCCCTTCGAACCCTGAATTCCAGAAGGCCCAGGAGGTGCTGGCCGGGTTAAAGGCGCAGGCAGCCAAACTCGAGACTGGCAGGGGCGGCCCCGGCGCGGGACCGATTATCCCAACCGGGAACCTTCCCGCCGTGCAGGCGGATTATCTGAACAAGCTGAGGGACCTCAAGTTTAACGAGACCCTCTACGATCTGCTTGAAAAACAGTATGAGGCCGCCAGGCTTGACGAGGCTAACAATGCCGAGGTCATCCAGGTAATCGACAGGGCGGCGCCCCCGCAAAGGAGGGCCAGGCCGAAGAGGGCGCTGATGGTGACGGTCGCGACCGTCCTCGGATTTTTCCTCTCGCTGATAGGGGCCTTCCTCAGCGAGTACAGGGAGCAGATCGCAGCCGGACCGGAGTATAAAAGGAAGATCGAGACACTGAAGCGGTATATGCGGCTTCGGGGAGATAAATAACGGCAAAGAGCAGTGCCGGCAGCATGTATTCCGGGCGCAGGGAGGCAAATGGATGTTTTCAACGTATGGTGACAGCACTGGAGGGGCGCGGTTGTGATTGACGGTAAAAGAGGATTCAAGTGCGGCAATATAATCTGGCACAAGGCTTCCGTGGACAGGCAGGACAGGGAATGTATCAACGGGCACAAGAGCGTTGTTTTGTGGTTTACGGGCCTTTCCAATTCCGGGAAATCCACGATAGCCCACGCCCTTGAAAAAAGGCTTTTCGATATGGGCTGCCGCACCTTCGTCTTCGACGGAGACAACGTGAGGCACGGCCTGTGTTCCGATCTCGGCTTTTCCATGGAGGACCGCCGGGAAAACATCCGGCGTATCGGCGAGATGTCCAGGCTCTTCGTAGAAAGCGGAATGGTCGCCATCACGGCTTTTATATCGCCCTTCAGGGCCGAGAGGGGACGCGTCAGGCAGTTGGTAGGCCCGGACAGCTTCATCGAGGTGTATTGCAAATGTTCGCTTGAAGTGTGCGAGCAGAGGGACGTCAAAGGCCATTATAAACGCGCCAGGATGGGGGACATAAAGGAGTTTACCGGCATTTCATCCCCCTACGAGGAGCCTGAAAGCCCCGAGATTGTCCTCGAGACCGATCATATGTGCGTGGAGACATCCGTTGACAGGGTCCTCGATTTCCTCGTCGCCAGGAAGATCATTCCCGCTGCGGAAAAACATTCAAGCCGGATGCCTGGAGAGGCCCTGAAGTGAGAGTCAGGCTGGCTAACCGGGCTGACGCGGTAAATTATTCGCCTGGCGCATTCTCCCCGCTGGGCCATATGGCCCCTCATATCCGGATTTCCCCGTTTAATCCCGTGATAATGGAGGCGCTGCTCAAAAAGGAGACGAAGGGGGACCCCGGCGTCCTCGATCCCGGGTTCTGGCTGGACGGCGGACGGGCGATGGTTTTAACCGGCAGCGGACGGCAGGCGCTGAAGCTGGCGCTGAAACGGACCGGCCTGGACTCCGGAAGGAGCGTCCTGATTGTCACGACCACCGGCGGGCCATACATCAGCTCGTGCGTCACTTCGGCTATCGAGGAGATTTGCGGATGGTCAAGAACTCCGGAGAAAAACACGGGGGCGATCCTGCTTATACACGAATTCGGCTTTCCTTGCCCTCTGCCTCAGCCATTGCGGGACCTTGGCCTGCCCGTCATAGAGGACTGCGCCTACGGGACCGGATCAAGGACGTCCGGCGGCGCTGTCGGGGCCGTCGGCGATTACGCGATATACAGCCTGACGAAGTACTATCCGCTGCCCTTCGGCGGCTTGCTTGCGTCAAGAGATGATCTGGCCGGAATCCCCGGCGGGCACATTATCCCGGACGAAGACAGGAGATTGCTGGAGGGATTTCTGATTCGCTCCGGCGGCCTGCATGAGCAATGGAACGAAACGCGCATGGCAAACTGGCGCTTTTTTGAGGAAAGACTCGGCCGTTTCGCGGCCCCCTATTTCCATCCGGACGGCGGCATCGTTCCGGGGGTCTTTGCCGCGAAACTGCCGCCTGCCGTGAATGGGGCGCGGATCAAGCAGAGCTGCGTTTCTGCCGGGATTGAGTCCACCGAATATTACGGAAACGGCGGTTTCTACTTCCCGGTGCACCAGTTTTTGACGGATTATGAAAAATCATATATCCTTCACCATTTTCTGCAGGGGGTATCATGAGGGTTTTTTTGTATGATGCCGGCAGGGACGCCGAACAGTGGGACATGTTCGTAAATGCTTCCCATAACGGGACGTTTCTGCAGTCCAGGAGGTTTTTAAGCTATCACGGGGACCGCTTCGAGGACTTCTCCGTCATCGTCAGGAACGAGAAGCAGCAGATTATCGGCGTCATGCCCGCCGCGAGGGACAAGGCGGACCCCTCGCTTGTGGTGTCCCACCCCGGGATCACGTACGGCGGCCTCGTATGTTCGGGCCGGCCGGGCGCTGATGAGGTGTACGAAATGCTGCAATCCGTTCTCGGATGGTACAGGGACAACGGGTTTCGCTCGCTGCTTTACAAGGCGGTCCCATGGCATCTGCACGCCGTCCCTTTCCATTCCGACCTGTATGCCTTGTGGAGGCTGGGGGCGCGCACAGGCAGGCGCGACCTCTGGAATATAATCACGCTGGACGGCGGGCGGTCGCTGAGCAAAGGGAGAAAATGGGCCGTAAACAAGGCGCGGGCTTCGGGGCTGGATATCCGCGTAGACGGCAGCGATGACGCATACAGGGTTTTTTTCGGGGTGCTTGAAGAGTGTCTTGCCGGGCGGTACGGCGTCCGGCCCGTCCACACGCTGGATGATTTGCTGACTCTCAGGTCCCTCTTGCCCGGCAGTATGGACCTCTGGTTGGCCGCGGATGAAAGCGGCTGCCTGGGCGGGACATGGATATTCAAAATGGGGAAAGCAGCATGGCATACCCAATACATCGCCTCCACGGAAAGGGGGCGTGACAGGTTTGCCGTGGACCTGCTGCTGGAGAGCGTTATCAGGAGCGCGGAGCAGCAGGGGATAAGATATTTTTCCTTTGGCGCGAGCACGGAGCAAAACGGACAGGCGCTGAACTCCGGACTGTTTGATTTCAAGGCGGGCTTCGGCGCAGGTTCCGTTGCGCAGGATTTTTATCACATCGATCTGGAGTGATTTTATGCCGGGAATTGATGACTGCAGGATAATTGATTTTCCAAAGATCGCCGACCCAAGGGGCAATCTGACATTCATTGAGGGCGGCAGGCATGTGCCTTTTGACATCAAACGGGTCTATTACCTCTACGATGTGCCCGGCGGCGCGGAGCGCGGCGGCCATGCGCATATCGCCTTGTCCCAGTTGGTTATAGCCATGTCCGGGAGTTTTGACGTGGTCCTCGACGATGGACACGGGAGGAAGCGTTTTCATCTGAACCGCTCGTACTATGGTCTGTATGTATGCCCGATGGTCTGGCGCGAACTGAATAATTTTTCATCGGGTTCGGTATGCCTCGTCCTTGCCTCCGACCTGTATGGCGAGGCGGATTATTACCGGGACTATGGGCGGTTTCTGATGGACGTGCGCGGAAGATGATGATCGCATGGGAGGAACTAAATGCCAGGAATTGATGATTGCAAGATAATTGATCTTCCAAAGATCGCCGATCCCAGGGGCAATCTGACTTTCATCGAAGGCGGCAGACACTTGCCCTACGATATCAAAAGGGTTTTTTATCTTTATGATGTGCCCGGAGGAAGCGAACGCGCCGGTCATGCCCTCAAGAATTGCTATCAATTCATAATTGCCATGTCGGGGAGTTTCGACGTGATTCTTGACGATGGTCATGAAAAAAGGCGTATTCATCTTAACAGGTCGTATTACGGATTAAATATCTATCCGATGATTTGGCGTGAGATTGATAATTTTTCCTCAGGGGCCGTATGTATGGTCCTTGCCTCTGATTTTTATAATGAAAATGATTATTATCGAGATTACGAATCTTTTATAAAAGCTTTGCGAGGCACGAGATGAAGATACCTTTTCTTGATTTGAAAACATCCTATCAGGAATTGCAAACGGAGGTGGATGACGCCTTCAGGCGCATCATGAATTCCGGATGGTACATCATGGGAAAAGAGCTTATGCTTTTTGAGGAGGAGTTTGCCGCTTTTTGCCATACCAGGTATTGTATTGGAGTCGGCAATGGGCTGGAAGCTCTGCATCTGATCATGCGCGGTTTCGGCATAGGGCCCGGAGATGAAGTGATAGTGCCTTCCAATACTTATATTGCAACATGGCTTGCAATATCCTATGCAGGGGCCACCCCGATACCTGTTGAACCTGATGAAAAAACCTATAACCTGAATCCGTCTCTAGTCGAGCGTGCCATTACCGTGCGCACCAAGGCCATAATGCCCGTTCACCTTTACGGCCAGCCAGCGGATATGGATTCCATAAATGAAATAGCGGAAAATCATAATTTGAAGGTCATCGAGGACGCCGCGCAGGCCCACGGGGCCCGCTACAAGGGCCGCCGCGCGGGGTCGCTCGGCCATGCGGCGGCCTTCAGTTTTTATCCGAGCAAGAATCTTGGGGCATTTGGAGACGGCGGGGCGGTAACCACGGACGATGAGGCCATCGCCGAAAAGGTCAGAATCTTAAGGAATTACGGGGCGCCCAAAAAATACTTTCATATAAGCAAGGGATACAATTCCAGGCTTGACGAAATGCAGGCCGCTTTCCTTCGGGTAAAGCTGGGCAGGCTCGATATATGGAACAAGAGGCGCGCGGACATCGCCGGCTGTTATATGTCCGCGCTCCGGGAGGTGCCCGGGCTCGTACTGCCGTACGTCCCGGATTGGGCGGAGCCCGTATGGCATTTATTTGTGGTGCGGCACCAGGACAGAGACGGCCTGCAGGACCGTATGAGGTCGGACGGCATCGAAACGCTGATTCATTACCCCGAACCCCCCCATCTGTCCGGCGCGTATTCGGACGCCGGCTGGAAGAGCGGCGCGTTTCCGGTGGCCGAACGCATCGCTTCCTCGGCGCTCAGTCTCCCGATGGGCCCGCACCTTCCGGCAGGGGCCGTGGACGCCGTTAAGAGGTCAATACAGGGATATATATCTGAGGGCCATGGACGCGGGCGCCATATGCCGGGGGACGCGGAGTAGCGCCTTGGGAGAATTGATTATCGCGCTGCTGAAGACGGGAAGCGGCACCGTCGGCGGACTTTTTATTCGCGCCGTCACGATGAAGATCATCTCGGTTTTTGCCGGCCCCTCCGGCGTCGGCGTTTTCTCGATCCTGAGGCAGGTGCAGCAGTCCGCGGTCACGGTCGGGACATGCAACGGAGGGGTCTCCCTTGTGAGGGGCGTTAGCGGGCTGCGCGGCCCGGAACAGTCCATGTACTTAAAAACCACGGCCGCCATATATATTGTCTTCGGGGCGGCCATGGCCGTGGCGCTGATTACGATGTCTCCCCTTATCGCGCGGTGGTTCGGGGGCCTCAGTCCGCAACTCATCGTGCTGCTTTCCCTGCCTGTTCTTGCCGGGATAACGAGGGACTATCTGAACGGGCTGCTTAACGGATTTCATGCCATAGGACGCCTTTCCCTGGTGCAGGTTTTCGCCGCCCTGGCCGGGCTGACTGTAGCCTATCCGGTGGCCGTGCTTGCCTCGCGCGGGCATTATGCCGGGTTTGTGGCATACCTGTTTGCTACGGCGGCCGCCAGTGTTGCCTGTCTGCTTTACTTTATCAGGAAAGGCGGATGGGCGCCGGACCTGAAGAGCCGCCCGTATTGGGACAGTTCCAGCGTCCGGTATTTTTTCAGGATGGCGGGGGCGATGCTTTTAAGTGGAACGGCCGGCGCGCTTGCGCTGGCGGCGGTGCGCGGGATCATCTCAAGGGGCATGGGGATGGCCTCCGCCGGTTTCTTTGATGTGAACTGGACCCTGAGCAGCATGTACATCGGGCTTTTTTTAAGCTCATTCGCGACATATTATCTGCCGAAATTGTCGGCCTGCCAGGACGCGGAGAAAGTCGACCTTGTGAAAAGAGTAGGCAGGCTTACAATCTGCATCATCGTCCCCCTGCTTGTGCTGATAGTATGCGTAAAACCATGGATAATACTGATCTTCTACACCCGGAAATTCCTGCCGTCGCTGGAGATGTTCCGGTGGATGCTGATTGCCGGCTATCTGCAGGTCACGGCGTGGATATTCTCCATTGTCACGATAGCAAAAGGAATGGAGAGGCCGTTTCTCGTCAGCAGCATCGGCTGGGACGCCGGGTTCCTCTTCGGCGTGTGGGCAGCCGTTAAATTCAGGCTTGGTCTGGGCGCTGTCGGGTTTTCAATGGTCCTTTTGTACGGACTTTCCCTTGCTTTCAATTATTTCGTCATCTCAAGGGAGATATCCTTCAAGGCCCCGCCGCGCCTGCTGTTGAACTGGTTTCTGGGCCTGCTGCTGATCGCGGGCGCGTCGTTTGCGCAGTGGAGGTCGTTTCAGGTAAGCCTGCCTGTCACATTAAGCTTTGTTCTGGCGGCCCTGTTTCTGTCGTGGGTATTTTTGGAGGCCGGAGACAAGCAGGGTTTATATAAATTGATTGCACGAAACGCGAGGAGGAATTGATGTCTATTCCGAGGATTGATTTTCTGATTCCCGGCGCCGGAAAGAGCGGAACGTCAGCCATTGCGCAATATCTGAAAAGTCATCCACAAGTGTTTATCCCAAGAATCAAGGAGCCGACGTATTTCACTTTTGCGGATGCGGAAATCCCCGCATATACTGAGCGCTTGAATGCTATTCATAATTTCGAAGATTATTGCCGGCTATTCAGTGAGGCCGGTGATAAAAAAGCAATTGGCGAGGCGTCAACGTATTATTTCCTGCTGCCGGAAAGGTCCATCGCCAATATCAAACGGATAATCCCTGATTATCAAAGGATAAAAATCATTATCATTTTACGAAACCCGGTGGACAGGGCTTTTTCACAATATATGATGCTTAAATTAAATAAGTGGGAGTCACTAAGCTTCGAAGACGCTATATCTGAAAAGACCATAAACAGGCGCATGGCCGAAAATTACGGTCCTTCTTACAACTATCTGGAGGAAGGTCTGTATTGTTACAGGATAAAGGCATTTCAGGAAAATTTTCCCTTCATGAAAATATATCTTTATGAGGATTTATGCGGCAACCCAACTGGGCTGATGGATGACATTCTTTCTTTTCTTGATGTTGCCCCGGGCAATAATTGGCGGACGCATAGAAAAAAAGTCAATCCTTCCGGAATTCCCAGGATCAAATTCTTGCATGATTTTTTAATTAAACCTGGAGGGATAATTAAATCACTAGGCAAAACGGTTATTCCCCCGGAAATGAGACGCGGCATTAAAGACAGGATGATTTCGCTGAATTTAAAGAGAGACGCCATGCGCCCTGCGACACGGGCCTTGCTGACTGACTATTATGAGGAAGAGATCCGGAACCTGGAGGGAATTATAGGACGTGACCTCTCCCACTGGCTCAAGAAATGACTTTTGGGGGCTTTTCAGGGCGGAAAGGACGTATCTGAAATGGACAGGACTTCCGGATTTATAAGGTTGAAGATGAAAAAATTCGTTTTCAGCCCCCTCATGTTCGGTCTGCTGGGGTTTCCCGCCGGGGTATTTTTCTTTTTGGCCCGCATTCTGGATATCGATTTGTTCTGGTTCAACTATCTGTATATGGTGAAATTGCGGCTCAGGGCCGGCTATCAGGCCGGCATGTTTTCATACGTGAACGATAAAGAGGCCGTCTCACGAGGCGTTGAAAAATTGAAGAAAATTGAAAAAAACGTTCTTTACGCCGTGTCCCGTATCGGGGCGGACATTGCCGGACCCCCTGAAGCGGGGAAAAATCCCTTGGACACGCTTTTTCTGACGTCCTTTATCTACGGCACCGGAGGCCATACACGCCTTTTGCAGACATATGTGTCTCATATGGAAAATTCAAAATTGCTTGTAACAGGCAGGTACTCGTCCCGGCGCGCTTATGATCCGAGGCTCCAGTCCGAAGCCGGGAAAGGCTTCCCCCGGGGGCGTATCCTGATGAAACAAGGCAGGGGAGGAAATTTCAGGTCCGAAGTGTCGGGAATATACGGAGAGCTTTCCGGGCTGGCCCCGAAAAAGCTCGTCCTTTTCAATCATCCGGCGGATATGGGATTGCTGGTTGCCGCGCTTCTGTACGCGGCGAAGAGAAAGGACCTTACCGTCGCCTATTACCACCATGCCGACGATTATATGCCCTTTCTCGGGAGCTTTTTTTCCTGCCATATAGACCTGGACGCGAACCAGGATAAAAAATGCGGCCAGGTGCCCCGCCGGGAGTTGATAAGGATATCCACGCGCAACCGTGTTCAGCGGCCGGAGGAGGCGCCCTGTCCGGACCTCTTCACGGCATTTTCATTCGTGCCCGTGTCAAAAATCGCCGGAGAAGACGGGAAAGCAGACGGCTACGCCTCGCTGGTGCGGGACCTGGGCGGCAGGGGCATAGGCACGATCATGGCCACGAGCAGGGGCGAAGGCGCCCTGCTGAGGGATATCCTGGAGAGGAACCGCTGCCGCCAGGACCTCATTGAAGTCGATGAGGATTGCTCGGACATATCGAAATACGCCGGCAGGGTCCACGCATATCTGGACACTTTTCCGGTGGGAGGCGGCATGTCGGTTGTGGACGGCCTTTCCATGGGATTGCCCGTCATGATTCTTGATGCGGAAAACCATCAGATATTCAGGGACCCCGCCCTCGCCCGTTTCACGTTCTCATCGGCCGGGGATATTCTCAAATACGCCGGGGAAATGGCGGCCGACTGCGGATTCTACGACCGGCAGCGCGCGGCCGCGCATGATACATACCGGAATTATTACTCGGAGGAGACAATGGTCGAAAAGTTGTCCGGGGCGCTCGAAAAAAAATGGTAGAGGCCGCGGTTAACGGGCGAACGGACCCATTCATGGACTTCCTGCTTGCGCTGTCCGTTTTTGCCCTTTTTTTCCTGATGGTATTCGTTCCGACCATATACCAGGCGCCCAAGGGCGTGCTCCTTGGGGCCGCCTTTTCCATAATCCTCTTCAGGTTGTCGAGCGGGCGGCTGCGCCTGCACCGGAGCATCGTCTTTCTTACCCTGCTTATGGCCGCCAACGGCCTTTTTTTCATGTTGCTTGGCGTCATGCGCGGCGCCCCGGGGGCCGTGAGCGTCGGGACCGTCTATGTGGTGTGGCCGGTCGTTTACACGGTCCTCATAGCCGGGGTAACGAAGGAAGGGGCAATAGACAATCTGTTCCGGATGTTGTTGATAGCGTCCGTTGCGGCCGCGGCTTATATGATCATTTTTGTCCTGTATGACCCCCTTGGGCTGTGGCCGGGAAAATATTTTGTGAATATCTTCCCCAAAGGCACATACGGGGTGTCCATGGGGGGCGGCCTGGATTACATCGAAATATCCTTCCTCTCCATGCCTCCGTTTCTGTTTGTGGTGCCGTTTATTCTTGCTTGCCTTATGACATGGCCACGGAAATCCGGGATGCCCGTGAAGCGGGCCTTTCTGTGGGCGGTTTTTTTTATAGGCATGCTCATTATAATCATCAGCGGCAAGAGGGCTTATCTCCTGATACTGGCCCTTGCCCCGGTGCTGACCCTTTTTTTGCAGCGGTTTTCTCCGGCGCGGGCCAGGAAGGCGTATTCGGGGCCGGTCCGGCAGGTGGCGGTGTCGGGCGCCATTATGCTGGCGGTCATTGTCGGATATCTTCACTACGCCTATAACGTCCAGGTGTCCGGGTTGCTCAATCATTTTTCTTCCGGCTTTGATTTTAAAACGGGCGGGACAAGCCCCATGATGCGCGAACAGCAGTACCGCGCTCTGATGGGCGCATGGAGCAGGAGGCCTTTATTCGGGGCCGGGCACGGGGCGGTGGACTGGGAGTCCGTGCGGAATTACAAGATGCCCTGGTCGTACGAGCTTTCCTATCTTGCCCTGCTTTTTCATGTTGGGATTGTCGGATTTTCGATTTACGGCATCGGCGTGCTCTGGATCATATGGAAGGCGGTGGGGATAATCCGATCCGGAGACAGGATGGGGTTGTACATGCTCCCGGTACTTGTGGGGATGATATGCTATCTTGTCGTCAACGCGACAAACCCCTTTCTGGAAAAATTCGACAACCTGTGGGTCCTTTTTTTGCCGCTCGCGCTTATCAATTATAATTATCTCTTGAAGGGGAGGAGCTGAAATTGAAATATATAGCGAAAAAATTAAAGTTATTCGTTCTTGCCTTTTTGAAACCTCGAAAGTACTCTAAAGTGACACAGGACTGGCAGGAGTTCTGGAATGAAAAAGCGCTTTCCGATGATTCAAGTGCTGCTTCAGGGAGGCCGGGACTGGAACCACAAATCTTTCAATTCATTGCACAGGATATAAAATTGAAACTAAAACTTGGCGGGCGGGACAGTGTTTTGGATATTGGATGCAATTTGGGAGATATTACTGCTCTTATTTCGGATGATGTGCATGATATAACTGGAATTGACATTTCTGAAAATGCGATCCAATCAGCACAAAAAAAATATGGCAATCAAAATATCATTTTTTTAAATGAAGAATTGCCGGTCCACGCGAACAGGGGCAGACGGTACGATGCGGTTATTGTTTATAGTGTTTTACACTACCTGAAATGGAAAACAGCAGCCAAAAAATTCCTGGATAATGTGACAAGTATATGCAACCCCTCTGCGAGAATTTTAATAGGAGACATACCATTTAAGGAATTTTACAATGAAAAATACAATCATAAATGGCTGATAATGACTCAAAAGGAGTTGCTGGCTTATGTGAAATCACTCCCCGGAGTTGAAACGGCAGTTATCCTTGAACAGCCAAATCACCTCCCCAGTTTCGATTACAGAAGAGATTTGTTGATTCACATGTCCCCTGGATTTGGGGCAAAGGATATCTGACTGCGTATGAGTTGCTCGCTCGACATCGTCATAGTCAACTGGAACACGAAGGGGCAGTTGAGGGAGTGCCTGGAATCCATCGCCGCCGCGGACATCAGGGGTTTTGAATTGCGCCGGGTGGTTGTGGTGGACAACGGCTCCACCGACGGTTCGGCCTCGGATACCGGGGGCATCGGGCTGCCGCTTGAGGTCATCCAAAACGGCAGGAACCTGGGGTTCGCCGCGGCCTGCAATCAGGGGGCGCGCGGATCGGAATCCGATTATCTGCTGTTCCTCAATCCGGACACCCGTGTTTACAGGGATTCGTTGTGGAAGCCTGTTGCCTTCATGCAGGGGCCGGGCAGCGAAAAAACCGGCATTGCCGGCATACAGCTTGTGGACGAATCCGGCAGGGCGGCGGTCTCCTGCGCAAGGTTCCCCACCGTCTCGATGTACCTGTCGAAGATGACCGGATTGAGCGCCTTGTTCCCCCGCAGGTTTCCGTCTTATATGATGACCGAATGGGATTATTCGGCCAGCGGGACAGTCGAACAGGTGATAGGCGCCTTTTTCCTCATCAGAAGGAGGCTGTTCGAAGAGCTTGGCCGCTTCGATGAACGTTTTTTCGTTTATTTCGAGGAGGTGGATATTTCGTACAGGGCGGCCATGAACGGATGGAAGACCCAATATCTCGCGGATGTCCGGGCGTTCCATCGGGGGCAGGGCTCTTCCCACCAGGTCCAGGGGCTGCGGCTGTTTTACTCGCTGAGGAGCCGCATCCTTTACGGGCTCAAGCATTTTGACGGTTTCGAGGCTTTTTTGCTTATCGTCGCGACCCTGGGGATCGAGCCGGTCCCACGTATAATTATCTCCCTTATAAGGAGGTCCTCGCCTTTAGAAACTATCCGCGGCTATATGTTATTATGGACGTGGTTTGTCCGTAATGCTTGGAGAAAACAGAAAAAAACAGGCAATATCAATCATTCAGAAGGAGAGATCGAGCTGTGATTCCGGTTTTTAAGCCAAAGATGAACAAGGCAGAGATACTGCCCGAACTGGAAAAAATATTTGATTCAGGATGGATCGGACTCGGTCCCAAAACATCCGAGTTTGAAGAAAAGTTCGCCGAATTCACCGGGACAAAATACGCGGTTGCCGTCAATTCGGCCACTGCGGCCCTGCATCTGGCGGTGCACGCCCTGGGGATAGGCGAAAACGACGAGGTGATCGTGCCTTCCATGACTTTCGTCTCCACGGGCCTTGCCCCTCTTTATTGCGGGGCAAGGGCGGTCTTCGCGGACATCGAGGAGGACACCCTGTGCATTGACCCCGCGGACATCAAAAGAAAGATAACGGGCAGGACAAAGGCCATTATCCCGGTACATTTCGGCGGGCACGCATGCAGGATGGACGAGATCATGGATATTGCGGCGCATCATAAACTCTCCGTCATCGAGGACACGGCCCACGGGTGCGGCGGCAGATACAGGGGCAGGATGCTGGGCTCGATAGGGCTCATGGGATGTTTCAGTTTCCACGCGGTCAAGAACCTGCCCACGGGCGACGGCGGAATGATTACCACAAATGATGAGGGGCTTTACAACAGGCTCAGGAGTCTCAGGTGGGTCGGGATAAACAAGGACACCTGGAACAGGTCGTCCGGGGGGCAGTATTCATGGCAATATTCGGTGGACGAGCTTGGCTTTAAATGCCATATGAACGACATCACCGCGGTCATCGGGCTTGCGCAGCTTAAGGTGCTTGAGGAGCACAACGAAATGCGCAGGCAAGTCGCGCGGCGTTATACCGAGGCGTTTGCGGAATTGCCCTGGGTCAGCACGCCGGTTGAAAAGGAATACTCCCGCAACGCATGGCACAATTACGTCGTGAAGGTGCCGTCAAGAAATGAGCTTAACGAATTCCTGAGGACAAGGGGCATCTCCACCGGCGTCCATTATGAGCCGATCCATCATTACGGGGTCTTTAAGGGAGACGCGGCCGGGGTCCCCGTCACCGAAAGGGTGTGGGAAAGCCTGCTGACCCTGCCGTTGTTCCCCGACCTCACGGACGCCGAGTTCCGGCAGGTGATTGAAGGCATCAGGGACTTTGCCAGGGAAGCCGTGTTATGAAAATACTGTTTTTGACTTTTGGCCCTCCTATTATTGCAAGTTCGAGGACGAGGGTTTATCAATACCTGCCTTTTTTCCGGAACGACGGGACAGACTTCAGGATAATCCCCGCCTTCACAGGCGTGCCGTACCGGTTAAGGGGCTCCCTGTCATCCGGCGCCGGCGCGCTTCGGAGGGCAAGAGGTTTTCTGCTGAAGGTGAACATATGGTTCTGGAACATATTCAACGTATTTTTTTCCGTGTTCCAGATCGCGCGGGCCTTTTTTGCTTCGGTCGTCTTTTCGTATGACATAGTGTTTGTCCAGAAGGTTTTCCTGCCTTTGCCGGTTTTGAAGATTCTCCGGTTTTTCGGCAAGAAGCTGGTCTTCGATTTCGATGACGCCATATACACCCAGAAGGGCATTTTCAGGAACAAGACCCGGTTTGACAAGGCGATCCGCCTTTATGACCTGGTAGTGCTGGAAAATGAAGAAACGGCGAATTATGTGCGGGGAAAAGGAGTTGAAAATATCCTTACCATCACCGGCCCTATCGACATCAACAGATACAGAGGGCGAAATCCATCCGGCGGGGGGAAAGTAATAGCGGGATGGATAGGCAGCCCGTCTTCCCAGCAGTATCTGCGCATGATTAAAGACGTATGCGCCAGGCTGTGCAAAAAATATCCCCAGCTTTATTTCGAGACAATCGGCGCCGGAGACCTTGAAATGGAGGGTGTGAGGCTTATACGGAAACGCTGGAGCCTTGAATCCGAGGTGGAGGACCTGAAGGATTTTGACATCGGCGTCATGCCGCTGCCGGATGACGAGTTTTCGAGGGGAAAGGGCGGATACAAATTGCTTCAGTACATGTCCATGGGCATTCCGGGGTGCGCCTCTCCGGTAGGTATAAACGCCATGCTTGTGGAAGACGGGGTGAACGGTTTTCTGGCCGGGGACGAAGACCAGTGGTTCACGAAGATTTCCCGCCTGGTAGAGGACACCCCGCTCAGGGAAAGGATGGGCGCAAACGGCAGGGCGGCGGTCGAGAAATTATATTCCTTCGAGGCGGCATACCCGCGGCTTAAACAATCCCTCGGGGCTTTATGCCGGTCCGGGCGGCAGTCCACGAGTCTCCCCTGCGAGAGCAAATAGCCTTAAGCTCAAAATGCCGGTCAAGACGGTTTTCAGGCATCATCCAGGCGGCGGTCGCGAGGCTGGAAACGGCGGTCCGCCTGCCGGAGGGCGGAACGGGCAGGGGGGCCGGCCCAGGTGCGCCGTCTACGTTGCCAACACCTCCTGGTACCTCTACAATTTCCGGCTCTCCCTGATGCAGCGGATGGCCAACGAGGGATGGCGGGTCATAGCCGCCGCCCCAAGGGACGGATATTCAAGCCGCCTTACGGAAAGTGGCATCCTGTATTATCCATTGCCGATGTCCCGGAAGGGTATGAACCCCCTGGCGGAAATTGCGCTTCTATTGCGCCTTTACAGGCTCTATGCCAGGGAGCATCCGGCGCTGGCGCATCACTTTACCATGAAACCCGTTATTTACGGAACGATTGCGGCCCGGCTGGCCGGAGTGGCCGCGATTGTCAACGCGGTTACCGGGCTCGGCTATATTTTTTCCAGCAATGGGGCAAAAGCGCGGGTTTTGCGGGGCGTGGTAAGCCGTGCGATGCGTTTCATCATGGACGCGGACAATATAAGGGTCATATTCCAGAACCCGGACGACAGGGATGTGTTTGTCTCCGGGGGCCTTTTGGATCCGGGGCGCGCGGTGATGATCCGCGGCTCCGGAGTTGACGTGGACAAGTTCACGCCGTCTCCCGAGCGTGAGGGCGGTCCCGTGGTGCTGCTTTGCGCCCGGATGCTCAGGAGCAAGGGTGTGGAGGAATTGGTAGAGGCGGCTCGCCATCTGCGGAAAATGAATATGCCGGGACAAATAGTTTTGGCCGGGCAATCCGATCCCGGCAATCCGGAAGCCATATCGGAAGATCAATTGAGGCAGTGGGACGAGGAGGGTATAGTCCGGTGGCTGGGCCACAGGGATGACATGCCAAAAATTTACGCCGGCGCGCATATAATAGCGCTGCCTTCCTACAGGGAAGGGGTCCCTCGCACTTTGCTGGAGGCTGCGGCATGCGGCCGCGCTATTGTGGCCACCGACGTGCCGGGGTGCAGGGAAATCGTCCGCCACGGTGAAAACGGACTGCTGGTGCCGGCCAGAAACCCCAGGGCGCTCAGCCTGGCCTTGAAGACGCTGATGGAGGACCCCTGTTTGCGCCTGCGGATGGGGGCGAAGAGCCGTGAAATCGCCGTCTCGGAATTCGCACAGGAGCATGTTATTGACCTGACATTGGAAGTATACGCAGGCTTGTGCGGGAGCTTGCCGCACTGATGGAAGCCCCGATGAATAACGGCATGCCGGATATTGCCCTGGAAAACAATATTGCCCTGGAAAACAGGGGATGCCCCATCGGGTGTGACGGAGGGGATGATATAGTGCTTTCAGGCCATGACCGTCTCCACGGACTGCCGGGCGAATTTACGCTTGTCAGGTGCCGCCGCTGCGGACTGATGCGCACAAATCCCCGTCCTACCCCGGAGACAATCGGACTTTACTATCCTGATGATTACGGCCCCTATCAGGGCACGCGCGTTGACCTCTCGGATGTCTCTTCCCGGCGGCGCGCCTACTCCTATCTGAAACGCCTGGGGCGCGCGGCGCTTCAGACCAACACCCAGTGCCTGCCGGATTTGCCGCCAGGCCGGATGCTGGAGATCGGCTGCGCTTCCGGCTCCTTTATGCACGAGATGGCGGCCAGGGGATGGGAAGTGGAGGGGGTGGAGTTCTCCAGCCATGCCGCCGAATCCGCCAGGGCGCTGGGGTATCCGGTCTACGCGGGCGCGCTCGAATCCGCTCCGGACCCCGGTAAACCTTATGATCTTGTTGTGGGATGGATGGTGATGGAACACCTGCATGACCCCGTAGGGGCCCTCAGAAAATTGCATAAATGGGTAAAGCCCGGCGGCTGGCTGGCCGTCTCGGTGCCAAACGCGGCGGCGCTGGAGTTCAGGTTCTTCAAGACCGCCTGGTACGCCCTGCAGCTTCCGACGCACCTCTACCATTACACGCCGCGCACGCTCGGACTCGTCCTGCAGAAGGGGGGATGGCGCATGGAAGGTTTAAGGCACCAGCGGGTGATAAGGAATCTCGTCTCAAGCACGGGCTATCTTCTGCAGGACAGGAAAAAATTGCTGAAATTGGCGGAGTTGCTGGTTGATTTCCCCGAAAGGGCCGGCACGAAAGGCAAGATGGCGCTGTATCCGTTTGCCTATATCCTGAGCCTCTTTGGACAAACAGGAAGAATGACGGTGTGGGCAAGGCGCAGCGATGATTTAAGCGGCCCGGGCACGAAAGGCCGGACGAACAGCCTTACCGGTCAGTGAAAGGCATTTTCTATCTCTGTAACGTGCGGACTGGAGCCTGGATCATTGTTTTTGTGCCGTGATCTGTTAATCTTCCAATCTCAGCGCCAAATATCATATTGACTCCCTGCCCCGGGTCGGATGGATCGATCATAAAATCCGCTTTTCTGTTGGCCTCATTAAGGTCACCGCCCAAAAAAACTTCCCAGTGTGCTGCATGACTCAGGTGTACGCCGTATCCGTGATTCAATTCTGCAAGCGTACCAATAAAAGTATTCGCTCCGCCCATATTTATATAAAGTCCGTCCTGTCCATTGTTAATGACCTGAAGGCTTGTGGAGGTGCCGGCATTGGCGTTGGCGGGGTTTAAGTAACTGGAGTTGTCGTCGTCGATAGTGACCCCATTGCGCCCATTGCCGACAGAAATGACCGAGTCTATCCGCCATTCGTTTTGATTTCCTCCAGGGTTATCTTGTCCGATCCGTATTCCGTCACGTCCCATTCTTGAGATTCCGATTTTTTCCAAAACAATATTAGTTGCATCAGGACCCGCTACCTGGATGCCGTCTCCGCGATTGCCATCCTGCCCTTTAAGCCAAAATCGTTCCAGGATAGACCCGGTGCCCGAAACGGATATGGCAGGCCCGTTGAGCCTCGCCGCCTTCAGTATCATTGTAGCGGCGGTGCCGATGGATCCATAACCGCCTGCACCGTGAAAGAAAATTTTCTTGTATATTCTCACCGTATTGGCAATTAGGTAATTCCCGGAAAGCAACGATACTTCCCCTCCATTGGCGGGCAGCGCCGCAATAGCTGAATTTATGGCGCGGCTGTCATCCGCAACCCCGTCGCCTTTTGCTCCCCACCACTGCGGAAAGACTTTTTCAACGCTCCCATTGCCGAAACTCACCTCCCCGGGTTTGAACCCGCTGAATACCCGGTACAATCCGGCTGAAAAAGGCCCGTTTATCGCAATCGTGTGGTTGGCTGTTTTTACGATCGAGCCCCCATGCGCGACAACTATGCCGACATTCGCGGGGACTGCAAGACTTGCTTCGAGTCTTTCCCCAGTGGAAATTGTTACAACGCCGCCTGTCCTGGCCGCAGCCTCTACGGCGCTGTTGAGGCTCAGGGGACCACCAGCCGCCAAAACACTCCGGTTCACGGCCGGAGAAAAGACAAAAATAATAAGTGCGATTAAAATTTTGATGCCGCGCCTCATGCTTTTTTTATACAAGATTCACCGCAATAAAGACAAGCGGGGAGCGACGGTGGGCCTGCGTCAGTTTTGTGGGGCTGGCATCTGCTTGTTCCTGGAGAGAAGCGAAGAGCGTACGGACACGGCGGGCCGCATCTTGACAATGGCTTGATATTCGCCCTTGGCGGCGGGATTTACGTCCGGAACCGCGCGCTCAAACGGAAGGAGCGGGCAGATACCCGCCTTGCCCCCACAAATCTGACGCAGGCCCTACCCCGGCAGGCCATTTGACAGTTATTGGTGGCGTATGGTAAAAATATGCAAACTTTTTTTAGGAGGGACGTTATGCGCAAGCTTTTGTTGGCAGCCTTGCTGGTTTTCTCCTTGACAGGAGTGGCTTTTGCAGGGGGTGGGGTCAATGTGACGCTGTCCTGCCCGTCTTATGTCCGTTATCTTACTGGCTCCAATACACTCTACGTATCCGCCACACTTAGTAATTACGACTGCAGCAACCCCGTTTATGTGCAGAGGTACACCTCCGCGCTTATTGCAAATGGCGGCGGCTCATTCGGCGCGCTCAGCGTATACGGTCCGTACCCCATGGCATTGTCGTCTCTCGTTTCTGTGCCCGTTGCAACCTGTGACTGTTCCAGCGGCCCTTGCTATCCGACATCTCCCGGAACGAAGACGATCAGCGGCATTCCAGTTGTGACTATTCCCAACGCTACTGGAAAGATGGCGATAGCTAATATTGAATTCATAACCACCGACGGCAACGCGAAAGGCAGCGGCACCTGCATGGTAAGCATCCAGCCATAAGTTTTTTTGAAATAAGATAAAATATCGTCTGATCGGAGAGGGTGCCCCCTGGGCACCCGTCTTTTTTGGGGATGCCGTATAAAAGATTGATATTCGGGTGCATCCTTCTGGTTTTTTCCGCCGGAGCGCTCTTTTTCGCGGTCCCCAGGCATGCCTCCAACGAAGGCATGCACTCCCAGCCGCCTCATGCCCGCGCGCCTCGTGATTTCGACAGTTTCAGGATCAACGATCTCTCCATGGTCGAGAAAAAAGGTAACAGCGTCCTTTTCTCCCTCAGCGCGAAACAGGTCGTCCACAGGAAAAGGCGCAACGATTTTTTTGTCTACAACAATATCAAGGAGATTTACATGCGGGATGTCCGGCTGGACATCTATCCCGGCACGGCGGAGGTCACGGCGGCGGTCACGGCGGGGGCGGACCATACGGTGAAACAGATTGCCCCCGCCCGTCCGCGCCGCGCAACGGAAAGGCCACGTTTTGTAAAGAAAGACATCTCCATCCCCGCGAAGGACATCGGCGGCATTTTCCATAATTTGAGCGATTCCACGCCAATCAAACGGTATCTGAGCGGCCATCCCGATATCGATTTGAACCTGCTGTCACGGCTCCTGATGGAAAATATGGTGATGGTTTTTCATCTTGGAGACGGCAAAACGCTGTCCATCAGCGCGGGGGGGGCCATATTGAACCTGGATGATCTCCAGAACATGATATTCATAGACAATGTCGTAATCACCGGATCGGACGGCTATAGAATTGAAACTGACAAGTGCATATGGTCCAGGAAATTCCACGGCATATTGTTCCCCCACGGATACACTGCCAGCAGAAGAGAGGTGCATGGCGGTCATTTTTTCCTTGTGAGCCGGGGCGGTGTTCTTAGCCGGACCGCCCATGTCCCGAAGGTAAATTACGTAGACCTGCTGGGGCAAAGGGAAAAGGAGCTTATTGACAGGCTGGGCAAATACCTCCCGGGTTATCTTCAGCTCATTCTGAAAAGCAGAGAGGAGTTTTTAGGCGCGTCATCGAAGCCGGCGCTTTAATTTTTTAAAAACGCGGCCTTTCTCCCTGGCCGGGTTTCACTGACTAAGGCGCGGCCTGGACCACGGTGTCCGCGCCGTTGTCTATGAATTTTCCCGTATCGGAGCCGAATATCATATTGCCGCCCTGCCCCGGATAGGAGGCATCGATGATAAAATCCGCCGCCGTATTGCCCTCGTTCATGTCGCCGCCGAAAAAGGCCTCCCAGTGGGCCGCGGGGCCCAAATGCACGCCATACCGCCGGTTCCTTTCGGCAAGAGTGCCCATGAATGAGTTCGCCCCTCCCATATTTATATAGAGGCCGTCCTGCCTGTTGCTGATGGCCTGCAAGTTTATGGAGGTCCCGGAATTGGCGTTGGCGGGGTTTAGGTAACTGGAGTTGTCGTCGTCGATAGTGACCCCGTTGCGGCCGTTGGCGACAGAGATGACCGTATCAATCCGCCATCCGTTTTGATTGCCTCCCGGGGCGTCCTGTCCGATCCGTATTCCGTCTCGGCCCTGGTTGGCGACTGCCAGGTCCCTCAGGACAACTCTTCCGGCATCCGCCCCCGCCACTACAATGCCGTCGCCGCCATTGCCGCTTTCGCCTGTCAGCCAGAATCTCTCCAGGACGCATGCGTCCGCGGCAACGGATATCCCCGGCCCGTTGAGAGCGGACGCCTTTGTTATTGTCGTGGCGGCATTGCCTCCCGAGGTGTATCCGCCGTCCCCGTGGAAAAAAACCTTTTTGTTTATTCTCACTGTATTGGCTATCAGGTAATTTCCAGCCGCCAAAGATATTTCCCCGCCATAGGCCGGCAGGGCGGCGACTGCCGAATTTATTGCCCCGCTGTCATCCGCGACGCCATCTCCCCGTGCTCCCCACCACTCCGCATAGACTTCCTGGACGTTGCCTTCCCCGAATGTGATGTCGCCGGCCCTAAACCCGCTGAATACCTGGTAAAGCCCGGCAGAAAACGGGCCGTTTATGGTCAGCTTATAGTTGGAGGTATTGATAATCGAACCTCCGTTTTCAATGACCAGCGAGATATTGGACGGCACTACCAGGTCCGCGGTAAGCGTTTGCGGACTGGAAACCGTGATGGTGATATTCGCCGACGCCGCGTTGGCAACGGCCGCGTTGATGCTGGGGTAGTCTCCGGCGTTTACCGGGCCGCTCAGGCCGGCAACAGGGTCGGCGGCGGGACTTTGACCGTCCCCACCGCAGCCGGTCAGGACAAGAAGCGGGCTGAAGGCAAAAAACAATAGGGCAACGGCGGCAAGGACATCGTGCCTGTTTTGATTTTTTCTCGCGGCATAAGAAACGTTCAGCATGCAGGCCTCGCAAAGGGGAATCCCCGGTTTATGCTGCAAAGCCGCCCAGTGAAAGATGGAAAAGTGAAGATCGCCTGCCCATGAAATACGCAAGAAAAATGCCCGCCAATTAACCTGCTGATAAAACGGTTTTTTTCAGGAAGGGGCGGCAGGCGCAACCGGAAAACCTGTTTCCTTTGGAAACACGGCAGTGTTTCCTTTTGGCCCGGAATCAACGGGTTGGATTTTTGCCTCTGTTATAATTACGAATAAATCAAAAATATGATGTTTACCTTTAAAAAAGTCATATCGCCTTTTCTGCTTCCGCCCGGGATATTTGTCCTCATCCTGATAGGCTCCGGGATTTTTCTGTCAAGGAAAGACCGGAAGGCCGGGATACTGAATATCGCTGTCGGCTTTTTGATTTGGCTTTTGTCCATCGCCCCCGTTTCAGACGCCCTGATGAGGGGGCTTGAGGGCGGCTTAACGGTCCCGGCGCACCCCAGGGGCGATGTGATAATCCTTCTTGGCGGCGGCTTGTCCGGCAATGAGCCCTCGGCCGGGACACTTGTGAGGATAGTGGCCGCGGTTAGACTCTACAAGGTCCTGCGCGTGCCGGTCATAGTGTCCGCCGGCGCCGTCCATCCCTGGGGAAAAGCCGAGGCCCCGGCAGACGCGCGGGTGCTGAGGGAGCTGGGCGTGCCGGCCAAAAGGATAATCCTTGAGGACAGGAGCAGGGACACCCTTGAAAACGCCCGGTATTCGAAGGAAATATGCGGGGAATATCATTTCAGGAGGCCGGTTCTGGTCACTTCCGCGTATCACATGAAACGCGCCCTGATGAGCTTCAGATATGTGAAAATGCATGATGTGGGCTATTACCCGGCGGATTTAACGGGGAAGGGGAGAGTATACGGCTGGGCGGATTATCTGCCCCACGATCTTGACGACTCCAGCGCAGCGCTTCATGAATACCTGGGGCTTTTTTATCTAAAATTCTTTCCGGGGCGGCTTGTCGGGGCCGGTTAATCCTCGCACATCTTGCCGATTAAAACCGGGCATTTCGAGTGTGAAAGCACGTTTCTTGAAACGCTGCCCATCATCCCCCTGATCCCGGTCAGCCCGCGGCACCCTACGGCTATCAGGTCGGCTTTCATGGCCTCGGATGCCGCCAGTATTTCGGCGGTGGGATCGCCTTCCGCCGATAAGACCTCCGTTTTCCGGAACCTGCCGCTTAAATAATCCCGGGCCTGCCCGGCAATCCTTCCGGATTCCGCGCGCTCCGATTCCCTCGCCTTTTCCATGACCGCGATAAACCTTTCGTTGATTTCGGGGGTAAAGGCCGGCATGTACATGTCCAGAAAGACCGGCTTCATCACGTTTAATACCGTAATTTCGGAGTTGCCCGGAAACGGCATCGAGGATAAAAATTTCATGGTGGAAACCGAGTATTCGGAGCCGTCAGTGGCGAATAGTATTTTCATCCCGCCCGGCCTGACACTCAGGGGCAGCCTGGTGACGAGGACGGGTATCGGGGATTTTATGGCGACTGCCCTGGTCACGCTGCCAAGGAGGATTGATTCGACGCCTCCCATTCCCCTTGCGCCCATGACGATCAGGTCCATGCCGGCCTCCGCCGCCCTCCCCATAATGGTCTGGCTGGCTGGACCTTCGGCGACAGCGGTGCTGATTTTCGCCTTCACGGGGCCGAGTATGCTCAGCGCGGAATCCAGGACCCTGGGCACGAACAATCTTTTGATCTCTTTTATGGCTTCCCGGTAGGACTTCTCATCGTAAAGGAAACGGCTCCAGTAAAGCGCATGGAACACGGTTATTTCGTCGTCCTCCGACAAATTCAGAAAGGTCAAAAAACCGGCCGCGCCTTCCGAATATTTTGAGCCATCGACGGCAAGCAATATTTTCATGTTAGTATCGCATCCACCAGCCTCTCCAGATCGGAATAATCGTTAAACCTGCCGTCCGGCCTGTAGGAAACAGACGGCTCGTTGCCGCCCCTGAAGAGGACGCACTTCATGCCGGCCGCCCTGGCGCCTCTGAGGTCCTTCTCCGGGTTGTCGCCCACATAAACGGCGTCCTCCGGCCGGACCTGGAGGCTTTTCAGCGCCATCTCGAACAGCCTGGGGTCCGGCTTTTTATACCCCAAACGGGACGACAGCACGCGCGTCTTGAAGAACCTTGTAAACCCGAGCATCTCCATCTCCGTGTCGGTGAAGACCCACTGAGCGTCCGATACGGCCGCCACCCGGTACCGCCGGGACAACCTCGATATCGCGTCGTGGGCCCCGGGGAACGCCCCGAAGCGCTTTCTGGACAGCGACCTGAAGAGCATTGCTATGGCGCTTATGGCCGGCTTTCCGTAATTGCCCCGCCCGTACCTGTCCATGATGGAGCGGAAGATATTGTAAACGTTTACCTCCGGGTATTGCTGCAGGCTCTGCCCCAGGCTTATCCTGACCTCCTCGACGTATGCCTTCCTCAGCTCCTCGGGCTGTATCCGGACCATGTAGTAAGACAGGTACTGGGAAAGCACGCCGTAGAGCCAGGGGTCCTGCTCGTCCGTCTGGATATCGATGAGCGTGCCGTAGAGGTCAAAGATGACGGCCTTCCTCCTTGTCATATCCGGAGCCCCCATTTCAGGCAGCTCATCGCCTCCAGGGCTATCGTGCGTCTGTATTGGCTGCCCAGGTAGCCGTTTCTCGCTATCCTGAATTCGGCCAGGGCCATGTAGAAGGGGTTTCTCCGGGCAGTCCTGAGGAAGGCCTTGTCCTTTTCCTTCGGATCGGCGGGCTTCGAATAGGACCTCAGGAAATGCGAGATATAGGGCTCGGCGGCGGAGGGGTCCCCCGTCCTCCAGAGGAAGGCGTGCTTCAGTTCCCCGCAGACCATGCCCGCGTCGAAGACAGGGTCCGCGTTTTTCATCCTCTCCAGGTCTATCGCGACGACGTCCCCGCTTTCCGTAAAGAGAAAATTTGTCGGGGTGGCGTCACCGTGGACTATCGAGCTGCGGGCCCGGGCCAAAAACGGCCGTTTAAGCCATTTCTCCACCAGCCGGAGCACGCCGGACATTTCCCTGCGGCTGAGGACCTGCTGCCTGACCAGCTTTGAGACTACCTTGCTGTAATGCGCGAGCACCGGGGCCAAATCCACGAGCGCGCCGTCCCTGGTCCGGCTGTGAAGGGCGGAAAGAAACGATGCCAGTTTTCCCAGGGCAACGACGAGAGGGTTATGCCCCTTTCCGCTGCCGGCGGCCTTTTCCAGGAAATAGTCCAGGCTCCTGCCGCTAATGAACTCCTCCGTGAGGGCAAGGCCTATATTTTCATCCCTGCTTATGGGTCGCACTACATAGTGGGGAGAAGCATCGAATCCGTACCGGCGCAACTGGCAGAGCTTGTCGAACTCCCCCTTTATCCTCAATGCCCTTCCGGATGCGGAGTCGCCGGGCTTGAAGAACTTGCCGATGATCGCCGTCCGGGACTTCTCTTCGGTGTACTTGTACACCTTGTCCAGGGAGATGAGGTCCACATGGAAGACGGGGTCTCTGACAGACGGGCAGACATCCGCATATAGGATATCATAGAGCGGGTCCGAGCGCTTCAGGGTTCCCAGATAACATGGCTCCATCTTCATTGAAATTCTATCACTAAAAACCGGGCTTGGCATCCGGCCGGGAGACCTCGGGCCTGCGTCAGATTTGCGGGGCAAGGCGGGGCATCTGTCCCGCCTTGGGCGGGATTCCGGGCGTAACAGGCGGTCCCGCCGCGGCGGGACCGAAAGGATAAAGGCGGTCAGACCTGGAGGTCTTCGCAGAGTTTCAGGAACTCGTCCCTTATTTTGGGCAGGCTGGGAAGTTCCAGCTCATCGAGTTCATGATCAATCTTCCTGCCCGTTTTCGAATGCAGGTCGGCAAGGACATTTTTTTTAACGTCCGCAGCGGTCGGATACTGCTGAAGGTCGTGGAAACGGTGCTTCTCCTTCTCGATGTGTTTTTTAACAGCATGCAGTTTTTTCTTGAGGACTTCGCTTTTATAATCGCCGGGGGAAGCGAGCAAAATGGCGTCGAACAGTTTTTCGTCAAGGAATTTTATGAGTTCTTCCCTTCTTTTTTCGCCGGCCCTGATTGCCATCACGCGCCTCCTTATTTCCCGGATACAGGTTATGGTTGGCCCTCCGGATGATTAAATGCTATCAGGGAATATATGCCGGATCAAGACGGGTTATATTCACTGATGGGCCGTTTGGCCATGCATGCCGGGCGATGGGGGATATGGATTCTCCTTCCGAAATTTCCTAGACTTAATAAAAGTGCTCCCGGCGCAAATATATAAGGATGTTTTCTCTCTCAGGCGAGGCCTGTCATGAACTGGAGGCATTACGTTGCGATTGCCGCCGCCCTTGCTCCCGGGCAGCCTTTAAAGGCGCAGATTGCCCGGCTTCTGGACAGGATCCGTGAGGCGTCCTACAGCGCTTTTGTCGCCAATGTCATACTGGTCCTCTTTGCGGTTGCGATTATAATCGCCGGCGCCGCAGTGGGGTGGATTGCCTTATATCCCGAGAAGGTCCAGGCCCTTGTGGAAAAGCTGCGCGGCAGGCCGCGGCTGGCGCGCCTGGAGACACGGTATAAGAAATGGACGGGATTTCTTGTCGACAGGGTCAGGCCCGGGGGCGCATACGGGCTGTCCTTCACGATCGGCCTGGTGGCCCTCGGCCTGAGCATCTGGGCCTTTGGCAGCCTGCTGGAAGATGTTGTGGCCAGGGATGAGCTTATATTCTTCGACATGCCCCTGGCCGCGTACATCGCGGCCCACCGCAGCGCCTGGCTAACGTCGGTCATGCTGCGTTTGGCGGTCCTCGGAAACGGCTGGTTCGTAATCTCCCTGGCGGGCCTGGCGGGCCTCTTTCTGAGGTACAAGACAAAGACCTGGCGGCCCCTTTTGTTGCTGATGGCCGCGGTGGCCGGAGCGGGCGTGCTTGACCTTATTGTGGGAATCTCGGTCGCCCGGCCGCGCCCCCCGACGCCTTGGATGGCCGTCCCCGCATACGGATACTCTTTCCCGTCCTGGCAGACATCGTTATCTGTCATTTACGGCGGCATAGCATATCTGCTTGCCAAAAACCTTCCTCTCTGGCGGAGCAAGCCCGCCGTCTGGGTATTCGCTCTCGCACTGGCTTTTCTTGCCGGGGTCCAGGCAGTGTACCTGGGGGTTAATTGGCTGACCGATGTGCTTGGCGGATGGGCGCTTGCCTGCCTGTGGCTGTCGATCATATTTACCGTATCGCCGGTAATTGAACATGCCAGGGGCCCTGTCCGCGGCGCGCCGGCAGCGGCCGCTCCTGTGCCATCCGGACGGGGGCCGGCCTATACCCCTGTCCGGATGCCCCCGATACCCATCCCCGCGCGCCTCACGCCGGCGCAGGACGGGCTGAATGAGGCGCAGGTAAAAGACAGGACGGCCAAGGGGCAGATCAACATCACAAAACAGAAATCCGGAAGGAGCGTGGCCCGGATACTCAAGGAGAACATCCTTACCAGGTTTAATGCCCTGCTGGGCAGCCTGTTAATAATAATTCTGCTTGTCGGGCCTCTCCAGGATGCCCTCTTTGGCATCGTGATCATTCTCAATACGGCAATCGGCATCTTTCAGGAAATGCGCGCGAAACTGGCGCTGGACCGCCTTGTAATCATAGCGGCCCCAAAGGCGAGAGTGGTGCGTTCCGGCGCAATAATGGAAATCGGCAGCGATGAGATCGTCCAGGACGACATAATCGAGCTTCGCGCAGGCGACCAGGCCCCGGTTGACGGCGTGGTCCTTTCCTCCGGCAACGCGGAGGCCGATGAGTCTTCCATCACGGGCGAGTCAGAGCCGGTGGCAAAGGCCGCGGGCGACGGGATATATTCGGGAAGCTTTGTGGTTGCGGGCAGTTGCCGCATCCAGGCCGTCCGGATAGGGGAGCAGGCCTACGGGCGGGCGCTTGCGAATGCAGCCCGCCGGTTCACCCTCGCCCGCTCCGAACTGCGCGAAGGAATCGACCGCCTGCTTGGCTATATCACATGGTTTCTCATCCCCGCCTCCGTGATACTGTTTGTTACCCAGTTTCTGTATATGCAGGGCGGCTGGCGGGACGCAATCACAGGCTCGGTCGCCGGGGTGGAGGGAATGGTGCCGGGGGGGCTGGTCCTCCTCGCCAGTGTGGTAATGGCCACGGCCGCGGTGCGGCTGGCCAGGCGGAAGGCGCTTATTCAGGAACTGGGGGCCGTGGAGATGCTTGCCAGGGTGGATGTGCTCTGTCTGGACAAGACCGGGACCCTTACGAACGGGGACATGTTTCTTGAAATGATTGTGCCGGCGGACCGGATTTTGGGGCGCGTCGCGGGCCTGCCGGCATGCAGCCCCGGCTCCGTGCTGGGGGCATTGGCCGCAATTGAGCCCGCCCCCAATGCGAGCCTTCGCGCCATCGCCTCCGCCTGTCCGCCCCCGCGGGGCGGGCAATGGGCCGTAAAGGGCGCGGTCCCCTTTTCTTCCGCGCGGAGGTGGAGCGCGGTCGCCTTTGAGGGCGGCGGCACCTGGGTGCTCGGCGCCCCGGAGGTTATTCTTGTCCATCACATGCCCGCCTCGCCCCTGATGCCCGCCTCGCCCCTGATGGAGGAGATCAACCGGCACGCCGCAGGCGGAAAACGTGTCCTGGCCCTGGCGTATACCGGACAGGCGCTGACCGCCCAATCGGATATCTCCCAGGCTGCTCTGACGCCCGCCGCGCTTGTTGTGCTGGGCGAGCATTTAAGGGAAGGCGTAGCCGGGACGCTTCAATATTTCAAGGAGCAGAACGTGACGCTTAAGATCATTTCCGGCGACCATCCGCATACGGCTGCCGCGATCGCGTCCGCCTCGGGTCTCACCGCCGAATCCGGCGTGGATGGGCGCGACCTGCCCGCGGACCCAGACGCGCTTGCCGATGCGCTTGAGCGGACAAACGTGTTTGGAAGGGTCACGCCTGAGCAAAAAAGGGTGATGATCAGGACGCTTCAAAAAAGGGGGCACGTGGTTTCCATGGTCGGCGACGGCGTAAATGACGTCCTTGCGGTCAAGGAAGCGGATTTCGGCATAGCCATGGGCTCCGGGGCCAGTGCCACGAGGGCGATCGCCCAGTTGGTTCTGCTTTCAAACGATTTCAAGGTCCTGCCGGATGTGATCGCGGAGGGGCGCCGGACCATCGCGAATATCGAGAGGACCGCCAATTTGTTCATCTCCAAGACGACGTATGTGATAGTATTGGCCCTGGCGGTGGGTCTTGCAAGGGTCCCGTTTCCCTTTCTGCCGCGGCATCTGACCCTTATCGGCTTCCTGACAATAGGCCTGCCGGCCATGTTCCTGTCCCTGAGGCGCAATACCACCCGCGCGCGGCATGGTTTTATTTCCCGCGTCCTGCGCTTTTCAGTCCCGGCGGGCTGCATCTCGGCCGCCATGACCCTGATCGCCTACGCCTTCACCAGGCAGGTTGAGCCCATGAGCACCGGCCTGGCGCGCACCGCCGCAACGCTCACCGTGATCGGCTGCGGCGTGTCTGTTCTGATATTGCTTGCGCGGCCCGTCACCTTGCGGTTCAGGCTTTTCATGGGCGCATTGATGATTGCCCTTGGCGCGGTCATCACCGTTCCGCTGCTCAGTGATTTTTTTGCGCTCGTGTTTCCGCCCGCGCGCGTCTGGGCGGTCATACTGGTCCTTTCGGCGGCATGCTTCATGGCGCTCAGGGCAAACCGGCAATTGCTGGAGGTTTCGGCGAAATAGCCAGCGATGTTTTTAGAACCTATCTCTAAATTGATTAAATTTTCAATACCCCGCAGTCTCTGCTGCGGCGGGGAGGTTCATTCCGAAGCGAAAGAGAGAGGGAATCGTGGCAGACAAGGAGAAAAGGGGAAATCGCCCGGAGGCGCAGCAGCGCTGCATTGAGGACGATTTTCCCTTGGCGACACCGTATGCCGCGAGTTTCAGTCCCGCCATGGCGGGACAGCCGGAAGCGATTTTGAGATAGGTTCTTACATCCTTGCAGCGCGCAGCCGCAGGGCATTGCCGATGACCGAGACCGAACTGAAACTCATGGCGGCTGCGGCTATCACGGGGCTCAAAAGTATCCCCGTGAATGGATACAGCACGCCCGCCGCGACCGGCACCCCCAGGGAATTATAGACAAAGGCGAAAAACAGGTTCTGTTTTATGTTGCGCATCGTCGCGCGGCTGAGGCGGATGGCGCGCACAATCCCGCGCAGGTCCCCCTTCACAAGGGTAACGCCCGCGCTCTCCATCGCCACATCCGTCCCTGTCCCCATCGCTATTCCCACATGCGCCTGTGCCAGGGCCGGAGCGTCGTTGATGCCGTCTCCGGCCATTGCCACCATGCGCCCTTCGTTTTGAAGCCGCTTCACCACGTCCGCCTTCTGGTCCGGCAGGACCTCGGCGATGACCTCATCGATGCCGAGCTTCGAGGCGACCGTCCGGGCCGTTGTGCGGTTGTCCCCTGTAAGCATCACCACCCTTATGCCCTCCCTGTGGAGTTCATCGATTGCGCCCTTTGTAGTATTCTTGACCGGATCGGCCACCCCCATCAGCCCCGCGGCCCTGCCGTCGATGGAGAGGAACATCGCGGTCTCGCCGCTTTTGCGCATCTCCTCCGCCCTGGCGCGGAGCGCTCCCAAATCGATCCCGGAGTCCGCCATCAGGGCCAGGTTTCCGAGCATAACGCTGCGACCCTCCACCAGGCCGGAAACCCCCTTGCCTGTTATGGAATTGAAGGATGTCGCGTTGACGGGAGAGATGCCCGCCTCCAGCGCCCCGCCCACGATCGCGGCCGCAAGCGGGTGCTCGCTGCCCTTCTCGATAGAGGCGGCATGGCGGAGGACTGTCTTTTCGTCGAAGCCCGCCGCGGGGACGACTTCAATGAGCCTTGGCTTTCCAACCGTGAGCGTGCCGGTTTTGTCCACGACCAGGGTGTCCACCTTTTTCATGACCTCTATGGCCTCCGCATTCCTGAACAGCACGCCGCCGGCCGCGCCCTTGCCGGCCGCCACCATTATGGACATGGGGGTCGCCAGCCCAAGGGCGCAGGGGCAGGCGATTATCAGGACGGCGACGGCGTTTATCAAGGCCAGGGCCATCCGGGGCTGCGGGCCGAAGACCGCCCAGGCTATGAAGGTAAGGATTGCGACCGCCACCACCGTCTGGACGAAATAAGAGGCCACCACATCCGCGAGTTTTTGTATGGGGGCCCGGCTGCGCTGCGCCTCGGCCACCATTCGGATTATCTGTGAAAGGAGGGTTTCGGCCCCCACCTTTTCGGCGCGCATGATGAGCGCCCCGGGGCCGTTGATGGTTGCGCCTATCACCCGGTCGTCCTTTTTCTTCTCCACCGGGATGGGCTCCCCCGTTATCATGGACTCGTCTACGGAGCTTGCCCCCTCCATGACGGTGCCGTCCACCGGGACCTTCTCACCCGGGCGTATCCTGAGCAGGTCGCCGGGCTTTACCATGTCCAGGGGCACATCCTCCTCGGCGCCCTCCGGCAGCACGCGGCGCGCCGTTTTGGGGGCAAGCCCCAGGAGCTGCCTGATGGCCGCGCCTGTCTTGGACCTGGCCCGAAGCTCCAGCACCTGGCCCAGAAGCACCAGCGTCGTTATGACGGCCGCGGCCTCGAAATACGTGCCGACCTCGCCGCCCGCAAGACGGAAAGATGCCGGGAAAATGTCCGGAAACATCACCGCCACCACGCTGTAGACGTAGGCCACCGATATGCCGAGCCCTATTAGGGTGAACATGTTGGGGCTTCTGTTTATCACCGATTGCCAGCCCCTGGCGAAAAATGGCCAGCCGCCCCAGAGCACGACGGGAGTGGCCAGGGCAAGCTCCACCCACTTGGGCGCGGCGGCTGTGAAAACCTTATTCAGGAAAGGCAGACTGGCCCGCATGGCGATTATTACCAGCGGCGCGGTGAGGACAACACCCAGCCAGAAACGCCGCGTCATCGAGCGCAGCTCCGGGTTTTCCTCCTGCGGGGGAGCGGCGGTCCGGGGTTCGAGGGCCATGCCGCAGATGGGGCAGGCGCCCGGCTGGTCTCTGACGATCTCCGGGTGCATGGGGCAGGTATAAGTGACGTCCCCTTCGCGCTTGCCGGATTCCGGCTTCACATGCTTCATAACTATCTGTTAGCACAGGCGAATCGAATGTCAAGGAATGGGCCTGAGTCAGATTGGTGGGGCTGGTATCTGCCTGTTCCTGGAGAGAAGCGAAGAGCGGACGGATACCGGCGGGGCGCATCCTGACAATGGCTTGATATTCGCCCCTGGCGGCAATCCCGCCGCGGCGAGATTTACGCCCGGAATCCCGCCCAAGGCGGGACAGATGCCCCGCCTTGCCCCGCAAATCTGAGCAGGCCCTCAAGGAATTAATCAGGGAATGCCCAATACACCTTTTCTTCCACCTAAAAGGTGATAGACTATATTGTAGGTTTTATATCCGGAGCAACAAACGGATGACCGCATTGCAAATTCACCAAACCAGGGTTGCCGAAAGATGAGAATAAGTCTGCTTTGCTGGGAATCGCTGCATTCGATTGCCGTGGGCGGCGTCGCCGTCCATGTAACCGAGCTTGCCGCCGCCCTCGAGCGAAAGGGGCATGAAGTCCACGTGTTTACGAGAATGGGCCATGGCCAGCCCCATTACGAGGTCATAGACGGGGTGCATTATCACAGGTGCCCGTTCCGGCTGGACCGGGACTTCGTCGAAGAGACGAACGAGATGTGCCGGTCGTTCGTGCACCATATCCTGCAGACCGAAACCTATATGGGCGCCGCCTTCGATGTGATACACGCGCACGACTGGATGACCGCGAATGCGCTTATATGGCTGAAGATGAACAGGCAGCGCAAATATGTCTTCACAATGCATTCAACCGAATACGGCCGGTGCGGCAATAATTTCTTTGACGGCCGCTCCGCGGCGATAAGGGACCTGGAGCGCGCGGGCATCAACTGGGCGGACAAGGCGATAGTAGTCTCGCACGGTCTTAAAAGAGAGATCATGTGGATGTATGAGGCGCCGGACTGGAAGGTCTCTGTGGTCTTCAACGGGGTCAACCTGCGCCAGTTCGACGGCTGGATAGACCCTTTCGATGTAAAGCGCCGCTACGGCATGGGGCCCATGGACCCTACAGTGCTTTTCTGCGGCCGCATGGTTTACCAGAAGTCGCCGGACCTCATGGTCCAGGCCATACCCTACATCCTGCGCTATTACCCGAACGCCAGGTTTGTGTTCGTGGGCGACGGCGAGATGATGGGGCATGTGCAATGGCTCTCGCATCACCTGCGGGTGGCCCATGCCGCGAGGTTTGTCGGACATAAATCAAACGGCGAGCTGGGAGACCTTTACAAGGCCTGCGACGTGGTGTGCGTCCCCAGCCGAAACGAGCCCTTCGGGCTGGTGGTACTCGAAGGCTGGAGCGCCGGGAAACCGGTCGTTGTCACAAAAAACGGCGGACCGGACGAATACGTCTGGCATGAGGTAAACGGACTGAAAATCTACCCGAACCCGGAGTCCATCGCCTGGGGGGTAGGCACGCTTTTTACCAACTTCGAATGGGCGAGATGGATGGGGAGAAACGGCAGAATCGCCGTCGAGAGCGCCTTCACCTGGGACGCGGTCTCGGATAAGGTGCTTTCAGTTTATTGCAGCTAACCGTATCCGGTCTTCCTGCCGGAAGGGCTGAACATCTCAAACGCGCGGGTCCTTGGCCAGTATCGATTCGTTCGGGTATAACGGATATGTTGTTCCCGGGAAACCTTGCAACCTCCGGCTTGTGTTTTCCGTAACGATACCGGCCCCAATGACGATTTCATCGAAAGCCTTCAGGTCCATCCGGAATGCATCGCCCCGGCATCGATTCGTTCCGGCCTTCAGTAAATCTCACCATTTTGGCTGGACAGTTCCGCATGATCATGGGAGCAGAACAACTGCACGTCGTTTCCTTGCCATTGTTTCAGCTCGCGCAGCCTGCGCTGGTTATTTATCCGCGCCCTGTTGTCAGCCGCCAAAACCCTTTGATACAGGCCGAGGCCCGGCGAGCAGCGCGGTTTATCCAGGGACATCTCCTCATGGAAAAAATATGCGTCTCCGCAATGGAGGGCCCACCGCTGCCGCATACGTCCGGCCGGGAAAATGCAAAAGGGCTTCTGGCCATATCCAACTGCGGGTTTCCGGAGGCGCACCAGAACGTGACGGCGCTCGCCATATGCCGCCAATTCGCGGAAGAGACGGGCATGGAGTGGATCGGGGGGCTTGCCCTGGGCGGCGGGCAATCGATTGACGGACGGCTTGAGAAACTGGGCAGGCTTGCCGGAAATCTGAAGAAATCGCTCGACCTGGCGGCGGCTGCCCTCGTGGCCGGGAAACCGCTTCCGGAGAAGGCGGAGGCGCTTATGGCAATGCCGCTCATGCCCAAATGGTTCTACCTTTGGATGGCTAAAATGAGGGGAAGGCGCACGGCAATAAAGAATGGGGTATGGGGAAGGATCAACGACCGCCCGTATTTGCAATAGCCAGGGGAAAATTAAAATCGCAAGGTTCGGATAGCGGCGCCACTTTCTCCTGGCAACCTCGGCCCTTTGACAAGAATCCTCAATAGTGATATATCGTTATAACAATGATAACGTCCTTAAAAGAACCTATCTCAAAATCGCTTCTGGCTGCAAGAGGCCGAAATTGCGGCATACGGCGTCATACACGGGAAATAGTCCTCAACGCAGCACTGCCGCGCCTCCGGGCGATTTCCCCTTTCTTCCTTGTCTGCCACCATTTCATCTCTCTTTCGCTTCAAAATCAATTTTGAGATAGGTTCTAGCAAGTTGAAAAAGCCGCGGCCCCCGGTTGCCTCCGAAAGACCCGATACAATCAGGCAGGAAATCCTGGCTGTCCTCAGGGGCGCAACCCTTACGGCAAAAGACATTTCCTCACAGGTCAGTATCACCGAAAAGGAAGCCTATGAGCACCTTGAGCATATCCGGAGGAGCCTGGGCGGCATTCATGGCCTGCTGATTGTTACTCCTGCGGAATGCAGGAAATGCGGTTTCATCTTTAAAAAAAGGGACCGTCTCAAAAAGCCAGGCAAATGTCCGGTATGCCATCATGAAGCTATAAGGGCTCCGGGTTTTTCGATAAGGCAAGAGGAGGAAAATCCCTGAAAAACCAGCCCGGGACGAACCCCCTATTTTTTTATTTTTAAACATAAGGCCCTTCAGGCTTTTGTGTGGGATCAGCAGTCTTAAAAATAATTTGTATATTTCGCGCTTGCCGATACCTGCCAGGCCCTTTCGTTCGGCCGCGCGGTTCCGGACGTATCCAGACGGCGGGATTTAGATCGTCTTC